>CAXSDH010000023.1:0-48612 GCA_964235765.1 uncultured Acetobacteraceae bacterium
CAACCGCTGCACCTCGCCCGACGGCACACGCACTGCCCCGCCCGCCACTGCCCCGTCCGCAACGGCGCCGAGTGCAAGCAGGCGCCGCGCCAACGCCGGCTCGACCCAGCCGACCGCCGCGCCATCGACGATGAACCGCACCCTTGCGCCGGGCAGCACAGCGTTGTTGCAGGCTTCGATATGGCGCATCAGGTCGGACATCGCCCCGTTATAGGCGCATTGCGCCGCCGTGCCTTCCCTTCCCCGGCCGGAGCCGCCACATACGGCGCATGAAGCCTGCCGAGACCACTCCTGCGCCTGCCTTCTCCCGCAACGGCTTTCAGACCGTCCGAACCCTGCTCCCCTACCTCTGGCCCCGGGGCGAGACCAGCGTGCGGGTGCGCGTGGTGCTCGCACTGGCCTTGCTGGTCGTGGCCAAGATCGCGACCGTGTACATTCCCCTAGTATACAGCCACGCCGTCGACGCGCTGGCGCCGGCCAGCCACATGCTGACGGTGCCGTTCGGCCTCATCGGCGCGTACGCGCTGCTGCGCGTGGCCTCTTCCGGCTTCGCGGAAATCCGTGACGCCGTATTCGCCGCGGTGCAGCAGCGCACCATCCGCAAGGTGGCGCTCCAGACATTCCAGCACTTGCATCGGCTCAGCCTGCGTTTCCACCTCGACCGGCAGACGGGCGGCCTGTCGCGGGCCATCGAGCGTGGCACCAACGGCGTCGAGGCCGTGCTACGCCTGGCAGTGTTCAATATCATCCCGACCCTGCTCGAGGTGTTGCTGGTCACGGCGATCCTCTGGCGAATGTTCGATTGGCGCTTTGCCGCTGTCACCTTCGCCGCGGTCACGATTTACATCGGCTTCACCTTCCTGTTCACCAACTGGCGCGTGCGGTTCCGGCGCACGATGAACGACATGGACTCCGACGCGCAGACCAAGGCGGTGGACAGCCTGCTCAATTTCGAGACCGTGAAGTATTTCGGCAACGAGGAGCACGAGACCCGGCGGTTCGACGCCGCCCGGGCGCGGTACGAGAAAGCGGCCGTGCGCAGCCAGGTCACGCTCAACATGCTCAACCTGGGCCAGGCGACCATCATCGCCGGCGGCCTCGGCCTGGTCATGCTGATGGCGGCCGAGGGCGTGCGCGGCGGCAGCATGACCGTGGGGCAATTCGTGCTCGTCAACACCTACCTCATGCAACTGTACCAGCCGCTTAATTTCCTCGGCTTCGTCTATCGGGAGATCAAGCAAGGCTTGGTCGATATGGAGCAGATGTTCCGGTTGATGGCGGTCGGGCAGGAAGTGGCGGACAGCCCGGGCGCGATCGCCTTGCCGCCTCGGCTGGCTGACGGGCACCCGGGGTCCGTGGCGTTCCGCGACGTGCACTTCGGCTACAATCCCAATCGCGAAATCCTCCACGGCGTCAGTTTCGAGGCGCCGTCCGGGACCAAGCTCGCGATCGTCGGGCCGACCGGGGCGGGCAAATCGACCATCAGCCGCCTGCTGTTCCGCTTCTACGACGTGACCGGCGGCGCGGTCGAAATCGACGGAGTCGATGTGCGGAACATGACCCAGGCCAGCCTGCGCGCCGCGATCGGCGTGGTGCCGCAGGACACCGTGCTGTTCAACGACACCATCGGCTATAACATCGCCTACGGCCGGCCCAGCGCCTCGCAGGCGGAAATCGAGCGCGCGGCGCGGCTGGCGCAGGTGCACGATTTCGTCCTGCGCCTGCCCGAGGGCTACGAGACGCGGGTCGGCGAGCGCGGCCTGAAGCTGTCCGGCGGCGAGAAGCAGCGGGTGGCCATCGCCCGCACCATCCTCAAGGACCCGCGGATCCTGATCCTGGACGAGGCGACCAGCGCGCTCGACAGCCGCACGGAGCGCGAGATCGAGGCGGCGCTGCGCACGGTCGCGAGCAACCGGACCACGCTGGTGATCGCGCACCGCCTGTCCACGGTGGTGGACGCCGACGAGATCCTGGTGCTGCAGGAAGGGCGGGTGGCGGAGCGCGGCACCCATGCTTCGCTGCTGGCGCTGGGCGGGCTGTATTCCCGCATGTGGGCGCTCCAGGCGGTGGAGCAGGAACGCGTGCGCGAGACGGAGCCGGCGGCATGAACGGCGAGCCGCCGCCCGACCTGAGCCACGCGGGGGCGATCGTCGACAAGGCGATCGAGTATATGATGGGGCAGGGCCTCGACCCGCTGGCCATCGCCTCCGCCTTGCTGGGCGGCTCGCTGGGCCTGCTCGCGCGCACCATGCAGGACGACGCCATCGAGCAGGTGCTGCGGAACGCGCTCGCCAGCGTGCGGTCGGGGGAGTTGCGGGCGGAGTACGGCAAGCCGCAGGCCTGAGGCGGCCTTGACCTTTGGGGTGCACCCCGCCATAACCCGCGCCTTGACCGCCGGGCGCAGGCCCTGGGCGGTGTTTTTGATTGGGGATCCCGCTCATGTCTCGTCGCTGCCACTTCACGGGCAAGGGCGTGCAGTCTGGCAACAACGTCAGCCACGCGAACAACAAAAGCCGCCGCCGCTTCCTGCCGAACCTCCAGCATACGTCGTTGCTGTCGGACATCTTGGGCATGACCATCCGCGTGCGTTTGACGACCCACGCCATGCGCACGATCGAGCATAATGGCGGGCTCGACTCGTTCCTGCTGACCACCCCCAACCGTGATCTGCCCGGCGAGGCCCAAGTGCTGAAGCGCCGCATCCTGCGCTCGCAGGCCAAGCGCGCCGTCGCCGCCCCCGCCGCCTAACCGGCATTCCGGCTGGGCGCGCCCATGCCGGAGCGCCTCGGGAGCCGCGAGCAGGCGCTGCTGACGCGGCTGCCCGATGGGCGATCCATCGCCGTCGAGGAATACGGCGACCCGGCCGGACCGGTCACGCTCTATTTCCATGGCTGGCCCGCTTGCCGGCTCGAGGCGGGGCTGATCCCAGACCTTCCGGCGCGGTTGCTGGCCTTCGACCGGCCGGGCTACGGCGGCTCCAGCACGCAACCCGGGCGAAGCTTGCAGGATTGGCCGCGGGACGTCGCCTCGGTTGCGGATCGGCTGGGGCTGGACCGGTTCCACGTGGTGGGGCTGTCGGGCGGTGCACCCTTCGCGGCGGCTTGCGCGCACGCGATGCCAGATCGGGTGCTGGGCTTGGCGCTCGTCAGCCCGGTGCCGCCCGCCGCCGCGGTGGGCCATAGCGCGCCCGGCGTGGGCCATCTGTTTCGGCTAGGCCGGCACCCCGCCACGGCCCGGCGGCTGTTCGGAGCCGTCCGGGCGTTGCTGCGGCGCCGGGTCATCACGCCCCGCATCGTGGTCGGCAAGCGCCTGCCCGAATCCGACCGCGCCTGCCTGACCCCGGCCACGCTGGCCGGGTTGGGCCGGGTCTGGCGGGAGGGAATGGGAAACGGCGTGGAGGGCGCGCTGGCGGACGCTGTTATCTATGCCCGCGATTGGGGTTTCGCGCCGGCCGACATCCAGGTGCCGACCAGCCTATGGTGGGGCGGCCAGGACCCGCTGATCCCGCGCGCCGCGCTGGCGCCCTATGAGGCGATCCCCGGCGTGAGGCTGCATGTGCTGCCGGGCGAGGGGCATTACTCGCTGGCGCTGCGCCATTCGGGCGGCATCCTGCGCGAGTTGACCCTCTAGCTGTCAAGCTCGCTGTCCCAATACAGGTAGTCCCGCCAGCTTTCGTGCAGGTAGTTGGGCGGGAAACCGCGCCCATTCTCCTGCAATTCCCAGGTCGAGGGCTGCTCGGGAGTCAGCCGCGGGTGCATGTGGCATTCGCGCGGAAGTTTGCTGCCCTTGCGCAGATTGCAGCCGCCGCAGGCGGTGACGACGTTCTCCCAAGTCGTGCGCCCGCCGCGGCTGCGCGGAATGACGTGGTCGAACGTCAGGTCGTGCGTGGGGTAGCGGTCGCCGCAATATTGGCAACTGAAGGCGTCGCGCAGGAACACGTTGAACCGGGTGAAGGCGGGTTTGCGGGCGGCCGGGATATAATCCTTCAGCGCGATCACGCTGGGCAGGCGCATCGCCATGCTGGGGGAATGGACCTCGTCGTCGTATTCGCTGAGCACGCAGACGCGGTCGAGGAACACGGCCTTCACCGCGTCCTGCCAGCACCATACAGAGAGGGGGAAATAGGAGAGCGGCCGGAAATCGGCGTTCAAGACCAGCGCCGGGAAATGCAGGCCGCCGTCAGGCAATACGCGCTCCTTCATGCACGAGGCGCCAACCCTGTGGCCCAGACCGAGGACGAGCCACCAAATATCGTGCGCCGCCGTAGTGCTTGGTATATCGCATTGCGGCGCAAGGCCGGCAAGACGGGCCGGCGTTTGTCATCGGCCGGTCACGTCGCGAAGGCGCGCTGTAGGAACAGCGCGCCTTGCGACAGGCCAACCTCGTCGATGCCGTGGCCCAGGCCGGGCCGCCACAGGGTCTGTACCGGGATGCCGAGACCGTGCAGGCGGTGTTCGCTCGCAGGCCCCCGGGCGAACGGCACCACCTCGTCGTCCCGGCCATGCACCAGCAGCACGGGCGGCTTGGCGACGCACTCGGCCGCCAGATCCGGCGTGTCCAGCAGCGCGCCCGAGAATGCGAGCACGGCGCGCACCGAGGGCGCCCGGCGCAGCCCGGCGTGCAACGCCATCATCGCGCCCTGGCTGAAACCCATAAGCGCCACCGCCTCCTTGGGCAGGCCGGCGCGCGTGCATTCCGCGTCGATATAAGCATTGAGCAGCGGCGCGGCCCGGCAGGCGCCGGCATGCAGCACGGACGGCGTACGGTCCGCCAGGCTGAACCATTGCCGGCCCATGGGCGCGCCGTCGTACGGCTCGGGCGCGTCTGGGGCGGCGAACAGCGCATCGGGCAGCGCGTGCGACCAGGACGGCGCGAGGTCGATCAGGTCATGCCCGTCCGCGCCGACGCCGTGCAGCAGCAGCACGAGCCGGCCGGGCGTGCCGCCGCTGGCGGGACCCCATCGCAGTCCGTTAAGTTGCGCCATGCCCACCCCCGGCGCCGACGATGCCACGACCACGCGATTCGCGCCCAGCCCGACCGGCCTGCTGCACCTGGGGCACGCCCACGCCGCGCTGTTCGCGTGGGAGCGGGCGCGGAAGGCGGGCGGGCGTTTCCTGCTGCGGCTGGAGGACATCGATCCCGGACGCTGCCGGCCCGAGTATGCCGCGGCCGTCCAGGAGGACCTGCTGTGGCTGGGCCTGGAGTGGGATGGCGACGTGCGCGTGCAATCGCAGCATCTGCCGGAGTACCGGGCGGCCTTGGGCCGGTTGTCGGCGGCCGGGCTGCTGTATCCATGCTTCTGCACGCGGGCCGACATCGCCGCGTCCGCCGCGGCGCCGCACGGGCCGGATGGGGCTCCGCTGTATCCGGGAACCTGCCGGCTGCTGCCCGCGGCGGTCGTGGCCGGGCGGCTCGCGGCGGGAGAGCGGCATGCCCTGCGGCTGGATATGGAGGCGGCCCGGCGCCGGGCCGGGCTGTTGGATTGGGACGAGGCGGGGGAGGGCCGGCTGCGGTGCCGCCCAGAGTCTTTCGGCGACGTGGTTCTGGCGCGCAAGGACGCGCCGGCCAGCTACCACCTATGCGTGACGCACGACGACGCGGCGCAGGGCGTGACATTGGTGACCAGGGCCGCCGACCTGCGCCCCGCGACCAGCCTGCACCGGCTGCTGCAAGCTCTGCTGGGATGGCCGGCCCCGCGCTACGCGCACCATCCGCTGCTGCTGGATGCAGGGGGCCGCCGCCTGGCCAAGCGGGACGGCGCGGCCACCTTGCGGGCGCTGCGCGAGGGCGGCGCCTCGCCGGAACAGGTGCGGCTCATGGCGCGATGAGGCTGGCGTGGCTCAGCGGCCTTCCAATCGCCGCGGCCGGTGGCTAGAAGCGCGAAGCCGACCTTGGAGCGTGACGATGAAGCTGTTCCGGCAGGTATTTGCAGTTGTGGTGCTTGGGTTGGCGATGCAGGCGCAAGCGCAGCAACGCGTGCTCAACGTCTACAACTGGACGGATTACATCGACCCCAAGGTGCTCGAGCGGTTCACGGCCGAGACCGGCATCAAGGTGCAGTATGACGTGTACGATAGCCTGGAAACGCTGGAGGGCAAGCTGCTCGCCGGGCGGTCGGGCTACGACATCGTGGTGCCGACGAGCGAGCCGACGTTCTCCCGCCTGATCGCCGCCGGGGCGTTGCTGCCGTTGGACAAGGCGAAGATACCAAATCTTAAGAACCTCGACGGTAAGCTGATGCAGCGTGTGCAGAGCAGCGACGCCGGGAACAAGTACGGGGCGATCTATCTATGGGGCACGATCGGGCTGGGGATGATCCCGGAGCGGGTGCAGGCATTGGCGCCTGGCGCGCCGCTCGACAGTTGGGACCTGCTGTTCAAGCCGGAGAACGCCAAGCGGCTGGCGCCCTGCGGCATCACCATGATGGACAGCGCCATCGACACCATCCCCAGCGTGCTGAAGTACCTCGGCCGCGACCCCGAAAGTTCGGACCCGAAAGACCTCGCGCTCGTCGAAAAGAGCCTGATGGCGATCCGGCCCTACATCCGGACCTTCGCCTCCGGCGGCGCCGTGGAAGCGCTGGCGGGCGGGCAGACGTGCTTGGCGATGTCCTATTCCGGGGACGTGATCCAGGCAGCCGCGCGGGCAAAGGAGGCCGGGCAAAAAGAGGTGCGCTACGTGGCGCCGAAGGAGTTCGCGCAGCTTTCGTTCGACATGCTGGCGGTGCCGAAGGACGCGCCCCATCCGGCGGAGGCCATGCAGTTCATCAACTTCCTGTTGCAGCCGGACGTCATGGCCGCGATCACCAATCAAGTGCGCTATGCCAACGCCGTGCCGGGTAGCCTTGCCGCGATCAATCCCGAGATCAAGGCGGACAGCAACGTGTTCCCGCCCGAGGCCGCCTTCGCCCGCTCGTTCACCGTGCGCGCGCCGAGCCAGGCGGCGGACCGGGCGCGCACGCGGATGTGGGCGCGATTCAAGGCGGGCTCCTGACGGCTTGGCTGCACTCGAGATCGTTGGGCTGACGGTCCGCTACGGCCCGGCCATCGCGCTCGACCGGCTGGATCTCGAAATCGGCAGCGGCGAGATGTTCGTGCTGCTTGGCGGCTCGGGGTCCGGCAAAACCACGCTGCTCCGCACCCTGGCCGGCTTCATCCAGCCTGGCGCCGGACGGATCGTGCTCGGCGGGCAGGACATCACCCGCCTGCCGCCGCACCGCCGTCCGGTGAACACGACGTTCCAGTCCTATGCCCTGTTCCCGCACATGACCGTCGCCGACAACGTCGCCTTCGGCCTGCGCCGGCAAGGCTTGCCCGCGGCAAAGATCGGCGAGCGGGTAGCTGAGCTGCTCGCGATGGTGCGGCTGGACGAGCTCGCGCACCGTAAGCCGGACGCCTTGTCCGGTGGGCAACGGCAACGCGTGGCGCTCGCCCGGGCGCTGGCGCCGCGGCCGCTGCTGCTGCTGCTGGACGAACCCATGTCGGCGCTCGATCGAGGTTTGCGCGAACAGACCCGGCAGGAACTGCTGCGGGTGCAGCGGCAGACCGGCACGACCTTCGTTCTCGTAACTCATGACCAGGACGAGGCGCTGGCGATGGCGACCCGGATCGGCCTGCTGCACCAGGGCCGGCTCGCGCAGGTGGGCACGCCCGCCGCGCTGTACGAGCGGCCGGCAAGCCGGTACGTGGCCGGGTTCATGGGCAACGACAACGTGCTGCCGGCGGTGGTCCGGGAGGCCGGGCCGCCCTCCCTACTGGACATCGAGGGGGTCGGCATGGCGCAGGCCGATGCTGCCGCGCCTGTGGGCGCCGTTATCTGGGTGGCGCTGCGGCCGGAGCGGCTGCGGATCGAGGCCGGCCAACGGGCCGGGCTGAACCACGCCTGCGGCACGGTCGCGGAGCACGCATATTTCGGGGACACGGCAGACTACACGGTGCGCCTTCCCGGCGGCGCCGCATTGCAGGTGGCGCAGCCCTTGCGCCACGGCATCGGCGGCGGGCTCATCCCGGCAGGGACGGCGGTGACCGTCTCGTGGGCCGCCGATGCCTGCGTGCTGTTGCGCGAGTGATGAACCGCACCGCCGTCCTGCTGCCGGTCTGGGCATGGCTGACCGTGTTCGTCGTCGCGCCGGTGCTGATCGTCGCCGCGCTGTCGTTCTCGACCTCGGTGCCCGGCGTGCCGCCGTTCACGCCGCTGCTGCATGACCCGGACGGAGCGAACTACGCGGCGTTGACCGAAGACGCGTTCTACCTCGACGCCGGGCTGAAAAGCCTCGTGGTGGCGGGCGTGTCCTCACTGCTGTGCCTGCTGATCGGCTACCCCATGGCATTGGCCATCGCCCGGGCGCCGGATCGCTGGCGGTCGGGGCTGCTGCTGCTGGTAATGCTGCCGTTCTGGACCGGGTTCCTGCTGCGGGTCACCGCCTGGATCGGCCTGCTGCGCGACGAGGGCTGGATCAACCTGGCCCTGCGGGCGCTGGGGCTGCCCGCGGCCCGGCTGCTCTACACCGATTTCGCCATGTATATCGGCATCACCTACGCCTACCTGCCGTTCATGATCTTGCCGCTCTACGCGCGGCTGTCGCGGCGCGACCCATTGTTGGAAGAGGCAGCGGCAGACCTCGGCGCCACGCCCTGGGTCGGCTTCCTGACCGTGACCTTGCCGCTATCGCTCCCGGGCGTGGCCGCCGGGCTGGCGCTGGTGTTCATCCCGGCAGTCGGCGAATACGTCATCCCGGAACTGCTCGGCGGCCCCGGCGCGCAAACCATCGGCCGCGCGCTGTGGAACGAGTTCTTCGCCAACCGCGACTGGCCAATGGCGGCCGCCGTCGCCAATGCGCTGCTCCTGGCCTTGATGGCGCCTATGGTGCTGCTCAGGACCCGGCCATGAGGCGCGGCCGGTTCCTGCCGGCATGCCTGCTGCTGGGCTATGCGTTCCTGTATATCCCCGTGCTGCTGCTGGTCGCGACAAGCTTCAACCCATCGCGGCTGACCACCGTGCTGAGCGGCTTCTCGCTGCGCTGGTACGCGGCGCTATGGCGCAACGACAAGCTGATCGAGGCGGCATGGCTATCGCTGCGCATCGCGGCGCTCTCCGCCACCGGGGCGACCGTGCTGGGAACGCTTGCCGGATACGCCTTGGCCCGGCTCGGGCGCTTTCGCGGCCGGGGCGTCTTTGCCAGCCTGCTCTCCGCCCGGCTGGTGCTGCCGGACGTGCTGGTGGGCCTCTCCTTGCTGCTGCTGTTCGTGCAGATGGAGCAGGTGTTCGGCTGGCCCGCCGGGCGCGGCGCGCTGACCATCACGCTCGCGCATGTCTCGGTCAGCCTCGCCTATGTGGCGGTGGTGGTCGAGGCGCGGCTGGCCGATGCGGGCACCGACCTGGAGGAGGCGGCGATGGACCTGGGCGCCTCGCCGTCGCGTGCCTTCCTGCTCGTGACCCTGCCGCTGCTGGCGCCGGCGCTGCTGTCGGGCTGGCTGCTGGCGTTCACCTTGTCGCTCGACGACCTCGTGGTCGCGACCTTCACCTCGGGACCCGGCGCCAGCACCCTGCCCATGGTGGTGTTCTCCACGCTGCGCCTGGGCGTCACGCCGGAGCTGAATGCGCTGGCGACGGTGATCCTGGCGGTGGTGTCGTTGGCGCTCGGGAGCGCATGGTTTCTGCAACAACGTGCGGCCGGCGCGGTTGTGCGGGCGCCGGGCCGGGCATAGTGTGCCGGCCGTTCATTGCCTGGATCAACCCGATGCACCTGACAGCCGAACGCCTGGACCGGATCAGCCCCAGCCAGACCATCGCCATCTCCACCAAGGCGCGGGCGCTGCTGGCGCAGGGCCGCAACGTGATCAGCCTTGCGGCCGGCGAACCCGATTTCGACACGCCCCGCAACGTGAAGGACGCGGCGATCCGCGCCATCGAGGGCGGCGAGACCAAGTACACCGACGTGGCCGGCACCGCCGCGCTGCGCCAAGCGGTGGCGGCGAAGTTCAAGCGGGACAGCGGGCTCGATTACGCGCCGGAGGAGATCATCATCTCCACCGGCGGCAAGCAGGTGATCTTCAACGCCATGGTCGCCACCATGAACGCGGGCGACGAGGCGATCATCCCGACGCCGTGCTGGGTCAGCTACCCCGACATCGTGGCTCTGGCGGACGGCACGCCGGTGTTCGTGCCATGCGGCCAGAACAACGGCTTCAAGCTGCGCGCCGAGGACCTCGAGGCGGCCATCACGCCGCGCACCAAGTGGTTCATGCTGAACAGCCCCTGCAACCCCACCGGCGCGGCCTACTCGGCGCAGGAGTTGCGGGCAATCTGCGACGTGCTGCTGCGCCACCCCGAAATCTGGATCTTCGCCGACGACATCTACGAAAAGCTCGTGTACGACGGCTTCCAGGCCGCAACCATCGTCCAGGTCGAGCCGAAGCTGCGTAGCCGGACCGTGACGATGAACGGCTGCAGCAAGGCCTATGCCATGACGGGCTGGCGCATCGGCTTCGCGGGCGCGCCAGTGGCCCTGATCAAGGCCATGGACAAGCTGCAGTCGCAGAGCACGTCCAACACCAGCAGCATCAGCCAGGCGGCTGCCGTGGAAGCGCTGAACGGGCCGCAGGCGTTCATCGGCGAGATGGTGGCGGCCTACAAGGAGCGGCGGGACATGGTGGTCTCGATGCTCAACCAGGCGCCGGGCATCCATTGCCACTCGCCGGAGGGCGCCTTCTACGTGTTCCCCGGCCTGCACGGCTGCATCGGCAAAACCAGCCGAGGCGGCGCGGCAATCACCAACGACGAGAGCTTCGTCCTGGCGCTGCTGGACGAGGAGGGCGTGGCCGCGGTGCACGGCGCCGCGTTCATGTATCCCGGCCATCTGCGGATCAGCTACGCCACCGACACGGAGAGCCTTCGCGAGGCCTGCACGCGCATCCAGCATTTCTGCGAGGGCCTGCACTAATGCCGGAACTTGCCGCGCGGCTGAAAAGCGTCCCCGTCGCCGCCACGGTCGCGATGACCATCAAGGCGCGGGCGATGCGGGCCGAGGGCGCCGAAGTGATCGCGCTGACGATCGGCGAACCCGATTTCGACAGCCCGCGCCATGCGATCGAGGCGGCCTACCAGGCCGCCTTGCGGGGCGATACGAAATACCCGCCGCAGGATGGGCAGCCCGCGCTCAAGCAGGCGATCCAGCGGAAGTTCCAGCGCGACAGCGGGCTCGACGTGCCGCTCGACGAAATCACCGTGGGCAACGGCGGCAAGGGAATCATCTTCAATGCCCTGATGGCGACCGTCGACCCGGGCGACGAGGTGATCGTGCCGGCGCCCTATTGGGGCGCCTATCCCTTGATGACCCGGGTGGTGGGTGGCGAGCCCGTGCTGGTCAACTGCCCGCAGAACAACGGATTCAAGCTGCGGCCCGAGGACCTCGAGGCGGCCATCACGCCGCGCACCAAGTGGCTGGTGCTGAACTTTCCCAACAACCCAACCGGCGCCGCCGCGACCGCGGACGAATTGCGTGCGCTCGGCGCGGTGCTGCTGCGCCATCCGCATGTTTGGATCATGTCGGACGACATGTACGAGCATCTGGTGTTCGACGGCTTCCGGCACAGCACGATGGCGGCGGCGGAGCCGCGGCTGCGCGAGCGCACGCTGACCATCGGCGGCGTGTCCAAGACCTATGCGATGACCGGATGGCGGATCGGCTTCGCGGCCGGGCCGCGCGGGTTGATCAAGGCGATGGTCAACATGCAGGGCCAGGTCGCGGCCGGCGTGTCCACCGTCGGCCAGGCCGCCGCCGCGGCGGCGCTGGATGGCCCGCAGGACGACGTGCCGCGCATGGCTGCAGCCTATCAGCGGCGGCGGGACCTGGTGGTGGAGGCGCTGAACCGCGCCCCGGGCATGGTGTGCCACCGGCCGGAGGGGGCGTTCTACGTCTATCCCAACATCGCGGGCTGCCTGGGCAAGACCACGGAAGGCGGCAAGCGCCTCTCCACGGACGAGGATTTCGCCTTGGCGCTGCTTGAGGAGCGGCACGTGGCGGTGGTGCACGGCGCCGCATTCGGTATGTCGCCCTACCTGCGGATCAGCTACGCGACGGGCGATGCCGCCTTGGCCGAGGCGTGCGAGCGGATCGTCGCATTCTGCGAGGGCCTGCGCTGATCCGGGCTGGGCGCGACGCGGACGCGCCGGGCTTCATCGCGCTGATCGAGGCTTGCTGGGCCGAGTATCCGGGCTGCGTGCTCGACATCGACCGGGAAGCGCCGGAATTGCGGGCCCTCGCGACCCACTATGCCGGCAAGGGCGGGTCGCTTTGGGTCGCCGGCGAGGTTGACGGCATGATCGCCGCGGCGCCGATCGGCGACGGAGATTGGGAGATCGGGCGGGTCTACGTGCATCCGCGCCTGCACGGGACGGGGCTGGGCCATCGTCTAGCCGAGGTGGCGGAGGCCCACGCCGCCGAGTCGGGGGCCAAGCGCTTGGTGCTGTGGACGGATACCCGGTTTCGCCGGGCCCACCGGTTCTATGAGAACCGCGGCTGGGTGCGGGATGGCCCGGTTCGCGCGCTCGCCGACCTCTCGCACACCCTGGAATACCAATATGGCAAGCCGGTCGCAGGCCGGGTAGCGCGATAGGATGGACAGCGGGCGGCCCATTGGCCGAAGCTACCCACCGAAGCTGAGAGGGGCATGCGCGTGACGCCCGACCTGATCGCCAGCCGGCCCTGCGGAAATTGCAACGTCTGCTGCGTCGCGCTGACCATCGATGACCCGGCGCTGCAAAAAGTGCAGGGCTACCGCTGTCCGAACGCCCGGCGCGACAACGGCTGCGCCATCTACGAGAGCCGCCCGGAAACCTGCCGGACCTTCTATTGCGGCTGGCGGCAGTTGAAATGGGTGCGCCAGACCTTGAGGCCGGACCTTTCGGGCGTGCTTTTCCGGCTGCACAACGAGATCTCGTCGGCAAGCGGCAAAAAAAGCTCCGGAATCATCGTAACGCTGCTCACGAGCGCGGCCCTCAAGGCCGAAGGCCTGGCGGAGTCCGTGGCCGCGGCGGTTGCGGCTGGCGTGCCGGTCTATCTGCATGTTCCCGGCCCGCCCGGCCACACCTCCGGGATGGTCCGGCTCAACGATGCCCTCGGCGACGCAGTGCACTTCAAGGACAAGGCTGCGCTCCTGGAAATCCTACGCCGGCTGCGCGCGCAGGGACGCCAGGGCGAAACCGCCCCGATCGTGCTGGCGCGCCGCGGCGAGCCGGGGCCGGAGCAGCCGGGCGAGCCGCTTGCATGATGCGGGCAACCCTTTGGCCGGCATCGATCATGGGGCTGGCGCTCGGCGCCTGCTCGCCCACCACCAATCCGGAGCCGTCGGCCCTGTTCGACGGCCGCTATGTCGGGACCCGATACTCCAATCTCGCCGAAGCGTGCGGCATCGCCGTGACCGCCGGGCGGACAACGGCCGATGTCGCTGGGGGCCGGCTCAGCATGCAACTCTTCGACCCCGGCACAAAGATCACCGGCACAGTCGGCAGCGATGGGAGCCTTCGCGCATCCGGCATTTGGAAAAGCCCGCGCAGCTTCCATAACTTTACGTTGCTTCAAGGCAGGATCGAGGAAGGCTTGCTGACAGGCACCGCCTCCGACAGCAGATGCTACACCGACGTGGCGTTGCGCAAGACGGCCCGCCGCTGAGGCGCGCGGGCGCCGGCACTGACCCTTCGTGCTTGATTGAAGATAACGAAGCTGTTATCGAGGGTCACGTTCTCGTGAGAATAGGTCCAACATGGCCTCTTTGCCGCAGCCGCTCCGCGACGGCCTAATTCAGTGGCCAAGCCCGCAACTGATGGATCAGAGGGTTGCGGTTGGCGTCCTGGTCGCCGCGGTGAGCGCGATCGCATTTGGAGCCGTCGAACTCGCACTGCGGCTCTGAAACGGCTGATGGGCGCCGGCAATGCCGACGCCCATCAGCTTCGGTGTCGTCTAGGCTTTAGATCTTGCGCTCTGGGTTGGTGCCGCTCACGTTCGTGCCGAGCGTCTTATCCACAGCGCGGCTCGCCATCGTGCCGGGCGGGTTGCCCGGAGTGCCGTCGGCCTGGCTCGGCCGTGCACCACTCACGTTGGTGCCCAGCGTGTTGTCGACTGCGCGAGTGGCCGCGTTGTCACGCACACCCCCAAGCGCGCCCGCTGTGCCGGGGGCCGCCGTTCCAACTCCGGTCGTGCCGGTCGTCGTAGTCGTAGTACCGGTCCGCGCCGGCGACTGCTCGACGTCAACCTTGGTTTCCCGCACCGTGTCGCGGACGGTTTCGACGCGATCGGACACCTGCTTGTTCAGGCCGATTTCCTCCACCACCCGCGTCTCCTTTCCGACCACTGCCTCTTCCGAGGTGGCCCGAGCTTCGATCGTGCGCGAACGGAAGGCTTCCGCAGCGGCGCCGGTCAGCGGCCGGTTGATCGGACGACGCTCGACCGTCACCCGCTCCTCATGCAGGCGGACCTGCTCCTCGACCGGCGTCTCCACCACGTGAGACGTCACGCGGACTCCGCCGCCCTCGACCTCGCGCTTGCCCACGACCAGGTTCTCCTTAACGACTTGGATCTTGTCGTTGAGGCTGTCCGTCGCCACCGGCTGCGGCGTCGCAGGCTTCGGCGCCATAGGCTGGGTCGCCCTGGTAGTCGTGGCCTCGGTCCTGGCCGCCATCGGGGCCGCCATCGGGGCCGCAACCGCAGCACCGGTGTCCATGCTACCCGCTGGCATCTCGCCGTGCTCGAGGATGTATTCTACCTGCGAGGCCATGGTGTCGCTGGCACGCACCGACACCATCGTGCCGCCGCGGCCGACATGCTCGGCATAGGTGCGGGCGTCGCCCTCATCCATGCCGGCGCCGGTCAATGATCCGAGCAGGCCGCCCGCTGCCGCACCAATTCCTGCGCCGGTCAGGGTCGCAATCAGCCAGCCGGCCGCAACCACCGGCCCAACGCCCGGGATGGCAAGTGCGCCGAGCCCGGCCAGCAGGCCAGCGCCGCCGCCCAGCACGGTGCCGAGCGTGGCGCCGGTGCCGGCGCCCGTCGTCGTGTCGCCGGCCACGCTCGTCGCCACGGTGCGCTCTTTGTCGCCCGACACCAAGGTAATGTCGTCGTGCGGCACGCCGGCACGCTCGAGGGTCTGTACCGTGCGTACGGCCTGGTCGTAGGTATCGTAACTATGGGTAATCAATCGCATGGCTGGTTCTTCCGTTTCGAGAGGTTGTCGCGTTCAGGAGGCTTGGGGCGTCAGGATTGCGACATGCCGATATTGCCCTTGTAGTCGAGCCAGACGCCGGTTTTCGCGCCATTCTTGGTCGCCGTGCCGCGCCACACGCCGTCGTTGTCCTTCTTGAGGTCGGTCACGGCGGCGTAACCGCCCCGCTCGATGCGGCGGCGTGCCTCGCCCATGGTGAACGAATTGCGCCCATGCGCGGGCTGCGGCGCGTTGGCGTCGGTGGTCGCGACGGCCTGGTTGCGGTCACCCGAGGCCGCGGCCGTCCCGGTGTTGCGGTCGACCACGCCGCCGGGCGTGGTGCCGGCGCGGGTGTTGGTGCTGCTGCTGTTCGTGCCAGCGCCCGGGGTCATGGGAGCCGTGGGCGCCGTCGTGGTCATTGCGGGCGGGGTCGGGCGGGTCGGCGTCGCCGGGGTGGTGGTGGTCTGCGCCGACGCGGCGGCAGCGATCAGGCTGCTGGCCAGAACGATGGTGAAAGTCTTCATGAGGAACGAACTCCTGCTTGGGTCTAGGTAAGCCAGTTCCAGGCCGCCGGGGCATTGCCCTGGACTGTCATACCCTAAGACGCAGCAAGCGCGATTTCGTTCCCGAAAAGTTAGCTCGGCATGGCTGCTACGCTAATCAGCATGGACCCTGACCGATGCACTTCCGCGATCCAGCCCGGCGCGATCAGCGTGGCGCGCGGGCGCGGCAGCGGCGCAGCCCCGCGCGGTCCGGCCCGTCACCCACTCCGCTGCTGCGTCTCCCGCGTGCAAGCACGCGCTCAGGACGCGAAGTGCGGGTAGCCGGAACGCCGGCCCTCCACCTCCACCCGCCGCATCATCGCCGGCCACTCCAGCACACCGAACGGCCGCCGCACGCTGGGCTTGTACAAGTGAACGGTCCGCTCCAGCACGTCATCCGGCGGCATCAGCAGCTCCGTGCGCGCCGCCATGGCATCCACCTGGGCCCGGCACGCCATCTCGAGCTGGTAGAGGGTGTTGAACGCCTGCGCGATATCGGGGCCGCAGGTCAGCAGCCCGTGCGAGCGCATGATCATGGCGTCGTGCGCGCCCAGGTTCTCGACCAGGCGCAGCCGCTCGTCGAGATTGACCGCCGGGCCCTCGTAATCGTGATAGCCGATTCGCCCGTGGAAGCGGATCGAGGTCTGGTTCAAGGGCAGCAGCCCACACGCCATTGACGACACCGCCATGCCGGCGCGCGTATGCGTATGCGTCACGCAGCCGACATCCGCACGGGCCTTATGGATGGCGCCGTGAATGACATAGCCGGCGTGGTTGATGCCGTAATCCGTGTCCGGCTTCCACAGTACCGTCCCCTCCACGTCGATCTTGGCGAGGCTGGAGGCCGTGATCTCCCTGTAGAGCAGCCCATGCAGGTTGATCAGCAGGTGCTCCGTCCCGGGAATGCGGACGGTGATGTGGTTATAGATCAGGTCCGTCATGCCATACAGGTCGACCAGCCGGTAGCACGCCGCAAGCTCGACCCGGGCCTGCCATTCCTCCGGGCTGACCTCGTCCTTGATGCACCTGAATCCGGTGTCGTACTTCATGTCCCTGTTCCCCGGCTGCCGGCGAACAGCGTCCGCCGTTCCGCCAGGGACGGCAACCGCCCTCAGCGGTTCCACTGGATCAGCAGGTAGTCGATCGCGTCTGGCGTGTCCTTCAGCAGGGTATCTTGCGTGATGCTGAAATGCGCGTCGGCGGTGGCCTGGGTGAGGCCGGTGAAGGTCATGGAGCCGAGGATGCCGGTGCCTTCGCCGTTCAGTTCGGAGTGGATGGTCAGGCCGGTGTAGCCGGCGGCGCCGTCCGATGCGGTGAAGGGCAGGGTGCTGAGGCCGGGGTGGAAGCCGAAGATGGTGGCGGCGTCGCCCTGGTGGAAGTTGACGATGGTGCTCCAGGTCTCGACCGCGCCGCGGCCGTCGACGAAGAAGGTGTCGGTGCCGCCATCGCCGCCGTCGCCGCCGATGAGGAAGTTGGAGCCGCCGCCGCCGTCGAGCACGTTTTGGCCGCCCTTGGCGAACAGCGCGTCCGCGCCGGCCCCGCCGTGCAGGAACGCGTTCGGCACGGCGGCGGCGATGGCCACGGAATCCGTGCTGTTCCAGAGGTATTCCTGTTGCAGGTAGGTCACCGGGCCGGTGTAGGCCGTCCCCTGGGCATAGCCGACGCTGTTGGTGATGACGTCGGTGTAGGAGAACTTGGGCGGGTTGCCGGCCGCGGTGTCGGCCTGCGCGCCGACGATGGCGGCGAGGTTGGCGCCGGTGTAGGTGCCGGCCACGCTGCGGCTGTCGCCGGTGGCGGCCGCGGCGGCGAGCGCCGGCGCGGCGCGGCCCTCGACGACGGTATCGACGGCGGCCACGTCGGCCAGCAGCCCGGCCGGCGAAGCGCCGTCGGCGCCGAGCTTGGCGGTGAGCAGGTCGCGGCTCGCGCTGGCCAGCGCGGCGGTGTCCGTCGCGACCTGGCCGGTGAGGCCGTACGACTGCATGGCGGCCGGGCTGGTGGGGTCGAAGGCCTGGAACGGCTGGGCGGCGATGCCGGTGGCAATCCTGATGAACAGGTCGCCGGGGGCGCCGGCCGCCTGGGCAAGCGCCATGGTCTCGAACAGCACGGCATTGGCGATGAGCGCCTGGTTGGCGGTGCCGTTGACGTTCAGCACGCCGGAGACGGGGTCGAGCATGCCAAGCTCGGTGTCGCCGGGCAGGCCGAGCGCTGCGTTCACCATGGCGGTCGCCTGGCCGATGGTGGCCCCGGTGGTGGTGAGCAGCGTCTGCACCAGGGTGGTCAGCGCGTTGATGGCCGGCGCGCCGGCGGCGGCCGTGAGGCGGCCGGTGAACGGCAGGTTGGTGGAGGTGTCGGTGCCGCCGATCAGCACCAGCGGGCCTGTCGCGGTGCTGCCGAGGATGTAGCGGCCCTGGGCGTCGGTGGTGGCGCTCACCTCGCCGGTGGTGAGCAGGCCGTCCCCGTTGGCGTCGGCGAATATGGTGGCGCCCTGGATGTAGCCATGGGTGGCGTGGCCCATCAGGCTGGAGCGGCCGAGGCTTTCGCCGGGGAAGGTGAAGGTCTGGGCGCGGACGTCGGACGGCGTGCCGGACTTGTGCTCGCTGGCGATCAGCAGGGCGCCGTTGGCGAGCTGGGTCGCGGCCGGGTGGTAGATGCTGGTGCCGGCGGCCGGCGTCTCGCCCTCGAACTCGTCGCCGGAAAGGCTGCCATCGGGGTTGAACACCTGGGCGCGGACATTGCGGTTGACGATGGTCTTGCCGCTGAAGCCGCCAAGCCCACCCGACTCCCAGGCAATGACGAACCGCCCGTCCGCCAGCGCCGTCAGGCTGGGCGCCGCCGGCGTCCCCGGCGTGAAGCCCACCGAGTAGTCCTCGGTCAGGGCCGTGCCGGTCGCGTCGAACACGCGGGCGCGCACCACCGCGAACGGCTGGTCGGCGGTCACCAGGCTCTCATCCACCCAGGCGATGGCGACGCTGCCGTCCAGCAGCACGGTCACCGAAGCCTTGTCCTGCGTCCCGGCCGTGCCCGTGTTGACGGTGACGGCCCGGCCGGCCGAGCCGTCGGCCGCGTAGAACTGGGCAAAGATGTCCGGGGTGCTGCCGCTCACCAGCCCGGCCCGCGCGGCGAAGGCGACGACGAAGCCGCCATCGTGCAGCCCGGCCGCCGCCGGGTCGGCCGCGTCGTAGCTGGCCAAGGGCGCGGGCACGTCGAAATTGCCGCCGACCAGGGCGTTGTCGGCGCCGATCCGCTGGCCGGTCAGCTTCCGGGGGCCGTTCAGGCTGTCGTTCGTGCGCCAGAACGCGACCAGGCCGCCGCTGCCGAGCGAGGCCACGACCGGCTGGTCCTGCGGGCCGACCCGGGCCGCGTTGAGGAACACCGCGTCGCCATCGGGCGCGCCGAACTGGTCGAAGAACCGCCCGCGAATGTCGGTGGAGCGCGTGAAGTTGCCGTTGCGGTCCGTCTCGTTGTGCCGGTCGGTCCAGGCGACGAAGAACCGCCCGCCCGAAAGGCCTGTGACGGTGGGCGAGGTCTGGTCGAAGCCATCGACGAGGCTGATGGGGATGACCGGTCCGGACTTCGTGCCGTCGGCGTTCAGCAACTGCCCCCGGATCTCGAACCGGCCGCCAGCGTCCGGACTGTCGTCGACCCAGGCCACGACCGACTTGCCGGTGGCCAGCCCGGCAATGACGGGCGTGATGCGCTGCATGGTGTCGGTGGCGCCGGGGCTCATGAGCGCCTCGGTTCCCGCGGCGGCGCTGACCAGGACCTCGGGTCCGGCAGCCGCGGCGATCTGCGGCGGAGCCGGCGGCGGCGGCGGCACGGCCTGGAACTGCCGGGTGGCGAACCCCCCGCCGTCCTGGCTGATGAGGGACGAACCCTGCCGCAGGTTGAAGTCGGCGCCCTGCTTGGCGAGGGCGGCCAGGTCCGCCTGGCCGAACACGAGGTTGCCGCCCCCGCTCGCCACCAGCCCCCCGCCATCCTGGCTGATCAGGCCGCCGCCATCCTGGCTGATCAAGCCGCCGCCATCCTGGCTGATGAGCTTGGAGCCATCGGCCAGCCGGAAGCCGCCGCCGTCCTGGCTGATCAGCCCGCCGCCATCCTGGGAGATCAGGCCGGGCTTGTTGACGATGGCGTAGGCAAGGCTCGCGACGGCGCTGGCCGACCCCGCGCTGAGCAGGTTCGAGTACATCGTCCCGTTCAGCAGCGCGAGCGCCCCATCGGGACGCAACAGCGAACTGTCGTTCAGCTTCACCCCGGTCGGCAGCAGCTTGTACTGCCCGGCCGGCACCTGAATTTTTATGCTGTGCACGACCAGGGCGGACGGCGCTTTCGTGTCGCCGGCGTCGGCCGAGGCAAGCAGCAGCTTGTAGTCGCCAGTCGTGTTGATGTTGAAGCTGTAGCCCGCGTGATGGGTCCGGTGCCCGTTGCCGATCCACTCGTTCACATCCCCCAGCAGCAAGGGCGTGATGAAGCCGGCCGAATTGGCGAGCAGGGCGAAGGCGAAGTCGTTATGGGCGCGGTCGCCCGGAAGGTAGTCGTAGTCCAACACCAGCTTCTCGCCCGCAACCAGGTGGATCGGGGCGAATTGCGCGGTGGTCATCGTCTGCGGGGCGTAACCCTCGATCGCCTTGATGATGCCGTTGGTATAGGCGTCGTTGGCGAAGGCGGAATAGCCGAACCCGGTCGCAGGCTTCAGCCCGGATACGATGCGCAGCCCGTCCGACCCGGTGCTCACCTGCGCCGCATTCGCCGCGACGGCCGAGGTCTGTCCACGAGTGAGATCCAGCGAGAAGTCCAGGTTGGGCATCGATCGCTCCAGCAAGGCGCCCTGTCCGCATTCGTTGCAGGATGAGCTGTGTTTCAATTCACGCCCAGGTAGCACCTTCCTCTCGCGCAACGAACTTTAAATTCACAAAAAAATGCTAATTTCGATGCGCCAGAAGCAACCGCCGGGCTTCCCCGGGCCACGCAGGATTGTCCGCGCCCCCCTGCGGTTTGCCAAGCTGACGCGCCAGCCGCATGATGGCGAGCATTTCCCTACGAAAACCGGGGACCACCCATGCCGCGCACCATGTTCGAGAAGGTCTGGGACAGCCACCTGGTTGCGCGCCGCGCCGACGGGCGCGCCCTGGTCTATGTCGATCGGCACGTCATCCACGACCTGCACGCGCCGCACGCGTTCCGGCATCTCGAAGCCACCGGCCGCACCGTGCGGCGGCCCGACCTCACCGTCGCCGTCGTCGACCACATGGTCTCCACCGCCGCCGGCCGGGACCGGAGCACCAACCCGGCCGCCCTGCCGTTCATCGAGCAGATCGAGGCCGGCACCAAGCGCCACGGCATCCGCCTCTTCGGCCTCGACGACCCGGCGCAAGGCATCGTCCACGTCGTCGCGCCCGAACTCGGCATCGCCCTGCCCGGCGCAACCCTGGCCTGCCCCGACAGCCACGTCTGCACCGTCGGCGCGCTGGGGACCGTGGGGTTCGCGACCGGAACCACCGAAGTCAGCCATGTGCTCGCGACGCAGACCCTGGCGATCAAGAAGCCCAAGCAGATGCGCGTCACGCTCGACGGCGCGCTTCGCCCCGGGGTCACGGCCAAGGACGTGATCCTGTTCCTGATCGGCAGGCTGGGCTCCGACGCGGCGCGCGGCCAGGCGGTGGAATACGCCGGCGCGGTCGTCGCCGCCATGCCGGTCGAGGCGCGCATGACCCTGTGCAACATGACGACCGAACTCGGCGGCCGCACCGCGGTCATCGCGCCGGACGAAAGCGTCGCCGCCTGGCTCGAAGCCCGCCGCTACGCGCCCACCGGGTCCGCCTGGGATGCCGCGGTCCAGAGCTGGCGCGGCCTGCGCACCGACCCCGGCGCGCTGTTCGACATCGACGTCGTCGTGCCGTGCAGCGAACTGGAGCCGCAGGTCACCTGGGGCACCGACCCCAGCCACGTGACCGCGGTGGGCGGCCGCGTGCCGGAGATGCCGGCGGAAGCCGGCCCGCGGGGCGCCATGGAACGGGCGGCCATGGAACGGGCGGCCGACTACATGGGGCTGCCGCCAGGGACCTCTCTGGCGGACGTCACGATCGACCGGGTGTTCATCGGCTCCTGCACCAACGGCCGCCTGTCCGATCTGCGCGCCGCGGCACGGCTGGTGGCGGGGCGGCACGTCGCCCACGGCGTGCGCGCCGCGGTGGTGCCCGGCTCGAGCGCGGTCAAGCGCGCGGCGGAGGCGGAGGGCCTGGCGGACATCTTCCTCCAGGCCGGCTTCGAGTGGCGGGAATCCGGGTGTTCGATGTGCGCCGGGCTGAACGGCGAGGACGGCAAGCCCGGCGAGCGCGTCGTGTCCACCACCAACCGAAACTTCGCCGGCCGGCAAGGCGCCGGGGTGCGGACCCATCTGGCGAGCCCGGAGACCGCGGCGGCAGCGGCCGTGACCGGGCGCTTCACCGATCCGCGCACGCTGGTTCCCGCCTGATGCGCCCGTTCCAGGCCGTCACCGGCCGGGTCGCCCTGCTGGACCGGGACGACGTGGACAGCGATCAAATCCTGCCCGGGGCCTGGATGCGCGGCATCAGCCCGGATTTCGCGGCCGGATTCTTCGGGCTGTGGCGGCGCGACCCGGCCTTCGTGCTGAACCGGCCGGAACTGCAAGGCGCTCCCATCCTGATGGCCGGCCGCAACTTCGGCTGCGGCAGCACGCGGGAGCACGCCGTGTGGGCCGTCGCCGCCTACGGCATCCGGGTGCTGCTGGCCGCCAGCTTCGCCGAGGTGTTCCGCGAGAACTGCCTCAAGAACGGCATCCTCGCCTTGCCGCTGCCCGAAGCGGCGCTGCAAGCCGTGCGGGAGGCCCAGTCCCGCGGCGCCCTGACCATCGACCTGGCCGCGCAACGGATCACCGGACCGAACGGCTTCGCCCTCGCCTTCGACATCGCCGCAGCGGAGCGCACCGCGTTGCTGGAGGGGCTGGACGACATCGGCATGTCGCTGAAATACACCGAAGCGATCCAGGCGTTCGAGCTGCGCGAGCGCGGCGCCCACCCCTGGTTGCAGTCGATGCAGGAACGGCCGGCCTCACGCTGAGCCCAAAGTTTAAGGAAGCTGTCGCCATGAGCCCAGGCAAGCGCCTGAAGAACCTGATCGCCCGTCCGGACATCCTGGTCATGCCCGGCGCCTACGACGCGCTCTCGGCCCGCCTGGTCCAGGCGCATGGCTTCGAGGCCGCGTTCGGCGGCGGCTCCGCGGCCACCTCCAGCCTGCTGGGCGAAGCGGATTCCGGCCAGCTCAGCATGCGCGACTACGCCGACCACTACGCCCGGCTGGCGCGGGCGATCGACATCCCGGTCCTCGTCGACGCCGATACCGGCTTCGGCGGAGTCCACAACGTGCAGCACATGGTGCGCGCCTTCGAGCGGGGCGGCGCGGCGGGCCTGTTCATCGAGGACCAGGTGTTCCCGAAGCGCTGCGGCTACTTCGCCGGCAAGGCGGTGGTGCCGATGGCGGACATGGTCGCGAAGCTGAAGGCGGCCCTCGACGCCCGGCAGGACCCGGACTTCATCATCTGCGCCCGTACCGACGTGCTGGGCCTGGAAGGCGAGGACGCCGCGATCGAGCGCGCCCAGCGCTTCCTGGAAGCCGGGGTGGACATGACCTTCGTGCAGGGCGCGGACACCGCGCAGTCGCTCGCGCGGGTCTGCCGCGAAGTCGCCTGCCCGCAGCTCGCCAACGTGTCCCAGGCCAGCAGCGCCGTGCCGCTGAGCGTGGCCGAGATCGGGCAAGCCGGGGCGGCGGCGGTGATCTTCCCGGTGGCGACGCTGCGCGCGGCGATCCGGGCAGCCGACGACGTGCTCGCGGCGCTGCGGCGGGACGGCTCCATCGCCGCCGTGCAGGAACGGCTGATGAGCTCGCCCGACTTCAACGCCCTGTGCGGCCTGGAAGCGCTGCAATCGCGCGAGGACACGTTCATCCGCCAGGCCCAAGCCCTCGTCGGCAGCACTTCGTAGGCCGGCCTGACCCCAACGAAGCCGGGCCCCGATCGATGCGCATCCTCTTCCTCGGCGACGTGGTCGGCCGCTCCGGCCGGGACGCGGTGGTCGCCGCCCTGCCAGGCCTGCGCGCCGGCCTGCGCGCCGAACTGGTCGTCGTCAACGGCGAGAACGCCAGCCACGGTTTCGGCCTCGCGCCCGACATGGCCCAGGCCATCCTGCGGGCGGGCGCGGACGTGATCACGCTCGGCAACCATTCATGGGACCGCAAGGAGCTGATCCCCTTCATCGCGCAGGAGCCGCGCGTGGTGCGGCCGCTGAACTACCCGCCGGGCACGCCGGGCGCCGGATCGTACGTGGTCGTGCTGGCCGATGGCCGCCGCGCGCTGGTGCTGAACGCCATGGGGCGGCTGTTCATGGACCCGCTGGACTGCCCGTTCCGCGGCACCGCCGAGCTGCTGGCGCGCTACAAGCTCGGCGCCAGCGTGGCCGCCGTCGTGGCCGACTTCCACACCGAGGCGACCAGCGAAAAGATGGCCTACGCCCACTCCTTCGACGGTTCCGTCTCCCTCGTGGTCGGCACCCACACCCACTGCCCCTCCGCCGACCACCAAATCCTGCCCGGCGGCACCGCTTTCCAGTCCGACGCCGGCATGTGCGGCGACTACGACAGCGTGATCGGCATGGCCAAGCAGGGCGCCGCCGCCCGCTTCTGGCACAAGATGCCCGGCGAGCGCCTGCACCCGGCCGATGGCGAGGCCACCCTATGCGGCCTGTTCGTGGTAACCGACGACATGACGGGGCTCGCCCTTACCGTGGAGCCCCTACGCCAAGGCGGCCGGCTGTCGCAGGCCCACCCCATCGGCTGACCGCGCCGGGCCGGAGTGGTGCGGCAAGCCCCGCGGCTGCTAGAAGCAGCGACCCGCAACAGAATCGAGATCGACGGCGATGGCCGGCCATAGCCAGTTCAAGAACATCATGCACCGCAAGGGCGCGCAGGACGCCAAGCGCGCGCGGCAGTTCGCCAAGCTGATCCGGGAAATCACCGTATCCGCCCGGCAAGGTTTGCCGGACCCGGCCTTCAACCCGCGCCTCCGCGCCGCCATGGCCGCGGCGCGGGAGGCGAACATGCCGCGCGACACCATCGAGCGCGCCGTCAAGAAGGCCACCAGCGCCGGCGGCGGCGAGGACTACGCCGAAGTCCGCTATGAAGGCTACGGCCCGGCCGGCGTGGCCGTGATCGTGGAAGCCCTCACCGACAACCGCAACCGCACCGCCTCCGACGTGCGGGCCGCCTTCAACAAGCATGGCGGCGCCCTGGGCGAAACCAATTCCGTCAGCTTCATGTTCGCGCGCATCGGCGCCATCGCCTACCCCGCCCCGGCCGCGACGGCCGACGCGATGCTCGAAGCCGCGATCGAGGCCGGGGCGGACGACGCCGCCAGCAGCCGGGACGGCCACGAGGTGACCTGCGCGGTCGAGGACTTCTTCGCGGTGCGGGACGCCCTCGAAGCCCGGTTCGGGCCGCCCGCTGCCGCCCGGCTGGAATGGCGCCCCTCCACGTCCGTCACGCTCGACGAGGAGCGCGCGGCCGGGCTGCTCAAGCTGGTCGATGCGCTCGAGGACAATGACGACGTGCAGAACGTCTACGCCAACTTCGACATCCCGGACGCCGTCCTGCAACGGCTGTCGGCGTAACCGCATGGCCCGGCTGATGGGCATCGACCCTGGGCTGCGCTTCACCGGCTGGGGCGTCATCGACGTGCACGGCAACCGTCTGCGCCACGTGGCGGACGGGGTGATCGCCACCGACAACACGCAGAGCGTGCCGCACCGGCTCAAGGCGCTGCACGAAGCGCTCACCCTGCTGTTCCAATTGCACCGGCCAGACGAGGCGGCGGTCGAGGAAACCTACGTGAACCGCAACGGCGCCGCCACCCTCAAGCTGGGCTACGCGCGGGGCGTCGCCCTGCTGGCGCCGGCCATGGCGGGGATCACGGTGGCCGAATACGGCGCGATGGAGGTCAAGCGGGCCGTCGTCGGCACCGGCGCGGCAGCCAAGGAGCAGGTCGCCATGATGGTGCGCCGCCTGCTGCCGGGCGCCACGCTGCACCGGGCCGACGCCTCCGACGCGCTCGCGGTCGCCATCTGCCACGCGCACCACCGCTCCACCCGGCTGCGCGTCGCCGCCGGCACGGTGATGGCGTGATCGCGCTGTTGACCGGCCGGCTCGACTCCCTCGAGGCCGACCGCTGCGTCATCGACGTGAACGGCGTGGGCTACCTGGTCCAGGCCAGCACCCGCACCCTGGCCGCCATCCCCCCGCCGCCCGCAATCGCACGGGTGCTGGTGGAAACCCAGGTGCGCGAGGACGCGATCACCCTCTACGGCTTCGCCGAGCCCTCGGAGCGCGACTGGTTCCGCCTGTTGCTGACCGTCCAAGGCGTCGGCGCCAAGGTCGCCTTGAACCTGCTCTCCGCCCTCTCGCCCGCCGACCTCGTCAACGCCATCGCCGCCGGGGACCGGGCAAGCCTGACCCGGGCGGCCGGCGTCGGCGCCAAGCTGGCCATCCGGCTGCTGAGCGAACTGCGCGACAAGGCCGGCGCCATGCCCAGCGGCCCCGGCCTGCCCGCCCCCGCGCCGCTCGGCGGAATCGAGGCCGATACCCTCTCCGCCCTGGCCAACCTGGGATACCGGCGTGGCGAGGCCTACCCCGTGGTGAGGGCGATCATCGCCCGGTTGCCCGAAGGCGCCGGGGTTGATCAAGTGATCCGCGAAAGCCTAAAAGAGTTGGCAATCAAATGAATGACAGGCCAATCTCATCCGGAAGGTTAGAAGACGACGCCGGCGAGGCCAGCCTCCGCCCGCAGACGCTTGCCGAGTTCATCGGCCAGAAAGCCAGCCGCGAAAACCTCGGAATCTTCATCCAGGCCGCCCGCGGCCGGGGCGAGGCGCTGGACCACGTGCTGCTGCACGGCCCCCCCGGCCTGGGCAAGACCACCTTGGCGCAGATCGTCGCCCGCGAGTTGGGCGTGGGCTTCCGTGCCACCTCCGGCCCGGTGATCCAGCGCGCCGGCGACCTCGCGGCCATCCTGACCAACCTGCAACCCCGCGACGTGCTGTTCATCGACGAGATCCACCGCCTGCAGCCCGCCATCGAGGAGGTGCTGTACCCCGCGATGGAGGATTTCCAGCTCGACCTCATCATCGGCGAGGGCCCGGCCGCCCGCAGCGTCCGCATCGACCTCTCGGCCTTCACCCTCGTCGGCGCAACCACCCGCGCCGGGCTGCTGGCGACGCCCCTGCGGGACAGGTTCGGCATCCCGCTGCGCCTCGTGTTCTACACCCCCGAGGAGCTGGAGCTGATCGTGGCGCGCGGGGCGGAGAAGCTGGGCTTCTCCCTGACCAGGGACGGCGCCATCGAAATCGCCCGCCGCTCCCGCGGCACGCCCCGCATCGCCGGCCGCCTGCTGCGCCGGGTGCGGGACTTCGCCGCCGTGGACGGCCAAGCCGTGGTGGACCGCCAAATCGCCGACGCGGCGCTGACCCGGCTCGAAGTGGACCGGCTGGGCCTGGACGGCATGGACCGCCGGTACCTCCGCCGCATCGCCGACCACCACCAGGGCGGCCCGGTGGGCGTGGAGACGCTGGCCGCAGCCCTCGCCGAAGCCCGCGACACGCTGGAAGACGTGATCGAGCCCTACCTGATCCAGGAGGGCCTGATCCTGCGCACCAGCCGCGGCCGCATGCTGGGCGAGGCGGGATGGCGCCATATCGGCCTGGCGCCGCCGCGCTTGCAGCCGCAACTCGATCTGCTGCCGGATGCGGAATGAGAATCTACTGCCTGAAATTGCGGGTTTACTACGAAGACACCGACGCCGGCGGCATCGTGTACCACGCTCGTTACTTGGCCTTCGCCGAGCGGGCGCGCACTGAAGCCTTGCGTGAGGCCGGCGTCCCTCATGTCGAACTTGTCACGCAATTTGGCCTTATCTTTGTGGTGCATCGTCTCGAAATGGATTATCTGCGCCCCGTCCGGCTGGATGCGGAATTGATTGTGCAAACCGGCCCATGGGCGCTAGGAGCCGCGACCGTAGAAGTCCGGCAAGGGTTCGCGGTTGGGGAAGAGGCGACCGGGCGGCTGCTGGTGACGCTCGCTTGCGTGCGGCAGGGCGACGGACGCCCGGCAAGGATTCCGGCCCGCTGGCGTGATGCGCTGGGCGGCTAGTGTGGGGGTGCGAGTTGGTTCCAGTTGATGCGGCAAACCTGGCGGCGACAGGCGGCGACCTCTCGATGCTCGGGCTGTTCCTGCAGGCCGACCTTGTGGTCAAGACCGTCATGCTGCTGCTGCTCGCGGCCAGCGTCTGGGTCTGGGCGATCGTGTTCGAGAAGCTGACGGCGCTGCGCCGGGCCAACCGGGCGGCGGCGCAGTTCGAGGACCGCTTCTGGTCCGGCGGCAGCCTCGACGAACTCTACGACCGGGAGGGCGTGAAGCCCCAGCATCCGCTGGCCGCCGTGTTCGGCGCCGCGATGGGCGAATGGAAGCGCAGCGCCCAGGTGGTCGGCGCCGACATGAGCCGCGGCAGCGTGCGAGACCGGGTGGACCGCGCCATCGCCGTCACCGTGCAACGCGAGATGGACCGCATGGAGCGCTGGATGGTGTTCCTGGCCTCGGTGGGCTCCACCGCGCCGTTCATCGGCCTGTTCGGCACGGTCTGGGGCATCATGCGCAGCTTCTCGGCCATCGCCACCAGCCGCAACACCAACCTGTCGGTCGTCGCGCCAGGCATCGCGGAAGCCTTGTTCGCCACCGCCATCGGCCTGGTCGCCGCCATCCCGGCGGTGCTGGCCTACAACAAGATCAGCTCCGACCTCGCCCGCTTCGCCGGCCGGCTCGAAGGGTTCGGCAGCGAATTCGGCGCAATCCTGTCCCGGCAATCCGAGGAGAGGGTCTAGCCATGGCCGCGCCGATGCAGGGCAGGGGCCGCAACCGCTACCGGCCGCTCGCCGAGATCAACGTGACGCCGCTGGTCGACGTCATGCTGGTGCTGCTGATCGTGTTCATGGTGGCCGCCCCGCTGATGACCTCGGGCGTGAACGTGGACCTGCCCAAGGCCAGCGCCGCGCCGCTGAGCCAGGATAGCGAGCCGCTGACCGTCTCGGTGAACGCCGAGGGCAAGATCTACCTGCAGGAAACGGAGCTGCTGCTGCCGGATCTCGCGGGCAAGCTGGGCGCCATCGCGGAGGGTAAGCTGGACCGCCGCATCTTCGTGCGCGGCGACAAGGGCCTGACCTACGGCCGCATCATGGAGGTGATGGCAACCATCACCCAGGGCGGCTTCACCAAGGTGGCCCTGCTCGCCGAGCAGGCAGGCGCCCCGGCGCCGGCGGCCCGCACGCCCGCTGCTCCCGCCCCGGCCGCCTCCGCTCCCGCGGCGCAGCGGCGCCAGGGGCGCGGCTAGGCCACGAGCTGCCGACCGCGCCCATGACAACTGCGCCATGACAACTGCGCCATGACACCAGCGCTTCGCCGTGGCGGCGCCGTTTCCGCCGCCTTCCACATCGCGCTCCTGCTGGCCTTGATCCTGGCGCTCCCGGCTCATGTGCCGGAGCCCGCTGCCGACGAGAACGCCATCACCATGGCCTTCGAGGCCGCCCCGGCGCCCGTGCAGCGGGCGCAGACACCCGGGCCCACGCCGGCCCCGGCGCCCGCGCCGGTGCCGACGCCGGACCAGCCCTCCCCGGAGCCGCCGAAACCCGCGCCCCCGGTGCCGCCGCCACCCCCACCACCGCCGCCGCCGCCGCCGCCGCCCGCTCCCCCGGCGCCGCCCGCCCCGGCCCCGCTTGTGCCGCCGCCGCCTGCAACGCCCGTGGCGCCGCCCGCGCCAGTGACGACCGCGCCCGCGCCAACGCCGGTCCCGGCGCCGCGGCCCACCCCGCCCGCGCCGCACCCGCCGCCGCTGCCGCCCCCGCCGCGCCCCGCGCCGCCGCAACCGGCCCCGCCGCTGCCCGCCCCGCCCGCGCCGCCGGCGCCAAGGCCGGCGCCACCGTCACCCACGCCTGCGCCGCAGAGCAACAGCACCACCAGCCAGCCCAACCCCACCCGCAACCCGGCGCCGGAAAGCCGCGCGCTCGAAAACACCCTCGAACGCCTCCGCGCCCAGCAGCCGCAGCGCGAGGCGCCCCGCGCCGCCTACAACCCGCCCCGCGGCGGCGCCCCCGGCGGCGGCAGCCCGACCGGCGTGGACAACGCCCTGCTGAGCGCCAGCGTGCGCGGCGCCATCGGCGACCGCCTGCGCGAATGCTGGACCGGCGACCGCGGCGCGCTCGACTTCGACAAGCAGACGGTGCGGCTGGTCGTGACCACCGACACCACCGGCACGATCCGCGTCGCCGACATCGCCGCCTCCGACGCGTCCCGCACCGGCGGCGGCGTGGCCCGCGCCTTCGCCGAGCGGGCACGCCGCGCGGCGCTCGACCCGCAATGCGCGCAACTCCCGCTGCCCGGCTCCATGAAGGGCCAGAACCGCACCTTCGAGATCACGTTCCGTCCCTAGGGAAAGACCTTGCCATGAACCAGTTCACCAACCTGATCGGCCGCCGCTCCATGCTCGCCGCCGCCGGCGTCACCGCCTTCCCGTTGCTGGCCCGCGCCCAAGGCGGAGACGACCGCATCACCGTCGATCGCGCCCGCACCGCGCCGATCCCCATCGCCATCCCCAACTTCGCCGGCACCGGGCTCGGCGCCGAGATCGCAGGCGTCATTTCCAACAACCTCGGGCGCTGCGGCCTGTTCCGCCCCATCGCCCAAGCGGCGCAGATTGGCCAATCCGACGCCGGCGACACGCCCAACTTCCAAAACTGGAAGGCGATCGGCGCGCAAGCCCTCGTCACCGGCCGCGTCGAGGGCGGCGGCAGCAACGTCCGCGTCGAGTTCCGCCTCTGGGACGTGCTGCCCGGCCAGCAAATCCAGGGCACCGCCTACACCACCACCTCGGCCAATTGGCGCCGCATCGCCCACATCATCAGCGACGTCATCTACGAGCGGCTGCTCGGCGAGAAGGGCTACTTCGATACCCGCATCGTCTACGTCGCCGGCACCGGCCCGCGCGACCGCCGGGTCAAGCGCCTGGCCATCATGGACCAGGACGGCGAGGCCAACCGCTTCCTCACCGACGGCTCCTGGCTGGCGCTCACGCCCCGCTTCCACCCGACGCGCGACCAGATCGTCTTCATGTCCTACAACAACAACAAACCCCGCGTGTACACCTTCGACCTCGGCTCCGGCGCGCAGCGCATCCTGGGCGACTACGAGGGCATGACCTTCGCCCCCCGCTTCGCGCCCGACGGCAACAGCATCATCATGTCGGTGGCCCGCGGCGCCGGGTCGGACATCGTCACGGCGGGGCTGGGCGGCGGCCGCGGCCGGCAACTGACCAACTCGGGCGCCATCGACACCAGCCCCTGCTACAGCCCGGACGGCGGGCAGATCGTCTTCAACTCGGACCGCGGCGGCGACCAGCAGCTCTATGTGATGGACGCCGGCGGCGGCAACCCGCGACGAATCAGCTACGGCAAGGGCCGCTACGCCACCCCCGTGTGGTCGCCCCGCGGCGACCTCATCGCCTTCACCCGGCTCACCGGCGGCACCTTCGCCATCGGCGTCATGCGGCCGGACGGGCAGGGGGAGCGCATCCTCACCGAAAGCTTCTCGGTCGAAGGGCCCACCTTCGCGCCGAACGGCCGCGTGCTGATGTTCTACCGGGAAAGCCCGGCCCGCGACCGCACCGGCGGCGGCTACTCCTCGCGCCTGGTGTCGATCGACATCACCGGCTTCAACGAGCGCACCGTGGCCACCCCCACCGATGCGTCCGACCCGGCCTGGTCGCCGCTGCTCGCCTAGCCCCCAAACTCCCCTTGCTTGACCCATCGCCGCCCGCGGCGTATCGCGCAGCCCAAATCAAGGACAAATCGCCATGAACCTCAAAATCGTCGGCCTCATGGCCGCGCTCGCGCTCCTGGGCGCGTGCTCCGACAAAACCGAGACCGCCGGCGCCGCGACCGGCTCGGGCGCCCAGGCCACCAACGGCGGCGCCATCCCCGGTAGCCAGGAAGACCTGGTCGCCAACGTGGGCGACCGCGTGTTCTACGGCCTGGACCAGTCGAGCCTGACCGGCGACGCCCGCTCGACGCTCGATCGGCAGTCGGCATGGCTGGCGCGCTACCCGCAGGTCAGCATCCAAATGGCCGGCAACTGCGACGAGCGCGGCACCACGGAATACAACCTGGCCCTGGGCCAGCGCCGGGCCAACGCAGCGCGTGACTACCTGGTGGCCCGCGGCGTCTCCTCGGCCCGCATCTCCGCGACCAGCTACGGCAAGGAGCGCCCGACCGCGCTCGGCTCGGACGAGCAGGCCTACGCGCAAAACCGGAACGCGATCACCTCGGTCCGCTAATGCCCGCGCCCCTTCTCGTCCTGCTCAGACGCGCCTTGCCCGCCGCCGCGGTGCTCTGCGCCCTGGCCCTGCCGGCCCGCGCGCAGATGGACAGCCGCGAGGGCATCATGCTGCAGAACCAAATCCTGGAACTGCGGCGCGACATGCAGACGCTGCAATCGCAGCGCGGCGCGCCGCCTCCGCCCTACCGCGGAGCCCAGGGCGGCGGCGGCGAACTGGCGGCGCAGTTGCTCGACCGGGTCGCCACCCTCGAGGAGGAGGTGCGGCGCCTGCGCGGCCAGGTGGACGAGCAGGCCAACGCCAGCCGCCGCGCGCAGGACGACCTGGCCAAGCAGATCGGCGACATGAACTTCCGGCTGCAGAACGCCGGGCCGGGTTCGCAGCCCGGCTCCCTCGCCCCGCCCCCAGGAATCTCGGGGCCCGCGCCGGGGCCGGGGTCCACGGGCCGCCGCCCGCCGGAATTGGCCATGCAGGAAGGCAACGCCGCCCTGGCCCGGCGCGATTACCCCGCGGCCGAAGCCGCCGCCCGCGAAGTGCTGGCGGGCGGACGGGGCTCCCCCCGCGCCGCCGACGCCAACTTCCTGCTCGCGCAATCCCTGTTCGGCCAGCGCAACTACCAAGGCGCCGCGGTGGCCTATGACGACGCCTATAACCGGTCCCGCACCGGATCGCGCGCGCCAGACGCCCTGCTCGGGCTGGCGAACGCCCTCTCCGGCCTGAACGAGCGCCCGGCCGCCTGCGCCACGCTCGAGAAGCTGCGGGCGGAGTTCCCCTCCGTGCGCGCGGACGTGCGGGACGGCGCGGTCGCCCTCCGCGCCCGCAACGGCTGCCGCTGAGCGCCGAACCCCGTACGGCGGAGGCGGTCGGCGTCGAGGAGTTCGCGGCCTTGATGGTGCCGTTGCAGCCGTTCACCGCCAGCCGGCGCGTGGTGGTCGGCGTCTCCGGCGGCGCCGACAGCATGGCGCTCGCGTTGTTGCTGTCCCGTTGGGGCGCGCCGCTGGCGTGCATCGTCGATCATGGCCTGCGCGCCGGGTCGGACGGGGAGGCGGCGCTGGCGGCCAGGCGGCTCGCGGCCCGCGGCATCGCCACACGCGTGGTCCGCGCCGCCCTCAGCCCGGGGCCCGGCATCGCCCGGCGCGCCCGCGAGGCCCGGTACGCCCTGTTGCTGGCCGCATGCCAGGAGGCGGGATGCGCCGACCTGCTGGTCGCGCACCACGCCCTGGACCAAGCCGAAACGGTTCAAATGCGGCGCGGCGCCGGTAGCGGACCACAGGGCCTGTCGGGCATGGCGGCCATCGTGCACCGCCCGGTAGCCCGCCTGCTCCGCCCGCTGCTGCACATTCCCCCCGCCCGGCTGCGCGCGACCTTGCGGGCGGCCGGGCTCGGCTGGGTCGAGGACCCCACCAACCAGGACCCCCGCACCCTCCGCGCCCGGCTGCGGTCCTCCATGGACGCGTCGGACGCGCTGGCCGCGCTCGGCACGGCCTCCCTGCACGGCCCAGCCCGGCGCAGCGCCGAGCAGGCCATGGCAAGCGAACTCGCGCAGGCCGGGATCCACCCCGAAGGCTACGCCCATGTGCCCGGCACGCTTGGGCCCGACGCCTTGTCCAGCCTGATCTGGACCCTGTCGGGCCAGCCCTATCCTCCGCCTCGCACGGCGCTTGCCCGCGGCCTGCAGCCCCGCACCCTGCACGGCGTCGTCATCCGGCCGGCCGGCCGGCTCGGCCCGGGATGGGTGCTGGCGCGCGAGCCGGGCGCGGTAGGCCCCCCGGTGCCCGCCATCGCCGGCGCGCGCTGGGACGGCCGGTTCACCCTCGCTGCGGATTGCGGCCCAGAAGCCACGCTGGGCGCCCTGGGCGAGGACGCCGCCCGGTTCCGCCGCCAGTCCCGCCTGCCGGCCGCCGTGCTCCGCGGGCTGCCGGCCATCCGGCGAGCCGGCCGATTGCACCTTGTGCCGCATTTGGCCTACCCTGACGCAGCAACGTGCCGTAGCGTGCCGATCTGGTTCGATCCGCCCCGCCCCGCTTCAGGCGCGCCCTTCGTGCCGGCGTAGAAAACGCCCCGGCATGCCCGCAGGGGCTGCACATGGGGAATGGACACCCCATGTCGTGGGTTGAAAACACCGCTGGCCTCAGACGGCGCCGGCAGCAGACTGGGATCGCTGGGATCACATGATGAGCAATTTCGGCCGCAACCTCGCGCTTTGGGTGATCATCGCCCTGTTGCTCGTGGTCCTGTTCAACCTGTTCCAGCCCGGCGGCGCCACGCGCTCGGCCACGCAGGTGGCGTATTCGGACTTCATCTCGGAAGTGAACGGCGGCCGCGTGCGCGACGTCGTCATCCAGGGCCGCACCGTCTCGGGCCAACTGACCGACGGACGCAGCTTCCAGACCTACACCCCGGAAGACCCCGCGCTCGTCGGCCGCCTCACCGACAAGGGCGTGCGCGTCATCGCCAAGCCGGAGGAAAGCGACAACCCGCTGCTTCACTATCTGCTGAGCTGGTTCCCCATGCTGCTGCTGATCGGCGTCTGGGTGTTCTTCATGCGCCAGATGCAGTCGGGCGGCGGCCGGGCCATGGGATTCGGCAAGTCCCGCGCCCGAATGCTGACGGAAAAACAGGGCCGCGTGACCTTCGAGGACGTGGCCGGCATTGACGAAGCCAAGGCCGAGCTGCAGGAGATCGTGGAGTTCCTCAAGGACCCGCAGAAGTTCCAGCGCCTCGGCGGCAAAATCCCCAAGGGCGTGCTGCTCGTGGGCCCGCCCGGCACCGGCAAGACCTTGCTGGCCCGCGCCATCGCCGGCGAAGCCAACGTGCCGTTCTTCACCATCTCGGGCTCCGACTTCGTGGAGATGTTCGTGGGCGTCGGCGCCAGCCGGGTGCGCGACATGTTCGAGCAGGGCAAGAAGAACGCGCCCTGCATCATCTTCATCGACGAGATCGACGCCGTCGGCCGCCACCGCGGCGCCGGCCTGGGCGGCGGCAACGACGAGCGCGAGCAGACGCTGAACCAGATGCTGGTCGAGATGGACGGCTTCGAGAGCAACGAAGGCGTCATCCTGATCGCCGCCACCAACCGGCCCGACGTGCTGGACCCAGCACTGCTGCGACCCGGCCGTTTCGACCGCCAGGTGGTGGTGCCGAACCCCGACGTGAACGGGCGGGAGAAGATCCTCCGCGTCCATATGCGCAAGGTGCCGCTGGCCAGCGACGTGGACCCGAAGGTGATCGCCCGCGGCACGCCCGGCTTCTCGGGCGCCGACCTGGCCAACCTGGTCAACGAAGCCGCGCTGCTCGCCGCCCGCCTGGGCAAGCGCGTGGTCGCCATGGCGGAGTTCGAACACGCCAAGGACAAGGTGATGATGGGCGCCGAGCGGCGGTCGCTCGTCATGTCCGAGGCCGAGAAGCGGATGACGGCCTACCATGAGGCCGGCCACGCCCTCTGCGCCATCAACGACCCGGATTGCGACCCGGTGCACAAGGCCACCATCATCCCGCGCGGCCGGGCCCTGGGCCTGGTGATGAGCCTGCCGGAAGGCGACCGCCTGAGCGAAAGCAAGGGGCGGCTGCTGGCCCGCATGAAAATGGCCATGGGCGGTCGCGTCGCCGAGGAGTTGGTGTTCGGCCCGGACAAGGTGAGCAACGGCGCGGCCGGCGACATCAAGGCAGCGACCAACATCGCCAGGGTGATGGTCACCGAATGGGGCATGAGCGATAAGCTCGGCATGATCGCCTATGGCGACAACAGTCAAGAGGTGTTTCTCGGCCACTCGGTCACGCAAAATAAGAACGTGTCGGAAGTCACCGCACGCGAGATCGACGCCGAGATCAAGTCAATCATCGACAACGCCTATAGCTCGGCCAAAACACTCCTGACGGAACGGCTGGAGGAACTGCATCGCCTGGCGCGTGGACTGCTCGAATACGAAACGCTGTCCGGCGACGACATCCGGACGGTGCTGCGCGGCGATCCCGTGATCCGCAAGGTGGTCGACGAGCCGGCCGCCGAGTCGCGCCGTGCCTCGGTCCCGACCGCCGGCCGCCCTGCCGCGCCGCCCACGGGCGGCCTCGGCCCCGCGCCCCAGCCGGGTTAGCGCCGCCCGGTGCTCCTCTTCCCAGCACGGGGAGAGGGGCCGGTGAGGCCTGTGCACCGGCCTTGGGCTGGCCTGCCGCCCCAGCCGCACGTCATGGGCATCCTCAACGTGACGCCCGACAGCTTCAGCGACGGCAACCACCTGCTCGACCCACGGACTGCCATCGAGCGCGGCCGCCAGATGATCCGGGACGGCGCGGCGGTCCTCGACATCGGAGGCGAGTCCACCCGGCCCGGCGCCGCGCCGGTCCCGCTGGCGGAGGAGCAACGGCGGGTCCTGCCCGTCATCGCCGCCCTGGCCGGCGCAGGGGTGCCGCTCTCGATCGACACCCGCAACGCCGACACCATGGCCCGCGCGCTCGACGCCGGGGCCACCATCGTCAACGACGTATCGGCCCTAGGGCACGACCCCGCCGCCGCCGCCCTCGTCGCCGCACGTGGATGCCCCGTGATCCTGATGCACATGCGGGGCGACCCCACCACCATGCAAAGCCTGGCGGTCTACCGCGACGTCGCAGCCGAGGTCGTCCAAGAACTCGCGCTGCGCATCGCCGCGGCCGAGGCGGCGGGGGTCGCGCGCGCGCAAATCGCCGTCGATCCCGGGTTCGGTTTCGCCAAGCTGGCCAGGCATAGCCAGGAACTGCTTCGGCACCTTTCATCGCTCCTTAACCTTGGCTGCCCTATAATCGCCGGATTGTCGCGCAAGGAGTTCGTGGGGAAGCTGGCTGGAGTTACCGACCCGAAGGCGAGGGGCCCAGCCTCGATCGCCGCCGGCCTGATCGCGTTATCGCAAGGCGCGTCGATTTTGCGGGTGCATGACGTGGCGCAAACGGCGCAAGCCGTTCGGGTGTGGCACGCTCTGGTGGATCATGTGGCTTGACCGAAGCAGAGGAGTTCAGATGACCAGCAGACGCCTGTTCGGCACGGACGGGATCCGCGGAACCGCAAACGTGGACCCAATGACGGCAGAGACGGCGCTGCATTTGGGGCAGGCAGCCGGGCTGATGTTCGTGCGCGGCCACCATCGGCATCGCGTGGTGATCGGCAAGGACACGCGCCTGTCCGGATACATGATCGAGCCCGCGCTGGTCGCCGGTTTCATCGCCGCCGGCATGGACGTGACCTTGGTCGGCCCGCTGCCGACGCCGGCCATCGCCATGCTGACCCGAAGCTTGCGGGCAGATCTGGGCGTCATGATTTCCGCCTCCCACAACCAATTCGAGGATAACGGCATCAAGCTGTTCGGCCCCGACGGCTTCAAGCTGTCGGACCAGACCGAGAGCGAAATCGAGGAACTGATGGCCGCCGATCGGTCGGGGCGCCTGGCCGGCCCGCGGCAGCTCGGCCGGGCGGCCCGGCTGGAGGACGCCGGCGGGCGTTACATCGAGGCTGCAAAGGCGACGTTTCCGCGTGGCCTGACCTTGGACGGCCTCAAGATCGTCGTGGATTGCGCCAACGGGGCCGCATATCGGGTGGCGCCGACGGTGCTGTGGGAACTAGGGGCAACCATCGTCGCCGTCGGCGTGGAGCCGGACGGGTTCAACATCAACCGTGATTGCGGCTCGACGGTGCCGGAGTTCCTGCGCGCGCAAGTCGTGGAGCACGAGGCCGATCTCGGGATCGCCTTGGACGGCGACGCGGACCGGCTGTTGCTGGTCGATGAACGCGGCGAGTTGGTGGATGGAGACCAAATCCTGGCGTTGATCGCCCGTTCCTGGAAGCAGTCGGGGCGGCTGAAAGGCGATGGCGTGGTCGCGACCGTCATGTCGAACCTCGGCCTGGAACGCTTCCTCGAGGCGGACGGGCTCGCCTTGCATCGCACCCGCGTCGGCGACCGCTACGTGGTCGAGCAGATGCGGGCGACGGGGCTGAACGTCGGAGGCGAGCAATCCGGGCACGTGATCCTGTCGGATTACGCGACCACGGGAGACGGACTCGTCGCCGCCCTGCAAGTCCTGGCGGTGCTGGTGGAATCAGGCCGGCCCGCAAGCGAGGTGTGCAAGATGTTCGATCGCCTGCCGCAACTGCTGCGCAACGTGCGCTTCGCCGGCGTGTCGCCGTTGAAGAACCCGGTCGTGATGGCCGCGGTGGCCGATGCCGAGGCGCTTCTGGGCAGCAAGGGCCGCGTGCTGCTCCGCCTGAGCGGCACGGAGCCGCTGGTGCGGGTGATGGCCGAGGGCGAGGACGAGACCGCGGTGGTGCAGATCGTCGCCGGGCTTTGCGACACGATCAGCTCGGCGGCCGAAGCGGCGTGATCCGCCGCCGATGAAGGGCCGCGTCCTGGTCATCGCGGGATCGGATTCCGGGGGCGGCGCCGGCATCCAGGCCGACATCAAAGCCGTGATGGCGATGGGTGGATACGCCGCCACCGCCATCACCGCCCTCACGGCGCAGAACACCTGCGGCGTGTATGGCGTCATGCCGGTGCCAACCGCGTTCATCCGCCGACAGATGCAGGTGGTGTTGGCCGACCTGGGCGCCGACGCCGTCAAGACCGGCATGCTGGGCGACGCCGAAACCGTCGAAGCGGTCGCGGACGAATTGCTCCGGCTCGCGCCCGGCGTGCCCCTGGTCGTCGATCCCGTGATGGTGGCGAAGGGCGGCTTCACGCTGCTGGCCGGGGATGCCGTGGCGGCGATGCGAGAGCGTCTGCTGCCCATCGCGGCGCTGCTCACGCCCAACATCCCCGAAGCCGAAGCCTTGCTGGGCCACGCCATCCCCGATCATGAAGCGGCCTTGGCCGCGGCCGAAGCCTTGCTGCAGACGGGCGCCCAGGCCGTGCTGCTGAAGGGCGGCCACGGCGCGGGGCCCGTGGTGCGAGACGTGCTGGCCTATGCGGGCGGGGTGCTCGTGCTCGAAATGGAACGCCTGAACACGCGCAACACCCATGGCACCGGCTGCACCTTGGCCAGCGCGGTCGCGGCCGGCTTGGCGGCGGGCATGCCGCTGATTGCCGCCGTTCGGCGCGCCCGGGCCTATGTCCAGCACGCCATCCGGCACGCGCCGGGCCTCGGGGCCGGGCACGGGCCGCTCGGGCACGGCGTGTCCGTCGACGCCGGACGGTTCGGCTAAACCACCCGCACCCGCAACTCCGGCAGTCCGTCGATGTGCCCGGTCATGACGTCGCCGGCGACCACGGGGCCCACGTTCTCCGGCGTCCCGGAGTAGATCAGGTCGCCTGGCTTCAGCTCGAACGCGGCGGAAAGCTGGCTGATCTGCTCGGCCACCGACCAGATCATGTCCTTCAGGTTGGCCTCCTGCCGAGTCGCGCCGTTGACCTTCAGCCAGATCGCGCCCTCCGCCGGATGGCCCAGCAGCGCCACCGGGTGGATGGGGCTGATCGGCGCCGAGCGGTCGAAGCTCTTGCCGATCTCCCACGGCTTCTTCTGGTCGCCCATGCCCCGCTGCAGGTCCCGCCGGGTCATGTCGAGGCCGATCGCGTAGCCGTAAACAAGCTCGAGCGCGCGATCCATCGGCACGTCCCGCCCGCCGCCGCCCAGCGCGGCCACCAACTCGATTTCGTGGTGGTAGTTCTTGGTCAGCGGCGGATAGGGGTGGTCGATGGTGGTGCCAGGCGGCGCCAACTGCACCGCATCGGTCGGCTTCTGGAAGAAGAACGGCGGTTCGCGATTGGGGTCCGACCCCATCTCACGCGCATGGGCGGCATAGTTGCGCCCGATGCAGTAGATGCGGCGCACCGGGAAACGCATGTCGGAACCGACGATGGGCAGGGTGACGGCCGCCACATCGAACGGCGTCCGCGCCCCAGCCCCAACTCCAGCCTGGGCATGGGCGCGGCCGGCAGCAACGGCCGCCGCAGCCGTCCCCAGGAGCACCGTCCGACGCTTCGCAACGCTGTCCATCATCAACTCCTCCGGTCCATCGGACGATAGCAGCCGGCGCCGCTCCCGCCAGCTAAGTTTTCGTAATCTTCCAACCCGAACGGTGCACTGCCGAGTGCATCTGCACAATTCGAAGCCAGTTCCTGCCTCCCGGCCCCGGATTGCCCGGCAACCCGATGCGATTACGTTGGAGGCTGAAAACCCCGGCTGCTACGACACGGGCTCAATGCTGGAGGGCGGCGGCGACCGGCAACGTCTTGCGCGCCGGCGCCAGTTGCGGTTCCTGCACCCGAGCTGGGAGAGACCCTGCGTGAGCAACCCGCCCTTGTCGCCTGACCCCTTGCTGGCCCAGTTGGTGCTGACTGGCCGGCGCGTGCTGGCGGTGGCCGCCGATGCGGCCACCGCGGCGCTGCTGCTGGCCCGCGGCGCCGATCTCCGCACCACCCGCGCCTTCGTGCCGGCGGACCTGGACGGCGTCGTCCTGTGTCTCGCGCCGCCCGGCCATCCCGCGCTGGCGGCAGCCGCGGCGCGCGGCGTGCTTGCGGCCGTCCTGCCCGTGGCCGCGCCCCGCCGTGGCCGGGCCAGCCTGGTGGGCGCCGGCCCGGGCGCGGCTGACCTGCTGACCGTGCGCGCCTTGCGGGCGTTGCAGGCCGCCGACGTCGTGCTGTTCGACAAGCTGGTCGGGCCGGAAGTTCTGGCCCTGCTGCCGCCAGGCACGCGCCGGATCGACGTCGGCAAGCGCTGCGGCCGCCACGCGATGAGCCAGGCGGCCATCAACGCGCTGATCGTCCGCGAAGCCCAGGCCGGCGCGCACGTCGTGCGGCTGAAGGGCGGCGACCCCTTCGTGTTCGGCCGGGGCGGCGAGGAACTGGCGAGCCTGCGCGCCGCCGGAGTGCCGACCGAGGTCATCCCCGGCGTCACGGCCGCCCTGGCGGCGGCGGCCCGGCTCGGTATCCCGCTCACCCATCGCGGCGCGTCGCGCAGCCTGCACTTGATCACCGCCCACGGCAGCGACGACCGCCTGCCCGAGCACGATTGGGCGGCCCTGGCGCGCACGGGCGGCACGCTCGCGGTGTATATGGGCGTCCGCACCCTGCCGGCGCTGGCGGCGCGGCTGCTGGCGGCCGGCATGGACCCGGCGACGCCCGCCATCGCGGTGGAGAACGCCTCCCTGGACACGGAACGCTACGTGCCCGCCACGCTCGGCGCCATCGCGGCCGCGGTCGAGCAGGCGGGGATCGAGGGTCCCACGCTGGTGCTGATCGGCGCCGTCGTGGCCATGGCCGACATCGTCGCCGCCGGGCGCCAGCTTGCCGCCTGAGCCTCGAATGCCCGAGCCCTTACGCCCCGACCACGCCGCCACCGCCGGCGAACACCGCTTCGCCCAATACGTCCGCACGCTCGGCCGCGGCCCCGGGCGCTCCCGCGCGCTGACGCGGGAGGAGGCCCGGGAGGCGCTCGGCATGGTGCTGGCGGGCGAGGCCGACCCGCACCAGGTCGGCGCATTCCTCATGCTGCTGCGCTACCGCGGCGAAGACCCGGCCGAGATGGCTGGCCTGGTCGACGCCGCCCGCGCCGCGATCGGCCCCTTGCTGCCGTCAGGCGCCCGCCCGGTCGATCTGGACTGGCCCTCCTACGGCGCGGGCCGCACCCGGGGCGAACCCTGGTTCCTGCTCGCGGCCCTGGCCCTGGCGCGGGCCGGATACCGCGTGCTGATGCACGGAACCAACGACTTCACCCGCGGCGTGGCGCTGCCGGAGGGCCTGGCCGCACTCGGCATGCGCCCCGCCGCCGACCCGGCCGACGCCCTGCGCCAACTGGACGCCACCGGCTTCGCCTACCTTCCCCTCGACGCATTCGCACCGGGCCTCGGCCGCTTGCTCGGCCTGCGAAACCTGCTGGGCCTGCGCTCGCCGCTGAACACCGCGTGCCGCCTGCTGAACCCCTTCGATGCCCTGGCCGGCGTCGACGGCGTGTTCCACCCCCCCTACATCGAACTGCACCTCTCGACCGCGGAACGCCTGGGCCGCCAGCGCCTGCTCGTAATCAAGGGCGGCGGCGGCGAGGCCGAGCGCACGCCGATGAAGCCGGTCGCGGCGCACTGGTCCCACGCCGGGCAGGGGCGGGGCGAGGTCACCCTAGCAGCCCTCGCCAGCCCCGCCGGACCCGGCGCGAACCTGCTGCAAACCTGGCGGGACGGCGCGCCCGGCCTGGGCAGCGCCACCGCCACGGCCACCATCGCCCTGGGATTGCTCGCGCTCGGCGCGGCAACGCCCGACGAGGCCGACGCCCACGCCGCCGAACTGTGGCAGCAGCGGCGCCACGCGCCCCTTGCGCAACCCTCGGCATCTATGGCAGCGTCCCTGACCTAACAGGAGCGCGCCGTGGACGGATGGGCTTGGTTCGCCTCGGCCCTGGCCTTCGCCGTCTCGATGTCGGCGACGCCGGGTCCGAACAACACGATGGTTGCGGCGTCCGGCGCAAACTGGGGATTCCGGCGCACCGTCCCGCACATGCTCGGCGTCGCGACGGGGTTCGCCCTCATGCTGCTGGTCGTGGCCTTGGGGGCCGGCGAGGCGTTGCGCGGGCGGCCCTGGGTCCATGAGGTCCTGCGCTGGGTCGGCGTCGCCTACCTTCTCTGGCTGGCCTGGCGCATCGCCACGGCCCGGCCCGGGACGGACACCACGGGCGGGGCGAAGGGCAAGCCGTTCAGCGCCGTCCAGGCCGCCTTGTTCCAATGGGTCAATCCGAAGGCCTGGGTCATCGCGATCGGCGCCGTGGTCACCTACACGACGGCCAGCGGCGGCGCGCTGCTCGGGCAGGTCGTGCTGCTGGCCGGCATGTTCCTCGTCGTGGCGCTGCCGGCCCTGGCCTTCTGGACCATGGTCGGCGTGGGCGCGGCCAGGTTGCTGCAAACGCCAGACGCGCTCCGCTGGTTCAACCGCGCGATGGCGGCCCTGCTGGTGGCGTCGCTGGCGCCGATCGTGCTCGGGGGCGCATCACCGCCAGAACCGCCCCGATCAGCAGAACGATGACCGTGTCGGTGATCTCGGCCGACCGGCCCGGCAGGTAAACCTCGGCATAGCTCGTCGCAAACAGCAGGGCCGCAACCCCGATGGTCGCCCGCCCCAAGGGCACGCGCGCCTGCCCGAGCAGCCACAGCAAGCTCCCGTACAGGAAGCATTTCTCGAGGAACGACGCCGTGTTGACCGCCATCGACCCATACAGGAAACCCCGGAACGGCAGCCAGGTGAACGCCCGCGCGGTGGCCGCGAACTCAAACGGCTCCAGCCGCTGCGCGACGATGGCGGCGCACAGCACCGCCGCCACGATGAGCATGCGGGCACGCGGCAGCCTCGCCAGCAGAATCCAGGCGCCCAGCGCCGCCGCCGCCCCGGCAACCTCCGAAGGGGTCAGCACCAGCTCGGTGATGACAACCTTGCAGCCGAACACGAACCCGGCCAGCAACGCCGCCGCCCAGCGCGACGGCCGGGCGCCGACGATCGCCCCCAGCAGGCAGCTTGCCGTCAACCAGATCGCGAAGTAGCGGAAAACGGCGTAGGGCGCGATCTGCGGGTCGATGACCAGCGGCTTCAGCGCCTGCCAATACTTGTGCAGATCGATCGTCGGCACGAACGGGAACAGCCGGTAGCCCAGCATCGCCCCCAGCAGCGACACCGCCACCGGGTCGCCCGCCATGCGGCGGCGCAGCGCCGGCCAGGCGCCGCCGCCGAGCGGAACCGCCGCAAGCGCGCCAAGCGACGTGCCCCCGGTGTTGAGGTACACGTCCGACGCGGCCGTCATCCGTCCCGCATCGAAGAACTGCGACAGCTCCATGCCGGTCGACAGCAGCAGCCCGGCCACGGTCGCGGCCAGGATGCGCGCCGGCCCCCGCCCGCCCAGGGCAAGGCAGCCGAAAAACCCGAACGGCAGGTAAAGCAGGATGTTGGCGATCAGGTCGCCGCGGCTCATCGGCGGATCGGCCCAGCTCGCGAACAGCGCCTCCATTGCACCGCCCGGCCCGGCCCGGGCGTAGAACTCGTAGGGATACAGCGAACCATGGACGATCACCGCCACCACGAGCGCGGTCGCCAACGAAGCATCCCGGCGGGTTACCGATTCCGTCACGCGGCTTTATCCCGCACATATCCAGGGCGGGCGCAACACGCTAAACCTGTGCGGCACTGCCCAGAGGGAACCCCGATGCGGAACACCGACGAGATCTGGCGCCTGGTCGATGCCAAGCAGGAGGCCTTCATCGGGCTGAGCGACCGCGTCTGGGCCATGCCCGAGCTGAACTTCCAGGAAACCCGCTCGGCCGCCGAACACGCCTCCATGCTCCGCGGCGAGGGCTTCCGCGTCACCCAAGCCGTGGGCGGCATCCCGACCGCCGTGATGGGCGAGGCCGGCGAGGGCGGCCCGGTGATCGCAATCCTGGGCGAATACGACGCGCTTCCCGGGCTGAGCCAGGAGGCCGGGGTGGCCGAGCACCGGCCGGTGCAGGCCGGCGGCGCCGGGCATGGCTGCGGCCACAACCTGCTGGGGGCCGGCGCCATGCTGGCCGCCGCGGCGGTGAAGGACTGGCTGGCCACGCAAGGCATCCCCGGCCGGGTGCGCTATTACGGCTGCCCAGCCGAGGAAGGCGGCGCCGCCAAAACCTTCATGGTCAGGGACGGCGTGTTCGACGACGTGGACATCGCCATCTCCTGGCACCCCGCGCCCTTCGCCGCGGTCAGCGAAGCCCGTTCGCTGGCCATCCTGCAAATCGACTTCGCCTTCGCCGGCCGCGCCTCGCACGCCGCCGCAGCGCCCGATCTCGGCCGCAGCGCCCTCGACGCGGTTGAACTGATGAGCGTCGGCGTGAACTACCTGCGCGAGCACATGCCCTCCGGCGCCCGCGTCCACTACGCCTACCTCGACGCCGGCGGCATCGCGCCCAACGTGGTGCAGGCAGAAGCCCGCGTGCGCTACATCGTCCGCGCCGCCGACCTGCCAGCGGTCCAGGCCCTGGCCGCACGGGTCGAGCGCATCGCCGAGGGCGCCGCGCTCATGACCGAGACCCGGATGCACCGCACCGTCGTCAGCGGCATGAGCAACCTGCTCGGCAACCTCCCGCTCGAACAGGCGATGTTCGACAACCTCCAGCGGCTCGGCCCCCCGCCGTTCGACGCGGCCGACCGCGCCTTCGCCGCGGAAATCCGCAAGTCGGTGAACCCGGCCGACATCGACAGCGCCCACCAGCGCTTCGGCATCGCCGTCACGGACGCGCCGCTCTGCGAACAGATCGTGCCGCTCGGGAGCAAAGGCGGCGGCATGGTCGGCTCGACCGACGTGGGCGACGTAAGCTGGGCGGTGCCCACCGTGCAGGCGCGCGGCGCCACCTACGCGATCGGCACGCCGGGCCATTCCTGGCAACTGACGGCGCAAGGCAAGACCCCGGCCGCGCACAAGGGCATGGTTCACGTGGCCAAGGCGATGGCCGGCACCGCCGTGGACGCCCTCCGAGACCCGGCGCTGCTGGCCCGCGCCCAGGCGGACCATCAGGCCCGCCTCGCCCAAACGCCCTACGTCTCCCCGCTGCCGGAGGGGATGGCGCCGCCGCTCGGCATGGCCGGATAGGCCGGGCATCAGCCGAACACCTTGCTGAGGTTGGTCAGCCCGGCCAGTTGCAAATGCGTGCCGTCCGTCAACAGCAAGTTCGCGTTGCCGCCCGAGACGCTCTGCGACTGCACGGCGACCCCGGTCAGCACCAGCCGGTCCACCCCGCTGCGGAACCCCCCGATAATGTCGGTGCCGCCACCCTTGCCCGCGGTGAACTCGAAGATGTCCGCCTTGCCGCTGCCCCCGTAAACCGTGGTGTTGCCCGCGCCGAAGGTGATCCGGCTGTCTCCCGCCCACAAGGAAAGCGTCGCCTTGCCCGCACCGCCGACGAAGCGCATCCCCAAGGCGCCGCCCGTCACCGAAAGCGCGCCCGAGCCGCCGAAAATCTGCGTGTTGGCGCCATTGATCGAGATGGTCGCCGACCCCGACCCGCCATGCACCACGTCCTCCCCGCCCGTCGTCAGGTTGGCGTTTCCCGTGCCCAGCGCCACATCGGTCGAGACCTTCGCGGCGGTGCCGATATACAGCCCGTAATCGACGTGGCCGTTGACCGCGGCCGAACCGCCGGTCACCACCACGCTGCCGCCCTTCGCGCCGCCGAGCGCATAGCGCACCGTCGCGCCCACCTCGTTGAGGAACGTCGCGGTCCCCGAATTGATGGTCACGTTGGCGCCCTTCGTCACCGTAACGGTGTTGCCGCCGACCCCGTTCAGCGTGTCGCGGCCGCTCAGCGTGACGGTGCGGTTGCCGGTCCCCCCGTTCAGCACGGCATCGCCGTGCACCGTGATGATGTCGTTGCCGGTGCCGCCCTGGATGATGTCGAAACCCCAGCTATCGACCGTGTGGCTCGCGCCGAGCTTCAGCGTGTTCACCGACCCGGCCGCCGTGGTGATCGCGCCGCTGCCGCCTTGCGCGTCATAGGTCAGGCCGCCCACGCCGCCCACGATGCGCTCGGACATGCCGCCCAGCACCGTCATCCGCCCGGCGCCGCCGACCACCGTGATCTTGCTGAGCCGGGCCTGGACCGTGCTCGCTTTGTCGCCGCCGTAATAGGTGATGTTGCCGCCCTGGCCGTCGATCAGGACGGTGCCGCCGTTGCCGTAGACCTTGGCGCCCTCGACCGGAACGCCGCGTCCATAGACGGATAGCGGCCCCGTGCCGGCGTGCACCTCGCCCTGGTCGGCCAGGATCACGGACGTGCTGCCCGTCCCCGCCCAGATCACGTCACGGCCGGCGCTGGTCACCTGCATCGCGCCGTCGCCGAGCCGCAGCACCGTGCCGGTCTTGCCCGCGGCGGTGGCGATCGTGGTCAGGCCATCCCAAAGCACCGCGGAAACCGAGCCGCCCACGATGCTCAAGGAAATGTGGTCGCCCACATGCCCGCCCTTGCCCGCCTGGGTCGCGTCCACCGTGGCCATGCCGCCGTTGCTCTGCAGGTGCAGGCTCTCCAGCGGGCCGGTGATCGCCACCTTCGCGGTCGAACCCATGGTCACGAACGGGCCGCCGCCATGGCCGCGGATCGTCGCCGTGCCGGTCACGTTCCACTTGTCGTAGGCGGCGCCGGTGTCGATCGTCGCCGTCCCCGATACCTGCCCGGCGGTATCGAACATGCCGGTCGTGATGCTGTCGGTGCCGCGGCTGTCCACCGTGCCGCCCCCGTTCAGCACCATGCTGTTGACCGAGCCCGCCTTGGTGCTGACCCGGTTGGCCGCAGAATCCTTGCCCTCGGTGAAGTCCATGCCGCCCGCGCCGCCGTTGGCGACCACCTGGCCCGCGATCGCGGTCACCGTGAGCCGCCCGTCGCCGCCCTGGACGGCGCGGACGGCGCTGGTGAGCGCGAGCGTGTGCGCCGCCGCGTCGGTGTAGGTCACGGTGTTGCCGGGCAGGGCGTCGGTGGAGGCGCTGTTGGCGATCGCCGCCCCGGTCTTGTCCACGTTGCCGGTCACCACCGCCGGCCCCTTCACCACCTGGCTCGCAGCCACGTCTTGGAAGGTGTTGTTTGTGATGCTGATCCCGATGCCCGTGTGGTTCAACACGCCGATGGTCGAGCCGGAACTGTCGTTGATGAAGGTGTTGTGATCGACCACCAGCGAGGAGTCGGCGTAGGGCAGGCCCTCGCCGCCGAAATGCACCATCGACGTGTTCTGGGCCATCGGGCCCTTCTCGATGACGTTGTCCCGGACCACGTCCACGCCGCCGTTCGGCAGGTCGATCTCGTAGCTGGCGGTGCCGGTCGGCCCGTTGCGGAACACGTTGTCCGTGATGGTGTTCGCCAGGGCGCGGCTCTTGAGCTCATGGCCGACCTTGGCGCCTTCGAAGATGCTGTTCGTCACCGTCAGCTTGTCGACCGCGCCGACATAGATGTTGTGCGTGTTGCCGCTGCCCGAGCCGTTGCCCGAGAACAGCGAGTGGTCGATGATGATCTCGTGGATCGTGTTGTCCGCGCCCGCGCCCCCCAGCAGGCCGTTCTGGTTGCCGATGAAGGCGTCGTTGATCAACACCAGCCGGCCGCCCTCGTAGCGGATGCCGGCCCCGTTGCCGCCGGCCTCCTGCGACACCGCAGCCCCGGCGAACGAGAAGTTCTGCAGCGTCAGGTCGTTGTCGACCGTCAGGATCGCCTTCTGGTTCGGCGGCGCCACCGTCGCCACCATGTTCACCATGCCGCCCACGCCGATCATGGTGAGCTTGGCGAACGAGGTCGCGAAATCGTTCGTGTAGGTGCCGGAGTCGACGAGGATGACGTTGCCGTCATGGGCCGCCGCAACGGCGGCGGCGATGGTTTTATACTGCTTGTCCGCGCCGACGCGCAGGACGACGCTGCCCACGGGATAGGTCGGCGCTGCCACGGGCAGCAAGCCGACGGGCCGGTTCGGGTTGTTCAAGATAAACTCGGTCATCTCTG
>CAXSDH010000024.1:0-39516 GCA_964235765.1 uncultured Acetobacteraceae bacterium
CGCTTGGCGTCGCAGCTCCAGGCGAGCAAAAGCTGGCTCGGGTCCGGGTAATCCCAGGTGCCGCCCAGCATGGCGACCGTCGCCTCGCCGCTGCGGGCCCGGCGCAAGTACTCGCCCCACTCATAGGTGACGATGCGGGCTTTCACGCCGATGGCGGCCCAGTCCGCCTGGATCATCTCCGCCGCCCGGCGGCCATTCGGCATGTAGGCGCGGGCGACCGGGATGGCCCAGAGGTCGGTCTCGAAGCCCTGCGGGTAGCCGGCCTCGGCGAGCAATTGCTTGGCCCGCGCCGGGTCGTGCTTGCGGGGTTTCAGGCTCGCGTCGTGGCCCCAGAGCGCCTGCGGCACCATGGCGGCGGTGGGGGAGCCACTGCCTTGGTAAACGGCACGGACCATGCTTTCGAGATCGACGGCAATGCTCAGCGCCTCGCGGACCCGGCGGTCGTCCATCGGTTTACGGTCCACGCGGAACGAGATGTAGCTGATCGCCGCGATGAGGTTCTCCTGCACGCGCAGCTGCGGGTTGGCGCGCATGCCCTCGAGGTCGGCCGGGTTCGGGTAGCGGGCCACCTGGCACTCGTTGGCGCGCAGCTTGGCGTAGCGGACCGAGGGATCGGGCGTAATGGTGAAGACGAGGTTGTCCACCTTGGCGGTGCGTGCGGCGCCGGCCTGCTTGCCCCAAAAGTCGGGAAAGGCGCGGAAGCGGACCAGGCTGTCCTTCTGATACTGCACGAACTGGAACGGGCCGGTGCCGAGCGGGCTCTGGTCGATCTGCTCGGGCTTGCCGGACTTCTGCAGCGCGTCGGCGTATTCGGACGACGAAATGGAGAAGGGCTGCATCGAAAGCACGTTCAGCATCGGCGCGTAAGGCTGCTTCAGCTCGATGACGACGGTGTAGTCGTCCAGCTTGCGGATGCCCTTGAACGCCGGCTCGATCAGCACCTGGAACTCGGGATAGGCGCCGCCGACGGCATGGAACGGCGCCGACTTGTCCGACATGCGGTTGAAGCTGAACAGCACGTCGTCGGCGTTGAACTCGCGGCTGGGCTTGAAGGCGGCGTTGGACTGCCACTTCACGCCGTGCCGCAGCCTGAAGGTGTAGGCGAGGCCATCCTCCGACACGGTCCAGGATTCGGCCAGGGCGGGCACGAGGGCGGAGCCGCCCACCTCCATGCCGATGAGACGGTCGGAGGTCTGTTCGGTCACGTCGAAGCTCGTGTTGGCGGTACTCAGGGCGGCGTTGAGGAAGTCCGGGCTGCCCTCGGTGCAAACCACCAGCGTATCGGCCTGCGCCCGTGCCGCCCCCGCCAGGGCGGCCATGCAGGCAAAGGCCAGTATCCGGTTTGACATGCTCGTCTTTCGCTGGAGCGCTTCCCGACCGGGCGGAATCGCCTGGTTGGGAGTAGTGCTCGCCAAAACAAAGGCTGGAGCGGGAGTGTCCAGCGCGCCGGGCGGGGGGTCAACCGGTAAAGCTGGCGGGGCGAGGGACTACGTGCCCAGCGTCGGCCTCAACTGGCCCACGGCGGCGGCATCGGGCGACACGGTCAACTGGGTGCCGCCCTGCCATTGCAGCAGAAAAGGCCTCGCGCGGGTGTTCTGGCCCTTCTCGTCGAACTTGGCGCCCCACCCGTTGGCCGTGGCCCCCAGGGGCACGTCGGTGGCCAGCACGGCGGCACGCAGCCTGTCCTTGTCGAGGCTGCCAGCGCGCTGGATGATGTCCAGGAACAGCTTGGCGCCCATGTAGTTGGCCAGGCTGTGGCCGCTGCGGGGCTTGCTGCCATAGCGCTTCTCATAGGCCGCCTGCACGTCGCCGACGCCAGGGGCGACCGCTTCGTTGACCGCATACTGGGTGAAATCGACGTTGATGGTGCCGTCGTAATCGGTGCCGACCGCGTTGGCGGTGTCGTTGAGCGAGTAGCCGCCGCCGGCGCCCACGATCATGCGCGGTCTCCAGCCAACCTGTTTCATCTGGCGGAAGAACAGCACGACATCGTTCTGGTAGCCGGTATGCAACACCACGTCCGCCTCCGCCCCGCGCAGGCGCTGCACCACGCTGCTCAGATCGACGATGGCTGCGTTGTAGGACAGGTTCTCCACCACGTTCAGGCCGAGTTCCTTGCAGCGGGCTGCCTGGTAGCCGCTCACGGTGCTGCCGTACAGCGCCTCCTCGTGCAGGAGCGCGATCTTGAGCGATCTCGGGTCGATCCCCCACAACGGCGCAAGCGCTCCGGTGATCGTCTCCACGGTGGCGGCGCCGAAGGCGCTGGCGAGGGCGCAGGACCTGAACAGGTACCGAAAGCCGCGCTCGGTGACGGGATCGCTGATCGCGCCCAGCTCGAAACACGGCGTGCCGCCCAGTTCGGTGACCTGGCTGGCGGCAAACACCAGAGGGCTGGCGTAGGTGCCGAAGATGGCGGCGACCCGCTCCACGCCCATCAGCCGCCGGGCTTCGCCGATGGCCTGGTTGGGATCGACCGCGTCGCCCTTTAGCAGCTTGATCGGGCGGTTCAGCAGCCCGCCCCCGGCGTTGCGCTCCTCGACGGCAAGTTCCAGGCCCCGGAAGCTTTCGTCGCCAAGCAGGGCCAGGCTGCCGGAAAATGGATACAGGGCGCCGAGCGGAACGGGAACGGCTTGCCCGTGGGCGTTGCGCACCACCTCAGGGAGCGCCAGCGTGGTCCCGAGGACCAGGCGGCGGGTGATGGGCATGGCGTTCTCCCGGGGGTGTTTCCCAAACCTTCCCGCGTTGCCCCTTTTGGCGCAAGCGCATACGGTCCGGCCAATCCGTCCGGAGCTTTGCATGCCGATTCCCCCCCAAATGCGCCACATCGCCCACACGGCAGGCGGCCCCGAGGTGCTGCATATCGCGACCGGACCAGTGCCGGCGCCCGCGCCGGGGGAGGTGCTGATCCGGGTGGAGGCTGCCGGGGTGAACCGGCCGGACGTGCAGCAGCGGATCGGCTCATATCCGCCGCCGCCGGGCGCAAGCCCGCTGCTCGGGCTCGAGGTCGCGGGCGAGGTCGCGGCCGTCGGCGAAGGGCCGGCCGCCGGTTTCAAGGTGGGCGACAAAGTCTGCGCGCTGGCCAATGGCGGCGGCTATGCGGAGTATTGCACGGCCCCGGCCACCCAGTGCCTACCGTGGCCGGCCGGCTACGACGCGGTGCGCGCCGCGGCGTTGCCGGAAACCTACTTCACCGTATGGGCCAACCTATTCGGCCTCGGGCGCTTGCAACCCGGCGAGAGCGCGCTGGTGCACGGCGGCAGCGGCGGCATCGGCGTAACCGCCATTCAATTGGCGCACGAGTTCGGCAGCCGGGTGTATGCGACCGCGGGCAGCCGGGAGAAGTGCGACGCCTGCGTGCGCCTCGGCGCCGATGCGGCGATCAACTACAAGGAGGCGGATTTCGCGGCCGGGATCAAGGAGTTCACAGCGGGCAAAGGCGTCGATGCGGTGCTGGACATGGTGGGTGGGCCGTATGTCGCCCGCAACCTGCGCTGCCTGGCCCTCGATGGGCGGCTGGTGCTGATCGCCTTCCTGGGAGGGGCCAAGGTGGAGGCGCTGGACCTTACCACCATCATGGTGCGCCGCCTGACCGTGACCGGCAGCACGATGCGGCCCCGCACGGCCGCGCAAAAAGCGGCGATCGCCGAGGCGCTGCGGGCAAAGGTATGGCCAGTGCTGGCCGAGGGGCGCTGCGGGCCGGTGATCCACGAGGTGTTCCCGCTGGAGCAGGCCGCCGAGGCGCACCGGCTGATGGAGAGCAGCGCGCATATTGGCAAGATCATGCTCAGGGTTGGCTGATCCGGGTCAGCCCTTCCGGGAGGTCGCCACCCGGCCGAAGGTGCTGGCGATCTTGACCGAGGCCCGCAACGTGCCGTGGAGGGAGCCCGCCACCTTCGAGGAACCAGCCGCCCGGCGCCGGTACGGCACCGGCATCTCCAGGATGCGCAACCCGGCGCGGGCGGCCTTCATCTGCATTTCGATGTTCCAACCATAGGTCATCTCGGCCATGCCCAGGCGCGCCAGCGTTTCGCGCCCGATCACGCGAAAGGCGCACATATCGGTGTAGCGCACGCCATACAGCGCGCCCATCAGGCGGCCTGCCATGGCGCCAGCCAGCACCTGATGCCAGCTCATCGAGCCCGGCTCGCGGGCGCCGCGGGTGCGCGACGCGATGGTGAAGTCGCGGGTTCCGTCCAGCACGGGCTGCGCGAGCCTGGCCAACTGGTCCGGGCAGTCGGCGCCGTCACCGTCCATGAACGCCACGACGTCGCAGCCCGGACGGGCAGCCTCGGCGCCGCGGGCGCAGGCGCGGCCGTAACCACGGCCGGCGTCGATCACCGTCGCGCCGGCGGCACCCGCGGCGGCCTGCGTGCCGTCCGTGCTGCCGCCATCGCTGACGACGACCTCGCTCACGCCTTGGGCCAGCACATCCCGCACTACGTCGGCAATGGCGCCTGCTTCGTTCCAGGCCGGGATGACGACCGCGATCCGGGCGAGGCCGGTCACAGGCTCCAGCGCAGCCCGCAGCCCTGGCAGGGTTTCGGGGGCTCGTTGCCGACCAGGCCGGTGCGGAAGCCACGGTAGGCCGGGCTGTTACAAATCTCGCGCAGCGTCTGCTGGGTCGCGTCGCCCAGGGTATAGTTCTCGTAGCCGCGGGCGGAGAACGGCGCGATGCAGCAGGGCAGCGCCCGGCCGTGCGCCGTGAAATACATCAATGACCAGGGGCGGCGGCAGGTGGCCCAGGGCTTGTCATCGGCGGCCTTCTTCAAGCTCAACCCGGGCTCGGTGGCCCCGGAGGCGTCGAGCAGCACGCCCAGCTCGCGCCCGATCGCCTGCGCGGCGGCGATCACCGCCTCCTCCTCGGCTCGGGTGCTCTCGAACAGGCTGCTATCCGCGCGGGCCATGCCGAAGCCGGCCTCGTCGAACACCAGGCGCTGCAGGTGCACCTCCTTCACGCCGATGCGGGCAGCCAGGCGGACGAACTCGGGAAGCTGCTCCACCGTCTCCTTCAGCCCGGTCAGCCAGAGGCTGACCCGCGGCTTGGTGGCGCCGATGGCCTGTTGCAGGTTGGTGAAGGCGCTGACGTTGCGGACGATACGGTCGAACATATCCTTGCCGCGGACCTTGAGGAACGTCGAGGCCTCGGCGGCGTCAAGGCTGACCCGCAACTCGTCGAGCCCGGTGTCAATGATCTCCTGGTGCTTGCGGGGGGCGAGCAGGGTGCCGTTGGTGTTGAACAGCACATGGGTGCCACGGGCCTTGAGGTAGCGGATCATGTCCGGCAGGTGCTTGACCAGCATGGGCTCGCCGACGCCATGCAGCACCACGCGGGCCACGCCGGGCACCTGGTCCACGATCTTGCGGAACAGGTCCATGCTCATGTCCATGGGCGGCTCGAGTGCCTCGAAGGTGCGCGGACAGGTCTCGCATAGCAGGTTGCAGCGGTTGGTGACCTCGAGATAGAGGCAGACCGGCGGCCGCTCGGCCACGCTGTCCCGTGCGTCGACCGCTTCGAAGTAGCGCCGGGGGTCGAGCGGGGGGGCGATGGGCGCGTCGAGGGTTGCGGACATCTTCAGCTTCCTTTGGCGGCGAGCGCGGGGTGGGGCGCGGCCCGCCACAGTTCTAGGGCCAGCAGGGCGGCGAACGGCACGAAAACCACAGAGGGCCAGATAACCTTGTCGTGCCAGTCGTCAAGATAGAGCACGGGGGCGGCGATGGTCAGCCATAGCACGCTCCAGGCCGGGGCGAGCACCGCGGGCAGGGCGAGGCCGGCCAGATACCAGGGATAATGCGGCGAAAGTACGACCATGGTGGCCGTGCCGAGCAGCAACGCGTCCCGGCAGATCAGGCGGGCGCGGGCGGCGGCGTCTTCCGGCAGGGGCGCGCGGAGGGCGACCCAGGCCGCGAGCAACAGGAGCACGGCCAGGCCAATTGCGGCGTAGGCGGGGCCGGCCCAGCGCGGCAGGGGGCCGAGTTCGGCGGCGAGGCGGAGCAGGAAAGCGCCGTGCCCGCCCACGCCCTCCTCGTCGGCGTAGCCCGGCAGGTAGCCCAGCACGCGCCAGCCCGCCCCCGCATAGGCAGCGTAGCCCGCGACGATGACGGCGGCGGCCAACGCGGGGGTGCGCCAGTCCCAGCGCCGCCAGATGGCGGGGAACAAGGCGGCGGGCAGCAGCTTGAACAGCACGGCGACGCCCAGGGCGGCCCCGGCCCAGGCGGGCCGGCGCCAGACCGCGGCGAGCAAAGCCAGGCCGGAGAGCGCCGTGGCCGCGGCATCGATGTGCCCGCCGCCGGCGAACTCCCAAACCGGAAGCGGGTTCCAGGCGTAGATCAGCACGAGCTGGGCAGGTTGCCGCGCGGCGCGCAGCAGGAACAGGGCGGCGGCGATGGCGACACCGTCCATCCCCAGCATGGCCGCCTTCACGCCCCAGATGCTGGACCAAACGCGGCCGATCAGCGCGAACAGCGCCTGTGCAGCCGGCGGATAGATCGTCGGCGCCGTGTCGGCGCGGTTGATGTGCTCGAAAATCGCGCCCCGCCCTGCCTCGCCGTCGCGCAGGAAGCGTAGTTCGGGCGAGGCGGGCACGTGCAGATAGGGGTTGATGCCGGCCGCCTGCACCCGCCCGTCCCAGACATAGCGGAAGATGTCGGTGGAGAGCAGCGGCGGGCTGGCGAACGTCATCAGGCGGAGCGCGGCCGCGACGGCCAGCACGAGCGGCAGGCCGTGGCGGACCGGCCCGCGGCGGGCAAGGGCGACGGCGCCCGCATAGGCGGCGCCGGCGAGGCAGGCGAATGCGGCGTAGCCCTGCATGTTCTCGCGCGGCAGGTTGCCGTACCAGTCCGGCTTGCCCATCGCCAGCCCGGCCGCCACCATCGCCAGCACCGCCGCACCCAGCACCGCCAGCAGCACGGTCCGCCGCATCAGGCGGCCGGGACGGCGCGAAGCCGCTCGGCGATCCCGAACTTGGCCAGGCAAGCCGCGGTGGCCGCGGCACGATATGGGGTGAGCGGGCCCGATCGCGCTCCCGAGAGCTCCGCCGCGAGGCGCTGCAGCCCGGCACGGTCGTCCACATCATACCAGGTGTCGAGCAACTCCAGGGGCAGCGCGGCTTCCGCGGCACGCGCCTGGGTTTGCACGCAGGCCTGATCGGTGCTCCAGGCGATCCGGGCATAAAGCCGGGGCTCGGGGGTTTGCAAGCCCAGCAGCCAGTAGCCGCCGTCCTCGGCGGGGCCGAGCACCGCGCGCATGCCGGGGGCGAGCAATCGCCGGGCCGCCTGGACGAGGCAGGCGGTGGGCAGGGTCGGGCCGTCCGCGTTCAATACGCAGGCCGCGCCGTAGCCTTGTTCGAGCAGCGCCCGTGTGGCGTGCAGCAGCACGCGGCCGAATCCCTCCACCCCGGGAGCGTCGCCGCCGGCGCCGTCGGCAAGGATGAGTTCCGTGCCCGGCGCCAGCAGCCCCTCGAAGCGCGCTTCCTCGCCCAGCGGGGCGTAGGCGACGAAGGGGGCGATCGGGGCGTCCTGCGCGGCCCGCCGCAAGTTCTCGGTGATGTCTTGCAGGAACGCGGCGCCGAGGCGTGCCGCCTCCTCGGGCGCGAGCACGGATTGCAGGCGGGTCTTGACGTGGCCGGGCCGGGGCGCCTTGGCCATGACGGCGATGGCGCAAAGGGCTGCTTTGTTCATGCGCGGGGTCGCAACGCCCGCTCGACGGCGGCGCGGACCCGGGCGGCGTCGGGGCTCGCGACGCTGGTGAACCAGGCCGCGAGCCGGCCGTCCCTGCCGATCAGGTATTTGTAGAAGTTCCAGCGGGGCCGGGCGAGGGCGCCGCCTTCGGCCGCGAGGAAGCGGAAGAGCGGGTGGGCCTCGGGTCCAGTGACCGGCACCTTGGCGGCCATGGGGAAGCCCACGCCGTAGTTGCGCTGGCAGAACGCGCCGATTTCGGCGTCGGTGCCGGGCTCCTGCGCGCCGAAGTCGTTGGAGGGAACGCCGAGCACGGTCAATCCCTGCCCCTTGTAAGTCTCCCAGACGCGTTGCAGCCCGGCGTATTGCGGCGTGAAGCCGCAGCGCGAGGCGGTGTTGGCGATCAGCATGGGATGGCCGGCATAGGCGGCAAGGGGCAGGGGCGCCCCGGCTTGGCCTTGCAGGGTGAAGTCGAAGGCGCCGGCCATCAGCCGCGGACCTCCTCGTGGCGCCGCCCGGCCGGTTCCACGCCGATGGCCAGCACGGTGGCGATCAGCAAGGCCAGGGGTAGGCGATCCAGCCGGGGGCCGGTATTGACGGAGGGACTGCTCATGCGACCAGAGTTGCTGGCGCCCCCTTCCTCGTCAACCAAGCGGAGCCCCTGTTGTGATCAAGACATTCGCCGCTGGCGCCGTGCAGGCGGAGGTGTCCGGATCGGGGCCGCCGATCTGGCTGCTGCATTCCCTGCTCGCCGATGCCGGCAGTTGCGCGCCGCTGGCGGCCCGGCTGGCCGCGACGCATACCGTGTTCCTGCCGGACCTGCCGGGGTTCGGCGGGTCGGCGGCGGTTGGGCCGGACTTGCGGATGGTCGCCGACCGGATCGCCGTCGCCATGCAAGAGGCCGCGACGCCCGCGGTGCTGCTGGGCAATGGCTACGGCAGCTTCGTCGCGCTGATGGTCGCCTTGCGGAACCCCTCCCTGGTCGATCGGCTCGTGCTGGCCGGCAGCGGGCCGGCGTTTTCCGAAGCGGGGCGGGCGGCGTTCCGCGGCATGGCCGCGGCCGCTGGGGCAAAGGGGCTGGAGGCGGTCGCGGACACGGCGATGCGCCGGCTGTTCGCGCCGGAGTTCCAGGCCGCGAACCCCGCGCTGCTCGCCGAACGGCGGGCGCGGTTCCTAGCGACGGACCCGGCGGTGTTCCTGGGCGCCTGCGAGACCCTCGCGGGGCTGGATTTGCGCGACCAGGTTGCTGCCCTGCATGTGCCGGCGCTCGTGCTGGCGGGCGAGGGCGACGAGGCGACGCCGCCGGCAATGGCGCGTGAACTGGCCTCCCTGCTGCCCGATGCGCGCTTCGTCTTGCTGCCGGGACTGGCGCACGTGCCGCAGTTGCAGGACACCGAGGCGTTCGTGGCCGCGATGGCGGGCTTCGTCTAGCCCGCTTTCTTCGGCGGCAGGTCCAGCTTCAGGCTCAGCTCGCGCAGGCGCTTGTCGTCCACGGCGGCGGGGGCGCCCATCATCAGGTCCTCGCCCTGCTGGTTCATCGGGAACAGGTTGACCTCGCGCAGGTTCGGCTCGTTGGCCAGCAGCATGACGATGCGGTCGATGCCGGCCGCCATGCCGCCATGCGGGGGCGCGCCGTAGCGAAAGGCGTTCAGCATGCCGCCGAACTGTTCCTCGACCGCGCTGGCCGGATAGCCAGCGACTTCGAAGGCACGCAGCATGATCTCGGCCTTGTGGTTGCGGATGGCGCCGCTGCTCATTTCATAGCCGTTGCACACGATGTCGTACTGGTAGGCGCCGATGGCGAGCGGGTCCTTGGTGTTCAGCGCCTCCAGCTCGCCTTGGGGCATGCTGAACGGGTTGTGGCTGAAGTCGACCGCCTTGGTCTCCTCGTTCATCTCGTACATCGGGAAGTCGACGATCCAGCAGAAGCGGAACGCGTCCTGCTCGATCAGGTCCAGCTCCTGGCCCAGCCGGGTGCGGACGAGGCCGGCGAACTTCGGCGCCTCGTCGCGCTTGCCGGCGGCGAAGAACACGGCATCGCCGGGCTGGAGGTTGCAGGCGGCGCGGATGGCCTCCACGCGGTCGGCCTCGAGGTTCTTGGCGATCGGCCCCTTGGCGCCCTCCGCGTCGAAGGCGATGTAGCCGAGGCCGCCCGCACCCTCCTGCCGCGCCCACTCGTTCAGCTTGTCGAAGAAGCCGCGCGGACGGCTGCCGGCGCCCGGCGCGGGAATGGCGCGGACCACGCCGCCCGCGGCCGCGATGCGGGCGAACAGGCCGAAGCCGGAGCCGGCGAAGGCTTGGGTGACGTCGGTGATGCGGAGCGGGTTGCGCAAATCCGGCTTGTCGCTGCCGTAATCCAGCATCGCCGTCTCGTAGGGGATGCGGCGGAAGGGGGCGCTGTCCACCTTGCGCCCGGCCGCGAACTCCTCGAACACGCCGTGCATCACCGGCTCCATGGCGGCGAACACGTCGTCTTGCGTCACGAAGCTCATCTCGACGTCGAGCTGGTAGAACATCAGCGTGCGGTCGGCCCGCCCGGCTTCGTCGCGGAAGCAGGGGGCGATCTGGAAGTAGCGGTCGAAGCCGGCGACCATGCAAAGCTGCTTGAACTGCTGCGGCGCCTGCGGCAGGGCGTAGAACTTTCCCGGGTGCAGCCGGGCGGGGACCAGGAAGTCGCGCGCGCCCTCGGGACTGCTGACGGTCAGGATCGGCGTCTGGAACTCGTTGAACCCCGCGGCGATCATGCGGCGGCGAATGCTGTCGATCACGTGGGCGCGCAGGATCATGGTGCGTTGCAGCTTGTCCCGCCGCAGGTCGAGGAAGCGATAGCGGAGGCGCAGCTCCTCGGGGTAGGCGTTGTCCCCCGCCACCTGGATCGGCAGCACGTCGGCGGCCGATTGCACCACCAGCGCGTCCACCTGCAGCTCGACTTCGCCGGTGGGCAGCTTGGGGTTGATGGTGGCCGGGCTGCGCGGCACGACCCGGCCGGTGACGGTGACCACGCTCTCCTGCCGCAAGGCGTCCGCGGCGGCAAACGCCTCGCTCCCGGTGGGCAGCACGCACTGGGTGAGGCCGTAATGGTCCCGCAGGTCGATGAACAGCAGCCCGCCATGGTCCCGCTTGCTGTGGATCCAGCCGGACAGCCGGGCGGTCTGCCCGGCGTCGGTGGCGCGCAAGGCGCCGCAGGTGTGGGTGCGGTAGGCGTGCATGGCATGTTCCCCGGAGCGGCCCGCACACAAACCGTGGGGATTTGCCGTGTCAAGTCGCGGTCTGTATGAGCCGTGCATGCCAAAGACGCCATCGGCGGAGTTCCCGCCCCCCGTGCTGGTCACGGACACCGAGGCGCTCACCGCGCTGTGCACCCGGCTGCGCGCCGAGCCGTTCATCGCCATCGACACCGAATTCATGCGCGAGCGGACGTACTACCCGGAGCTGTGCGTGGTTCAACTGGCGGGGGCGCACGACGTGGCGGTGGTGGACGCACAGGCGCCGGGGATCGATCTGGCGGCGCTGGGGGCGCTGCTGGCCGACACGGCGGTGGTGAAGGTGTTCCACGCCGCGCGCCAGGATGTGGAAATCTTCCTCGAGCTGTTCGGGGCGGTGCCGGCGCCCCTGTTCGACACGCAGGTCGCGGCGATGGTGGCCGGGTTCGGCGACCAGGTGGGGTACGACGCGCTCGTCTCGTCGCTGACCGGCGGCCAGATCGACAAGGCGCACCGGTTCAGCGATTGGTCGGCCCGGCCGCTCTCGGCCTCGCAGGTAACCTACGCGGCGGCGGACGTAACCTATCTGCGGCCCGTCTATCAACGCCTGTGCGAGCGGCTGGGGCGGGACGGGCGGCTGGAATGGGTTGCGGCGGAGATGGAAGTGCTGGCGCAGCCCGGGACCTACCGCGCCGACCCCGAGACGATGTGGGAGCGGCTGCGGCCGCGCACCAACAACCGCCGCATGCTGGGCATGCTGCGCGCCGCCGCTTCCTGGCGCGAGCGGGAGGCGCAGCGGGTCAACATCCCGCGGCAGCGCCTGGTGAAGGACGAGAGCCTGCTGGAGATCGCCGCGGTGGCCCCGACGACGGGGGAGGCATTGTCGCGCATCCGCGGCGTGTCGCGTGGGTTCGCCGAGGGGCGCAGCGGCGCCGGGCTGGTGGCGGCGCTGCAGGAAGCGGCTGCGCTTCCGGAGGAGCAACTGCCGCCGGCGCCGCGCGGCAAGGACGGGGCACGGCCCTCGCCGGCGCTGGTTTCGCTGCTGAAGGTGCTGCTGGCGGCCAAGTGCGAGGAGCATCACGTGGCGCCGAAGCTGCTGGCTTCGTCCGAGGAGCTGGACCGGCTGGCGAGCGAGGACGCGCCGGACGTGCCGGCGCTGCAAGGCTGGCGGCGGGTGGTGTTCGGCGAGGATGCGCTGGCCTTGAAGGCGGGCGGGATCACGCTGGGCGTGGATGGAAAGCGGATCAAGCTTGTTCGGGTCTGATGAGGGTGCGATGCGGCATGCGCCGGCTTTCGGCTGGGCGCTGTGCTGGGCGATCTGCTGGGCGATCTGCGCCGTCGTGCCGCCTGCGGCGGCGCAGGCGCCCGGGCCGGCAGAGACCGAGTTCATGTACCAGGGCGAGGCGACCAGCATCCTGGGCCGCACCGTGCGCGATCCGGCGGGCGACGTCGCTGGCCGTATCGTGGACGTGCTGGTCGACGAGCTTGGCCAGCCGCGCGCCGCGGTCATCGACTTCGGCGGCTTCATGGGCGTGGGAAACCGCCGCATCGCCGTGAGCTGGCGGGCGATGCGCTTCCTGCCGACGGCGGAGCGCGGGCAGATCACGCTCGACATGACCGCCGACCAGATCAAAGCCATCCCGGACTACAAGCGCAGCGCCCGCCCGGCGGACCCGCCAGTCGCCGTGGCCATACCGCCGCAACCGGCCGACCCGTCAGCCCCGCCGCCGAGGTGATTGATGGGGCGTGCGTCAATGACGGACACGGCAGCCCGGCGGGGGCTGGACTGGCACAACTTCTTCGTCGCCAACGTGCAGACCGGCTTCGGTCCGTTCATCGCCGTGTATCTCAGTTCCGAAGCCTGGACACAGCAGGAAATCGGCACTGCGCTCAGCATCGGCACGATTGCCGCCATGGCCAGCCAATTGCCTGGCGGCGCGCTGGTGGATGCGCTTCGCAACAAGCGGCTGGCGGCGCTGGCGGCCTGCCTGGCCATCGCCGCCAGCGCGCTGACACTGGCGTTCCTGCCGAGGCGGCTGCCTGTGATGGTCGCCGAAGTGCTGCACGGATTTGCCAGTTGCATGCTGGCGGCGGCCATCGCGGCGATGAGCCTGGCCTTGGTGGGGCGTGCCGGGCTGGGCGAACGGCTCGGCCGCAACGCACGGTTCGCCGCCTTGGGAAGCGGGATCGCCGCGGCGGCGATGGGCGCCGTGGGCACCTGGATCTCGGAAGTGGCGGTGTTCTGGCTCACCACAGCCCTCATGCTGCCGGCGGTGCTGGCGCTGCGATCGATACGGGGATCGGCGTCGCCCCAAGTACCGGCCGCGACGGAAGGGCCCGGGTTGCGGCAGGCCTGGCGCCTGCTGCTGGGCTGGCGGGTGCTGCTGTTCGCGCTCTGCGTCGTGCTGTTCCACCTCGCCAACGCGGCCATGCTGCCCTTGGTGGCGGGCGAGATCACCAAGTCGCTCGGCAGCCGGGCCAGCCTGGTGATCGCCGCGTGCATCGTGCTGCCGCAAATGATCGTGGCGCTGGCCTCGCCCTTCGTGGGGCGCGCTGCGGACCGGTGGGGCCGCCGTCCCGTGCTGCTGGCGGCGTTCATGGCCCTGCCAGTACGGGCGGTTTTGCTCTCCGTGGTGCATCAGCCGCTGCCGCTGATCCTTGTGCAGATGCTGGACGGGATCAGCGCGGCCGGATTGGGGGTGCTGCTGCCGCTGGTGGCGGCGGACCTGACGCGCGGCACCAACCGGTTCACCTTGTGCATCGGGGCGTTCGGCCTGGCGGCCGGGCTGGGCGCCACGGTCAGCACGGCGCTGGCCGGCGGCATCGCCGACCGCTCGGGCGTGCCGTTCGCACTGCTCGCGCTGGCCGGAGCGGGGGGGCTTGCGGTGCTGTCGCTGCTCGCGATGCCCGAGACGCGGGCGGAACCAGGATCGGCGCTGGCGGTTTAGGGCTGATCAGTGAAGGAAGCTTTGCGATGAAGATGTTCGCGATGGCTGCTGTGCTCGCGGGGTTGGCCAGCGGCTGCGTGCCCGCCCCGGCGCAGCCCCTCGGCCTGACCCGTGGCGACCATGACGTGCAGAAGTTGTGGGACGACGTCTTCGACCCAAGAACGCAGGGCAGCGACCGGACCAACTGGGAACGGCGGCGGGACGCGGACCGGCGGGAGTGGTGCCGGGCCAACACCGGCTATGCGCGCTGCTCGGCCTACCGCTGATCGGCCGGCCTCGCGCTCCGATAGGCTACTCTATTTCGCCCGTAAGGCCCATCGAGGCTGCCAGCCGGTCCAGGCGGCGCTGCACGCCCTCCCCGGCGAACACGCCAACGCCCTCCAGTCGCAACAGTACCCGGCCGGGGTGCAGCCGCAGGCTCGCGCCCGCCAGCAGCGCCGGCGTTCCTGCCGAGATCGTGTAGGCAAGGCGGAGCGCGCTTCCCAATGTCTCGGCCCGGGCCGTCGCCGCCGCGTCGAGCAGGAAGCGGGCCGGCGCCAGATACGGCGCATCCGCCTCGGCCTCGTAGCGAAGCGCGAGCGCCAGGGCGAGGAAGGCCCGGGTCGGGTGGTCCAGGCCGCCGCCGGGGTAATACAGCACGCGCTGGAAGGTTTGCTCCGCGCGATACTCCGGGTGGTCGTGGCTGCCGGTGTCGGACATCCAGCAGGCTGCCTGGCGCAAGCGCGCGGCTTCGGGTGGCTCGTAGGGGAACAGGGCGGCCGTCCAGGCGATCAGCGCGGGCGGCAGGCTGATGTCGCGGCTGAGCCGCCGGGCTTCGTCCTGCGCCGCCTCGAGCAGCGGGTCGAGCCTGCGCGCGGACTCGGGCACTTGCTGCAGAAACCAGCCCTCGCGGATGCCGAAGGCGCTGAACACCACCCGGCGGACGCCTGTCTGCCGCAACAGGCGGCGCAGCACCGCCGCGGCATAGGGCAGGTCGTCGACCCGGCGGCGCGGGGCGCCCGGCAGCCGCTCCAAGGCCCGGCGCGGGCTGGCCAGGATGAGGCTCGCCAAGTCGCGTGCCGCCTCCTGGCCCAAGGTGTACTGGTGCACGATGTTGAGCGGATAGGCCGCGTGCTGCATGTGGATGCGAGCCAGCGCGCGCCAGGCGCCGCCGACCAGATACAGGCTGCGCTCCGCGCCCTCGCCGAGCCAGGGCAGCCCGGCCAGGTCGGCCTCGGCGATCGAGCGCGCGCGCTCCAGGTCGCCGTCGGCGCGTTCGGCCAGACGGATCACGCCCAGCCGCAGCGTGGCGGCATGGCGCGGGCCGCCGGAATCCAGCCGGACCAGTTCGAGCGAGCCGCCGCCGATATCGGCGATGATCCCGTCCGCGCCCGGGATGCCGCACAGCACGCCCTCGGCCGAAAGCCGCGCCTCCTCCGCGCCCGACAGCACGCGGATGGCGGCGCCCGGCATGCGCGCCTGCAGGGCAGCCACGAACTCCGTGCCGTTGGAGGCGTCGCGGACCGCGGCGGTGGCCAGCACCTCGAACGGCTCGGCCCGCATGGCACGGGCGATGGCGTGATACCGCACCATGACCTTGAGGGCTTGGGCCACCCCGGCGTCGTTCAGCCGTCCAGTGGCTTGCAGGCCGCGGCCGAGCCGCAGCACGGCTTTCTCGTTGAAGATCGGGGCCGGGTTGCGGCCCCTGCCCTCGAAAACGACCAGCCGGACGGAGTTGGACCCAAGGTCCACCACGGCGCAGCGGGGTGCGCCGTGAGCGACGGAATACGGCATGGCTAGTCCTGGCTGACGCGGTCGGGGCGGCGCAGCGGGGGGGTGGCGGGCAGCCCGCCATGCAGGGCGGAGCCGCGGCCCGAGAGGGACGGGTTGGTCATGAAATAATCGTGCGCGGAAAACGGCCGGGCACCGGGAGCGACGCGGCGCCAGGTCGCGTCGGGGCCCAGTTCCCAGGATTGCAGGTTGTCGCGCAGGTTCACGACCATGATCTGGTCCAGCACCTGGGCATGGACGGTGCGGTTGTGGATCGGCACCAAGGTTTCGACCCGCCATTCCAGGTTGCGCGCCATCCAGTCGGCGCTGCTGATGAACACGCTGGCATGGCGGCTGGGCAGGCGATGGCCGTTGCCGAAGGCGTAGATGCGGCTGTGCTCGAGGAAGCGGCCGACGATGCTCTTCACCCGGATGTTGTCGGACAGGCCGGGCACGCCCGGCCGCAGGCAGCAGATGCCGCGCACGACGCACATCACCTGCACTCCGGCCCGCGAGGCGGCATACAGCCGGTCGATCAGCCGGTCGTCCACCAGGCTGTTCATCTTGAGCCAAATCGTGGCCGGCTTGCCCGCGAGCGCGAGGGCGATCTCGGCGTCGATCAAGGCGGTCAGCGTGCTGCGGGTAGTGAGCGGGCTGAAGGCCAAGCTGTCCATGCGCTCGGGCTTGGCGTAGCCGGTCATGTAGTTGAACAGCCGGGCACTGTCGCGGCACAGGTCGGGGTCGGAGGTGAAGAAGCTGAGGTCCGTGTAGATGCGGGCAGTGATGGGGTGGTAGTTGCCGGTGCCGAAATGCGCGTAGCTGCGCATGGAGCCGCCCTCGCGGCGGACGACGAGCGAGAGCTTGGCATGGGTCTTTAGCTCGACGAACCCATACACCACCTGAACCCCGGCGGCTTCCATGCGGCGGGCCAGGCGGATATTGGCCTCCTCGTCGAACCGGGCGCGCAGCTCGATCATGGCGGTGACGGACTTGCCGGCCTCGGCCGCCTCGATCAGCGCCTTGACGATCGGGCTGTCGCGGCTGGTGCGGTACAGCGTCTGCTTGACCGCAACGACGTTGGGGTCCGCGGCGGCCTGCCGGAGGAACTGCAGCACCACGTCGAAGCTCTCGAACGGGTGGTGGACGATGATGTCCTTGGCGCGGATGGCGGCGAAGCAGTCCCCGGCGAAGTCGCGAATCCGCTCGGGGAAACGCGGCGTGTAAGGCGGGAACAGCAGGTCCGGCCGATCGTCCACGATCATCTGGCGGAGGTCGGCGGCGCCGAGGATGCCGTGCTGGATGACCACCTCCTCGCCCGGAATGCCCTGCTCGTCCACGTCCAGCTCGTCGATAACCAGGGCGCGCAGCTCCTCCGGCATGGCGGCATCGACCGAGAGGTGGATGGCGACACCCCGCCGCCGGCGCTTCAGGGCGGTCTCGTACGAGCGGACGAGGTCCTCGGCTTCCTCCTCGAACTCCACGCCGGTGTCTCGGATCAGGCGGAACATGCCGCGCCCGAGCACGCGGAAGCCGGGGAACATGTGGCCGAGGAACAGGCCGACGAGGTCTTCCAGCAGGACGAAGCGGATGCGCGCCGAATCCTGCTGCGCCGGCAGCCGCACGAAGCGCTCGATCAGCGCCGGCAGCGGGATCAGCGCCTTCATGCCGTGGCCGTCCTCGTCTCGGTGCAGCTTCAACACCATGACCAGGCCCATGTTGGGGATGAAGGGGAATGGGTGCGCCGGGTCGATGGCCAGGGGCGTGAGCACGGGGAACACGCGGTCCATGAACCAATTGTCCAGCCAAGCGCGGTCCTCCGCCGGTAACGACGCGGTCTCGCACAACTCGATCCCGGCCTCCTGCAATAGCAGGCGCAGGTCGAGCCAGGCGCGCTGCTGCTCGTTGATCAGCGCCTGCGCGCGAACCTGCAGCTCGCCCAGTTGCTGGGCGGGCGTGCGGCCGTCCGCGCTGACGGCGACGATGCCGGCCTTGGCCTGGCCGATCAGCCCGGCGACGCGGACGCTGAAGAACTCGTCCAGGTTGCTGGCGCTGATGGAAATGAAGCGCAGGCGTTCCAGCAGGGGATGGCGGGCGTTCTCGGCTTCCTCGACCACACGGTGGTTGAAGTCGAGCCACGAGAGCTCGCGGTTGATGAAGCGGTCCGGACTGTCGGGGGCGACCGCCGCGCGGACTTCCTGGTGGGACGCCAAGGCTGCGGCCTTGGCGACTTGGCTGATTCGGGTCATGCGGGCAGCCTAGCCGATGCCCGCCCGGTGCTGCGAGGCTTCTGCCGCCTCCCCCGCGAAATCGTCATGCAGCAGGTCGGCCAAGGCGTGCGCCGCGAGGTTGCGGGTAACGGCGGAACCTGCCGCCAGTGCGGCGCGGTCCAGCCGGGCCACCGCATCGCGGATGGCGCCCGGGGTGCGCGGCAGCCGGGCAAGCAGCCAGGCCTGCACGGCAGGGCCGAGCACCATTTGCCGGCGGGCGACCAGGCGGGCCAGCAAGGCTGCGAGAAACGGGTCGTCGGCGGGGCCGATCTCGGCGGCGCTGGTCGCGCGCAGCCGGCTGGCGAGATCCGGCAGGCGGATCGGCAGGCGGGCCGGCGCGCGGGACGCAGCCAGCAGCACGGGGCGCCCGGCCTCGGCTGCGGCGTTCAACACGTGGAGCAGGGCGGGCTCGTCGGGGATGTGGTCGAGGTCGTCGATGGCGCAGGCGCCGCCGGGCCAAGCCGCTCCGTTCAGGCTTGCGGCTTTGAGCAGGGCGGCGCCGTGCTCCGCCGCCCAGACGTGCAGCAGGTGCGTCTTGCCGGTGCCGGGGCCGCCCCAAAGGGCCAAGCGGCCCTGCGGCCATTCCGTCGTATTGGCGAGGAAGCCCAGGGCGAGCTGGTTGGCCGCCGTGGGCAGGAACTCGGCCGCGGTGAAATGCGGGGTGTGGGGAAAGAGGAACGGCAGCTGCCGGGGACGGTCAGGCATCCCGGGGCGGTTCCAGGTAAAGCGGGCTGCCCAGGTAGCGGCGCAGCCAGAAGCGGGCGAGCACGCCAAGCGCTGCGGCGATCGGGACGGCCAGCAGCACGCCGAGGAAGCCGAACACCGCGCCGCCCGCGAACAGGGCGAAGATGACCCACACCGCATGCAGCTCCACCCGGTCGCCGAGGAAGCGCGGGTAGATCACGTAGCCCTCGAGCAACTGGCCCAGCACGAACACCCCGCCGACGACGGCGACGCCGGGCCAGTGGAACTGCGCCAGCGCTAGGCCGATGCTGGCGACCCCGCCGACGATGCTGCCGACATAGGGGATGAAGGAGAGCAGGCCGGCCGAGATGCCGACGATCAGGCCGAGGTCTAGGCCGACGAGGGTGAGGCTGACGGCATAGAACCCGGCCAGCAGCAAGCAGCAGATCGCCTGGCCGCGCAGCCAGGCGGAAAGGATGCGGTCCACCTCCCGGGCCTGCGCGCGCAGCACGCCGGCATAGCGGCGGGGCAGCCAGCTATCGACGCGCGCCACGGCCCGTCGCCAATCCCGCAGAAGGTAGAAGGCCACCACCGGGGTGACGACCACGAGGGAGAGCACGTTGAACAAGGCATAGCCGCCGCCGACGATGCGGGTGAGCGCGCTCGCCAGGAAGGCCAGCATGGCGCCGGCCTGGCCGCCGACGAGGTCGCGCAGCTTCTCGTCCACATACTCTGACCCAAGGCTCTCCTGCAAACGCACGATGACCTCGCCGGCCCATTGCCGGACGGCGAACACGTAGGACGGAGCGCGGCTGATCAGCAGGCCGACCTGGGCCAGCAGCAAGGGGTACAGCAGTAGCGCGAACAGCAGGCAGGCAGCCACGAGGGCGACGACCATCAGCAGGGCCGCGATGCCGCGCGGCATGCCGGCGCGGGTCAGCCGTGTGGCCGGCGGGTCGAGGAAATAGGCGATGCAGGCGGCGGCCACGAAGGGCAGCAGGATGGAAGCGAACAGGTACAGCGCCGCGCAAGCCACCAGCAGGAGCCCGAGCAGCAAGCCGAAACGCTGGGCGCGCGTGGCCGCTGGGGCGTAGCGCAATTCAGGCGGCTCCGGCCGCTGCAGGTCCGACATGTTGAGCGGGCCGTTCAACGCGACGCCTTCCACACGTAAGCGGCGCCGGAGAGCAGCGTGGTGGCCGCCACCGCCCAGATCAGCACCAGCAGCAGGCCCGGCGCGCTGAGCGAAAAGGCGCTGAGCAGCAGGGCCACGCCGACCAGCAGCAATTGCAGCGCGGTGTTCAACTTCGAGATCGGCAGCGGCTTGATGCGGACCGGCATGGCGAGCTGCCACATCAGCAACAGCCCGCCGACGATCACCAGGTCGCGGAACACGACCAGGATGGCCAGCCAATCCGGCAGCACGCCGATGGCGGCCAGGGTGATGAACATGCTGACCAGCAGGGCCTTGTCGGCCACCGGATCGAGCATGGCGCCAAGCGCGCTGCCGCCGCGGCGGCGGGCGAGCCATCCATCCACCGCGTCCGAGACGCCCGCCAGCGCGAACAGTCCGAAGGTGAGCGCCAACTGGTTGCGGAGCGCGAGCCAGACTGCCAGCGGCACGGCGCAGAGCCGGGCGAAGGTGATGATGTTCGGCAGGTTTACGACGTCGTTGCCGCGAGCCCGCCCATAGCCTTCCCGCCCATAGCCCTCAGGCATCATCGCCTCGGGCGGTTGCGGCGGGGGGTGGGCTATGGTTGTGTCCGGCCGGACGGGTCATGCAGGCATCCTAGCCGATCCCGGCCCTTGTTCGCCACAGAGCAGAGTCCCAGCCATGAGCAGCAGCCCGCCCCCGAACGGCGTGACCTACCGGCAGGCCGGGGTGGACATCGAGGCAGGCGACGCCCTGGTGGAGCGGATCAAGCCACTGGCGCGCGCGACTTCGCGGGCCGGGGTGATGGGCGGGCTGGGCGGGTTCGGGGCGCTGTTCGACCTGCGGGCGGCCGGGTTCCAGGACCCGGTGCTGGTCAGCACCACCGATGGGGTCGGGACCAAGCTGAAAGTGGCGATAGAGACGGGCCGGCACGGGACGGTGGGGATCGACCTGGTGGCGATGTGCGTCAACGACTTGGTGGTGCAAGGGGCGGAACCGCTGTTCTTCCTGGATTATTTCGCGACCGGCGCTTTGTCCGTGGACCACGCGGCGCAGGTCATCGCCGGCGTCGCCGAGGGCTGCGGCATGGCTGGCTGCGCGCTTGTAGGCGGCGAGACGGCGGAAATGCCGGGCCTGTATGCCGCGGGCGATTACGATCTGGCCGGGTTCAGCGTGGGGGCGGCCGAGCGTGGGGCCTTGCTGCCGCAGGGCGTGCAGCCGGGTGACACAGTGCTCGCGCTGGCGAGCAGCGGGGTGCACAGCAACGGCTACTCGCTGGTGCGGCGGATCGTGCAGATGAGCGGCGTTGGCTGGGATGCGGCGGCGCCGTTCGCGCCCGGTGCGTCGTTGGCCGATGCCTTGATGACGCCCACGCGCATCTACGTGAAGCCGATGCTGGCTTTGCACCGGGCCGGGCTGTTGCGGGCGGCGGCGCATATCACGGGCGGGGGGCTGCCGGGCAATGTGCCGAGGGTGCTGCCGGAGGGCATGCGGGCGGTGCTCGACGCGGGGGCTTGGACGCTGCCGCCGGTGCTCCGCTGGCTGGCCCGCACGGGCGGGGTCGCGCCCGCCGAGATGCTGCGGGTGTTCAATTGCGGGGTGGGCATGGCGCTGGTGGTCGGCGACCCGGATGCGGCGGTGCGGCTGCTGGCCGAGCATGGGGAGGCCGCCGTGCCGATCGGCCGGATCGAGGCTGGCGACGGCGAGGCCGCCGCCGACATCCGGGTGCCGGAGAGCTGGTTGGCGTGATGCGCGTCGGCGTTCTTTTCAGCGGCCGCGGCAGCAACATGGCGGCCTTGCTGGACGCGGCCGCGCAGCCGGCCTTCCCGGCCAGCATCGTACTAGCGGTGTCGAACGTCGCGGACGCGCCGGGGCTGGGGCCGGCGGCGTCGCGGGGGGTGGAGGCGCTCTGCATCGACCACCGCCCGTTCGGGCGCGACCGGGCCGCCCATGAGGCCGCGCTGGACGCGGCGTTGCGCGCGCGGGGGGTGGAGCTGGTGTGCCTGGCCGGCTACATGCGGCTGTTCACGCCCTATTTCGTGCAGCGATGGGCGGGGCGGATGCTGAACATCCACCCGAGCCTGTTGCCGGCGTTCCCCGGGCTGCGGTCGCACGCCCAGGCCTTGGCGGCCGGGGTAAAGCTGCACGGCTGCACCGTGCACCTCGTGACCGAGGCGATGGATTCCGGGCCCATCCTGGCGCAGGCGGCGGTACCGGTGTTGCCGGGGGATACGGAAGACACGCTGGCCGCGCGGGTGCTGGCCCAGGAGCACCGGCTTTACCCGCTGGCACTGCGCTTGTTCGCGAGCGGCGGCCCGGGCCGCGCCGACCCCGGGGCGGCGCTGCTGAACCCGTTGCCGGCCCCCTTGCCCAAGAAGGCAAGCGGGCCGTAGATAGGACAGTGACCACCGAGGCGCGCACCATGGTTCAGCCCACCCAGGAAACCACCGCCGGTCCCAGCATCGACGAGGCCTTCGTTGCGGACCGCCAGATCTTCTGGAACCGGTTCACCACGTTCACCACGGGGTCCGTATTGGTGGTCGTGGTGCTATTGCTGGCGATGTGGATATTCCTGGCTTAGACTAGCCAGCGGATTCCTCGTCCTCTTCCCCGACATCGCCTTCATCGCCACTCCCAGCCGACTCGGCCTCCGCCAGGTCGTCCACGACCTCCTTTAAGGCAGCTGGATCGAGCTTCTTGGCTTGCTCGATCAACTTGTCCGCCTTGGCCTCGTCGCCTGTGTCGAGCGCTTCCAGCGCGGCCTCGGTAAGATCCAACGCCTTCTCGTGCTTGTCCTGCTTTGTATCGGGCATCCCGGCCTCCTGTGTTCGCTACAGCAGCGCGGAAATCGTTTACGGGTTTCCTCGGCCCGATGTCACCGCGCCGACAAGATCAAGGCCTTCATGCGCTTCACCACGCCGGGAAGACCGTCCATTACCGCTTGGCCGACCAGGAAATGGCCGATATTCAGCTCCTCCACCTCGGCGATCGACGCAATCGGGAGGACGTTGGCATAGGTCAGGCCGTGGCCTGCATGGCATTCCAGGCCGAGGCCCGGCATCGCCGCCGCGGCCAGGCGCAGGCGTTCCAGTTCGCCCGCCCGGCCCTCGGCATAGGCGCCGGTATGCAATTCCACCACCGCGGCCCCAAGGTCGGCCGCCGCCTGCAACTGCCGGAGGTTTGGATCGAGGAACAACGACACGCGAATGCCCGCCTCCCGCAAGGCCCGGATGTGCGGCGACAACGCAACGTGCTGCCCGGCCGCATCGAGGCCGCCCTCCGTGGTCACCTCCGTCCGGCGCTCCGGGACGAGGCAGCAGGCCGGCGGACGGAGGCGCAGCGCGATGGCCACCATCTCCTCAGTGGCCGCCATCTCGAAGTTCAGCCGGATTTCGGGCGCGGCCGCGATACGCTCCAAGTCATTGTCGCGGATGTGCCGGCGGTCCTCCCGCAGATGGACGGTGATCCCGTCCGCGCCGGCGCCGACCGCCACGAGGGCGGCCGCGAACGGATCGGGATGCGGCCCGCCGCGGGCGTTGCGGATGGTGGCGACGTGGTCGACGTTCACGCCCAAGCGAACGGTCATGCCGGCCCTCCCATGCTGTCGGCCAGGTGCAGCGCAGCGACCAGGCTGCTGGGGTCGGCCCGGCCGGCGCCGGCGATGTCGAAAGCCGTGCCGTGATCCGGCGACGTGCGGATGATCGGCAAACCGAGGGTAACGTTGACGCCGCTTGCCATGTCGAGCGTTTTAAGAGGGATCAACGCCTGGTCGTGGTACATGCATATCGCGACATCGTAGCCGGCGCGGGCGGCCGGCGTGAACATCGTATCCGGCGGATAGGGACCGCTGACCTCCAAGCCTTGGGCCCGCAACAGGTCGATGGCTGGCTGGATGAGCCGCGCCTCCTCATCCCCCATCGCGCCGCCTTCTCCGGCATGCGGGTTCAGCCCCGCCACGGCCAGCCGGGGACGGGCAACGCCGAACCGGTCGCGCAGCGCCTGTGCCGTGATACGGCCTGCGGTGACGATGCCATCGGTCGAAAGCCGATCCAACGCTGCTCGAAGGCCGACATGGACGGTGACGGGAACCACGCGAAGGTGGCTGTTGGCGAGCATCATGATGGGGTGGAGGCTGCCGGTGAGGGCTGCCAAAAACTCGGTATGGCCCGGGTAGGGGAAGCCGGCCTGGTAGAGCGTCGCCTTGCTGACCGGATTGGTGACGACGGCGCGCGCTTCGCCGGACTCCGCCAGGCGCACCGCGCGCTCGATGCTGGAGACGACGGCGGCGGCGTTCGCCGGGTCGGGGCGGCCTGGCGTGATCGCCGCCCGCAAGGGAACCGCGATGACCGGCAACGCATGAGGAAAGATGTCGCGCGCCTCGGCCATCGAGGCGACGGGGCGCAGCGGGACGCCAGGATCGATCGCGCCAAGTCTTGCGGGATCGTCGAGCACGGCGAAAGCGGGGCCATGCCGGTGCAGTTGGGACCAGGCCTTCAGGGTCAGTTCGCCGCCGATCCCGGCCGGGTCGCCCATGGTCAGGGCCAGCACTGGGCTATGCCTGCACGAAGACGGGCTCGTGCCGGACGGGGAAGCTCACCGAATTGGCGATGAAGCACTGCCGGTGCGCCTCGGCGTGCAAGGCGCGGGCACGGGCCAGGTCGACGCCCCGCCCCACGGTGACCTCCGGCTGCAGCACGACCTCGGTGAAGCGGCCGCCGCCGCCCGGGTTCTCGACCATCACGCCCTCGGCGATGTCCTCGTAGGCCTGCACCACGATGCCTTCGTTGCTGCACAGGTGCAGATACCAGAGCATGTGGCAGGAGGAGAGCGACGCCACGAGCATTTCCTCCGGATTGTAGCGGGCACGGTCGCCCCGGAACGCCGGGTCGGACGAGGCGGGGATGGTCGGCTTGCCATGCACGGTAATCTCGTGCGCCCGCTCGTAGGCGCGGTATGCCGAGGTGCCGGAACCGGAGTTGCCAGTCCAGGTCACGGTCACGGTATAGGTGTGGTCTCTCGGCGATTCGATCGCCATCAGATGTGGATCGCCCGGCCTTCGACAGCCAGCGCTGCCTCCTTCACGGCCTCGCTGAGGCTGGGATGGGCGTGGCAGGTGCGGGCGATATCCTCGCTGCTGGCGCCAAACTCCATGGCGGTCGCGAGTTCGGCGATGAGGGTGCCGGCGTCCGGGCCGATGATGTGCGCGCCAAGGACGCGGTCGGTCGCCTTGTCAGCCAGAATCTTCACGAAGCCCTCGGTGCTGCCCATCGCGCGGGCGCGGCCGTTCGCGGTGAACGGGAACTTGCCCACGGCGTAGGCGACGCCCTGCTGCTTCAGTTGGTCCTCCGTCGCGCCGATGCTGGCAACCTCCGGCCAGGTGTAAACAACGCCGGGGATGACGCCATAGTTGACGTGGCCCGCCTGCCCGGCGAGGCGTTCGGCGAGCGCCATGCCCTCCTCCTCGGCCTTGTGCGCCAGCATCGGACCGGCGATGACGTCGCCGATCGCGTAAATCCCGGCAACGTTGCTGGCGTAATGAGCGTCCACCTCCACGCGGCCGCGCTCGTCGAGCGCGACGCCGGCCTCGGCCAGCCCGAGTCCGGCGGTGTAGGCGCGCCGCCCGATCGCGACCAGGACCACGTCGGCCGCCAACTGCTCGGCCGCACCGCCCTTGGCAGGCTCCAGCGTCAAGCTCAGCCCGGCGCCGTCCCGCGCCGCACCGGTAACCTTGGTGCCGAGGCGGAACTTAATCCCCTGCTTGCCCAGCACCCGCTCGAACGTCTTGGCCACTTCAGCATCCATGCCCGGCACCAAACGGTCGAGGAACTCGACCACGGTGACTGCGGCGCCGAGCCGCTTCCAGACGCTGCCAAGCTCGAGCCCGATGTAGCCGCCGCCAACGACCACGAGATGGCCGGGCACGCGGTCGAGTTCGAGGGCGCCGGTGCTGGTGACCACGCTCTTTTCGTCCACGTCAACGCCCGGCAGCGGGATGCTCTCGCTGCCTGTAGCGATAACGATGTGCTTGGCCGCATACTCCGTGCCGTCCACGTCCACCCGGCCGGCGCCTACGACCCGGCCGCTGCCCTTCAGCCAAGTCACCTTGTTCTTCTTGAACAGGAACTCCACGCCTTTGACGTTCGCGCTCACCACCTCACCCTTGCGGGCCTGCATGCGGCCGAGGTCCAGCTTCACCGACTCGATCATCACGCCATGGTCGGCGAAATGATGCTGCGCTTCCTCGAAGTTCTCGCTGGATTGCAGCAGCGCCTTGCTGGGAATGCAGCCGATGTTGAGGCATGTGCCGCCCAAGGTGGCACGGCGTTCGACGCACGCCGTGCGTAGGCCCAGTTGGGCGCAGCGAATGGCGCAAACGTAACCGCCGGGTCCCCCGCCGATGACGATAACATCGAAGGATTCAGGCATTCGAGGCTCCTAGAGATCCAACAGCAGCCGGCGCGGATCCTCGACGCCTTCCTTGACGCGGACCAGGAACGAGACGGCCTCCTTGCCGTCCACGATGCGGTGATCATAGGACAGCGCCAAATACATCATCGGGCGAATCTCGACCTTGCCGCCGATTGCCATGGGCCGGTCCTGGATTTTGTGCATGCCCAGGATGCCGGACTGCGGCGCGTTCAGGATCGGCGTGCTCATCAGGCTGCCATAAACACCGCCGTTGGTGATGGTGAAGGTGCCGCCGCTCAGTTCGTCGAGCTTCAGGGCGCCATCCCGCGCTCGCTTGCCGAAATCGCCGATCGCTCGCTCGATGCCGGCGAAACCCAGCCGGTCGGCGTCGCGCAGCACCGGCACGACCAAGCCGCCGGGCCCACCGACGGCAATGCCCATGTGGACGAAATTCTTGTAGACGATGTCATCCCCGTCGATCTCGGCGTTGACCGCGGGAAACTCCTTCAACGCGGCCACGCACGCGCGGACGAAGAATGACATAAAGCCCAGGCGAACCCCGCCATGCTTCTTCTCGAACGCGTCCCGGTACTCGGCCCGCAGTGCCATCGCCACGGTCATATCCACCTCGTTGAAGGTGGTCAGCATCGCGGCCGTATTCTGGGCTTCCTTGAGGCGCTGCGCGATCGTTCGGCGCAGCCGGGTCATCTTGACCCGCTCCTCGCCCGCCTGGGTGTCCCGGGGCCCGCGGGGGGCCACGGCGGCGGCGGTCGCAGCCGGCCGGGATAGGAAGTCCAGCACGTCCCCCTTGGTGATCCGGCCATCTTTGCCGGAGCCGTCGAACTGCGCGGCGGCTAAGCCACGTTCTTCCATCAGCTTCGCCGCTGCGGGCATCGGCGCGTGAGTAGGAGCCGGGGTTGGCCCAACACCAGCCGCCGCCGCCTGCGCGGCCGCGACATCCGCCGGCGGAGTGGCGGGGCGGGACACGGGGCCGAGTGGCCGCGGTGGCGGGTTCACACCCGCGCTCGGGTTCGCCGCTGGTGCGCCCACCTTCGCCGGGGCACCGGCTTCCAACATGGCAAGCACGGCGCCGACCGCGACCTCCGCCCCTTCTTGGGCCTGAATGTCGCCTAGGACGCCTGCGCTTGGAGCCGGCACTTCGACCGTCACCTTGTCGGTCTCAAGCTCTACGACTGGTTCGTCCGCCGCCACCATCTCGCCGGCCTTTTTCAGCCAGCGCGCGATGGTTGCGGTGGTCACGCTTTCGCCCAGTGTCGGGACCTTGATCTCGGTGGCCATGGTACGGTTCTCGCTTACGATCGCTTACGAATTGAAGCCAAGTGCGTCTTGCACCAGCTTGGCCTGCTGCTGGGCGTGCACCTTGGCGAGGCCGGTCGCAGGGCTCGCGGCGTCCTCACGGCCAACATAAAGCGGCCGCTTCGCCGCACCGCCGACTTCCATCAGCACCTGCTCGAGGCGCCGGTCCACAAAGTTCCAGGCGCCGTTGTTCATCGGCTCTTCCTGGCACCAGACCACGTCAGCCTTGAAGTAGGGGGCCAACACCTTCGGAAGCGTGAGCGCCGGGAAGGGGTAGATCTGCTCCAGCCGGATGATGGCCACATCCCGCACCCCCTTGTCACGCCGGGCAGCCAGGAGATCGTAGTACACCTTGCCGGAGCACATGACGACGCGCTTGACCTGATCGGGCGCGACCAACTCGTCCTGCTCGGCGATTACCGGTTGAAAGTGCTGGTCATCAGCCATGTCAGCCAAGCTGCTGACGGCCAACTTGTGCCGCAGGAGGGATTTCGGCGTCATGATTACCAATGGCTTGCGAAAGTTCCGCTTCAGTTGCCGGCGCAGGGCATGGAAGTAATTGGCCGGCGTGGTCAGGTTACACACCGTCATGTTGCGCTCGGCGCATAGCTGCAAATACCGCTCAAGCCGGGCGCTGCTGTGCTCTGGCCCCTGCCCTTCGTGACCATGCGGCAGCAGGAGGGTCAGACCACTCATCCGCAACCACTTCGTCTCACCACTGGCGAGGAACTGGTCGATGATAACCTGCGCCCCATTCGCAAAATCGCCGAACTGCGCCTCCCACAGAACGAGCGTCTTTGGATCGGCGAGGGTGTAGCCGTACTCGAAGCCCAGCACGCCCTGCTCCGACAGAAGCGAGTTGTAAATTTCGATCTTCGCCTGGCCGGGGCGAATATTGTTCAAGGGAACATATTCGTTCTGGTTGGTTTGATCGATCAGCACGGCATGGCGCTGGCTGAAGGTGCCCCGCTGGCAGTCCTCGCCCGAAAGACGGACCCGGGCACCCTCCAGCAACAGGCCGCCAAAAGCGAGGGCCTCGCCGGTAGCCCAGTCTACGCCCTCCCCACCCTCGATCATCGCGCGCTTGGCTTCGAGTTGCCGCGCAATTTTCGGGTTCAGGTCAAAGTCGGCCGGAGGCGTATACAACGCCCGGCCGACTTCCTGCAGTTGCGCCGCTGTCAGCGCGGTCGGCGCTTCCTGCCGCTCATCGCTTTGGTCCGCCTGCTTCAGCCCGGCCCAGCGGCCCTCGAGCCAATCGGCCTTGTTCGGGCGGTAGGATTGAGCCGCCCTGTACGCGTCCTCCAACGTGTCCTGAAACGTGTTCCAGATCGCCGTCGAGTCCTCGGCAGAAACCATCGCCTGGGCAGCCAGCCGCTGGGCGTAGAGCGCCCTGGTGGTCGGCCGGTCCTTGATCGCACGATACATCACTGGCTGTGTGAAAGCCGGCTCGTCCGTCTCGTTATGGCCGTGGCGGCGATAACAGACGACATCGAGCACGAAATCCGTGGCGAACTGCATCCGGAACTCGGCCGCAAGGCGCGCGCAGAAGATGACCGCCTCCGGCTCGTCCCCGTTCACGTGCAGGATCGGGCATTGCACCGACTTGGCGATGTCGGTGCAATAAAGGCCGGAATAGGCATGCGCGGGAACGGTGGTGAAGCCGATCTGGTTGTTCACCACGAGGTGGATCGTGCCGCCCGTGCGGTAGCCGATCAATTGACTCATCGCGAGGGTCTCGTAGACCAAACCCTGACCAGCAAAGGCGGCGTCGCCATGCATCAGGATGCCCATGACGCTATGCCGGGTCGTTGTATCGCCGGCGCAATCTTGCCGAGCGCGAACCTTGCCGATCACCACAGGATCGACGGCCTCGAGGTGCGACGGATTGGGCTGCAGGGAGATATGGACCGGATTGCCGGCGATATCGACGTCCGTGCTCGTACCAAGGTGATACTTGACGTCGCCGGAGCCCTGAACATCGTCCGGTTTCGAGCTTGCGCCGCCGAACTCGCTGAACACGGCGGTAAACGGCTTGCGGACGATGTTGACCAGGGTGTTCAACCGGCCGCGGTGCGGCATGCCGATCGCGATCTCGTTGACGCCGCTGCGGGCGGCGGTGTCGATGATCGCGTGCAGGGCGGGGATGGTAACCTCGCCACCCTCAAGCCCGAAGCGCTTGGTCCCGACATAGCGCTTCTGGCAAAAGGCTTCGAATCCTTCAGCTTCCGTAAGCTGGGTGAGGATGGTGCGCTTGGCGTCCGCATCGAAGCCCTGGGTCCAGGGCGCCCCCTCGATGCGGCGCTGAATCCAGGTTTTTTGGTCCGGATCCTGGATGTGCATGAACTCTACGCCGATCGGCCCGCAATAGCTGGCGCGGACGATCCCGACGATCTCGTTGACGGTCGCACTTTCACGGCCGAGGACGCCATCGATGAAGATCGGGCGGTCGCGGTCAGCCGGGCCAAAGCCGTAGCTGGCAGGATCAAGCTCAGGATGCGGCTTGGGAACTTGCAGTCCGAGCGGATCGAGCGTCGCTTCCAGATGGCCGCGAACGCGGTAGGCGCGGATCAGCATGAGAGCCCGCAGGCTGTCGAGCGCGGCGGCACGCACCTGCTCGGGCGTGGCCCCCGTGACCGGTGGCGGCTGCGCGCCAAGACGCTTGGGGGCTGCCGGCTTGGCCTGTTCCGGCTCGGTCACATCGTAGCTTCGGGGGGCCCAGGAGGCGCCGCTGGCATCCATCAGCACGCCCCGGGCTTCGTCGTTCATCGCCCCGAACAGCTCGGCGAAGCTTGCATCGACGCTGGCTGGGTCGCTGGCCCATTTGGCATAGAGGTCGGCGATGAACGCCGCGTTGGCGCCGTTGAAGACTGAGGCCAGCACATCTACGCCGGGCATACCTGGTTCCTTTTGAACGTCAGGGCCGCTGGATCGGCCTCAGGATTACATGGGTCCGGCTAGATCCGGTGAGTGGTACGGCTGTATTGCCGCACGCGCATGGAACCCTACCCAACCAGTTTGCGGCTGGCATCGAGCAGTTCCTGCACGGAGGCGCAGCTTTTGTCGAAGGCTGCCTGTTCGGTAGGGTTCAAGCTGATTTCCACGATACGCTCCACGCCGCCTGCACCTATTACTACCGGTACACCTACGTATAAATCCTTAACGCCATACTGGCCTGAGAGGTAAGCCGCGGCCGGCAGCACGCGCTTCTTGTCCTTGAGGAAGCTCTCGGCCATCGCGATGGCGCTTGCAGCCGGAGCGTAGTAGGCGCTGCCCTTTTCAAGCAGCTTTACAATCTCTCCGCCGCCGTTAGCGGTGCGGGCAACGATCGCATCCACCTTTTCCTGCGTGGTCCAGCCCATCTTCACCAGGTCCGGCACCGGGATGCCGGCGACGGTGCTGTACCGGACCAAGGGCACCATGGTATCGCCGTGGCCGCCCAGCACGAAAGCGGTCACGTCCTCGACCGACACGTTGAACTCGTGCGCGAGGAATAGGCGGAAGCGGGCGCTGTCGAGCACGCCCGCCATGCCGACCACCATGTGCGGCGGCAGGCCGGACTTTTGCTGCATCAGCCAGACCATGGCGTCGAGCGGGTTGGTGATGACGATAACGAAGGCGCCGGGGCAATGAGTCTTGATACCCTCCGCCACGGTCGCAATCACGCCCGCGTTCTTGGCGACAAGGTCGTCGCGGGTCATGCCCGGCACACGGGGGAACCCGGCCGTCACGATCACCACATCGCTGTCCGCGATCGCGGCATAGTCGCTACCGCCGGCCATCTGGGAGTCGAAGCCGTCCACGGGACCGGACTGCATGATGTCGAGCGCCTTGCCGGCCGCCACGCCGCCGAACACGTCGAACAGCGCGACGTTGCCGAGTTCCTTTAGCCCAATGAGGAGCGCGAGCGTGCCGCCGATGTGGCCGGCGCCGATCAGGGCAATCTTGTTGCGTGCCATGGTGTGGGATTCCCGTGCCGGGGCGAGGTGTGTGGCCGGGGTGCCCCGGTCGCCCGAAAGTAGGGGGTTGCTAGCCCAAGTGGCGCAGGGGAGCAAGAAGGCGCCCGCCCCGCCACCTGTGCCGGTCTAAGTCAGATGAGGCAGCGCCAAGTATTCCTGGCTCTGCATCTCCTCAAGACGGGACGCCGTTCGCTGGAAGGCGCGGGCGCCTTCGCCACGTTCATATAGCTCGTCGGGCACAGACGCGGCGCTGGCGATCAGCTTCACGCGGTGCTCATATAGCGCATCGACCAAGATGATGAACCGCCGAGCCCGATCGTAATTATCCGGAGAAAGGCGGGGAATGCCGTCGAGCACCAGCGCTTGGTAATGCGTGGCCAGCGCCAGGTAATCGCCGGGGCCAAGGGGCTGGCCGCACAGTGCTTCGAAATCGAAGCGGGCCACCCCCTGGGTCGATAGAGGGACCACGAGGGTGTGACCCATTACGGTCAGGCGTTCCGACTTTGGAGCCGCGCCGCTCGTCAGGTCTGCAAACGCTCGATCGAGCGCCCGGTCGGCAGGGTCGCCCAGCGGCACATGCCAGGTCGGCAAGCCTTTCAGGCGTTGTCGGCGCCAATCGCGGCTGCCTTCCATCGTGAGAACGTCGAGGTACTGTTTGATGAGGGCGATGAAGGGCAGGAAGGCGTCACGGCCGGGCTGGCCTGCGAACAAGTCGTCCGGCTTCGTATTGCTGGTGGCGACAACCACCACGCCCCGCGCGAACAGAGCCTTGAACAGCCGGCCAAGAATCATGGCGTCTGCCACATCGTTGACCTGAAACTCGTCGAAGCACAGCAGCGAGGCTTCGGCGGCGATACTGTCCGCCAAAGGCGGGATCGGGTCATCCGAATGCGGATCGGCCAGCCGATGCGGCTCGCGGCGCCAGGCATGGATGCGCTGGTGCGCGCCCTGCATGAACTCATGGAAGTGCATACGGCGCTTGCGGGCGACGACGGCGCTCGCGAAGAAGAGGTCCATCAGCATGCTTTTGCCGCGGCCGACATCACCGACGAGGTAGAGCCCGTGCGGATAATCGTCCGGGATATCATCGGTCGGCTGGCGATGCAGAAGACGGCCGAAGAAGCCGGAATGGGCTGTCGGCGGATGGGCCTCATAGCCCCGCAACCGGACCCAGAGTGCCTGAAGGCGCTCGGCGGCCAGCGCCTGCGCTGGGTCGGTGACCAGTTCGCCCGAATCAAGGCGCCGACGGTAGGCGGAAACCGGACCAGCGGCCGAGTGAGGGGCGTAGCCATCCATTAAGCGGCCCTGCCCTTGCTGCCACACATCAACGGATTGCGATCATGTAACCTTTTGCTGTCTTGACCCGTTGGTTCACCAGTAAGTTGCGACGTCATGGGGATGCCTGGGATGAAGGCCATTACGATAATTGCGGCGCTGCTCACGCTTCTGCCCCTGCCCGCGTCCGCCATCGACTTCCAAACTCCAATTACCAAGCACCTTTATACATGTGCGAACCTCGGTGTGTCTCGGGTTGGGCTGACCACCGATCCCGCCGCGTGTTGCGAGGGACAACTGAAATGCGCGCAGTTCTTATCCACCCAAGGCCTCCTCCTGAGTCGTCGCCATCCCCGCACCTGAGCGTGTTGCACCGGACCGCCCGCTGCACGTAATACGCACTATGCTCGAAGTCGATTACCAAGCCCTTAACGCAACACCGATTGCGGGCGATCCGTTCCCGCACGTCGTCGTTCCGCGATTCGTGCCGTCGGCCGTGCTTCCGGATGTCGTGGCTGGCCTACCGAGGCTCGGCACCGGGGGGTCGTTTCCAACCACTGGATTACGGCTCGGCCCGGTTGCCGCGGGTTTGATGGCCGAGCTAGAGGGACCCCGTTTCCGGACTGCCGTCGCCGGTAAGTTCGGGTTGTCGTTGGACGGTGCTCCGACGATGATTACTTTACGCGGGCGGTCTCGTGAGAAGGACGGACGTATCCACACGGACAGCAGCGCCAAGCGCGTGACGGTGCTACTCTACCTCAATCCCGATACGGAATCCTGGGCCAACCAGGACGGCTGCCTGCGCCTGCTGCGTGGCCCGGACGATTTGGATGACTACGCCGTCGAGGTTCCGCCGGTGAATGGAACGTTGTTGGTATTTCCAAACGGCCCGACGACCTGGCACGGTCACAAGCAGTTCGTAGGCAGGCGGCATGTCGTGCAATTGAACTGGATGACCACGGACGACAAGGCGCGATATGAGTTACGCCGTCATCGGATTACGGCATTCCTGAAAAGGCTGACACGGGCCGCCTAGCGTTACTCTCGGCGCAAGATGCGGTCGGTAATAAAACTGGCGAAGCCGCCGGCCACGAAGTCGCGTTTTAGCCTGCCTTCGTCATACTCGTGCTCAACCCATTGCAGGAACGGCACCCGCCCTTCGGCCTCGGCGGCGTAGCGGACGAAAAACGCGTCGAGAACGCCGGTGCGGGCGCGGCGCCAGTGACCGAAACGCCAGGAGAGCTGTTCGAGCGCCTTCGCCGCGGCGCCACCCTCGATGACGATGGCGAGACCTGAGGCGAGGCCGGCGCGGTCCGCGCCAGACTTGCAATGCATCAACGCTGGCGTTTGCAAGTTCTTAAGGATTTCGGCGTATCGAAGGACACGGTCGCGGTGTGGCGCGCCGCGGGACTCGAATGCCATGTCGATGTGTTGGAGGCCGAGATGGGCGGCCATGTTGCGGGACAGCGCGTCGGAGCCGCAGGCGCGGTGGCCGCGGAGATTGATCAGCGTACGGAGGCCAAGGCGCTTTGTCGCTGCGGCGAGATGGCCTGGCGTAGGGTGGTTCGAGCGGTACAATCTGCCGGGCAAGACCTCACCGAAGTTGGTCCACACGGCGCGGAACACCGCGTGATCCACCAGCAGGCTGTCCCGCCAGGCGGCGGCGCGGCCTGCGATGGTGGTGAGGTCGCCGTGAAACGCCATAGGCTGCCAGCGTCAGCCCTTGCGGTCGACGAGCAGTTGCTTGATCTCGCCAATTGCCTTGGCCGGGTTTAGGCCTTTGGGACAGGTTTGGGTGCAGTTCATGATCGTGTGGCAGCGATACAGCTTATAAGGGTCCTCCAAGGCGTCCAGCCTGTCGCCGGTGGACTCATCACGGCTGTCGGCGATCCAGCGGTAGGCTTGCAGCAACACGGCCGGGCCAAGGTAGCGATCGCCGTTCCACCAGTAGCTAGGGCAGGAGGTGGTGCAGCAGAAACACAGGATGCACTCCCACAAGCCATCAAGCTTGCTGCGCTCCCCCTTGCTCTGCCGACGCTCGGCGTCGGGCGGCGGCAAGGTGTCGGCCTTCAACCAGGGCTCGACGCTTCGAAGCTGCGCATAAGCCTGGGAAAGGTCGGGGACGAGGTCCTTGATCACGGCCATATGCGGCAGCGGGTAGATGCGGATGGCGCCGGCCACCTCGTCGTGCGCCTTGAGACAGGCGAGCGTGTTGCTGCCGTCGATGTTCATCGAGCAACTGCCACAAATCCCCTCCCGGCAGGACCGCCGGAAGGTGAGCGTCGGGTCCACCTCGTTCTTGATATAGATCAGGGCGTCCAGCACCATGGGCCCGACCAAGTCGAGATCGAGTTCATAGCTGTCGATACTGGGGTTCTGCCCGTCATCCGGGTTCCAGCGGTAGATGTTGAACGTCTTGGTCCGGGTGGCGCCGGCTGGCGCCCTGTAGCTCTTGCCGGCGCCAATGCGGCTATTCTTCGGGAGTGTGAACGCAACCATCTAGTAGACTCGCTTCTTCGGCGGAAAGACGCTGACCTCGTTCGTCAACGTCTGCATTTTCACTTCGCGATAGCCCAGGTCCACATTGCCTTGGGTATCGCACCAGGCAAGCGTATGCTTCATCCATTCGCCGTCGTCGCGGTCCGGAAAGTCGTCGTGGGCGTGGGCGCCGCGGCTTTCGTGACGGTTCTCGGCCGAGACCATCGTGGTCATGGCGTTACCCATCAGGTTGTCGAACTCGAGCGCCTCGACCAAGTCGGTGTTCCAGATCAGGCTGCGGTCGCTTACCTTCATGTCCTCCAGGCCGGTCCACAGCGTCTTCATCTTGGAGACGCCCTCCTTGAGGCTCTCGCTGTTGCGGTAAACGGCGGCATGCGACTGCATGACTTTCTGTAGCTCGAACCGCATCGCGGCCACGCCAGTGCCGCCATCGGCGTTGCGGATCCCGTCGAAGCGATCGAGCGTCGCCTCGCCGGCGCGGGGCGGCAGCGGCGCCTGGCTGGCGCCGGGCTTGATGATTTCGGCGGCCCGGTGGGCAGCGGCCCGGCCGAACACCACCAGATCGAGCAAGGAGTTGGTGCCCAGGCGATTTGCGCCGTGCACGGACACGCAGGCGGCCTCGCCGACAGCCATCAGGCCGGGCACGACGGCGTCCGGGTCGCGCGCGGTCGGGCGCAGCACCTCGGTGCGATAATTGGTCGGGATGCCCCCCATATTATAGTGCACCGTGGGCAGGACGGGGATCGGCTCCTTCGTCACATCCACGCCGGCGAACACCTTGGCCGTCTCGCTGATGCCGGGCAGCCGCTCGTGCAGCAACTCGGCGCCGAGATGCTCGAGGTGCAAGTGGATGTGGTCCTTGTTGGCCCCTACGCCGCGGCCGGCGTTGATCTCCAGCGTCATGCTGCGGGAAACCACGTCGCGGCTCGCAAGGTCCTTGGCGGTCGGGGCATAGCGCTCCATGAACCGTTCTCCCTCGCTGTTCGTGAGGTATCCTCCTTCGCCGCGGCTGCCCTCGGTGATGAGGCAGCCCGATCCGTAGATGCCGGTCGGGTGGAATTGCACGAACTCCATGTCCTGCATGGGAATGCCGGCGCGGATCGCCATGCCGTTGCCATCGCCGGTGCAGGTGTGCGCCGACGTGCAGCTGAAGTAGGCCCGGCCATAGCCGCCGGTGGCCAGCACGGTCGACTGCGCGCGGAAGCGGTGCATCGTCCCGTCTTCCAGGCACCAGGCCATCACGCCGCGGCAAGCTCCCTCTTCGTCCATGATCAGGTCGAGGGCGATGTACTCGACGAAAAATTCGACCTCGTGCTTAAGGCTTTGTTGATAAAGCGTGTGTAAGATCGCGTGGCCGGTACGATCGGCGGCGGCGCAGGCGCGCATCGCGGGGGTTTTGCCATAATCCTTCATGTGGCCGCCGAAGGGGCGCTGATAAATGCGGCCGTCTTCCGTGCGACTGAAAGGAACGCCGTAATGCTCGAGTTCGTAAACGGCCGGAATGGCCTCGCGGCACATGTATTCGATGGCGTCCTGATCGCCCAGCCAGTCCGATCCCTTCACGGTGTCGTACATGTGCCAGCGCCAGTCGTCCTCGCCCATGTTGCCCAGCGCCGCGCCGATCCCGCCCTGGGCGGCAACCGTGTGGCTGCGGGTTGGGAACACCTTGGTGAGGCAGGCCGTCCGCAGCCCGGCCGCGCCCATTCCCAGCGTGGCGCGCAGCCCGGCGCCCCCAGCGCCGACCACCACCACATCGTAGGTGTGGTCGATGACCGTATACGCCCTGGGAGAGGTGTTGCCGATCGCGTTCATGTCGTGCCTCGTTCGATCAAGCGAATATGGTCAAGCGACGGGATCAGGCTAGGGCCAGCTTCAGCACGGCGACCGCCGCCGTCAGGCCCAGTAGCGCCGCGACGGCCTTGTTCGCCAGGATCAAGACGTTCATCAGCCACTTCGCGTCGACGTAATCTTCAAGCACGACCTGGATGCCGAGCTGCATGTGATGGAACGTCATGACGATCAGGGAGAGCAGCAGCACGGTGTTGACCGGGTGCCCGGCCCAGTCGACGACGACCTCCTGCGGCGCCCCCACAAGCCGCAACATGCTCGCGATGAACCACAAGGTGAGCGGAACCAAGGCGATGGCGGTGATACGCTCCGCATACCAGTGATGCACGCCGGAATGGGCTGCCCCCGTGCCGCGGGCACGGCCCAACTGGGTCCGCATGACCTCGATGGCGATTTTCTCGTTCATGCCCGCAGCATCCACAGTCCGGCCGCCCATGTCAGCACTGTGGCGACGACGGTGGCGATCACCACTGCCCAGCCGCTGGCGTGGGTCTGAGGCAGGTCGTAGCCATATCCGGCGTCCCACGCGAGGTGACGCAGGCCGCCAAAGAAGTGGTAGAACAGGGAGGCGGTCCAGCCGAACAGCATGAACAGCCCTAGCGGCGAAGCGATGAAGCCCTGCACGGTGGAAAAGGCGCTGGGTCCGCTGGAAGCGGCAACAAGCCACCACACCATCAGCACCGTGCCGGCCGAGATCGCCAGCCCCGTGACCCGGTTCATGATGGACAGGAGGGAGGTGAGCTGCGGCGTATACACCTGCATATGCGGCGAGAGCGGGCGGCGCACCAGCTTGCCGTCGCTGGTATGCGCGACCATCAGTGCGTCGCGAACGTCTTTCATTCTGAATCAGCCATTCTGCCGGAGCCTCGGACGATTTACCGCTGTTGGTATCGACTGACGTGGGCAGGGTCAACGAGACTGCAACGGCACTGCACCATGCCGGCGTGCCGGCCCGCCGATGTTCGATCGATTTCCGTGCCCTTGCGCGGCGCCGTTCCTGGCTTGGCGTCGGTCGGCGAACCCATTACCTCTTTGCCGGAGGAGAAGCCGATGCCCCCGACCCCCGCCCAGGCCCGCATCATTGCCATGGCGGATGCGTTGGCGCTGCGTTTTGCCAGCCGGGCCCGCACCCACGACGCCGACAGCAGCTTCCCGCACGAGAACTGGCGGGACCTGCACAGCAGCGGCTACCTGCGCCTCGTCATCCCGAACGCCTATGGCGGCGAGGGCGCCTCGGTGCTGGACATGGTGATCGGGCAGGAGCGGCTGGGCCGCGGCTGCGCCAGCACGGCGCTGGGCGCGGGCATGCTGATCAGCGTGCTGGGCCGGGCCGTCGAATTGCAATCCTGGCCGGAACCGGTGCTGGCGGAAATATGCCGTGAGCTGGCCGGGGAGGGCGGCGGCCTCAACAATTGCGTCACCGAGACGGAGCTGGGCAGCATCTCCCGCGGCGGCACGCCGCTGACGCAGGCCGAGCGCGTGCCCGGCGGCTGGCAAGTCAGCGGCCACAAAATCTTCGTCACCGGCGCGCCGGCGCTGCGGTTCTTGGTAACCGGCCTGGTGCTGCCGCCGGACGACGAGGCGCCGGGAGGCTGGATGGCCAGCGCCATCGTGCGCAACCCCTCGCCGGGCTTGCGGATCGAGGAGACCTGGCGCGACGCCTTGAGCTTGCGCGCCGCGGGCAACGACGACGTGTTCTATGACAAGGTGTTCGTCCGCGATGCCTGGGTGGTGGAGCGGCGGCCGATCGGGGCCGCCCCGAAGGGTGCCCCACCAGGGGCCAACCCGTGGGCGCTGCCCGTGGCGGCCGTGTATCTTGGCGTGGGCCAGGCGGCGCTGGAAACGGCGTGCGATTACGCCCGCGAGCGGGTGCCGCCTTCGCTAGGGGCGCCAATCGCCGGGCAACCGCATATCCAACAAGCGATCGGCTCCATGCAGATTGCGCTGGATGCGGCACGCACCGTGCTGCGGGACGTGGCGCGCAGTTGGGACGAGGACGCAGCTGCCCGGCCGGTCCTGGCCGCGCGCATCGCCACGGCGAAGTACCTGGCCACCAACGCCGCCTGCACCGTGACCGAGACGGCGCTGCGGGTGGCGGGCGGCTTCAGCCTGACGGCGGCGCTGCCGCTGGAGCGGTATTTCAGGGACGCACGCGCCGGGCTGTTCGCGCCTCCCCAGGACGATCTGGCGCTGGGCATCGCCGGCCGCGCCGCACTCGCGGCCCGGGCTGCGGAGTCGGCACCCACGCAGGCGCGGGCCGCGGAGTGACGTCCCTCCCCGTCCCTACGATCGACCACGCCATCGTCAATGCCCGCACCGGGCTCGACGAGACGGCGGACCTTTACAGGCGTCTGGGCTTCACCCTCACGCCGCGCGGTCGTGCCAAGCCAGTTCGGGCGTCAAATGGTGACAGAAGAACATGCGCCCAGCCGGCACGGCTTCGCGCCCCAGCCGCACCGTGCGGAACGCTGGCCCAGCCGAGGGCCGCGATCCCCGGCGGGTCGGCCGCTGCCGGCGGCTGGCTGGCGCCGGCGGCCG
>CAXSDH010000024.1:39616-45261 GCA_964235765.1 uncultured Acetobacteraceae bacterium
GGCGGGCGGCGCCGCCCTGATCTTCAAGGAATGAACGAACGTCCCGCGCTGCTGGTCGCCAATCCCCAGAGCCGGCGCGGGCAGGAGATCGAACCGTTCGTGGCCGCGCTCCGGCAAGGCGGCCTCGCCCTGCGGCACGAGGAATGCCGGCGGCGGGAGGACCTCGCGCCGTTGATCCGCCGCCTGCGGGACGAGGTGGGCAGCGTCATCCTGGGCGGCGGCGACGGCACCTTGAACGCGGCCTCTCCCGCGCTGCGGGACACCGGGTTGCCGCTGGGCATCCTGCCGCTGGGCACCGCGAACGACCTGGCGCGCACGCTGGACATCCCGCTCCAGGCCGAAGCTGCTGCGGAGATCATCCTGGCCGGGCACACGCGCCAGCTCGACCTTGGATGCGTCAACGGCCACCCATTCTTCAATGTGGCCAGCATGGGGCTGAGCGTCGCCATCACGCACCGGCTCACCGGGCTGATGAAGCGGCGGCTCGGCGTTCTCGCCTACCCCGCGGCGGCGGCGGCCGTGATCGCGACGGCCCGGCGGTTCCATGCCACGCTGCTGGCCGACGGGCACGAGACGCGCGTGACGACGCTGCAGATTGCGGTCGGCAACGGGCGATATTACGGGGGCGGGATGGTGGTGGAGGCGGAGGCGAGGATCGACGACGGTACGCTGGACGTTTACAGCCTCGAACCCCGGGCCCGCTGGCGGCTGCTGCTCATGGCCCGGGCGTTCCGCGCCGGGGAGCATCGCAAGCTCGACGAGGTCCGCACCATCCGCTGCCGGTCCGTGACGATCGGCACGCGCCGCCCGCGGGACGTGAGCGCCGACGGGGAGATCGTGACCCGTACGCCGGCCGTGTTCACGCTGCTGCCGAAGGCCGTGCGGGTGTTCGCCCCATGATCGTCGGGCTGCTCGGCCTGGTGGCGGTGTTCCTCGTGGTGGTCTGGCAGGTGCAGACAGGCGGCGCGCTGGTTACCCTCGACGGGCTGGTGAATGCGGGGCTCGCGCCGTTCCGCACGCGCCTGCCGCTCGCCGGATTCGCCTGGCTGACCCAGGTGGGCACCGGCGCCGCGGGGGCCGCCATCGGCCTGGTGGCGAGCGGGCTGCTGTGGTCCGCCGGCCGGGCGGCGCTGGTGGGGCCGCTGTGGCTGGCCTTCGTGGGCGCGCAGGCGACGACCTGGTCGTTGAAGTTCGTCACTGCCCGGGTCCGCCCGCCGTTCCTCGAGGGCGTGACGGCGGCTTCGCCCTCCTTCCCCAGCGCGCACGCGACGGTGTCGGTGGCCATGTACGGCTTCCTGGCGCTCGCCATCGCGCAGGATCTGCCGCAGGAGGGGCGGTGGGCCGTGTTCGGCGTGGCCGGGCTGCTGATCGCGCTGATCGGGTTCAGCCGTATAATCCTGAGCCTGCACTATTTGAGCGACGTGGTCGCGGGCGGGCTGGTCGGCGCCGCCTGGGTGGTCCTCGGCTGGCGATTGGCGCGGCTATGACGCGGTGCGGACGAAGATCGCCATCGTCATGACCGAGATGGACAGGCTGGCTACGCCGGCAAGGAATGACCGCTCGGCCCAGTCCGCCTGCCATTGCACCGCCTCGGCATTGCGCACGGCCATATATGACAAGGCGGTGCTTGCAAGGAAGCAGAACGATGCCAGCCAGGCGATCTCGTCCGCCCAAGATAGCTGGTTCGACGCGGTCAGCTTCAGTCCGGTGATGACGACGAAACAGATGCCCAGCAAGTTGGTCGAGGCGTTAAGGATGTGCGGATGGCGGCTGTCCATGGCAAAAGCCTCCGTGAGGGATGCCCTATGGGAGATTGAAGGATGAGCGCCACCGTTCGCAATTCCGTCTGCCCGCACGACTGCCCCAGCACCTGCGCGCTGGAGGTGGACGTGCACGACGGCGCCCGCATCGGCGCCGTGCGCGGCGCCCGCGACAACTCCTACACCGCGGGGGTCATCTGCGCGAAGGTCGCCCGCTACGCCGAACGCATCCACCACCCCGGCCGCCTGACCCGGCCGCTGATCCGCACCGGACCCAAAGGCAGCGGCTCCTTCCGCGAGGCCGGATGGGACGAGGCGCTCGACCTGGTGGCGGACCGGTTCCGCGCGGTCACCGCCCAGCATGGCGCCGAGGCCGTCTGGCCCTACTACTTCGCGGGCACCATGGGTCTCGTGCAGCGGGACGGCATCAACCGCCTGCGCCACGTGATGGGCTATTCGCGCCAGCACAGCACCATCTGCTCCACCGTCATGGAGAGCGGCTGGGTGGCCGGCGTGGGCCGCTATGGCGGGCCGGACCCGCGGGAGATGGCCGAGGCCGACCTGATCGTCATGTGGGGCGGCAACCCCGTCTCCACCCAGGTCAACGTAATGACGCACGTGACGCGCGCGCGGAAGGAGCGCGGCGCCCTGTTCGCCGTGGTCGACCCCTACCGCACGCCCTCCGCGGCGGCGGCCGACCTGCATCTCGCCCCACTGCCGGGCACCGATGGCGCGCTTGCCTGCGCCATGATGCACGTGGCCTTCCGCGACGGCTACGCCGACCGCGTCTACATGGCCCGCTATGCGGACGACCCGGCCGGCCTCGAAGCCCACCTGCACGACCGCGGCCCTGCCTGGGCGGCGGCGATCACCGGGCTGGGAGTGGCCGAGATCGAGGCCTTCGCCGCCCTGTATGGCCGGACCGGGCGCGCCTTCCTGCGCCTCGGCTACGGCTTTGCCCGCAGCCGCAACGGCGCCAGCAACATGCACGCCGTCACCTGCCTGCCGACCGTCACCGGCAAGTGGCGGCACCGTGGCGGCGGCGCGTTCTGGAACAATCGCGGCTCCGGCATCTACCACTGGGACAAGGCGCTGATCGAGGGCCTCGATGCGCTGGACCCCGGCACGCGCCGCATGGACATGAGCCGCATCGGCGCCGTGCTGACCGGCGACCGCGCCGAACTGGGGGCGGGGCCGCCGGTGCACGCCATGCTGATCCAGAACACCAACCCGGCCGTGGTGGCGCCGGACAGCCGCCGGGTCCGCCAGGGGCTGCTGCGGGAGGACCTGTTCGTGTGCGTGCACGAGCAGTTCATGACCGAGACGGCAGGGCTCGCCGACGTGGTGCTGCCGGCGACGATGTTCATGGAACATGACGACCTCTATGGCGCGGGCGGGCACACGCATATCCAGATCGGGCCGAAGCTGATCGAGCCGCCGGGCGAATGCCGCTCGAACCACGAGGTGTTCCAGGGGTTGGCCTCGCGGCTCGGCGCCGACCACCCGGGCTTCCGCATGACCGCGCTCGAGGTGGCGGACGCCACGCTCCGCGCCTCCGGCTGGCCTGGGGCAGCCGAGGTGGTCGCACGGCGATGGGTGGACGCCGCGGAAGGCTTCGAGCGCAGCCACTTCCTCGACGGGTTCGGCTTCCCCGATGGCCGCTTCCGCTTCGCGCCGGACTGGGCCGCGGTGGGGCCGCTGCACGTCGGCATGCCGCGCCTGCCCGACCACTGGGCCGCAACGGACGGCGCGACCCCCGAGCGGCCCTTCCGCCTCGTCGCCGCCCCGGCCCGCAACTTCCTGAACACCAGCTTCACCGAGACCCCCACCAGCCGCAAGCGCGAGGGCCGGCCCACCGCCCTGGTGCATCCGGAGGACGCCGCCCGGCTGGGCGTGCTCGATGGCGCGCGCGTGGTGCTGGGCAATGTGCAGGGCGAGGTTGTGGTGCACGCCCGCATCGCCGGCGGCATGCAGCCGGGGGTGGTGGTGGTCGAAAGCGTGTGGCCAAACGCCGACTTCCCGGAAGGGCTGGGCATCAACGTGCTGACCAGCGACGCCCCGGCCGCGCCCAATGGCGGTGCGGTGTTCCACGACACGGCCGTATGGCTGCGCGCGGAGGCGCGGGTGCGGCAGGATGGGGCGGACCTGCCGGCGGCGGACCTGCTCGCGGCTGAGTAGCCGTGCCGGGTGGACAACTCTGGTCCCGCTTGCGCTTTGGGAAGCAACCGGCTTATGGCAACGCCGTGCACCGCCCGGACCCGGCGACACCCGCGCGGAATGGACCTACGATGACCCACGCCTGCCCCCGACCGTTGCCCAATTGACCGCAGCGGCGCTTCCGGGCACGACTGTACGGCCGTTGCGGGCGGCGTCGTTGCTGGCAGTCCTGGGCGTGGTGTACGGCGACATCGGCACCAGCCCGCTTTACGCCTTGAAGGCGAGCATCACGCATTTTACCAGCACGGGCACCCACGCGCTGGAAATCCTCGGCGTGTTGTCGCTGATCACCTGGTCGTTGATCCTGACGGTCACCGTCAAATACGTGCTGCTCATCATGCGGGCGGACAATAACGGCGAGGGCGGCATCCTCGCGCTGATGGCCCTGGCCCAGCGCGGCACCGAGGACTCGCGGGCGCGGGCCGTCATGGGCATGCTGGGCATCGGCGGCGCATGCTTGTTCTTCGGCGACGGCGTGATCACCCCGGCGATCTCGGTGCTGTCTGCCGTCGAGGGTTTGCAGGTGGTCTCGCCGGAGTTCCGCAATTACGTCATCCCGGTTTCGATCGTGGTCATCGTCGGGCTGTTCGCGGTCCAGGTGCACGGCACCGGCCGCATCGGGCGGTTCTTCGGGCCGGTCATGGCCGTGTGGTTCCTGGTAATGGCCGGGCTGGGCCTCATCCAAATCCTGCAAAACCCGGCGGTGCTGGTGGCTTTGTCGCCGTATTACGGCGTCCGGCTCTGCCTTGCCCATGGCTGGCTGGCGTTCCTGACGCTGGGCTCGGTCGTGCTGGCCGTAACCGGGGCGGAGGCGCTGTATGCGGATATGGGGCATTTCGGCGTGCGGCCGATCCGCCACGCGTGGCTCTGGTTCGTGCTGCCCTGCCTGCTGCTGAACTATTTCGGCCAGGGTGCGCTGGTGCTGGCCGAGCCGGCCGCCCTCGAGAACCCTTTTTACCTCATGGCGCCGGAGGGCCTGCGCCTGCCCCTGGTGTTCCTGGCCACGGCAGCGACCGTCATCGCCAGCCAGGCCCTGATCTCCGGCGCCTATTCCGTGGCCCGCCAGTGCATGCAAATGTCGTTCCTTCCCCGCATGACGGTGACCCACACGAGCCAGACCGAAGAGGGGCAAATCTTCGTGCCACAGATCAACGCCGCCCTGCTGGTGGGCGTGCTGATCCTGGTGCTGTCGTTCCGGAACAGCGACGCGCTGGCCGCCGCCTACGGCATCGCCGTCACCGGCACCTTCCTCTGCACCAGCCTGCTCGCCATGGTCGTCTTCCGCCGCCGCTTCGGCTGGTCGCGGGCGCTCTCCGCCGGGGTGTTCGGGCTGTTCTTCGTCATCGACGGGGTGTTCTTCGCCTCCAACCTGCTCAAGGTGCCCGAGGGCGGCTGGGTGCCGCTGGCGCTCGGCGCCGCGCTGATGCTGATGATGACGTCCTGGCACAGCGGGCGGGAGCTGATGCTGGCGCGCTGGAAGCAGGACAGCCTGCCGCTCGCCTCGTTCCTGAAACGGCTGCCGCAATCGCGCACGATCCGGGTGCCGGGCATGGCGGTGTTCCTGACCGGCAACCCGGATTACGTGCCCGCGGCCTTGCTGCACAACCTCAAGCACAACAAGGTGCTGCACGAGCGCGTGCTGTTCGTCACCGTGCAGAACCTGGACGT
>CAXSDH010000025.1:0-44238 GCA_964235765.1 uncultured Acetobacteraceae bacterium
CGTTCATCGGATCGCCGGCGTGGCCTTTCACCCAGCGCCATTCCACCTCGTGCTGCTTGGCCGCGGCCAGGACCCTGCGCCAGAGTTCCAGGTTGGCGACGGGGTCTCCGGCCGCGTTGCGCCAGTTGCGGCGGACCCATCCGGTGCTCCACCGGGTCACGCCGTTGCGGACGTATTCGCTGTCGGTATGGAGCGTGACGCGGCATGGCCGGGTGAGCGCTTCGAGGGCCGCGGCTGCGGCGGTCAGCTCCATGCGGTTGTTGGTGGTGGCGGGATCGGCGCCTGTCAGCTCGCGCTCATGCGTGCCGAAGCGCAGGATGGCCGCCCAGCCGCCGGGGCCGGGGTTCGGCTTGCAGCCCCCATCCGTCCAAACCTCGACCAGCATGGGTTCAGAGCCCGTAGGCATGCTCGTCCCCGGCCGCCAGGTGGAAGCGCAGGCGGCGCAGATATTCCAGCGGGTCCTTGCGGGTGACCATGGCGCCCGGCGGGGTGTTCACCCAATCGAACAGCCGCGTCAGCAGGAAACGCAGGGCGGCTCCCTGGCACAGCGCGGGCAGTGCGGCGCGCTCGGCCGGGGACAGGGCGCGGACCTCGCCGTAGGCGCGCAGCATTGTCCGCGCGCGGGTGACATTGAACTGGAAGTCCGGCTCGAAGCACCAGGCGTTCAGGCAGACTGCCACGTCGTAGGCCAGCAGGTCGGTCGCGGCGAAGTAGAAGTCGATGAGGCCGGAGAGCTGGCCATCGAGGAAGAATACGTTGTCCGGGAACAGGTCGGCATGGATGTGGCCGCGCGGCAGTGCGGCGGGCCAGGCTGCCGCGATGCGCTCGAGCGCGGCCTGCAGCTCCGCCGCCAGTCCGGCCTGGACCTCGTCGGCGCGCGGCAGGCAGCGCGCCAGCAGCGGCGGCCAGCCGGCCGGGCCCAAGGCGTTGGGTCGGGCCGGCGCGTAGCCTGCGCCCGCCAGGTGCAAGGCGGCGAGTGCGGCGCCCACGGGTCCGCAATGCTCCGGCCGCACCCGGCGGGGCCAGACGCCCGGCAGGAACGTGGTGATGCAGGCGGGGCGGCCGGCCAGGCCGCGCAGGCTGACCCCGTCCCGGCCGGCGACGGGTTCCGGGCAGGTGATGCCCCTGGACGCCAGGTGCTCCATAAGGCCCAGGAACCAGGGCAGCTCCGCCGGGTCGACGCGCTTTTCGTAGAGGGTGAGGATGAAGTCTCCGGTGGTGGTGCGCAACTGGTAGTTGCTGTTTTCCACGCCCTCGGCGATGCCGCGGAAGGCGACGGCGGTGCCGAGGTCGTAATCGCACAGGAACCCGGCCAGCGCCTCGTCGCTCACCTCGGTATAGACCGCCATCAGTGCGCCCGAGCCGCTTCAGGACTCAGGATAGCGGCCCCGGGAGCTTGAACACGACGTCTTCCTGCGTCACCCGGCGCTCCTCGATGGCGAGGGTGTAGCGTGCGCCCAGGCAGCCCAGAAGCTCCTGCACCAGGGCTTCCGGCGCCGATGCGCCTGCGGTCAGGCCGAGCGTGCGGACGCCGTCGAGGGCCGACCAGTCCAGCTGGTCCGCCCGCGGCAGCAGGATGGCCCGGCGCGCGCCGGCGCGTTCGGCCACCTCGCGCAGGCGCTGCGAGTTGCTGCTGTTCGGGCTGCCGATCACCACGACCAGGTCGCAATCCGGCGCCACGGCCTTCACGGCCGCCTGCCGGTTGGTGGTGGCGTAGCAGATGTCCTCGTGCTTGGGCCCCTCGATGGCCGGAAAGCGCTCGCGCAGCACGGCGACGATCTCGGCGGTGTCGTCCACCGAGAGGGTGGTCTGGGTGATGAAGGCCAGGCGAGCGAGGTCGGCGGGGGCCACGCTGCGCGCGTCGCCGGTGCCCTGCACCAGGGTGACGCTGCCCGGCGGAAGCTGGCCCATGGTGCCCACCACCTCCGGATGGCCTTCATGGCCGATCATCAGGATGTGCCGCTGCTCCGGGCCGCCGGCGGCATAGTGGCGCTCCGCCTCGCGGTGCACCTTGCTGACGAGCGGGCAGGTGGCGTCGAGGTAGAGAAGGTTGCGTCGCTTGGCTTCGGCCGGCACGGATTTCGGCACGCCGTGGGCGGAGAACACGACGTGGCCGTCGGCCGGCACCTCGTCCAGCTCCTCGACGAACACGGCGCCCTGGGCTTCGAGCCCTTCCACCACGGTGCGGTTGTGCACGATCTCGTGGCGCACATACACTGGCGCCCCGTAGCGGCGCAGCGCTTCCTCGACCACCCGGATCGCGCGGTCCACGCCGGCGCAGAAGCCGCGTGGGCCGGCCAGTACGACATTGAGGTGGGGTTTCTGATGCATGTTGTCCGGCCTGCAGGCGGCGCGCATTATGCCGCCACCCGGTTATGGCTACAACCAGCGCCACCGCCAAGGGCGGCGCACCCTGGAGTCGCGAATGCCTGCACTGTTCCGTTCGATGGCCACCCCGGCGCTTGCCCTCGTCCTGCTCGCGGGGTGCGGCGGCAGCGACAACGACAGCTTCGCTCCGCCCTGCCCGCAGCCGAGCATCCCGCGTGACTTCAACGACCTGTCCCGCTATCGCGGCGCCGGGCGGGACCTGACGGATAGCGTGCTGGATGGCCGCATAACCGGCCTTTCGGGCAGCTGCAAGCGCGACGGCGCGGATGCGGTGCTGGCCACGGTTTCGGTGGGGATCGAGCTGAACCGCGGCCCGGCCGCCCCCAGCCGGATCGCCGAGCTGGCCTATTTCGTGGCGGTGAGCCAAGGCGAGCGCATCCTGGACAAGCGCGTGTTCACGTTGCGCGCCGAGTTCCCCGCCAACACCGACCGTGTCCGCCTGACGGGCGACGACGTCGAGCTGCGGCTGCCCGTCACGGCGAGCAAGACGGCGGCGGCCTACCGCATCTCGGTCGGCTTCCAACTGACGCCGGCCGAGCTGGAGGTGAACCGCCGCCGCGGCGTCCGGTGATCCGATACGCCAGTCATCCCGAGGTGGCGGTCGATCCAGCCGTGCCGGTGCCGCGCTGGCACTTGTCTGACCAGGGGATCGCCCGGATGCGCCGGTTTGCCGTCACGCTGCCGCGGCCCGACGCCGTCTGGGCCAGCACCGAATGCAAGGCGATCGAGGCCGCCGGTATTCTGGCGGCGCGCTTCGGCCTGCCGGTGCAGGTCCATCCGGGCTTGGACGAGAACGACCGCAGCGCCACCGGCTACCTGCCGCACCCTGCGTTCCAGGCCGCGGCCGACCGGTTCTTCGCCGAGCCCCAAGCATCGTTCCAGGGTTGGGAGCGGGCGGTCGACGCCCAGGCCCGCGTCTGGGCCGCGTGGCAGGAGGTGCTGCAGACGCCGGGCGAGGTGGTGATCGTGGGCCATGGCGGCACGGGCACGCTGCTGATGTGCCAGCTCGCGGGGTTGCCGATCAGCCGCGAGTACGACGCGCCGGGCCAGGGGTGCGTTTGGGTGTGGGACCGGGCGAGGGCGGTGGTTGTGAGCCGGTGGCGGGCTATGGCGTGAGATGTTTGCCAGGTTGATCCCCAGGCCCACTTGCGTCATGGTGCGCCCGTCCAATCCTTCCCCCGCGGGAGAGTGCTGATGCCTCGCTGGGGCGGCAGCCGCAAGCTGTCCGGCGCGCGGCTGCGCAGCACCGTGACGTTCTCCGGCAGTTGCAGCGTCTTGGTCACCTGCGACGTGGAATCGTGGTTGCCACGGACCACCACGCAGGGCCGCCCCAACCGCCGCATCTCGGCCGCGAAGAACAGCCCGGTGCCGTGGTCCTTCCAGTCCGCGTCGTACAGGTCGCCCGCGATCAGCAGGAACGCGACATCCTCGGTGATCGCCAGGTCGACCAGGTTGCGGAACGCGCGCCGCGTGCAGGCGGCAGTCAGCTCCGCCAAGGCGGGGTCACGCCGGCGATGCCGGCCAGCGGGCTGTCGAGATGGATATCGGCGGCGTGCAGGAACTTCATGCGCGGCAGGATACGCCTGCCCCCCGAGTCGGCTCCAGCGGGTCGGCTCCAGCAAGCCGGGCGCCAGGCTATTCCCGCGCCTGCCGTCCCTCGATCGGGTAGCCCGGATCGTTGTAGCCCGGGACCGCATGGTGCCCCGGCGCCACCAGCCCCTCGATCAGCGCCTCGTCGGCCGGGGTGAACCGGTACTCGAGCGCCGTCAGGTAATCCTCCCACTGCGCCTCGGTGCGCGGGCCGCCGATCACCCCGGTCACCAGCCGGTTGTTCAACACCCAGCCGACGGCGAATGCCGTGGGCGTCGCGCCCACCGCGGCCGCATGGTCCGCGATCCTCCGGGCCAGGCGGAGCGATTCCGGCTGCCACTCCGTCTGCATCAGCCGGCGGTCGCCACGCCCGGCACGCGAATCGGGCGGCGGGGGCGCATCCGGATCATACTTGCCGGTGAGGATGCCCCGTGCCAGCGGCGAGTAACTGACCACGCCCAGCCCATAGAACCCGCAGGCCGGCAAATGCTCGGTTTCCGGCGTGCGGTTCAGCGCGTGATAGTACGGCTGGCTGACCGCCGGGCGGTCGGTGCCCATGCGGTCGCACAGGCCGCAAATCTCCGCCACCCGCCAGGCGCGGTAGTTGCTCAGGCCGAAATACCGGATTTTGCCCTGCCGCACGAGGTCGCCCATGGCGCGAACCGTCTCGGCCAGCGGCGTCGCATGGTCCTCCTTGTGCAGGTAGTACACGTCGATGTAGTCGGTCCCCAGCCGCTTCAGGCTGCCTTCCACCGCCCGCATCACCCATTTGCGCGATGTGCCGCCGCCGTTCGCGTCGGGCTGCACCGGGTTGGCCAGCTTGGTCGCCAGCACCCAGGCGTCGCGGTCCCCGGCAATGGCGCGGCCCGTCACCTCCTCGGACCGGCCGCCCGTATAGGCGTCCGCGGTGTCAAGGAAGTTCACCCCCGCCTCCCGCGCCCGGGCGATGATGCGGCCGGCGGCGGCCTCGTCCGTCGGGCCGCCGAAGTTCATCGTGCCCAGGCAGAGCGGCGACACGCGCAGGCCACTGCGCCCGAGATTGCGGTATTCCATGCGGCACGCTCCGTTCAGCGCCATGGTTGACACCGCTGCGGGCCGATCGCAACCATGCGGCATGCCCGTGCTGAAGGTTGCCCTGCTCCTTCTCGTCATGGCGGCCGCCGCCCTCGCCCAGCCGGCCCAATTGCTCGTGTTGGCAGACGACGTGCCCGCCGGGCTCGACTACGACGGACCCAGCGCCGCCGCCGCCGCCAGCCAGGCCGGCTACCTCAACATGATGGAGCCGCTGCTCTATTACCCCGACGGCCGATACCTCAATGACCCGGGCGAAGACGGCGTCCGCCGCCTCGATGTCAGCAAATTCGAGCCACGCCTAGCCGAACGGTGGGAGTTCGACCCGCCCAACCTGACCTGGACCCTGCATCTGCGCCGCGGCGTGAAAAGCTGCGCCGGCAACGAATTCACTGCCGACGACGTGCTATACAGCTTCGCCCGCGCCAAGTCGGTGAGCGGCGCCGTGCCGATCGGCTGGTTCCTGGCCAGCGTCGCCGGCGTCAAGGGCTTCACGCGGGACGTGTTCAAGCCCGGCGCCGACAAGGCGCTGGGCGACGCCGTGGAGAAACTGGACGACTACACGATCCGCATCCGCCAAACCGCCGCCAACCGCCTGTTCCTCACGGCGCTCGCCGCCTATGGCGCCGCCCCGTTCGACAGCAAGGCGATGCGGGCCCACGCCACCCCAGCCGACCCTTGGAGCCACAACTGGGCCAACACGGCCGACGCCGCCGCCTTCGGCCCCTACTGCCTGGAACGCTGGGTGCGGAACGACGAATTCGTGCTGCGCGCCAACCCCGGATACTACCGCGGCCCGCCTTCCATCGGCCGGGTCGTCATCAAGCGGGTCCCGCAGGGCGCGGACCGCGCGCAGGACATGAAAGCGGGGCGCGGAGACCTCACGCAGCGCCTAACCCCGCGCGAGTTCGCCAGCCTGCGCACCGCGCCGAACGTCACGGTGGCCGGCCTCTACGGCAACGAGACCTTGTTCCTGAACCTGAACGACCGAACGCCGCCGTTCGACAACCCGGCATTGCGCCAGGCCATCGCCTTCGCCATGCCCTACCAGCAGGTGGCCGCCATCGGCTACGCCGGGGCCGCCCGGCGCTGGGAGGGCCACTTCCCCCGCGCCTTCAACGGCGCCGTGCAGCCCGACACGCAATACACGACCGACCCGGCCCGCGCGAAGCAGCTTCTCGCCGAGGCCGGCTACCCCAGCGGGCGCGGGCTCGAAGCCTATGCCGCGAACTTCCGCCTCGCCTACGCCGCGGAGCGCGAGGGCACGCTCCGCCCGATCGCGGCCGCGATCCAGTCGGCGCTGCGGGACGCAGGCTTCCCGATCGAGCTCGACCCCTTGCCGCAAGCCCAATTCAGCGACCGCCGGCTGGTGAAGAAAAACCTGCCGATGAGCCTGTCCGACACGGACAGGTCGGCGATCCCCGACGTCGTCTACGCCACCATGCTGTTCTTCGTGAGCCCTTCCGAGGGCGGGGTGAACAACATGGCCAACTACAGCAACCCCGCGGTCGACCGGCTGTTTGCCCTCGCCCGCAACGAAATGGACGACGCCGCCCAGCCCGGGCTGCTGCGCGACATCCAGAACACCCTGCAACGCGAGCTGGCCTGGATCCCCATCGTGGAAACCAAGACCGAATGGGCCTTCCGCTCCACCCTGCGCGGCATCACCTGGCACCCGGACAACGCGCTACGCTTCTACGACCTCAGCTTCGCCACGGTACCCTGAACCCCATGCAAGCCAAACCGCCCCTGGTGCGCATCCACCCGCTGACAGTGCGCCTGACGCACTGGCTGACGGCGCTGGCCATCTGGATCATGGTCGCCAGCGGCTGGCGCATCTACGACTGGGACCCGATCTTCGGCTGGCTCTACTTCCCGTTCTGGATGACCCTCGGCGGCGTGCGCGAACTGGCGCAGGAGGTCCATAATGAAGAAGGCCTCGCCGGCGCGCTGCAGTGGCACTTCGCCGGCATGTGGCTGCTGCTGATCAGCTTCGCAGTCGCCGTGCTGTATGGCTTGATGTCCGGCCATTACCGCCGGCACTACCTGCCGGTCACCGTCACCGAAGTCGCCAGCGACCTCAAGGCGGCGCTGAGCGGCCGCCTCGAGCACCGGGTGGGCGTGCGCAACGCGGTGCAGCGGCTGTTGTACGTCATCGTCACCCTGCTGATCCTGCTCATGCTGCTCAGCGGCCTTTCCATCTGGAAGCCGGTGCAGTTGCACCGGCTCACCTGGCTGTTCGGCGGCTACGACACCGCCCGGGTCATCCACTTCCTCGGCATGGCCGGCATCGTCGGCTTCGTGGTCGTCCATATCGCGCTGGTGATACTGGTGCCGAAGACGCTGCCGCCCATGATCACCGGCCGCGGCCGGGCCGAGCCCGGATCTCACGCACCCCCGCCGAACGAGGTCCGATGAACCACGCCCCCCTCTCCCCGAGCGACGCCAAAACCCTGCTGCGCTCGCCCGAAGCCCGCGCCATCGAGCGCCGCCTGCTGCTCCGCCGCGGCCTCAGCCTGGGCGCCCTGACCATGCTCACCGGCTGCGACATCACCGACGGCAACGCCGTGCAGGCGGCCCTCGTCGCCGTGTCCCGCTTCAACGACCGCGTGCAGGCGCTGCTGTTCAACCCCGACACGCTCGCCCCCGAATACGCCGAGGCCGACGTGCGCCGCCCCTGGCGCTTCAACGCCTTCTACCCGGCCGAGCAAACCCCGGTCATCGACCCCGCCGCCTACCGCCTGAAACTCTCCGGCGCCATCGGCCGCACCGAGCCCTGGACCGTGGAGCAGTTGCAAGCCCTGCCGGCCGTCAGCCAAATCACCCGCCACGTCTGCGTGGAAGGTTGGAGCGCCATCGGCAAATGGACCGGCATCCCCTTCCGCGACTTCCTCCGCCGGATCGATGCCGACCTCTCGGCCAAATACGTCTATTTCGAATGCGCCGACACCTATACCTGCGGCATCGACATGCCCAGCGCGCTGCATCCGCAAACCCTGCTGTCCACCAAGGTCAACGACGAGATCCTGCAACCCAAGTACGGCTTCCCCCTCAAGCTGCGCGTGGCCACCAAGCTCGGCTTCAAGAACCCCAAGCTGATCACCGCGATGTGGGTCGGCAACGACAACCGCGGCGGCTATTGGGACGATCCTCGCGGCCGCGGCACCAGCAGCGGCTACAACTGGTTCAGCGGGTCCTAGCTAGGGCTCATCGTCCCGCGCGCGGACGACTTGGGAGTTCACCCCCCTGCCATGGCACAAGACTCCCGCCCCACCCTCGCCGCCCCCGACGACGACCCCCACCTCTGGCTCGAGGGCATCGGCGGCGGCCAGGCCATCGCCTGGGCCGACGCCCAAACCAGGGCGACCCTCGACCGGCTAGGCGACGCCCGCTTCGCCGCCGACCGCGACGCCCTTCGCACCCTGCTGGACCGCCCGGAAAACCTGCCCGTCCCCGCCCGGCGCGGCGGCCTGCTCTACAACTTCTGGCGCGACGCGGCCCACCCGCGCGGCCTGTGGCGCCGAACCACCCTCGCCTCCTACCGCAGCGAGCAGCCGGAATGGGACGTGCTGCTCGACCTCGACGCCCTCGCCGCCAGCGAAGGCGAGGACTGGATCTGGAACGGCTCGGCGACCCTCCCCCCGGCCCATGCCCGCGCCCTGCTCCGCCTCTCCCGCGGCGGCAGCGACGCCGTCGTGCTGCGCGAGTTCGACCTGGAGGCCCGACGCTTCGTGCGGGACGGCTTCGTCCTTTCGGAAGCCAAGGGCGGCGCCGACTGGCTCGATCAGGACACCCTGCTGCTTTCCACCGCCCTCGGCGGCGTCACCCGGTCCGGCTACGCCGCCAGCGTGCGGCTGTGGCGCCGGGGCGCCCCCTGGTCCGCCGAGCCCGTGCTGTTCCAAACCGACCCGGCCAACATGAGCGCCTGGGGCGAGCTCGACCAGAGCACCGGCCGCCTGGTGTTCGCCGAAAAAACCGGCTTCTACGACACCACCATCTGGCTCGGTGACCGAAGCGGCCCGCAACAGCGGATCGACCTGCCGGCCGACGCCGCCTTCACCTGGGAATGCGGCTGGCTGGCAGTCCGCGGCCGCACGCCATGGACCGCCGGCGGCACGACCTACCAGCCGGACGCCATCGCCGTGATCCGGCTCGACGCCTTCCTGGCCGGCGACCGCCAGTTCACCACCGTGTTCGAGCCGGGTCCCCGCCGCGCCCTGCAAGGCTTCTTCTGGGCCGCCGGCCGCCTCGTGCTGAGCGTGCTGGACGACCTGCGCCCGGTGAACCTCGCCCTCCAGCCCGGCGACTGGACGCAGGCGCCGCTCGCCGGCCTGCCGCCGATCGGCGCCGTCAGCCTCTGGCGGCTCGACCTCGTGGAAACCGAAAGCGACGGCGCCCTCCTCGCCATCGCGCAGGACCCGATCACCCCGCCCACCCTGCTGCTGACCGCCGCCGGCCTCGCCAAGCCGGACATCCTGAAACGCCTGCCCGCCGCGTTCGACGCCGCCGGCCTGGTCGTGACCCGGCACGAAGCCGTCTCCAGCGACGGCGAGCGCATCCCCTACGTGCAATGCGGCCCACCCGGCGAAACCGGCGAGGCCCCGGTCCACCTCGGCGGCTACGGCGGCTTCGGCGTCTCCACCCTGCCCAGCTACCGCGTCGCCACCGGCAAGCTATGGCTGGAACGTGGCGGCACCACCGTGCAGGCCAACCTGCGCGGCGGCGGCGAGTTCGGCACACGCTGGCACGAAGCCGGGCGTCGCGCCGGCAAGCGCCTGAGCCACGACGACTTCGCCGCCGTCGCCGCCGACCTGGTCCGCCGCGGCGTCACCCGGCCAGGCCGCATCGCCGCCGAAGGCGGCTCCAACGGCGGCCTGCTGATCGCCAACATGCTGACCCGCTACCCCAACCGCTTCGGCGCCCTGTTCTGCACCATCCCCCTCATCGACATGCGCCGCTACAGCCACCTCCTGGCCGGCGCCAGTTGGATCGCCGAATACGGCGACCCCGACCAGCCCGACGACTGGGCCTTCCTAGGCCCCATGTCCGCCTACCACACGGCCATCCCCGGCCAATCCTATCCCCCAATCCTCCTAGCCACGACCCGCCGCGACGACCGGGTGCACCCGGGCCACGCCCGCAAGATGGCCGCCAAGCTGCAAGCCATGGGCTACGACGCCCTGTTCTACGAACCCCCCGCCGGCGGCCACGGCTACGGCAAGGACAACGCGGAAGTGGCGGGCTTCGCCGCCTTGGGAATGGCGTTCCTGCGCCGGGCGATCGGGTGGGAGATTGCTGCGTGAGCACGGGCGATGCGGGTTCACGGCAACGCCGTCCCGGCAGCCACCTTCGCCTCGATGCTGTCCCAGATCGCCACGCTCAGGTCGATGCCGTCGAACCGCGCCAGCTCCTGCAAACCCGTCGGCGAGGTCACGTTGATCTCCGTCAGGTAATCGCCGATCACGTCGATGCCCACGAAAATCAGGCCGCGGTCCCGGAGATGCGGCCCGATGCGGGCACAAATCTCCCGCTCCCGCCCGGTCAACGCGGTCTTTTCCGGCCGGCCGCCCACATGCATGTTGCTGCGCGACTCGCCCGCCGCCGGCACCCGGTTGATCGCCCCCAAAGGCTCCCCATCCACCAGGATCACCCGCTTGTCGCCCCGCCGCACCGCCGCCTCGTAGCGCTGGATCATCAGCGGCTCGCGGGATCGGGCGAAGTGCATCTCCAGCAGGCTGGCCAGGTTCTCGTCATCCTCGCGGATGCGGAACACTCCCGCGCCGCCATTGCCGAACAAGGGCTTCACGACGATGTCGCGATACTCCCGGCGGAAGGCGCGGATGGCCTCGGGGTCCCAGGTGATGAGCGTGGGCGGCATCAGGTCGGGGAAGTGGGTCACCAGCAGCTTCTCCGGCGCGTCCCGCACGTGCTTGGGGTCGTTCACCACCAGGGTGCGGGGGTGGATGTGCTCCAGCATGTGCGTGGCCGTGATGTACGCCATGTCGAACGGCGGGTCCTGCCGCATCAGCACGGCGTCCATGGTCGCGAGGTCTAGCGTCTCGGGCGCGCCGAAGCGGTAGTGGTCGCCCGCCACGCGCTGCACCGTCACCGGCCGGGCGCGGGCGAACAGCCGGCCGGCATCCGCCTTGCCCTCATGCAGCGACATGTTGCGGACCTCGTAGTGCCACATCGCGTGGCCGCGCCGCTGCGCCTCCAGCATCAGCGCAAACGTGCTGTCGCCGTCGATGTTCACGGTCTCGATCGGGTCCATCTGGACAGCGACTTTGAGCATGCGGGAATCCCGTTCTGGTTCGGCAGCCTGATTAGCAGGAAGCGGCCTGGGCGGCATATCCGGGGTGATGCCGGGCACAGAACGCCTCCGCCCCCAGGGTCCGGAAGTCGTGCATGGCGGCGCCCAGCCTTGCATGCGGCCAATCCCACCACGCGATCGCCAGCAACGCGTCCACCACTGCGTCCGGGAACCGCCGGCGCAGCACCCGGCCGGGGTTGCCGACCACGACGGCGAAGGGCGGCACGTCCTTGGTGACCACGCTGCCCGCGCCGATCGCCGCTCCCGTGCCGATGCCGATGCCCGGCAGCACGATGGCCCCGTGGCCGATCCAGACATCGTGGCCGAGAGTGACCGGGCTGCTGCGGCGCCAGTCGAAGAACGCCGGGTCGTCCGGCCCCAGGCCATAGGCGCTGCTGCGGTAGCCGACATGGCTCAGCATGACCCGGTCGAGCGGGTGGTTGCCGGGGTTGAGGCGGGTATGTGCGGCGATCGAGCAGAACTTGCCGATGGTGGCGTAAATGATGTCGCTGTCGTTCACCACATACGAGTAGTCGCCGAAGCTGCTTTCGGCCACCTTGGTGCGCGCGCCGACTTCGCAATACTTGCCGAACGTGCTGGCGCGGACCGAAGCGGTGCGGTGGATGCTGGGCGTGTCGCCCAATTGCTTCTCAGCCGAAGCGGGGTCGTTGGCCATGGTAGCCCTCTCTTGCCTTTGGGCTTGACTTCTCCGGCCCGGCCGCTGACCGTCCCGAGGGGAGGCCATGGCGGGCGACGCCGCCCGGGTCAAGCCAATTGAGGGCAGCAAGCCCCCTAGCAGCCGGGAGGCGCGCCATGTTCGAGGTGCTTGACCAACGAACCCATCTGACCGGCAACCAGAAGCGCATCATCGCCGCGGCCGTGCTCGGGGACATGCTGGAGTTCTTCGACTACTTCCTGATCGGCTTCGTCCTGGCCTTCGTCATCGGCCCGTGGCAGCTCACCTTCGGGCAATCCGCCATCATCCTGCTCTCGTCGGGCATCGGCGCCATGATGGGCGCGGCTTTCTGGGGCTGGATGGCGGACCGCATCGGCCGCCGGCCGGTGTTCCTGCTCACCATCATCAACTTCTCCGTCGCCACCGGCATCCTCGCCTTCACGCCGGACCGGGCGTGGGAGTTCATGAGCGTGTTCCGCTTCATCGTGGGCTTCGGCGTCGGCGGGCTGTACTGCGTCGACCTCCCCTTGGTCCAGGAGTTCATGCCCGCCCGCAAGCGCGGCGTCGTCGGCGGCCTGGTGACCGCCTTCATTCCCGTGGGCATCATGTTGGGGTCGGTGTTCGGCGCCTTCCTGTCGCCCTCGCTGGGGTGGCGCGGGCTGTTCCTCGCCGGGCTGCTGCCGGCGCTGCTGACTTTGCTGGTGCGCGCCTGGGTGCCGGAATCGCCACGCTGGCTGATGCGCCAGGGCCGGGTGGAGGAGGCCCGCAAGTCCCTCGGCTGGGCGCTGGAGATGGACCCCGCCTTGCTGCCGCCGCCGACCAACCTCGAAATGGTCGAACACAAGCCGGCCTGGCGCGAGCTGTTCCTGCATCCCCGCAGCCTCGCGGTCTCCTGGCTCAGCAACCTCGGCGCGCAGACCGGCGTCTATGGCGTCACCTTGTGGGCGCCCACGCTGTTCGTGCTGCTGCTGAAGGTGTCGCCCGCCGAGGCGTCGTACCTGATGATCTTTGTCACCCTGGGCGGGCTGATCGGCCGCATTTCCTTCGCCTTCATGTCGGAAGCGATCGGGCGGCGGCCCTCCGGCGTCCTGCTCGGCTTCGGCGCCGCGCTCTTCCTGATCCTGGCCGGCGTCTACCATGACAGCTTCATCGGCGGGGCATCCGCGTTCTGGCTGCTGCTGATTGCCGCCTTCTTCTTCGCCGATGGCGGGTTCGCGATCATCGGGCCATACGCCGCCGAGGTTTGGCCGGCCGCGCTGCGCACCAGCGGCATGGGCTCGGCCTACGGCTTCGGCGGCATCGGCAAAATCATCGGCCCGCTCGGCCTGGCCATGGTGGTCGGCAGCTCGAACGTGATCAAGCCGGAGGCGTCGATCGAGAACATCCTGCCCGCCTTCATCTACCTCGGCTGCTGGTTCGCCCTTGCCGGTGTCGCGTTCCTGGTGTTCGGCATCGAAACCAAGGGCCGCTCGATCGAGGACATCGACAGCAGGCTGGCGACCGCGGCCCCGATGGGCCAGCCTGTCGCCGTCCACACCGGCGCGGGGATAGGCCAATGATGGAACGAGGACCAGGGTCATGAGCGCCGCACGCGAACTGCGGCAGGGCCCGGCCCGGCCCACCGACCCGGTGCAGCGCGCGCTCTCCGTCGCCCCGGCCATCGCCGCCATGGCGGACGAGGTGGAGGCAAGCCGCAGCCTGCCGCCGGCCCTGCTCGACGCGCTGCACGGCGCCGGGCTGTTCCGCACCCTGCTGCCACGAAGCTGCAACGGGGACGAGACGGACCCGGCCACCTACGTACGCATGCTGGAAGCCGTGGCCCAGCAGGACGCCAGCACGGCCTGGTGCATCGGCCAGGCCTCCGGCTGCTCCATGGCGGCCGCCTACCTGGAGCCGAACGTCGCCTGGGAGATCTGGGGCGGGGACCCAAGGGCGGCGCTCGCCTGGGGGGCGGGGCCGCAGGGCACCGCCAAGGTGGCGGCGGGCGGCTATGTCGTCACCGGGACCTGGGGCTTCGCCAGCGGCGGACGGCACGCCACCTGGCTCGGCGGCCACTGCCGGGTGCTGGAACTCGACGGCAGCCTGCGCCTGGACCCCGGCGGCGAGCCGGCCGAGCGTACCATGCTGTTCCGCAAGGCAGAAGCCGACATGCGGGACACCTGGCAGGTCATGGGCCTGCGCGGCACCGGCAGCGACACCTACTCCGTCGCCGCGCTATTCGTCCCCGACGCCTATTCCGTGTGCCGGGACACCGACGCCGAACGCCGCCAGTTCGGCGCCCTGTACCGCTTCACCACCACCCACCTCTATGCGGCCGGGTTCGCCGGCGTCGCGCTCGGCATCGCCCGTGGCGCGCTGGAAGCGCTGGTGGAGGTCGCCCGGGGCAAGACGCCGAGTGCAACCACCCGGGGCTTGCGAGACAGCCCGGTGGTGCAAAGCCAGGTCGCCCAAGCCGAGGCCAAGCTGCGCGCCGCCCGCGCCCTGCTTCTGACCACCCTGCACGAGGCCTGGGACGAGGCGTTGCGGACCAGCGCCCTCTCGCTCGACACCAGAATGTCGATCCGGCTGGCCTCCACCTACGCGATCCATCAGGCCAAGGAGGTGACCAGCACCGCCTACCAGGAGGCCGGGGCCACGGCGATTTTCCAGAGCAACCCGTTCGAGCGCCGCTTCCGCGACGCCCACTCCGTCTCCCAGCAAGTCCAGGCCCGCACCACGCATTTCGAGACCGTGGGCCAGCACCTGCTGGGTTTGAACGCCAACCAGCGGTTCATCTAACCATCGAAAGGAGGCTTCCATGAGCCTGCAAGGCCTGCACCACTACACCATCCGCCCCGCCGACCTGGAGGCGACCAAGTCGTTCTACGTCGATGTCCTCGGGCTCGAAGTCGGCTACCGTCCGCCGCTGAACTTCCCGGGCTATTGGCTCTACACGGGCGGCGAGCCGACGGTGCACCTCATCGGCCCCCGCGAATCCGAGGCGGGCTGGGCCCCGCGCGAGCCCGCCCCCACCGGCCTGCTGGACCACATCGCCTTCTCCTGCAGCGGCCTCGCCGGCATGAAGGAACGCCTCGCCGCGCGCGCCCTGGCCTACGAGGAGCGCGTTGTCCCGCGCGACCGGCAAACCCAACTGTTCCTCAGCGACCCCGACGGCATCATGGTCGAGCTGAACTACCCGACCGTGGAGACCGCAGCGGCCTAACCCTGGCGCACGGACGCGGCCACCAGCCGGCCGACCTCCGCCGTTCCAGTCCGGCCGCCGATATCGTAGGTCCGCAAACCCGCGCCGAACGCGCCATCGATGGCCCGCTCGACCGCCCCGGCGGCGTCGCGCGCCGCCTGGCTGTCCCGCGTGTCGCCCAGCCACTCCAGCATCATGGCGACCGACAGGATCATCGCGGCCGGGTTGGCGATCCCCTGCCCGGCGATGTCCGGCGCGGTGCCGTGGCTGGGCTGGAACAGGCCGTGCCGGTCGCCGATGTCCGCCGAGGGCGCGAAGCCCATGCCGCCGACCAACCCGGCGCCTAGATCGGACAGGATGTCGCCGAACAGGTTCTCCGTCGGCAGCACATCGAAATCCCACGGCCGGCGCACCAGGTCATGCGCCATCGCGTCCACGTAGTGGTGGCGGGCCTCGATGTCCGGGTGGCGGGCGGCGGCCTCGTAGAACACGGCACGCATGAAGGCGAAGGAGCGGAACACGTTCGCCTTGTCCACGATCGTGACCCGGCCGGGCGTGCCACGGCTGGCCTTGCGGCGCCGGGCCAGGTTGCAGCTGAACTCCGTCAGCTTCTCCGTGGTGGTGCGCGTGATGACCTGCGTATCCCGCGCCTCGCGGTCCCCGATCACCTCGCCCTGGCCGCGCAGCGCGAACATGCCTTCGGTGGATTCGCGCACGATGACCAGGTCGATCGACCCGGCGCGGAAATCGGCCAGCACGGCAGGCACGCCGGGGATGGCGCGGATCGGCCGCACGCCAGCATAGAGGCTGAACGCCGTCCGGATATCGAGCTGGGGCGCGATCTCGGTGCCGTCCGCGAAGCGGATGTCGGGCCAGCCCATGGCGCCGAACAGGATCGCGTCCGCCACCCCGGCCCGCGCGAGCCCATCGGGCGGCAGGACGGCGCCGGTTTCCTGGTAGTGGTGGGCGCCGCCGGGGATAGTCTCCAGCCGGAACGCCAGGCCGAAACGCGCCTCCACGGCGTCAAGCACCATCTGGCCGGCTTGCATGACTTCGGGCCCGACGCCCTCGCCGGGCATTAGCGCCAGGTGGAACGTGTTGGCTGTCATGCTTTGCAATGCCGGCTTGCGCCGCCGAAGCGCAGGCCGAACTGCGCCACCAGCGCCTGCATCTCGCCGTCCGCGGCAGGGGGCAGCGGCAGGCGGGGCGGGCGGGGCTCGCCGGCGGCAAAGCCCATGTGCCGCAGCAGCGCCTTGGTGCCGCCGACGTAACGCTGGCCGAACACCGCCTCGATGATCGGCAGCCAATGCAGGTAATGCGCCCGCCCCTCGGCGGTCCGCCCCTCGTCGGCCACCATCGTGAACAGGTCGGCCATCGGCCGGGGCGCCACGTTGGAGGCCACGGCCACCCAGCCGACCGCGCCTTCCACGAACGACTCGAACCCCAGGACGCCGCCGAACACCGCCATCCCATCCCCGCACAGGCGGATGATGTCGCGCACGCGCGTCACCTCCAGCGTGGATTCCTTGATGTAGTCGCAGCCCGGTATCTCGGCCAGCCGTGCCACCAGCGGCGGCTTCAGGTCCACGTTGGCGGTGGCCGGGTTGTTGTAGACCATGATCGGGATGCCGATCGCCCCGGCGACGGTCCGGTAATGGTGCACCAGCTCGTCATCCGTGGGCGTGCAGTAATAGGGCGGAATGATCATGACCCCGTCTGCGCCCAGCGCCTCCGCTTCACGGCTGTAGCGCACCACGTCACGCGTGTCCTCGCTGCCGGTGCCGATCAGCACCGGCACCCGGCCCCGCGCCGTCCCGATCACCGTCCGCGCGACCAGCGTGCGCTCCGCGTCCGACAGCGACAGGAACTCGCCGGTCGAGCCGAGCGGGATCAGCCCGTGGATGCCCTCCCCGATCTGCCACTCGGTGAACGCGGCCAGCGCCTCGGCGTCTACCGCGCCGGCAGCGTCGAAGGGGGTGATCATGACCGTATAGGTGCCGCGGAATGCCTTCATCGCCGGGACCGTCGCATCCGCGGCGCCGCCGATCAAGCTTGCGGGGAGGCCCAATCCTTGCATAGTCCCCGGAGCACGAATAGGAGACAACGGATGACCAAATCTGCCGGACCCGGCCGTCGCGGCACGCTCGTCGGCGCAGGCGCCGCCCTGCTCGCCTCGGCCGCGCGGGCGCAGCCGAAGGTCGCGCCTGCAAACCTCGTCACGCCGGGCACGCTGACCATGTCGATCAATCCCACGCTGCCGCCCCTGCAATACGTCGACGAAAAGGGCGTGCTGCGCGGCATGCGCGTCGAACTGGGCGACGAGATCGCGAAGTCGCTCGGCCTGAAGCCCGAGTACATCCGCATCGAGTTCGCCGCCATGGTCCCCGGCCTCGCCGCCCGGCGCTGGGACATGATCAACACCGGCATCTTCTGGACCGAGGAGCGGTCCCGCCTGATGTACATGGTGCCCTACGAGCAGGCCGCGATCAGCTTCCTCGTCTCCACCGGCAATCCGCTCGGCATCACCCGCTACCAGGACCTCGCCGGCAAGGCCGTGGCGGTCGAGCTGGGCGGCATCGAGGAGCGCCGCACCCGGGAGGTGGGCGAGATGCTGGTCAAGGAAGGCCTGAAACCGCTCGAGGTCCGCACGTTCAACAACTTCGCCGAGGCGTTCCAGGCTTTGCGCGCCCGCCAAGTGGACGCGGCGACCTCTATCGACGCGACGGCGATGTATTGGCAATCGCGCGGCGACTTCACCCGCGCCATCGCCGGGCTGTTCCCGCAGACCGCCGCCTTCGCGTTCGCCAGCAAGCCCTTGGCCGAGGCGGTGGCCGCCACGCTGAACGACCTGCGGCGCACCGGCTTCTACGACGCCCTGTTCGAGCGCTACGGCGTGTTGAAGATGGATGGCGCGTCCTTCGCCATCAAGGGACCCGGCCCGGCCTGACCGCCGTTGCACGCCTGGAACTGGGACGGCTTCTTCGGCTACTTCGCCAGCCCCTACCTCCTGGGCGGGGCCGCCGTCACGCTTGGCCTGACGCTCGCAACCCTGGTGCTCGGGGTGATGCTGGCGCTGGTGCTCGTGCTGTTCAGGCAATCGGGCGTCCGGGCGCTGGCCGCCCTCGCCGCCCTGCATGTCTGGCTGTTCCGCGGGACGCCGCTGCTGGTGCAGTTGATCATCATCTACACCGGCCTGCCGCAGCTCGGCTTGCCCCGGCTGAACGTCCTCCAATCGGCGCTGCTCGGCCTCGTGCTGAACGAGGCGGCGTATCTGTCGGAGATCCTGCGCGCCGGCATCATGTCGGTCTCGCCCGGGCAGCGCGACGCCGCTGCGGCGCTCGGCCTGAACCGCTGGCGGACCTTCGTGCTGGTGGTCACGCCGCAGGCGTTGCGGGTGATCGTCCCGGCGCTCGGCAACTCGGTGAACGGGCTGCTCAAGACCACGTCGATCACCTCGGTGATCTCGATGGAGGAACTGCTGCGGCGCGGCCAGATCCTGATGCAGCAGCGGTTCGAGGTGATGGAGGTGTTCGTCTGCATCGCGCTGATCTACCTCGCCATGACTTCGGCCTGGGACGTGATCCAGCGGCGGGTCGAGCGCCATTACGGCCGGGCCTACGCCTTGCCCACGCTGGAGCGCGACGACCGCTGAGGGGGGAACTGGCCGAAGCGCGCTTGCCATCGCCGCCCAACCCTGCGCACCCTCCGCGTCCACTTACGCCAAGGGGCCCGAACCCTCCGGCGTCGCGAGGAACAGCAACCATGGACGACATCAAAGCCGCCGCCGCCGGACACCACGGCGACGCGGCGCAGCAACTCGAGATCGCGGCCAAGATGCACCACGACGCGGCAAAGCAATGCCTGTCGGGCAACTTCGCCAAGGCGCAGAGCCTGGCCACGTCGGCGGCCGAGGCCGAGACCCTGGCCAACCGGCATGCCATGCAGGGGCTGGACCTCTACCGTCACCATGCGGAGGAGGTGGCCGGGCACAAGGCCGAACTGGCGGCCGAGGACGCGGCGCGCACCGCCAAGCACGAGGCCAAGGCCGCCGCCGAGGGCTGATTGTCCGCGCGGACCCCGGCCCTATCCGTTCGGGTAGAGGTCAGGGCGGCGGGATCGGCGCGGCGCGGGCCGGGTCGATCTCGAGCCAGACCTCGTCGCTCACGGCATGCACCTCCGTGGGCGCGGCGCTGACGCGGATGCGCAGGCCGCCCTCGGCGGGCTCGACCACGTAATCCCAGTATTCGCCGAGATAGGCCCGCTCGACCACCCGGCCCCTTACCCACCAGCACCGGCCGGGGTCGGGCGGCGCCGCGGTGTGCAGGCCGATGCTTTGCGGCCGCACCGAGAAGCTCGGCGTCCGCTCCCGCGTGCCCGGCGCCAGCCCGGCCGGCACAATGAAGCCCGGAAACACGATCTGCCCGCCATCCCGCACGCCGTCGAGAAAGTTCGTGCGGCCGATGAACCCGGCCACGAAGCGGGTCTGCGGCTTGGTGTACAGCGTCACCGGGTCCGCCACCTGCTCGATGCGCCCGGCGTTCATCACCACGATGCGGTCGCTGGTCACCATCGCCTCCGCCTGGTCGTGCGTGACATAGACGGTGGTGATGCGGAACTCGTCATGCAGGCGCCGGATCTCGCTCCGCATCTCCTCGCGCAAATTGGCATCCAGGTTGGAAAGCGGCTCATCCAGCAGCAGCACCTCCGGCTCGATCACGATGGCGCGAGCCAAGGCCACCCGCTGCTGCTGCCCGCCGGACAGCTCAGCCGGGTAGCGGCCCGCCAGGTGCCGCAACTGCACCACGTCGAGGATGGCGTCGGTGCGGCGCGCCACCTCGCCGCCGGCCAGCTTGCGCAGGTTCAGCCCGAAGGCGACGTTCTGCCGCACCGTCATGTTCGGCCAGATGGCGTAGCTCTGGAAGATCATCGACATGCCGCGCCGCTCCGGCGGCACCACGCCCTTGGGCGAGGACAGCACGGCGCCGTTCATCGCGATGGTGCCCTCGCTCGGCGCCATGAACCCGGCGATCATGCGCAAGGTGGTGGTCTTGCCGCAGCCCGAGGGGCCGAGCAGGGACACGAACTCGCCGGGTTCCAGCGCAAGCGTCACGCCGCTGACCGCAGCGAGCAGGCCGCCGAAGCTCTTGCCCAGCCCCTGCAGCACCAGCTTGCCCATCCTACTTGCCCATTTCTACCTGCCCGTCCAGGCCGGCGAGCGCTTGGTCAGGAAGGCGTCCATGCCCTCGCGAAAGTCGGCGCTCTGGTAGCACATCAGGATCAGCGCCTCGTCCTCGACCACCTCGCCGCGCAGCTTCTTTAGGGCGAGTTTGGTGGACTGAACGGTCAGCGGCGCGTGGCCGGCGATCAGCCGCGCCAGCGCGTCGGCGCGCGGCAGCAGCGCGTCCGGGTCGGCCACCACTTCGCTGACGAGGCCGATGCGCAACGCCTCCTCGGTCTCGATCAGCCGGGCGGTGAAGATGATGTCCTTCACCCGCGCGGCGCCGATCAGTTGGGAGAGGCGCGCCAGGTTGGCCATCGACAGGCAGTTGCCGAGCGTTCTGGCGATCGGGAAGCCGAAGCGGGCGCCGGGGGCGGCGATGCGCATGTCGCAGCAGGCGGCGATGGCGCCGCCGCCGCCGATGCAGGCGCCGGCGATGGCAGCGATGGTGGGCACCCGGCAGGCCTCCAGCACGTTCAGCACCGCGTCGATCCGCTGCTCGTAGCCGATGGCGTCCTCGGGGCCGTTGAAGGACCGGAACTGGCCGATGTCAGTGCCGGCGGCGAACGCCCGGCCTCCGGCGCCCGTCAACACCAAGGCGCGGATCGAGGCGTCGCCCCCGGCCTGCTCCAGCGCCGCGACGAGGCCGTCGTACATCGCCCAGGTCAGCGCGTTGCGCGCCTCGGGGCGGTTGAAGGTGATGCGGCCGATCCCGTCCTCGACCTCGAACAGCAGCTCATCCGCGCCCCGCGCACGATCGATCATCCCCACCCCCGCGTTTCGAGCACAATGCCTGGCTTGGCGCCACTTGTCAGGCGGGCCTGCTGGCCGGCCTGTCAGTCAGTCCTTTCGGTCCTCGATGGCAGCGTAGCTCAGCACCCGCAGCTCGCGGCGGATCGGGTAGGTGCTGGAAGGAGTGAGTTGGGTGAGCAGGATCACGGCCATGTCCTCGGCGGGGTCGATCCAGAAGGCGGTGCTGGCGGCGCCGCCCCAGGCGTATTCGCCGGGCGAGCCGAGGATTTGCGCCTGCGCCGGGTCGAGCATGACGGAGAAGCCGAGGCCGAAGCCGATGCCGCTATAGTTGCTTTCGCTGAACCGGGCCTGTCCCATGGCGGCCATGTCGCCGGGCAGGTGGTTGGCGGTCATCAACTCGACCGTCTTGCGGCCGAGCAGGCGATGGCCGTCCAGGATGCCCTGGTTCAGCATCATGTGGCAGAACCGCATGTAGTCCGCCGCCGTCCCGGTCAGCCCGCCGCCGCCGGACGCGATGGCGCGCGGGGCGGCGAAGCGGCTGGTGGCGGGGTCGTCGAGCAGGACGGCGCGCCCGTCCTCGCCGCGGGCGTAATTGGCGGCGAAGCGGGGCAACTTGTCTGCCGCCACATGGAACGCCGTGTCGGCCATGGCGAGCGGGCCTAGCACGCGTTCGGCGAGGAAGCGCTCGAACGGCATGCCGGAGATTTCGGCGACGAGGTGGCCCAGCACGTCGGTGGCGATGCTGTAGTTCCAGGCGCAGCCGGGCTGGGCCAGCAGCGGCAGGGCGGCTGCACGCGCCACCACTTCGCCCAGGGTGGCGTCGGACGTCTGGAAATCCACGCCCTGGTCCCGGTACAGGGCATCGACCGGGGTGCTGTTCATGAAGCCGTAGGTCAGGCCGGAGGTATGGGTCAGCAGGTCCCGGTAGGTGATGCCGCGCTCGGCCGGCGCCGGCTCGCCTCCGCTTGCATGAACCCGCATCTGCGCGAACGCCGGCAGCACGCCCGAGATGGGGTCATCGAGCTGGAAGCGCCCTTCCTCGTAAAGCATCATGATCGCCACGCTGGTGAGCGGCTTGGTCATTGAATACAGGCGTACGATGGTGTCCCGCCCCATCGGCACGCCGCGCGCCATGTCGGCGCTGCCGTAGGAGCTTTGATACGCGAGTTGCCCGCGGCGGCTGATCAGAACGGAGAGGCCTGCCAGCCGCCCGTCATCCACCCAGCGCCGCATCCAGTCGTCGATCCGGGCCAGCCGGCTGCTGGAAAGGCCCACTCGCTCGCAAACGTCATTGGTCATGCCTGCCCCTTGTTGTCATGCCGCGCCACCGGTGGTCAGCTTGCCGGGTTCCCCCGGAGCGACCCGTATGATCCATGTCCTGGCCCTGATCACCACCCTACCCGGGCAGCGCGAGTCCGTGCTGGCCGAATTTCGCGCCAATATGCCCGCCGTGCACGCCGAGGAGGGGTTCATCGAATACGGCCCGGCGGTCGACGCCGAGGGCGCCGGCGCAATACAGACGCCCCTGGGGCCGGACACGTTCTGCGTGATCGAGAAGTGGGCCAGTATGGACGCGCTGCGCGCCCACTCCAAATCCGCCCACATGGCCACCTATGGCGCCAAGGTCAAAGCCATGCTGGCCTCCCGCGTCATCCACGTGCTCGCCCCTGCGGGCTAGACCTTAACCCGGGTCACCGCCTCCGCACCGCCGATGCTGGCCGCGAACCCGGCGCCGCTGCGGGAAACCGCGGAGCCCAGGGCGCGCTCCGCCACGCCGGACAGCAGGCCCAGGAGCAACGCCCACGAGCCGCGGAAGTGCATGGCTTCGAGCCCCTTGACATCGCCCACGCCGGCAATAATCGCGCCGCTGAACAGCAGCAAGCCCACCAGCGACGCCAGCCCGATCATGTACAGGATGCGAAAGAACGGGTCGAGCCGGTCGGGCTCCAGCACGGCCAAGTCCTCGAACGTCAGCTCCTGCCGGCGGAGCGAGAACGAAATCCAGGTGCCGATCGCCGTGCCCGCCGCGAGCAGGTGGAAGTTGCGGAAGTCGAATATGACGCCGCTCCACGCCCTTGTGGGCCCCCAGCCGTCCGCCGCGTGCGTCTTGGCCAGGTAATAAAGGCCGAGGAACAGCACGGTCACCAACGCGCTGGCCCACCAGAGCCGCATCACGTAGCTGTTCTTGACCTTGCCGGCCTCGCGCAGCACGAACAGCGCCTTGACCCGCTGCAGGTCGCCCAGCGCGAACACCGCCCGCGACGGATCGCCCGTCATCAGACCGGCTTCGGCGATTCCCAGCAACTGCTTGATATAGTCATGCTGAGCCAGGGTCGCGTTGCGGTTCTGAATAAAATTCCACCACCTGATCCGGCTCAGCCGCTCGGCGATCACGGCCTTGATGATGTTCAGCGCCGTATCGATCTCGGTCTTGAGCGCGCCGACGCTGGCCGGTATTTCCACGTCGCGCACCAGGATCTCGACGTCCGTCAACGTGGACCCGCCCCCGTCCCGCCCGCCCCCGTCCTGCCCGCCACCGTTCCGGATGCCCCTGACATCGAACGGCTGGGTGTTGAGCCGCTCCACGCGCTCGATCGCCTGGCCCACGACTTGCCAGATGCGCCGCGCTTTCTGGGCCGCCAGGGCCTCCTGCGCCGGGCCGGGAGCGGCCGCGACCTCGGCCGCCTCCGCCGCAATCTGGTCCAGGGCGGATTTCTGGAACCTGGCCAGGTCGGCCGCGGCTCCCCCTCCGGGCAGCGACCTGCCCCGCAGCAGCAGCCTTCCTACCCGCTCGATGGCGAGACTCTGCTCGGCCTGGAACTCTGCTGGGGTCACGGCCCGTCCCGCCGCCTCAGAGCGGATCGTCCGGCAAGTCGGGCAGGTCCGGGTCGCGCCCGATCAAGGTGTCCCGTTGCGCGCCGAGACCCTTGTCGGGGGGAAGCGGCTTGGGCGTCGTGTCTCTGCCGACCAGCCGCAACCCAACGTCATTGGGCTTCGGCGCCTTGATCGTGGCGAACGCCTTGGGCGCCTTGTGGTCGTCGGACATCGTCCCGCTCCTTTGCTGGCGGAAGCCTACGCAGGCTTGTTTGCTATATGCAACGTGCCGCCGTCATCATGGCGTGAGCGTCACGCCTTCCCAGCGCAGCAGCCCGTCCGGCCGCGGCACCAGGCCCTGCACGGCCACGCGGACGCCCCAGAGCCAGGTGAAGTGGAAGAGCACGAGGTGCGGACGGTCCTGCTGCCACAGGCCGACGGCTTGGGCATAAAGGGGCGCACGCAGCGCGGGTTCGGTTTCCTGGGCCGCGCGGGCCATCACCTGGTCGAGCTGCGGGTTGCAGTAGCCGCCCCAGTTCAGGAATCCCTTGCAGGCCATCCAGATCGCCAGGTTGCCATCGGGGTCCGGCCGGCCGCTCCAGATGTTCATCGTCGCCTGGTAGTCGCCCGCCTTGCTGGCAGCGACCATCGTCGCCGACTCCATCTGCGTGAGGTTGACGTCGATCCCGCCCTCGGCCGCCATGGCCTGGATCACCTGGCCGATCTGCGCATTCACCGGGTCGTTGCCGACGATGAGGTTGAGCGCGGCACGCTCCAGCCCCGCCTGCTTGAGCAGCGCGCGGGCGCCGGGCAGGTCCCGCGGCGGCACGGGGTGGGCTGGGTCCCAGTAGCGGCTGTGCGGCGCTTCGGTCTGATTGCTGGGAACATACCGGCCCTCGAACACGACCTGGTTCAACGCCTCGCGGTCGAGCGTCTTCTCGAAAGCTTCCCGCACCCGCTTGTCCCTGGCGAACGGCGTGTTGGCCTTCAGGTTGAACGCCAGCAACTGATAGCCCAGCGAGGGCGAGCTCAGCACGCGTAGCCGCCGGTCCGCCTCGACGGCCGGCACGTCCGTGGGCGCGAGCCGGCCCACCACGTCGAAGCCGCCCGATTGCAGGTTGACCCGGCGCACCGTGGCATCGGTCGCGATGCGGAACTCCAGCCGGTCCAGCTTAATGGCCGCAGCGTTCCAGTAACCGGCGAACCGCTCCAGCACGATACGGTCCTGCGCCACGCGGCTGACGAAACGGAACGGCCCGGCGCACACCGGATTGGCCGCGATCTCGTCCGGCTTGAGGCCCAGGATGCGTGGCGAGAGCGGCGTGCCCGGCCGGTTGGCGAGCAAGGACAAGAGCGGCGCATAGGGTTGGTGAAGCCGGATACGGATCGTGAGCGGGTCCACCACGTCCACGGCGGCGATGGGTGCAAGCTCGGTTTTCCGCAGGCTCTCGGGCGCGCTCCGGTATCGGTCGAGGTTGGCGCGGACCGCGTCGGCGTCCATGGGCGCCCCATCCTGGAACGTCACGCCGGGGCGCAGCCGCACCAGCAACGCCAGGCGGTCCGCCGACCATTCCCAAGACAAAGCGAGTTGCGGCACGTAATTCAGCTGCGGATCGATGTCGAGCAACTGGTCGCACATCGCGGTGAACACCACCCGGTCCCCGTAGGAGCCGTTTCGGGCGGGGTCCAGCACGTCGGGATCCTGCTCGAGGCCGTACCGCAAGGTGCCGGCGGCTTGGGCACCGCCCATCAGCAGAACCAGGATCAGCAGCGTGCGCATGGTCGCCCCCATCGTGCGGAACCGCGAAGCTGCCGCGTCCGCCACAGAACAGCAATGGTCCCGGCTCTTGCGAACTTGACGAAAGCCGAATATTGGCAGACGAAGTATAGCGAAGCTGGACGACGATGATGGATTCGCCCGAGGCAATGCGTCGAACCTCGGCGAACCCGGGCTCGTCGCCTCTCTAACGAGTTGCCGCTGTCCAGCCGTCAGCCAACACCAGAACACCACATCTCAAGAGTTCCGATGAACCGAACAGACAATCCACCGCCCACTCTCTCGCTCGACAACCAGGCGGACGAGACCCGCATGCGCCGAGCCCTCGGGTTGCACGGCGGCGCCTCCACCACGCCGCATCAGCAACGCCCCGAACAGGCCCGCCAGCGCCATAAGTTCGCCAGCGACGGCAGCGTGCCGGTGGTGGTGCTGAACCGAAGCAGCGACATGGAAGCGGGCGGCGCCAAGGAGCGCATCACCGCGCTCGAGGCGGCGCTCGAAGCCGAACGCAACGCCCACGCTGCGACGAGGCGCACGCTCCAGGACGCACAAGCCGCCCATCAGGCCCTGCAGACCCGCCTCGCGCACGCCGAGCTTGCCCACCGCGAGGCGCTGGCCGCTGAACGCCAAGCCCGCAAGCAGGCTGAGGAGGCGCATGTCGCGGCAACGCCGCCGCGGGCAGAGCTCAAGCGTGCCGAAGCCAAGCGCGCCGAGCCTGAACGTGCCGAATCGGCCCCCGAGCGGGAGCGGATAGTGCGCAAGCCGCGCGCCAACGCAGCGCCCCCGAAAGAGCCCAAGCCCGTGCGCTGGTGGACACCGAGCTACCGGGCGTCGAAGTCCTAGGCTGAGGCCCGGGCCACACCTCGGCCGCGCGCTCCCGGCCGCGTATCGCAGGGACGGAGAGGCCGGGCCGGGGTCGCCCCCGGCCCGATTAAGAGTTTAGTTCGGCTTGGCGGCGCTCGGCACGAGCGGCGCCTGTGTCGTGAGGCGCGGCGCGGTGGTGGTCACCGGCGCCGCGGCCGTGGCCCCAAGCGTACCCGCCGTTGCCGGCTTCGCTGCCAGGCCCGGCTTTCCGTCCAGGCCCGGCTTGGCGTCCGAACTCGTGGCCGTTACGGCCGGGGTGCGGACCGCGTCCGTGCTGGTGGCCGCGATGTGGTGCAACTGGCGGCTCGGCTTGACCACGCGATGGTGCCGCGTGGAGACGGGCGCCGCGCCGTTGACCAGGTTGCCCTGGGCCAGCGCCGGCAGTGCCAGCGTGCCAAGCAGTGCAGCGGTGAGCGTCAGGCGGGAAAGGTTACGCATCGGGGTTTGTCCTTGGACCGCCGGCACCATCGCCGGCATGGACATAAAGCCCCCGGCGCAAGGCGCCGGCAGGGCGGTATCGTGTCAGCGGTGCGGCGCCGGGTTAAGCTTTGTTCATGCGCTGAAACGCAAAAGGGGCGCCCGGCCTGCGCCGGACGCCCCCCGCCTCGCCACGCCCGCTAGGCACGGTGGACGGTATGGTCCTCGGCGAAGATGTCGCGGTTCTTGGTCTCCGGCACGAACAGCGCCCCCACCACGACGGTTATCGCCGCGAAGACGATGGGGTACCAAAGCCCGTAATAGATGTCCCCGGTGGCCGCGATCATCGCGAAGGCGGTCGCCGGCAGCAGGCCGCCGAACCAGCCGTTGCCGATATGGTAGGGCAGCGACATGGCGGTGTAGCGGATGCGGGTGGGGAACAGCTCCACCAGCGCGGCGGCCACCGGGCCGTACACCATGGTCACGTAGATCACCAGGATGGTCAGGATGACGATGATGCCGCCGGTCTGGGCGCGGAAGATGTCGAACGGACTGCTCATCTTCACCACGGAAGGGTTGGCGGCGGCTGGGTAGCCGGCTGAGCCCAGTTCCGCGGTCACGTCCCTGACGAACGCGGCGCGGGCCGCTGCCGCACCGGCGCCGGCCTTGGCGGCGTCGAACGACGCGACCGATTTGCCGCCCACCTTGACGGTCGCCGGCGTCCCGGCCGGCGCTGCCTCGGACTTGTAGGGGACCGAAAGCCCGGCCAGCACCTGTTTGGCGATGTCGCATGACGAGGTGAACACGACGGTGCCGGTGGGGTTGAACTGGAAGTGGCAATCCCCCGGGTCGGAGGCGACGGTGACCGGGATGGTCTGCTGTGCCTGATACAGCGCCGGGTTGGCCTCCTGCGTCAGCTTGGCGAACAGCGGGAAGTAGGTCAGCGCGGCGATGGCGCAGCCGGTCAGGATAATCGGCTTGCGGCCGATCTTGTCGGACAGCCAGCCGAAGAACACGAAGCCGCCAGTGCCCAGCAGCAGCGACCAGGCGATCAGCAAGTTCGAAGTGTAGCCGTCCACCTTCAGGATGCTCTGGATGAAGAACAAGGCGTAGAACTGGCCGGTGTACCACACCACTGCCTGGCCCATCGTCAGCCCGACAAGGGCCAGCAAGGCGACCTTGGCGTTCTTCCATTGGCCGAACGCTTCGGCGAGCGGCGCCTTGGAGCCGGTGCCCTCGTCCTTCATCTTTTGGAAGGCCGGGCTCTCGTTCAGTTGCAGCCGGATCCAGACGGAGACGCCCAGCAGCACGACCGACAGCAGGAACGGAATGCGCCAGCCCCAGGCCAGGAACGCCGGCTCGCCCATCGCGCCGCGCGTGAACAGGATCACCAGCAGGGACAGGAACAGCCCGAGCGTCGCCGTGGTTTGGATCCAGCTTGTGTAGAAGCCGCGCCGGCCCTGCGGCGCGTGCTCCGCCACGTAGGTCGCGGCGCCGCCGTACTCGCCGCCCAGCGCCAGGCCCTGCAGCATGCGCAGCGCGATCAGGATGATCGGTGCGGTAATGCCGATGCTGTCCGACGAGGGCAGCAAGCCGACGACGAACGTGCTGGCGCCCATGATCAGGATGGTGATCAGGAAGGTGTATTTGCGCCCCACCAGGTCACCGAGGCGGCCGAACACCAGCGCCCCGAACGGCCGCACCAGGAACCCGGCGGCAAACGCCAGCAGGGCGAAGATGTTGCGGGTGGTAGGGTCGAATTGGCTGAAGAACTGGTTGCCGATGATGACGGCCAGCGATCCATATAAATAAAAGTCGTACCACTCGAACACCGTGCCGAGTGAGGACGCAAAGATGACTTTGCGCTCCTCGGCCGTCATGCTGCGGTTGCGGTCGGCCGGCGCGGCAATGGCTGTGGCGCTCATAAGGCTTCAACTCCCGGAAAACAGCGGCTTGGCCGCCGACATTGTGGTCGCCCTCGGACGCAGGCGATTTGCCCCAACCCAAAAGCTTCATCGTTGTTTTACTTTCGCGATCGTAGTTTGCAAGATCATGATACGCGTTCGCTTGGGGCGGAATGAGAATGGTATCGGAAAGTAGCGCATACGCCACAGACTACGCGGCATGGCGGGCCGGTCCCGAGGCGTGGTGGGCTGCCAAAGCGGGCGACCTCGAATGGACCCGGCGCTGGGACCAGGTCTTCGACCCGACGCTCGGCGCCTTCGGCCAGTATTTTTCCGGCGGCCAGCTCAACATGAGCCACAACTGCCTCGACCGCCACGTGGCGGCCGGCCGGGGCGCCCAACCAGCGCTGATCTGGGACAGCCCGATGGCGGGCCGCGTCGAGACCTTCACCTACCTCGAACTGCGGGACCGAACCGCCCGCGTGGCCGGCGCGCTCGCCGCGTGCGGGGTGGCCGCCGGCGACCGCGTGGTGATCTACATGCCCATGGTGCCCGAGGCGGTGATCGCGATGCTGGCCTGCGCGCGGCTTGGCGCCGTGCACTCCGTGGTGTTCGGCGGATTCGCCGCCGCCGAGCTGGCCAAGCGCATCGAGGATGCGGCCCCGACGGCCGTCATCTCGGCCTCATGCGGGCTCGAGCCCGGCCGGATCGTCGCCTACAAGCCCTTGCTGGACGCCGCCATCGCCGGCAGCGCGCACAAGCCGGACTGCTGCCTGATCCTGCAACGCCCAATGCTGGCCGCCGCGATGCTGGCCGGCCGAGACGTGGATTTCCGCGAGGCCGAGGCCGCCGCCGCGCCGCACGGCCCCGTGCCGGTGGCGGCCACCGATCCGCTCTATATCCTCTATACCTCGGGCACCACCGGCAAACCCAAAGGGGTCGTGCGCGACACCGGCGGCTATGCCGTGGCGCTCCGCCTGTCCATGCCGATGATCTACGGGGCGCAGCTTGGCGACGTCTACTGGTGCGCCAGCGACGTGGGCTGGGTCGTGGGCCACAGCTATATCGTCTACGCGCCGTTGCTGATGGGCTGCACCACGGTGCTGTACGAGGGCAAGCCGGTCGGCACGCCCGATCCCGGCGCGTTCTGGCGGGTGTGCGCCCAGCACGGCGTGCGCGTGTTGTTCACCGCGCCCACCGCGCTCCGCGCCATCAAGCAGCAGGACCCCGACGGGCTGCACATGGCGCGGCACGACCTCGGCCGCCTCGACGCCCTGTTCCTGGCCGGCGAGCGGTGCGACCCGCCGACCGCGCTGTGGATCGCCGAGAAGCTGGGCCGGCCCGTGGTGGACCATTGGTGGCAGACCGAGACGGGCTGGCCCATCACGGCCGGCTTCCGCGGCTACGGCCTGTTTCCATTCAAGCCCGGCGCCGGCGGCCGGCCCTGCCCCGGTTACGAGGTGCATGCCCTGGACGACACGGGCACAGTGCTGCCGCCGGGCGCCTCGGGCAACCTGGCGATCCGCCTGCCGCTGCCCCCAGGTTGCGCGCCGACGCTCTGGCGCGACCCGGCGGGCTATCACACCGCCTACCTGGCGGACTTTCCCGGCTGGTACCGCACCGGCGATGCAGGCCAGGTGGACGGGGACGGCGACGTTTGGGTGATGGGCCGCACGGACGACGTCATCAATGTGGCCGGGCACCGGCTCAGCACGGGCGCCATGGAGGAGGTGCTGGCGAGCCACCCGGATGTCGCGGAATGCGCCGTGGTGGGCGCGGTCGACGCGCTGAAAGGCCAGGTCCCGCTCGGCCTGGTGGTGCTGAAGGCCGGCGCGGGCCGCGACGCCGCCGAGGTGGCGCGCGAGCTGGTGGCGCTGGTCCGCGCGCGGATCGGGCCGGTGGCCGCGTTCAAGGACGCCCGCGTGGTGGCGCGCCTGCCCAAGACCCGCTCGGGCAAGATTCTGCGCGGCAGCATCCGCAAGCTGGCCGACGGCGTGGCCGCGCCGCCGCCGCCCACGATCGACGATCCGGCGATCCTAGACGAAATCCGGGGCGTGCTGTTCCCAGCAAGCGGCTGACCCCGCCCGCCTCGCTTGCCGGAACCCCGGCCCCTGCACATATTGCCCTCATGAGCATGACCCTGGCACCTGCGATCGGCCTGACCGTCAACGGAGAGCGGCGGAGCGTGCCGGCCGGGCAGACGGTCGCGGCGTTGCTGGCGCAGCTCGGGCTGGACCGCCGCAAGGTCGCCGTGGAGCGGAACGAGGCGATCGTGTCCCGCTCCGTGTACGCGGAGACCGTGCTGGCAGAGGGCGACCAGTTGGAGATCGTGCACTTCATCGGAGGGGGCTAGAATGGACGGTTTCGTGGCGGCAGACGATACCTGGACCGTGGCGGGCCGGCAGTTCCGCTCCCGCCTGGTCGTCGGCACCGGCAAGTACAAGAGCCTCGAGGAGACTGCGGCGGCCATCGAGGCCTCGGGCGCCGAGATGGTGACGGTGGCCGTGCGGCGGGTGAACCTCTCCGACGCGGGGGCGCCCATGCTGCAGGACTTCGTGGACCCCAAGCGCTACACCTACCTGCCGAACACCGCCGGCTGCCACACCGCCAACGACGCCGTGCGAACGTTGCGGCTGGCGCGCGAAGCCGGCGGATGGAACCTCGTCAAGCTCGAGGTGCTGGGGCCGCCCCCGCACCTCTACCCTGACATGGCCGCGACCTTCGAGGCCGCCGAGGCGCTGATCCACGACGGGTTCGAGGTCATGGTCTACTGCGCCGATGACCCGGTGGCCACGAAACGGCTCGAGGGTATGGGCTGCGTCGCCATCATGCCGCTCGGCGCGCCGATCGGGTCCGGCCTCGGCATCCAGAACCCGGCCATGCTCGCCATGATCATCGAGCAGGCAGGCGTGCCCGTGCTGGTGGATGCCGGCGTGGGCACGGCGTCGGACGCCGCGATCGGCATGGAGCTTGGCTGCGACGCCGTGCTGCTCAACTCCGCCATCGCGCACGCGTCCGACCCGATCCGCATGGCGCGCGCCATGAAGGCGGCGGTGGAGGCGGGCCGGCTGGCTCGCCTCGCCGGCCGGATGCCCCGGCGCATGGGCGCCGACCCGTCCAGCCCGCTTGCGGGGCTCATCCGCTAAGCCTCTCAGTTTACAGTATCCCTGAAAAACGGCGCGCCATCGGGTGCGCCGTTTCATTTTGGGGCTGATACTTGCGGTGCAAATAACGTTATTTCTAAGTCAAGTAAGCGCCTTGCGCCCAGGCCTCCCGTTCGCAACAATGAAAACATGTCGTTACAGAGTGTGGACGACGGTTGCATTGAAGGTGTTCATACCCATTCCTCAGCGGTCCACGTATAAACAAGCCGTAAACGCCGTGGCGACTGTTCATCGCGGAAATTTTATCAGTTGATCTCCCACCTGGAATTTGGCATCAAGGGTCCGTGAGCAATTTTCGGAGGTCCTGGATGCTGAAGTCTACGGTCCGCTTTCTACCCGGTGTCGTGGCGTCCATGTTGCTGCTGGCAGGCATGCCACAGGCGGTAGCCGCTGCTGCGCCGGGTTGGGAAGAGAGCGGGCAGGCATCGTGGTATGGCGGCGGGCACCATGGACGCCGGACCAGCAGCGGCGAAGCGTTCGATCAGAACGCCATGACCGCCGCCCATTCCAGCCTGCCGCTCGGCAGCCGGGTCCGGGTGACCTTGCAGGACACGGGCGAATCCGTGGTCGTCGAGATCACCGACCGTCAGCCGCCCAAGGGCCTGCGCGTGATCGACCTCTCGCGCGGCGCCGCGTCCCGCCTCGGCATCGTGTCCCGCGGCACCGGCATGGTCACCTTGAGCCCCGCCGGGCTCGATCAGGTGACCGAGGTTGCCGAAGCCGCCGACGACGCGGCGGATTTTGGTGACGCTATCCCTCGGCGACGTGGTCTGCGACGTATGCGCCACGCGCGCCCAGTGGCCTCGGCGGCCCGTCCGTGCTGTCGCGCACCGTCTGTAATTCAAGTTCGGCATTCAGCTCAGCGCCGAGCAGCACCGCGTAGACTGTGACGAAGAACCACATCATGACGCCCACTACGGTCCCGAGCGGGCCGTAGGTGGCGTCATAGGTCGCGAACGTTGCGACGTACCATGAGAACAGGGCCGACGCGGCAAGCCACAATACCGTCGCCACGATCGAGCCCGGCGTGACCCAGTGCCACTTCGGCACGCGGCGCGAGGGGCCGTAGCGGTAGAGCAGCGACAGCCCCAGCAGGATGGCCAGCAGCAAGATCGCGAAGCTCGCGGCGCGGATCAGCGTCTTTTGCGTCGAGGGCACGCCCAGGAAGGCCATCAGCGCCGGCAGCCCGACCAGCAGCGCCAGGCCGACGACGCTGCTCAGGATCGCGCCCAGGGTGATGGCGAACGCGGTGGCCTGATACCGGAGGAAGCTTCGTTGCTCCTTCTCCTCATAGGCGAGGTTGAGCGCGGTGATGATCGACTTGACCCCCGTCGCCGAACTCCAGAACGCCACCGCCGTGCCGAACAGCAAGCTGAGCCCCAGCGTGCCAGGCGGCTTGCTGACCAGCATGTGCACCCGCTCCGCAATCAGTTGGAAAGCCGTCGGCGGCAGCAGGCTCCGCAGCACCGCAAGCTGTGGTTCCACCGTCAGCGGATCGAACAGCAGGCCGTACACGGAAATCAGCATCGAGATCGCGGGGAACAGCGCCAGCGTGGCGTAGAACGCGCAGCCGGCCGCGACCAGGCTGACACGGTCAGTCAGCATTTCGACGAAGGCGCGCCGCATGGCGGCCTTCCAGCCCCGCCACGGAATTTCACCCGGCGAATCCGCCATCCGGCCAAGGGCGGCGGCGTCCGGCGCCTGCAGCAGGCGCTGCACCTCCTGCCCTGGCCCGGCCGCATCTTGCCGCGGCAGGGGCACGTCCGGAGGCACTTCGGGTAACGCGGGCTCTCTGCTCAAGGCCGGGTGTTCTCCTTATATGAAATCAATAGCTTAGCCTTAGGGTGCGTTGCAACGCCGGGTCGCGGCCCGGGCAGGGCGATTTTTTCCGGCATGCACCGGAATTTTCTCTTGCATGCCGGGGAGTGTGGTCCTATTTCCGCGTCCACGCAGCAACGCACGTGCCTCTGGCCCCATGGGGTTACGTAACGACGTCAAGCGTTCTGGCACCACTCTTACGCTGGTTCGTTCGACCGTTTCGTTAACCCGCCTGCCGGCTCACCCGGCGGGCACGCCCCGCATCACCCATGCGGGCGTCTGACTCTGGAGACTAGGCGCGATGACCCCTAAAATCGCCCGGTATATGGCCGATCACGCCCCAGCCACGCCCTGCCTCGTGCTGGACGTCGACCGCGTCGAGCAGAATTATCGCACGCTGCAACGGGTTCTGCCTCTGGCGCGCGTCTATTACGCCGTGAAGGCGAACCCGGCCGCGCCGATCCTCGAGCGCCTCGTCGGCCTCGGCAGCAGCTTCGACGCGGCGAGCTTCGAGGAAGTGCAGTTCTGCCTCGACGCCGGAGCCCTGCCCTCCGCGATCAGCTACGGCAACACGATCAAGAAGGTCTCGGCCATCCAGCGCGCCCACGCCGCCGGGGTGACCATGTTCGCCTTTGATTCCGCCGAGGAACTGGAGAAGCTGGCGCAGCATGCGCCGGGCGCCCGGGTCTATTGCCGCCTGCTGGTCGAGAACGACGGCGCGCAGTGGCCGCTCTCCCGCAAGTTCGGCACCACCGTCGAAACCGCGCGCGACCTGATGATCCGTGCCGGCGAGATGGGGCTCGATCCCTATGGCCTGTCATTCCACGTCGGCAGCCAGCAGACCACGACCGGCAGCTACGAGACGGCGATCGGCCGGGTCGGCATGCTGTTCACCGACCTCGCCCAGGCCGGCGTGAACCTGCGCATGGTCAATCTCGGCGGCGGCTACCCCGTCCGCTACCGCGACGAAATCCCCGGCATCGACCGCTTCGCCGACGCGATCATGCACGCCATGACCGAGCATTTCGGCAACGACCTGCCCGAGATCCTGGTCGAACCCGGCCGCTTCCTGGTCGGTGACGCCGGCGTGGTCCGCGCCGAAGTGGTGCTGGTCTGCCACAAGGCGGCGCAGGACCCGGTCCGATGGGTTTACCTGGACATCGGCCGCTTCGGCGGGCTGGCGGAGACCGAGGGCGAGTCGATCAAGTATCGGTTCACCACGGACCATGACGGCGGCGAGACCGGCCCGGTGGCGATCGCGGGGCCCACCTGCGACGGCGCCGACATCCTCTACGAGAGGGCCAACTACCGCTTGCCGCTCGCGCTCCGCTGTGGCGACCTGATCCAGGTGCAATCGACCGGAGCCTACGTCACCACCTACGCCAGCCAGCGCTTCAACGGCTTCGCGCCGCTCGCCGAGCACTACATCTAGGGACCAAGCCCTCTCCCGCCGGCGGGAGAGGGCACACCCGCAGGAGCCCAGGCATGGACAGCATCACGATCAAGGCGACCGACGGGTCCGGCACGTTCGAGGCGCTGCTGGCCAAGGCGCCGCAAGCGTCCGCCGGTGTGGTGGTGCTGATCCAGGAAATCTTCGGCGTCAACGACTCCATGCGGGAGACGGCCGCGGGGCTTGCCGAGCAAGGCTTCCACGTGCTCGCCCCCGACCTGTTCTGGCGTATCCGCCCCGGCGTGAACCTGAGCGACAAGTCGGACGCCGAGTGGAAGGAGGCCTTCGCCCTGATGAACGCCTTCGACCAGGCCAAGGGCGTCGAAGACCTGAAGGCCACGCTCGCCGCCGCGCGCACCCTGCCCGGCGGGAACGGCCGGGCTGGGACCATGGGCTACTGCCTCGGCGGGCGCCTGGCCATGATGATGGCGCTGCAATCGGACGCGGACGTCAACGTCTCCTATTACGGCGTCGGCCTCGACGGCATGCTGGATGGGCTTGGCGAGGTTCACCGCCCCTTGCTGCTGCACATCGCCGACAAGGACGCGTTCTTCCCCGCCGCAAGCCGCGCCAAGGTGGTCGAGGCCGCCAAGGGCCACCCCTCGGTCCATGCCTACGTCTATCCGGACGCGGACCACGCCTTCGCCCGCGTCGGCGGCACGCATTGGCAGGCGCGGGCCGCGACCATCGCCAACGGACGCAGCGCCGAGGCGCTCGCCGCGGCGCTGGGCTGAGCCCGATGGACCTGGAGGCGTTGGCCGGGCTGGTCCCGGACGGCGCCTTGCTGGCGCTGCCGCCCGACAACTCGCTCGCCCCCTGCGCCTTTGCCCGCGCCCTGGCCCGCCGCGGCGTGCGCGGCCTGCGGCTGCTGGGCGTGCCCGTCTCCGGCTTTGCCACTGACCTGCTGATCGGCGCGGGCTGCGTGGCCGAGGTGCAGACCAGCGCCGTCACCCTGGGCGAGGCCGGCCTGGCGCCCCGCTTCACCGCCGCCGTGGCCGCCGGCGGCCTGAAAGTGCTGGACGCCACCTGCCCCGCCATCCACACGATGCTGCAAGCCGCCGAGAAAGGCGTGCCGTTCATGCCCCTGCGCGGGCTGCTGGGCAGCGACGTGCTGGCGCACCGGCCGGATTGGCGCATCATGCAGAATCCCTTTTCCGGCCAGCCCGACGAGATCGTGCTGCTGCCCGCCCTGTCGCCTGACATCGCCGTGTTCCATGCCGTGATGGCCGACGCGCAAGGCAACGCCTGGGTCGGCCGCCGGCGGGAACTGGCCACCCTGGCGCATGCGTCGCGCCGCGTGCTGGTGACGGTAGAGCGGATGGTGGAAGGCGACATGCTGGAGGACGAGCGGCTCGCGCCGGGCGTGATCGGCGCGACCTACATCGAGGCGGTCGCGGTGGCCGAACGGGGCGCGTGGCCGATCGCACTGCTGGACGAGTACGACGGAGACCCCGCCCATCTGCGCGAATACGCCCGGGCCGCCCGCACCGAGCAGGGGTTTCGGGCGTATCTGCACCAGCACGTGCTGCCGCAGCGGGCCGCGGCGGAGTGATCCAGCCGGAGGAACGGCTCGCCGCGACGCTGGCCCGGCTGATCCTGGACCCGACCGCCCCGCCAGCCCGGCACATCGCCGTGGGGGCCGCGAGCCCCATCCCGGCCGCCGCGGGCTGGCTGGTGCGTCTCATGGGCCACCCCGTCCGCCTCTCGTTGCTGCACCGCCGGACCGGCAACCCGTTCACCGAGGGCTCGCGCGAGTTGTTCGACCTCGCAGGGCAGGGGCGGCTCGACGTGTTCTTCCTCGGCGGCGGGCAGATCGACGGCCAGGCCAACATCAACCTGATCGGCACCGGCGCCTGGCCCGGCCGCGACACCCGGTTCCCAGGCAGCTTCGGCTCCGCCTTCCTCTATATGATGGTGCCGCGCACCATCCTGTTCCGCGAGGAACACAGCCCCCGCGTGCTGGTGCCCCGGGTGGACGCGATCAGCGCGCCGGGCATCTCGCCGCCGGGCCACTTCCGCCGCGGCACGGCGCAGGCGCTGGTGACCGGGCGCTGCGTGTTCCGCTTCGACCCCGCAGCAGCGCGCTTCACCCTGGAATCGCGCCATCCCGGCCAGTCCGCGGCGGAGATCGCGGCGAACACCGGCTTCGCCTATGACGGCCGGGATGCGCCTGAAACGCCGGCGCCCCCGCCCGAACAACTCGCCCTGCTGCGCGGGCCGGTGCGCGACCAGATGCTGGAGACCTACCCGGACTTCTGCGCCCGGGTCTGGCCGTAGCAGCTTCCGTCAGCCCTCGTGCCGGCGAACGAGGCCAGCGCCGAGCGGCGGGTGAGGGGGCATGCGGCAACTCCACGGCGTATGCGACAGAGTAGCTTGCGACAAACGGGATCGTCTAACGCCGGCCCTCCAGCCGTGCTGCCTCCCAGGTCATCACCCGCTTGACCAGTGTCCGCAGTGCCAGGATCGCCGTGAAGGCGGCGATCTGCTCCCAGGTCCGGATCTCGATCGTCTTGAGTAGCGAGGCCGCCGTCTTCAGGCTCAAGCCCCAGAGCGCGCCCTGGATGACGAGCAGCCTGACCACGGCAGGGTCGCACGACCCGGCCAACTCGACGAGACCCGCGACGCAATGCGCGGCGATCATCAGGGCTCCAGCAAATTCGATGAGGACGATCCAAGCTGCCGGATGCAGCACGTCAAGCACTTGCCCGGCCAATGCGGCGTGTCTCCGCCTTGTCGATTTCCTCCTGGAGGAAGTAGTTGAGCACGGTCCGCAGCACGACGATGGCGGCCAATTGTCCGATCTCGTTCCAGGTCGGCGCCACCGCCGTACGCAGGATGTCCGCCGCGAGTTCGAATTCGAGCGCGACCGCCAGCCAGCGTCCAAGCCGGAGCCGCACCGCCTCCTTGGCATCCTGATGCGGCGCTGCCGCTGGGCCAGAGGCACTGCCGGGCAGGAACAGCAGCAGCGAGCGAAACGTCGCCTCGGCGGCGGCCAGCCCAATCAGTACCGCCGCAGCCGCCTCGACGCCGGACGCGAGCCAGATGGTCAGTTGCTTGAGGATTTCCATGCTCGCGAGGTCCGTCTATCGCGGGAACGCTGCGCCCGTCAGGGACTCCGACACATCCCAAAGCCGGTGCGCCGCCGCTGCGTCCTGGGCCTGCGGCATTACCTTCGACGGCGAGGGCGGGCCACGCACCTCGCCGAAGCCGCTGGGCCCGTAGTAGCCTCCGGGCTGCGCTTCCGTGGACAGGGCCGCGAACAGGATGGGCCGCGCGCCGTTGGCGGCCGACTGGCCGAGCAGGTTGAACCCCGCCTGCATGATGCGCCCGCGCAGGTCGCCGCCCATGCCGTTGAGGATGATGCGGGTGGCGCTCCAGCCCGGGTGCGCGGCGATGCTGGTCAGCGCCCAGCCATGTTCGGACGCCTGGCGCTGCAGCTCCCGCGCAAACATCAGCATCGCCAGCTTGCTCTGCCGATAGGCGCGCATCGGCCGGTACGCCCGCTCCCCTTGCAGGTCGTCGAAGTCGATCCTCGCGGCGCGGTGGGCCAGGCTGCTCACGCTGACCACGCGCGCATGCGGCGCCAGCAGCAGCAGGGGCAGCAGCCGGGCGGTCAATGCGAAGTGCCCGAGGTAGTTGGTGCCAAGCTGCATCTCGAACCCGTCCTCGGTGGCCTGCCGGGTCGGCAGCGCCATCACGCCGGCATTGTTGACCAGCACGTCGATCGCCCCATACGCCGCGGCACGCTCAGCGAACGCGGCGACGGAGCCCAGGCTCGCCACATCGAGCAGCTCGAACCGCGCCTCGGCGCCGGGCACGGCGGCACGCAATCGGGAAAGGGCGGCTTCCCCCCTGGCCACGTCCCGCCCGGTGACGACAACGAAGTGCCCCGCGCGGGCCAGGCCCTCCGCCACGGCATAGCCCAAGCCGCCGGCCGCCCCCGTGACGGCGCTGACCGGCCTCAGCAATGCGGCGGCGGCAGGGCGAACTCGGTCAGCTTGCCCTGCATGACGAAATCGGAGAAGTCCATATGCAGGTCGTCGGCCACGCCGTTGGCGAAGTATTTCATGCCCACCTCGTAATCCGGGCTGCCCGTCGGCCGGTCGTTGCCGGCGGGCTTCGGGCCACGGTCGAAGAAGGCGATCCGCACCCGGCCGCTCGCCAGGTTGGCCAGCGCCGGGAAGGGCGGGTTGGCGGTGGCGCCCCAGGTGGCGATGGCGACCGAGCTGTCCTGCGCGCCCTTGTCGCCCGTGCCGTCGAAGATCGGCAGGGCGATGAACCGCTTGCCGGCCTCGGCGGCCTCGATGATGGAGACCGTGTGGGCCATCGGGAACACCGTGCCCTTCGGCATGGCCATCACCTTTTCGGTCGGCACGGTATAGCGGATGCTGCCGGGGCCGCCCACGGCCTCGAGCGTCGCGTCGCCTTCCGCCTGCTCGGTCACCGCAGTGTCCGTGGTCTGGCGCATGCGGAAGCGCATGGAAAGCCCGTCCTTGCTCTCCCAGGTCGCGTAGTCGGAAATCATCTCGATCTCCTGGCCATCGCGGTTGGTGATGGTCATGGCCAGGCGCTGGCGCGTGGCCCAGCCGTCGCACGCGTCGGTGATCTCGTAGGCCATGGTGCCGGACGCCGCGCTGACGTCGCCGCCGCGCGAGCTTTCCATGCTGAGGCGGTAAAGCGCGCGATGGGCGGCCATGGGCACCGGATCGGCGAAGGCCGGCGCGGCGCCGATGGACGTGGCGAAGGTGAGGGCAAGGATGGCGGCAAGGGGGCGCAGGCGCATGCGCATGTCTCCGTAGGGGGGTGGTGACAGCACATAGGCGTGGTGACGCAAGTCCACCAGCCCGCGCGTTGCGGGCGGCGGTCCGGGTCCTTACTGTCGGGCAACCCCTGGAGATGCCGACCATGATCGCGATCGATGCCCTGCTCTCCCGCGCCTCGGTGTCCGAGCTAGGCGACCCTGCGCCCGCCGGCCGCGCCCTCGACACCATTCTCGAAGCCGGCCTGCGCGCGCCCGACCACGGCAAGCTGCGGCCCTGGCGCTTCGTGCTGATCCGCGGCGCCGCCCGGCCCGCTTGGGCGGAGGCGATCGTCGCGGCCGTGCGGGCGCGCGACCCCGAGGCGCCGGACGCGATCGTGCAGAAACAGCGAAACCGGGCGCTGAACACGCCCCTGATCGTCGCGTTGGGCGCACGGCTGCATCCCGGCCACAAAATACCCGAGATCGAGCAAATGATGAGCGTGGGCGCGGCCGCCATGAACATGCTGAACGCCGTGCATGCGCTCGGCTATGGCGGGGTCTGGCTGACCGGCGCGAACGCCTACGACCCGGCGGTCATCGCCGCGCTCGGGCTCGCGCCCACCGACAAGCTGGCTGGCTTCCTGTTCGTGGGCACGCCGACGCAGCCCCCCCGCACGCCGCGGCGGCCGGACCTCGCGGACCACGTGGTGGATTGGGCCGGCGTCCCGGTGACCGAACCGGCCTAACGCGGCCGCCTTCGACGCCTCCTCGAGGAGCCCACGATGCCGGACGACATGCTGTTCCTGTCCGCAAGCCAGGCCGCCGCGCTGATCCGCCGCCGCAAGCTGTCGCCGGTGGAATACACCGACGCCGTGCTGGCGGCGATCGAGCAGGCGCAACCGCGCCTCAACGCCTTCGTGACCGTAACCGCCGATGCGGCCCGGCGGGATGCGCGGGCGGCCGAACAGGCCGTCATGGCCGGCGGCCCCCTGCCCCCGCTGCACGGCGTGCCGGTCAGCGTGAAGGACCAGGTGGACACCGCGGACATCGAGACCACCCACGGCTCCGCCATCTTCGCCGGCAACGTGCCGGTGCAGGACGACGTCACCGTCACCCGCCTGCGGGCCGCTGGCGCGATCCTGGTCGGCAAGACCCGCATGCCGGAGTTCGGGCACAAGGGACTGACCGACGGGCCGAGCTTCGGCCTGACGCCGAACCCGTGGCACCCCAGCCGCACCGCGGGCGGCAGCAGCGGCGGCGCGGCCTCGGCAGTGGCGTCGGGCCTGGGGCCGCTGGCGCTGGGAACGGACGGCGCCGGGTCGATCCGCATCCCGGCCGCGTGCTGCGGCGTGGTGGGGCTCAAGCCCACCCTGGGCGTCGTGCCCTGGGAGGCGGCGCTGGATACGTTCGGCAACTACACCTACGCCGGGCCGCTCACCCGCACGGTGACCGACGCGGCGTTGATGCACGCCGCCCTGACCGGGCCAAGCCCGCGCGATGCGCTCAGCCTCAACGGCAGGGACGGCATGCGGCTCTCGCCCAATTTGGTCGGCATGGATCTGTCGGGCCTGCGCGTCGGCGCCATCGCGCGCGCGGCAAACCCGCGCGTGGACCGGGACGTGGAGGCGAACACGCGGGCCTCGCTCGATGCGCTTGCTGCGCTCGGCGCGGAGGTGGAGGAGGTCACGGCGGCGATCGACTGGATCGAGCATCCCGGCCGGGTCATGTACCAGGCCAACTTCGCGGTCGCGATGGAGAAGCACCGGGCGCGCTGGGAGAGCCAGATGGACCCGGCGCTGCTGGCCTTCATGGAGCGCGGCCGCGGCTTCAGCCTGGAGCAGTTCCGCCAGGGGCAATACGCCCGCACCGGCCTGTTCCGCGCCATCCAGGCCCTGTTCGAGCGATACGACGTGCTCATGATGCCGACCCTGACCCGCACCGCCCTGCCAGCCGACTTCGCCGCGGCGCATGACGAAGTGGAGATCGACGGCGAGCGCTGCGGCACCACCCGGCAGGGCTGGACCGCCTACGTGTATCCCTTCAACCTGACCGGCCATCCCGCCCTTTCCGTGCCGTCCGGCTTCGCCGCCGACGGGCTGCCGACTGGCGTGCAGATCGTGGGCGGTTGGGGCCGCGACCTCGACGTGCTGCGCGTGGGCGCGTTGCTGGAAGGGGCGCGGCCCTGGGCGGCGCGGCGCCCGCCCAAGTGGCCACCCGCGTGACCGACCCCGCCGGCATGACCGCCGAGGCGCTGCTCGCCCATTACGCGCGCGGCAGCCTCAGCCCGATCGAGGCGTTGCAGGCCGTCACCGAGCGCGTGGCCCGGCGCAACCCCGGGCTGAACGCCTTCGCCGTGCTCGACCCGCGCGCCCCTGCTGCGGCGCGGGAGAGCACCCAACGCTGGCGGGCCGGCCGGCCGCTCGGCTTGCTGGACGGCGTGCCCTGCACGGTGAAGGACCTGGTGGACGTCGCCGGCTTGCCGACCCGGCGCGGCAGCCGGACCACCTCGCCGGCCAACGCGGCCGACGACGCGCCCCTGGTTCTGGGCCTCAAGGCGGCGGGCGCGGTCGTGTTCGGGAAAACGACGACGACCGAGTTCGGCTGGAAATCGCCCGGGGACTGCCCGCTGCACGGCATCACGCGCAACCCGCGCAACCCGCTCTACAGTCCGGGCGGCTCCTCCTCGGGCGCGGCGGCGGCGGCGGCGGCCGGGTTCGGCCCCTTGCACGTGGGCACCGACGCAGGGGGCAGCATCCGCATCCCGGCCGCCTGGTGCGGCGTGGTGGGGCTGAAACCCAGCTTCGGCCGGGTGCCGCAATGGCCGCTCGGCGCGTTCAGCGGCGTGGCCGCGGCCGGGCCGATCACGGCCACGGTGCGCGACGCCGCGCTGATGCTCTCCGCCCTCGCCCGGGCGGACACGCGGGACCCGTTCTGCCTCCCGGACGACCCGCGCGACTGGCGGACGGGCATCGAGGACGGCGTGGACGGCCTGCACGTGGCCGTGCTGCGCCATCCCGGCTTCGAGGCGCCGGTCGATGCCGACGGGGTTGCCGCCGTGGAGCACGCTGCCCGCATCCTGGCCGAAGCCGGAGCGGAGGTGGCGGAGGCCGACCCCGGCCTGCCCGACACCGGCGCGCTGTTCGTCAAGCTATGGAGCACGGCTTTGAAGCTTGCCGTGCAGGCGACGCCGCCCGAGCAACGCGCCCTGCTCGATGCCGGCCTGCTCGAGGTCGCGGCCCTGCCGGACATGCCGGCCTTGGAATTGATGGAAGCTGCCGCCCAGCAGGTGCAAGCGGCGCACGCGATGGCCCGCCTGCACCGGCGCTACGACCTGGTGCTATGCCCCGTGGTGCCCGGACCGCCGCCGTTGGCCGACGCCCCGACGCTCGACCCTGTCGGGTCCCTGTTGCGCGCCTGGGCGCCCTGGACCTTCGCCTTCAACCTCACGCGGCAGCCGGCCATCTCGGTGCCCATGGGCCCCGGCGCGCACGGCCTGCCGCGCAGCGTTCAGCTCGCGGCCGCGCTGTATCGCGACGACCTGGTGCTGCGGGCTGCCCGCGTGCTCGAACTCGCCAACCCCGGAGCCCCGCCATGAACGCCGCATCGCCTGAGCCGCTGATCACCGCCTGGCTGGCCACCCAGCAGGACGCCATGACCGACCTGCTGCGCCAAATGGTCGATATCGACAGCGGCAGCTACGACAAGCCCGGCATCGACCGGGTCGGCGCCGTCGCCCGCACGTTCCTTGAATTGCACGGCATCCCGGTCGAGGCGCTGCCGCAATCGCGTCACGGCGACTGCCTGCGCGCCACCGTGCCGTGGGAGGGCGCGCAAGGCGGCCCAGGCAGCAACGCCAGCAGCAACGCCGGCGGCAACGTCGTGCTGATGGGCCATCGCGACACGGTGTTCCCCGACGGCGAGGTGGCCCGGCGGCCATTCACCATCCGCGACGGCGTCGCCTACGGCCCGGGGGTGGCCGACATGAAGGCCGGGCTGGTGATGAACTGCTTCGTGCTGGCGGCCTTCGCCAAGTTCGGCGGCAGCCCGGCGCCCCTGGTCGGCCTGTTCACCGGCGACGAGGAGATCGGCAGCCCCGAAGGCC
>CAXSDH010000026.1:0-34821 GCA_964235765.1 uncultured Acetobacteraceae bacterium
CACGCTCGCGGGCGTGGTGAAATTGGTAGACACGCCAGATTTAGGTTCTGGTGGCGCAAGCCGTGGGGGTTCAAGTCCCTCCGCCCGCACCACCGGCTTTGGGGACATAGGGATAGGGTCATGCAGGTTACCGAGACGCTCTCCGAGGGGCTGAAGCGCGGCTTCGCCATCACCGTGCCGGCGTCCGACATCGAGGACAAGCGCACCGCCCGCCTGACCGAGATCGGCAAGACCGTCAAGCTGCCGGGCTTCCGGCCGGGCAAGGTCCCCATGACGGTCGTGCGCCAGCGCTACGGCACCGCCGTCATGTCCGAGGTGCTGGAGGAGAGCGTCAACACCGCCACCCAGCAGGTGCTGACCGACCGCGGCCTGCGCGCCGCCGGGCAGCCCAAGGTGGACGTGACGCAGTTGGCCGACAAGCAGGACCTGCAGTTCACCGTCGAGCTGGAGCTGCTGCCCGAGATCGCCATGCCGGACTTCGCCGCCCTCGGCCTGACCCGCATGCGCGCGGAGCCCACCACGGAGTCGGTCGACAAGGCGCTCGCCGAGGTCGCTGCCCGGCAACGCGAGCTGGAACCGGTCACCGAAGATCGCGGCGCCCGCATTGGCGACACGCTGACTGTCGATTTCGTGGGCAAGGTGGACGGCGTTGCCTTCGCCGGGGGCACCGGCACGGATATGAGCGTCGAGCTGGGCGCGGCCGGGTTCATCCCGGGCTTCTCGGAGGGCATGGAGGGCATGAAGCCCGGCGAGGAACGCCAGATCGCCGTCACTTTCCCCGAGCAGTATCACGCCAAGGAACTGGCCGGCAAAGCCGCGACCTTCGACCTTACGGGCAAGAAGCTCCAGCAGGCCAAGCCCGCGCCGCTCGATGACGCCATGGCCGGAAAAATGGGCTTCGAGAGCCTGGAGAAGCTGCGCGGGACCATCAGCGGGCAGATCCAGCGCGAATATGACGGTGTCAGCCGCATGCGGATCAAGCGCGAGCTGCTGGATGCGTTGGCCAAGGGCGCCGGCTTCGAGGTGCCGGAAAGCATGGTCGAGAACGAGTTCAAGTCGATCTGGCAGCGGGTGGAGGCCGACTTGAAGGACGGCAAGGCCGACGACGAGGACAAGGGCAAGGACGAGGAGACCCTCAAGACGGAATACCGCGGCATCGCCGAGCGCCGGGTCCGGCTCGGCTTGCTGCTGTCCGAGATCGGCCGCACCAACGGTATCCAGGTGGCGCCCGACGAGATGACCCGCGCCATGCGCGCCGAGGCCGGGCGCTACCCCGGCCAGGAGGCCCAGGTAATGGAGTTCTTCCGCAAGAACCCGCAGGCCGCCGAGGGGCTGCGCGGTCCCATCTTCGAGGACAAGGTGGTGGACTTCATCCTCGAATTGGCGAAGGTCGAGGATCGCACGGTCACCCCCGAGGAGCTGTCCGCCGAGCCGGGGCCCGCCGCCTGAGACGGCTGACGGCTGACGGCTGACGGCTGCAATTACGCATCCGGTAGCGATGCGTAAAGGATTTGCGGTTACGATTGCCCCCTGGCCACCCAGCCGGGTCTGCCTGGAACACTTGCCGTGCCTGCCTATGTAGGGCGCACCGATTGAAGGATGATGGTTATGAGGGATCGCGACCCGGTCGAGGTCTATAGCAACACGCTGGTGCCCATGGTCATCGAGCAGACCGCCCGCGGCGAGCGGTCGTTCGATATCTACTCGCGCCTGCTCAAGGAGCGGATCATTTTCTTGACCGGCCCGGTGTTCGATCAGGTGTCGGCGCTGATTTGCGCGCAGCTGCTGTTCCTGGAAAGCGACAATCCCAGCAAGGACATCAGCTTCTACATCAATAGCCCCGGCGGCGTGGTCTCTGCCGGTCTGGCGATCTACGATACGATGCAATACGTCCGGAGCCCGATCGCCACGCTATGCATCGGCCAAGCCGCCAGCATGGGAAGCCTGCTGCTGTGCGCCGGCGCCAAGGGCAAGCGGTATGCGACGCCGAACGCCCGGGTGATGGTGCATCAGCCGAGCGGCGGCGCGCAGGGCCAGGCGAGCGACATCGAAATCCAGGCCAAGGAGATCCTCACGCTGCGCAAGCGGCTGAACGAGATTTACCAGCGCCACACCGGCCAGGAGATCGAGGCGATCGAGCGGAAGCTGGAACGCGATACCTATATGTCGGCCGAGGAGGCGCGCGATTTCGGCTTGGTGGACGAGGTGGTGGAGAACCGCCCGGTGCCCGTGGACCCAAGCAAGATCTAGCCGCCGGCCCAACGTTGCAATCCGAAGGCATAAGGCACATCTCTTGCAACCGCTGCCCTGGCGGTCGTGGGAAGGTCCCGGAGCAGCCGCATCTTGTCCGGCCTGTTCGCCGGGGCTAAACTTTGCTGCTTGCCCCCGTCGCGCGGGGCTGGAGTGTTTATGAGCAAGTCACCCGACTCGAAGAACACGCTCTACTGCTCGTTCTGCGGGAAGTCACAGCACGAAGTTCGCAAGCTGATCGCGGGGCCGACCGTGTTCATCTGCGACGAATGCGTCGAGCTGTGCATGGATATCATTCGCGAGGAGCATAAGACGCACCTGGTGAAATCCCGTGATGGCGTGCCGACGCCGAAGGAGATTTGCAAGGTTCTCGACGACTACGTCATCGGCCAGTCGCACGCGAAGAAGGTGTTGAGCGTCGCGGTTCACAACCATTATAAGCGCTTGGCCCATGGCGCAAAGAACAACGACGTCGAGATCGCCAAAAGCAACATCCTGCTGGTCGGGCCGACCGGCTCCGGCAAGACGTTGCTGGCGCAGACGCTCGCTCGCATCCTGGACGTGCCGTTCACCATGGCGGACGCGACGACGCTGACTGAGGCTGGCTACGTCGGAGAGGATGTGGAGAACATCATCCTCAAGCTGCTGCAATCGGCTGATTACAACGTCGAGCGGGCGCAGCGCGGCATCGTCTATATCGACGAGGTCGATAAGATCAGCCGCAAGTCCGACAATCCGAGCATCACCCGCGACGTGAGCGGCGAGGGTGTGCAGCAGGCCTTGCTCAAGATCATGGAGGGAACGGTCGCCTCCGTACCGCCGCAGGGCGGGCGCAAGCATCCACAGCAGGAGTTCCTGCAAGTCGACACGACCAACATCCTGTTCATCTGCGGCGGCGCGTTCTCGGGACTGGAGAAAATCATCGGCTCGCGCGGCAAGGGATCCGGCATCGGCTATGGCGCCGAGGTGCGTGCACCCGATGAGCGCCGAACCGGCGCCATCCTGCGGGAGACGGAGCCGGAAGACCTGCTGAAGTTCGGGCTGATTCCTGAGTTCATCGGCCGCCTGCCAGTTGTGGCCACCCTCGAGGATTTGGACGAAGGTGCCCTGGTCGAAATCCTGACCAAGCCCAAGAACGCGCTCTCCAAGCAGTACGCGCGGTTGTTTGAAATGGAGGGCGTAAAGCTTTCCTTCACGGAAGATGCGCTAAAATCGGTCGCGACCCGGGCGATTGCCCGGAAAACCGGAGCGCGCGGACTGCGCTCCATCATGGAGTCGATCTTGTTGTCCACAATGTTCGATTTGCCGGGGCTGGACGGAGTCGAGGAGGTAACCATCAACCGCGAGGTCGCGGAGAGCCGAGCCAATCCCTTGTTCACCTACGGCAAGGAGCGTGCCGAGGGCGGCGCCTGAGCCGGGGCTCCTCCCCGGGGCTCTTCCGAGGTCTTGTCGCTGCGACGACCGGTGACGATATCCTGACTGAGCTGCCGGCGATAAACCGGGGTTTTGATCCGATACCTCGCCGGGGCGTGCCAGGATGGGCGCTACGACGAGTCCGACTGTCCCATAAGGAGGTCCCATGAGCGAGCCGCAGCGGTCAGAAAAGCCGCGTTCCACCCCGTCCGCCGACCCGTTGGCTGTTTTGCCACTGCGCGACATCGTCGTATTCCCGCACATGATCGTGCCGCTGTTTGTCGGGCGCGAAAAATCCGTCCGGGCGCTCGAAGCCGTGATGCGGGAAGACAAGCAGATTCTGCTGGTCGCCCAAAAGAATGCGACGCAGGATGACCCGGGGGCCGACGACATATTCCGCGTGGGCACCGTTTCCACGATCCTGCAATTGCTCAAGCTGCCGGACGGCACCGTCAAGGTGCTGGTCGAAGGTGGGCGCCGGGCCAGCATCACTAAATTTGCGGAGACGGACGCCTATTTCGAAGCTTTCACGCAGGACTTGCCCGACCAAGGCGGCGATGCGAAGGAGCTGGACGCACTCGGCCGGACGGTGGTCGGGCAATTCGAACAATACATCAAGCTGAATAAAAAGATCGCCCCCGAGGTTCTGGTTTCGCTCAACCAGATCGACGAGCCGAGCAAGCTTGCCGACACCATCTCCGCGCATTTGAACCTCAAGATCGCCGAGAAGCAGGAATTGCTCGAGTCGGCCAAGGTCATGGAGCGGCTCGAGCGGGTATTCGCCCATATGGAGTCCGAGATCGGCGTACTGCAGGTGGAGAAGCGCATTCGCAACCGCGTAAAGCGGCAGATGGAGAAGACGCAGCGCGAGTACTATCTCAACGAGCAGCTAAAGGCGATCCAGAAGGAATTGGGCGAGGGGGAGGACGGCAAGGACGAGACGGCCGAACTCGAGGAGCGCATCAAGAAGACCCGCTTCAGCAAGGAAGCGCGCGAGAAGGCTCTGGCGGAGCTGAAGAAGCTGCGGACCATGAGCCCTATGAGCGCTGAGGCGACCGTGGTGCGCAACTACCTCGACTGGATGCTGTCCATTCCGTGGAAGAAGCGCAGCAAGGTCAGCAACGACGTGAACGAAGCTGAGCGGGTGCTCGACGCCGACCATTATGGGCTTGCGAAGGTTAAGGAGCGCATTCTCGAATACCTGGCCGTGCAGTCGCGCAGTCCGAAAATTCGTGGACCCATCCTGTGCCTCGTCGGCCCGCCCGGCGTCGGCAAGACCAGCCTGGGTCGTAGCATCGCCAAGGCGACCGGGCGCAACTTCGTCCGCATGTCGCTGGGCGGCGTGCGAGACGAGGCCGAGGTGCGCGGGCACCGGCGGACCTATATCGGATCGATGCCCGGCAAGGTCGTGCAGGGCATGAAGAAGGCCAAGACGAGCAACCCATTGTTCCTCCTGGACGAAATCGACAAGCTCGGCGCGGATTGGCGCGGCGATCCGTCCTCCGCGCTGCTCGAGGTGCTCGACCCCGAGCAGAACTCCACCTTCGCCGACCATTACCTCGAGGTGGATTACGATTTGTCGGACGTGATGTTCGTCACCACCGCCAACAGCCTTCGCATGCCCGGCCCGCTGATGGACCGCATGGAGATCATCCGCATCCCCGGCTACACCGAGGACGAGAAGGTGGAGATCGCCAAGCGGCACCTGGTGGCCAAGCAGGCCGAGGCGAATGGCCTCAAGAAAGAGGAGTGGTCGCTCAGCGAGGACGCGATCCGTGATCTCGTGCGCTACTACACGCGGGAAGCGGGTGTACGCAGCCTGGAGCGTGAGATCGCCAACGTGGCCCGCAAGGCCGTGAAGGAGATCGTCACCAAAAAGGCCAAGAAGGTTACGATCAACCGCAAGACGCTCGAGAAGTACGCGGGCGTGCGGCGGTTCCGCTACGGCGAGACCGAGGCGGAGGACATGGTAGGCGTGGTCACCGGCCTGGCTTGGACCGAGGTGGGCGGCGAGATCCTGACCATCGAGAGCGTGCTGTTGCCGGGCAAGGGTCAGGTGAAGCACACAGGCAAGCTGGGCGATGTGATGCAGGAGAGCGTGTCGGCGGCACTGAGCTACGTGCGCAGCCGGGGCACCACGTTCGGGATCAAGCCTAACGTATTCGAAAAGCGGGATATCCACGTGCACGTGCCAGAGGGCGCTACGCCGAAGGACGGTCCTTCCGCCGGGATCGCCATGGCGACCAGCATCGTCAGCGTGATGACCGGCATCCCCGTTCGCCGCGATGTAGCGATGACCGGGGAAATCACTCTGCGCGGCCGAGTCCTACCGATCGGCGGCTTGAAGGAGAAGTTGCTGGCAGCCTTGCGGGCCGGGATCACGACTGTTTTCATCCCGAAGGACAACGAAAAGGATCTCGCCGAGATCGAGGAGGGCGTGAAAAAGCATATCAAGATTATTCCCGTCGCCCACGTGGACGAGGTGATCAACCAGGCGCTGGCGACCAAGCCCGTGGCGATCGAATGGCACGAGCCACCGGAGCCGGTGGTGCCGACGGTGCAACCCGCGCCATCGCTGCCGCACTGACGCGCGGCGGTTGTTGACGGAGAGAAACGAGGCCCGGTAGGGTCTCGTTCTCTCGCGGGGGTGAGCATGGTCGCCAACAGACGGCAGCCGGCCGATGCTGCGCCGGACGCGCCTTTGAACAGGGCCGGGCTCGTGGCTTCAGTGGCCGAATACGCAGACATCCCGGCGACAAAGGCAGTAGAGGCTGTCAATGCCGTGTTCCGCGCCATCGAGGCCACGTTGCGGGCCGGACAGGAGGTGCGCTTGACCGGCTTTGGTACCTTCGTCATAGCCCGGCGGAAGGCCACCATCGGCCGCGACCCACGGACGGGCGCGGCCATCGAGGTCGGCCCATCCACCTCCGTCCGGTTCAAGCCTAGCCGGAGCCTGAAAGAGGCGGTTGGCCAGGAGGGCGGTTAGCTCAGCGGTAGAGCGTCTCGTTTACACCGAGAGGGCCGGCGGTTCGAACCCGTCACCGCCCACCATCCACCGGCAACGCACATCGGGTTGCCCTCGTTGTCGCGCAACACGCCGGTTCGCTCGACTGCCCGGACACCAATTCCGGCCCATCTCACACCGCATGGCCTATCCTGCCTTGACGCGGCACCCCCCGCGCCGTAGATCGTGCGCCCTGCCGCTGCGGGTGTAGCTCAGTTGGTTAGAGCGCCGGCCTGTCACGCCGGAGGTCGCGGGTTCGAGCCCCGTCACTCGCGCCAGCAGCGGTATCCTTGATAAATCAGCCATAACCCCGCGGCGGCCCTGGCGGGCTCGCGGCCTTCGCATTATACCGCAGCATCGCAGCACGGGTGCGCCGGGTCTGCTGAGGGGTTTGCCGATGCCGTTCCTCGCCGACTACTTCCCGATCCTCGTGTTCATCGCCATCGGCGGCTTCATCGCGCTCGCCATGGTGGGCGGCTCCCTGCTCGCTGCCCGCCAGAAGCCCTATGCGGAAAAACTCTCCTCCTACGAATGCGGCTTCGAGCCCTTCGACGACGCGCGCCGCAAGTTCGACGTGCGGTTCTACCTGGTCGCGATCCTGTTCATCATCTTCGACCTCGAGGTTGCCTTCCTGTTTCCCTGGGCCGTCAGCCTGGCGGATATCGGCCTGTTCGGCTTCCTCTCGATGGTTGGCTTCCTTGCGGTGCTGACGGTCGGGTTCATCTATGAGTGGTGCAAGGGCGCACTGGAATGGGAGTAGTCGCATGAGCGCGACGGTAGTTACGAGCGGCCGCCTTCCGGCGACGGAGCTGAGCTGGAATCGGACGGCGCTGCCGCCGGGGCCCGAGCAGGACGCGGTCATCAAGGGCATCACCGGCGAGGTGGCCGATAAAGGGTTCGTTGTCGCCAACCTCGACAAGGTCGTGAACTGGGCCCGCACCGGCAGCCTATGGCCGATGACGTTTGGTCTGGCGTGCTGCGCCGTGGAGATGATCCATGCTTACATGCCGCGCTACGACCTCGACCGCTTCGGCGTGATCCCGCGCGCCAGCCCGCGGCAGTCGGACGTGATGATCGTGGCTGGCACGCTGACCAACAAAATGGCCCCGGCGCTACGCAAGGTTTACGATCAAATGCCCGAGCCGCGTTGGGTGATCAGCATGGGCAGTTGCGCCAATGGCGGCGGATACTATCACTATAGCTATTCCGTGGTGCGCGGCTGCGACCGGATCGTGCCGGTGGACATCTACGTGCCAGGCTGCCCGCCGACGGCCGAGGCGCTGGTGTATGGCATCCTGCAGCTGCAGAAGAAGATCCGCCGCACCGGGACCATCCTCCGTGGCTGAGCTGGCGGTTTACGCGGCAACGCTCGAGGGTGTGACCGGCGCTGCCGTCGAGGGCGGCGAACTGGTCATCAGGGCGCAGCGGGACCGCGTGGCCGGGCTGCTGCGCCAGCTACGAGACGACCCTGCCTTCGCCTGCGAGCAGTTGATGGACCTTTGCGGGGTGGACTGGCCCGAGCGGCCCGAACGGTTCGAGGTGGTGTACAACCTGCTCAGCGTTTCGCTGAACCACCGCGTGCGGGTGATTGTGCCGGCCAGCGCCGACACGCCGGTGCCGAGCTGCTGCACCGTCTGGCCGGTGGCGACCTGGTTCGAGCGCGAGGCGTGGGACCTGTTCGGCATCGCGTTCTCGGACCAGCCGGACCTGCGCCGTATCCTGACCGATTACGGCTTCAGCGGCCACCCGCTGCGCAAAGACTTCCCGCTGACCGGCTACGTCGAGGTCCGCTACGACGAGGAACGCAAGCAGGTGGTCAACGAGCCGGTGACGCTGCAGCAGGATTTTCGCAACTTCGACTTCGTCTCACCTTGGGAGGGGATGACCACCTTGCCCGGCGACGAGAAGGCCCATACCGAGCGCCAAGCTGCCGTGGCCGCCGCAAAGGAAGCGTCGTGAGCGACAATCTTGCAGCCATGCGGCACGACGGCAACCACCGGAGAGGCCAGGCCATCAGCAATGCCAGCCTGCTGCCCGTGACCGGCAGCCACGCCGCCACTCCAGGCGAGGGCAACGCGAACACCACCAAGGTGGTCGAAGTTGACAATCACACGATCAACTTCGGCCCGCAGCATCCGGCGGCGCACGGCGTGCTGCGGCTCATCCTCGAGATGGACGGGGAGGTCGTCGAGCGCGCCGATCCGCATATCGGCCTGCTGCACCGCGGCACCGAGAAGCTGATCGAATACAAGACCTACCTGCAGGCGCTGCCGTATTTCGACCGGCTCGACTACGTCAGCCCGATGTGCATGGAGCATAGTTGGGTGCTGGCGCAGGAGAAGCTGCTCGCCATCGAGGCGCCGCCGCGCGCCAAGTGGATCCGCACCCTGTTCGCAGAAATCACCCGCATATTGAACCACTTGCTCAACATCACGACCTACGCGCTGGACGTCGGCGCCATCACGCCGAGCCTATGGGGCTTCGAAAAGCGAGAGGAGCTGCTCCAGTTCCACGAAGGCGTCTGCGGCGCGCGCTACCACGGCAACTACTTTCGCGCCGGCGGCGTGACGCGCGACATGCCTGTGGGCATGGCGGAGCAGATCGCCGCCTGGGCGCACACCTTCCCCACCTTCATCGACGAGCTTGAGCAGTTGCTGACCAGCAACCGGATCTGGAAGCAGCGCACCGTCGATATCGGCATCATGACGCCGGAGGACGCGTTGGCCTGGGGATTCTCCGGGCCGCCGCTCCGTGCCAGCGGCGTGCCCTGGGACCTGCGCAAGTCGCAGCCCTACGACATGTACGAGCAGGTCGAGTTCGACGTGCCGGTTGCCCGCAACGGCGACTGCTACGACCGCTACCTCGTCCGCGTCGCCGAGATGCGCCAAAGCACCTCCATCATCCAACAGTGCGTGGAGCGCATGCCCTCCGGCCCGGTGAAGATCGACGACCGGAAGTTCACCGCGCCCCGGCGTGAGGAGATGAAGCGCTCGATGGAAGCGCTCATCCATCACTTCAAGCTCTATACCGAGGGCTACCACGTGCCGGCCGGCAGCACCTACACGGCTACCGAGAGCCCGAAGGGCGAGTTTGGCGTCTACTTGGTGGCCGACGGCAGCAACCGCCCTTATCGCTGTAAGGTGCGTCCCACCGGGTTCGCCTTCCTGCAAGCGATCGAGCATATGTCCAAGCGCCACATGCTGGCCGACGCAGTAGCCATCATCGGCTCGCTCGACGTCGTGTTCGGCGAGATCGACAGGTAGAGCATGGCTGAACGGCCCCATCTAGACCGCATCGACGACCCGGCCGGCGCCGCCTCCCGCGTCGGAACCTCCGAAGACATCGGCGTCAACCCGCCGTCCGACCCGCCGGGCGAGCCCGCCCAGTTCGCCTTCGACGAGCCGAGCGAGCATGAGATCGGCTTGATCCTCTCCAAGTACCCGCCAAGCCGGAAGGCCAGCGCGGTGCTGCCGCTGCTCTATTTGGCGCAGCGGCAAATGGCTCGCGCCTCGGGTAGCGCCTGGGTGCCGCGCGTGGCGATGGACGTGATCGCTGCACGGCTGGGGATGGCGCCGATCCGCGTCTACGAGGTGGCGACCTTCTACCTGATGTTCAACACCACCCCGATCGGCCGCTTCCACCTCCAGGTCTGCGGCACCACCCCCTGCTGGCTGCGCGGCTCAGACGAAGTCACCCGGGCCTGCCGCGACGAATCCGGCCTGACCGGCTGGAAGCAGACCAGCGCCGACGGGGTGTTCACCATGAGCGAGGTGGAATGCCTCGGCGCTTGCGTGAACGCGCCCATCTTGCAGGTCGACGACGACTATTACGAGGATCTGGATTACGACCGCACCCGGGCGCTGCTGCAGGCCTTGCGCCGCGGTGAGCGGCCCCGCCCGGGCTCCACGACGGGCCGCATGACTTCCGCGCCCGAGGGTGGGCCCACGACGCTTCTCGCGGTGGAGTCGACCGATGCTCGCTGACGCCGACCGCATCTTCACCAACCTCTACGGCCAGCACGACCCGTTCCTGCCCGGTGCACGGGCGCGGGGCGATTGGGACGGCACGGCCGCCATCATCGCCCGCGGGCGGGACGCGATCATCGACGAGATGAAGGCGTCCGGGTTGCGCGGCCGCGGCGGCGCTGGGTTCCCGACGGGCATGAAATGGTCGTTCATGCCGAAAGCGGCGGCGCCCGACGGCCGGCCCAGCTACCTCGTGGTCAACGCCGACGAGAGCGAGCCCGGCACCTGCAAGGACCGCGACATCCTCCGCCACGATCCGCACAAGCTGATCGAGGGCTGCCTGATCGCCAGCTTCGCCATGGGCGCCAGCGCCTGTTACATCTACGTGCGCGGCGAGTACTACAACGAGACGGTGGTCCTGCAGCGGGCCGTGGACGAGGCCTATGCGGAGGGCTTGCTCGGTCGCAACGCCGCCGGGTCCGGCTATGATTTCGAGCTGTACGTGCATCGCGGCGCCGGGGCCTACATCTGCGGTGAGGAAACTGCCCTGCTGGAGAGCCTCGAAGGCAAGAAGGGCATGCCCCGGCTGAAGCCGCCCTTCCCGGCGGCGGTCGGCCTGTACGGCTGCCCGACCACGGTGAACAACGTGGAGACCATCGCCGTCGCACCGACCATCCTGCGCCGGGGCGGCGCGTGGTTTTCGGCGCTGGGCCGACCCAAGAACGCCGGCACCAAGATTTTCTGCATCAGCGGGCACGTGAACAAGCCGTGCAACGTCGAGGAGGAGCTTGGCATTCCGCTGCGGGAACTCATCGACAAATACGCCGGCGGGGTGCGCGGCGGCTGGGACAATCTGCTGGCCGTCATCCCCGGCGGCTCGTCCGTGCCGCTGCTGCCGAAGGAGACCTGCGACACCGTGCTTATGGACTTCGACAGCCTGCGCGACGTGAAGAGCGGGCTGGGCACCGCGGGGGTCATGGTAATGGACAAGTCCACCGACGTGATCCGCGCCATCCACCGCCTCGCGCAGTTCTACAAACATGAAAGCTGCGGCCAGTGCACGCCATGCCGCGAAGGCACGGGCTGGATGATGCGGGTGATGGGCCGCATGGTGCAGGGCCGGGCGGAGATCGCGGAGATCGACACGCTCGAGCAGGTCACGCGGCAGATCGAGGGGCACACGATCTGCGCGCTTGGCGACGCGGCCGCCTGGCCGATCCAGGGCCTCATCCGGCATTTCCGGCCGGTGATGGAAGAGCGGATCGCGGCTTACAAGTCGAGGCAGGCTGGCATCAAGATGGCGGCAGAGTAATGGCCAAGGTCACGGTTGATGGCGTCGCGGTCGAGATCGCCAACGGCTCGTCGGTATTGCAGGCCTGCGAGGCTGCCGGCGTCGAGATCCCGCGTTTCTGCTACCACGAGCGGCTGAGCGTCGCCGGCAATTGCCGGATGTGCCTGGTCGAGGTGGAAAAGGCGCCCAAGCCGATCGCCAGTTGCGCCTATCCCGTGGCGGACGGCATGATCGTGCGGACCGACACGCCCATGGTGCGCCAGGCGCGCCGCGGGGTGATGGAGTTCCTGCTGATCAACCACCCGCTCGATTGCCCGATTTGTGACCAGGGCGGCGAGTGCGACTTGCAGGACCAGGCCTATTCGTACGGCATGGACCACTCCCGCTACGCCGAGAACAAGCGCGCAGTGAAGGACAAGTATCTCGGCCCCTTGGTCAAGACGTTTATGACCCGGTGCATCCACTGCACCCGCTGCATCCGCTTCAGCAGCGAAGTGGCGGGGGTGCCCGAGATGGGCGCCACCTCGCGCGGCGAGAGCATGGAAATCGGCACCTACATCGAAAAGGCGCTGACAACCGAGCTGTCCGGCAACCTCATCGACATCTGCCCGGTCGGCGCGCTGCTCAACAAGCCCTACAGCTTCACCGCCCGCCCCTGGGAGCTGCGCAAGACCGATAGCGTCGACGTGCACGACGCGCTCGGCGCCAGCATCCGTATCGACAGCCGCGGCAGCGAGGTGCTGCGCATCCTGCCCCGGGTGAACGACGACGTGAACGAGGAGTGGCTCGGCGACAAGTCGCGCTTCAGCCATGACGGGCTGAAGCGCCGGCGCCTCGACAAGCCATGGGTGCGCCGCGACGGCAAGCTGCAGCAGGCATCCTGGCCGGAAGCGTTCGGCGCCATCGCGGCCAAGCTGCAGGGTCTGCAAGGTGCACGGATCGGGGCCGTCGCCGGCGATCTGTGCGATGCCGAGAGCATGATCGCGCTCAAGGACCTCATGGGCCTGCTCGGCTCGCAGAACCTCGACTGCCGGCAGGACGGCGCGGCGCTCGATGGCAGCCGGCGCGAGTTCTACCTCTTCAACAGTACCGTGGCCGGCATCGAGGAGGCCGACGCCATTCTGCTGATCGGCTGCAATCCGCGCCGCGAAAGCCCGGTGCTGAACGCGCGCATTCGCAAGCGTTGGAGCGGGGGCGGCTGCCCGGTGGCCGCGATCGGCGAGCCGGCCGACCTGACGTACGCGGTGCAGCATCTCGGCCGCGACCCGGCGGCGCTGCACCACCTAGGCGATTTCGCCGACACCCTGCAGGCGGCCAAGCGGCCCATGATCATCGTGGGGCAGGGCGCCCTGCGGCGTCACGACGGCGCGGCGGTGCTGGCGGCGGCCTGGGCGCTGGCCGCGTCCTTCGATGCGCTGACCCCGGGATGGCACGGCTTCAACGTGCTGCATACGGCTGCTGGCCGAGTGGGCGCGCTCGATCTTGGTTTCCTTCCGGGCCCCGGCGCCCTCGCTTTACCCGCCATGCTCGACGGCGGCGTGGACCTGTTGTGGCTGCTGGCCGCCGACGAGTTCGACACCGCCGCGATCGGAGCCCAGACCTTCGTCGTCTACCAGGGCCATCACGGCGACCGTGGGGCCGCCCGGGCCGACGTGATCCTGCCCGGCGCGGCTTATACCGAGAAAAGCGGCACCTGGGTCAATCTTGAGGGGCGGATGCAGCGCGGCTTCCTGGCCGTGCCGCCGCCGGGCGAGGCGCGCGAGGACTGGGCCATTCTGCGTGCATTCAGCGCCGTGATCGGCAAGCCGCTGCCCTATGACGACCTCGCCGGGGTCCGTGCCCGTTTGGCGCAGGTCAACGCGGTATTCGCCCGCCCGTTTGCACGCGGCGCCGCGGCCGAGCAGGTGGGACCGTCGGGCGGGGGCGGCTTCGGCGCCGGGCCGTTCGTGCCGGCGGTGCCGGATTACTACCAGACCAACGCCATCAACCGCGCCAGCGCCACCATGGCGGAGTGCAGCCGCTTGTACACCGCGCCCGTCCAGCAGGCAGCCGAGTGATGGCGGCCTTTCTCGCCACCTCCTTCGGCATCCTGGTGCTGACGGTCGTCAAGACCTTGGCCATGCTGGTTCCCGTGCTGGTCAGCGTCGCCTATCTCACGCTCGCCGAGCGTAAGGTGATGGCGGCGATGCAGATGCGGCGCGGCCCGAACGTGGTCGGCCCGTTCGGCTTGATGCAGCCGTTTGCGGACGCGCTGAAGATGCTGATGAAGGAAACGATCATCCCCACCGGGGCGAATCGTATTCTGTTCCTTGTCGCGCCCCTGCTCACCATGACCTTGGCCATGATCGCCTGGGCCGTGATCCCGGTAAACGAGGGTTGGGCCATCGCCGACATCAATGTCGGCATCCTATACCTGTTCGCCATCAGCAGCCTGGGCGTCTACGGCATCGTCATCGCCGGCTGGGCCAGCAACTCGAAGTATGCGTTCCTAGGGGCGCTGCGCTCCGCGGCGCAAATGGTCAGCTACGAAGTCAGCATGGGGTTCGTGATGGTGACCGTGCTGTTGTGCGCGGGCTCCTTGAACCTCACCGACATCGTCATGGCGCAGGAGCGGGTGTGGTTCTTCATCCCCTTGTTCCCGATGTTCATCGTGTTCTTCATCTCGATCCTGGCGGAGACCAACCGGGCGCCGTTCGACTTGCCGGAGGGCGAGAGCGAGATCGTCGGCGGGTTCCACGTGGAATATGGGGCGATGACCTTCGGCCTGTTCTTCCTGGGCGAATACGCCAACATGATCCTGATGTCGGCCATGACCAGCATCCTGTTCCTGGGCGGCTGGCTGAGCCCGATCCCGTTCGCGCCCTTCACCTGGGTGCCGGGTCCGCTCTGGTTCATCCTGAAAATCTGCCTCGTGCTGTTCATGTTCATCTGGGTGCGCGCCACCTTCCCGCGCTTCCGCTACGACCAGCTGATGCGGCTGGGCTGGAAGGTGTTCCTGCCGCTGTCGCTGGGCTGGCTCGTGCTGACCGCGGGCGTGCTGCTGGCCTTCGGCTGGCTGCCCGGCCAGCAAGGAGCTCCCCTGTAATGGCATTCCTCGATCGCACCGCCCGCAGCCTGCTGCTCGGCGAGCTTCTCTCGGGCATGTGGCTGACGCTGAAGTATTTCTTCCGGCCCAAGGCCACGATCAACTACCCCTATGAGCGCAGCCCGCTCAGCCCGCGCTTCAAGGGGGAGCACGCGCTCCGCCGCTACCCGAACGGCGAGGAGCGCTGCATCGCCTGCAAGCTGTGTGAGGCCGTCTGCCCGGCGCTCGCCATCACCATCGAGGCAGAGCCGCGCGAAGACGGCTCGCGGCGCACCACGCGCTACGATATCGACATGACCAAGTGCATCTATTGCGGACTGTGCGAGGAAAGTTGCCCGGTGGACGCCATCGTCGAGGGTCCCAACCTCGAATTCGCGACCGAGACCCGGGCGGAGCTGATGTATAACAAGGAGAAGCTGCTGGCCAACGGCGACCAGTGGGAGAGCGTGCTGGCCCGCCGGCTCGAACTCGACGCGCCGTACCGCTAAGAGGGGCCGATGATCACGACCCTCGCCTTCTACCTGTTCGCGGCCATCCTGCTCGGCTCCGCCGCAGCGGTGATCACCTGCCGCAACCCCGTGCATTCCGTGCTGTTCCTCATCCTGGCGTTCTTCAATGCCGCGGCGCTGTTCCTGATCGCCGGCGCCGAGTTCCTGGCGATGATCCTGGTCATCGTCTATGTCGGCGCGGTCGCGGTGCTGTTCCTGTTCGTGGTCATGATGCTGGACGTGAACTTCGGCCAATTGCGCGAGGGCTTCCAGCGCTACGCGCCGGTGGGCGCCACGATCGGCGCCATCCTGTTCGTGGAACTGGCGCTCGTGCTGGGCGGCTGGCGGTTCGCGCCGGAATCGGCGGCGCTGCGCCTGTCCAGCGCGCCCGGCGACGTCGACAACACGCGGGCGCTCGGCCGGCTGATCTATACTGACTACGTGTTCCTGTTCCAGGCGGCCGGGCTGATCCTGATGGTGGCCATGATCGGCGCCATCGTGCTGACCCACCGCGACCGCGGCACCACCCGCCGCCAAAGCATCGCCCGGCAGAACGCGCGGACCACCGCCGACACGCTGGAGATCATGCGAGTCCCGTCCCGTGCCGGCGCGACCACCTTCCTGCGGCCCAAGCCGCCGCCCGTGCTGGTGCATGCCGACGAGCGGCACGAACACGGCGTCGGCAAGCCCGGCCCTGGAGAGCACTGATGGACACCATCTCCGTCGGCCACTACCTCGCGGTGGCCGCAGTTCTCCTCGTGCTCGGCATCTTCGGCATCTTCCTGAACCGCAAGAACGTCATCGTCATCATGATGTCGGTCGAGTTGATGCTGCTGGCGGTCAACCTGAACCTGGTGGGCTTCAGCTCGGCGCTGAACGACCTAGCCGGCCAGGTCTTCGCCCTGTTCGTGCTGACCGTCGCCGCGGCGGAGGCCGCGATCGGGCTGGCGATCGTCGTCGTCTACTTCCGCAACCGTGGCTCGATCCAGGTCGAGGACGTCACGCTGATGAAGGGCTAGACGATGCTCTACGCCGTCGCCGTCTTCGCCCCGCTACTGGGCGCGCTGATCGCCGGGCTGCTGGGCCGCCAAATCGGCGACCGCGCCAGCCAAGCCGTCACCATCCTGTGCATGGTCGTCGCCGCCACCTGCGGCGTGTCCAGCTTCGTGCCCTTCCTGACCGGCCACGCCGAGCCCGGCCTGGTCTCGCTCGGCACCTGGATGCAGGTGGAAGGCTTCCACGTAGACTGGGCGCTGCGCTACGACACGCTCTCGGCCGTCATGGTCGGCATGGTCACGTTCATCGCGACGCTGATCCACATCTACAGCGTCGGCTACATGAGCCACGACGCCACCATCCCGCGCTTCTTCAGCTACCTCAGCCTGTTCACCTTCGCCATGCTGATGCTGGTCACGGCCAACAACCTGGTTCAGTTGTTCTTTGGCTGGGAAGGCGTCGGCCTCGCGAGCTATCTCTTGATCGGCTACTGGTACGACCGGCCGAGCGCCTGCCGCGCCGCGATGAAGGCCTTCATCGTCAACCGCGTGGGCGACCTATTCTTCGCGGTCGGCGTCGCGCTGGTGTTCCTGGTGTTCGGCACCGTCGAGTTCCCGGAAATCTTCGCCGACGTTCCGGCGCACCAGGACGCGGTCTATCACGTGCTCGGCGGCACGTATCGCGCCTACGAGGTCATCGGCGTGCTGCTGTTCCTGGGCGCCATGGGCAAGTCGGCGCAGTTGGGCCTGCACACCTGGCTGCCGGATGCGATGGAGGGGCCGACGCCCGTCTCGGCGTTGATCCACGCCGCGACCATGGTTACCGCCGGCGTGTTCCTGATGGCGCGCATGTCGCCGATCCTGGAATACGCGCCGGGCGCCTTGGGGTTCGTGACCTTCATCGGCGCCAGCACGTGCCTGTTCGCTGCCACGATCGGCTGCGTGCAGAACGACATCAAGCGCATCATCGCGTACTCCACGTGCTCGCAGCTCGGCTACATGTTCATTGCGGCCGGTGTGGGCGTGTATCAGGCGTCGATCTTTCACTTGTTTACCCATGCTTTCTTCAAGGCATTGCTGTTTCTCGGCGCCGGGTCCGTCATCCACGCCATGTCCGACGAGCAGGACATCCGCCGCATGGGCGGCATCTGGCGCAAGATCCCGGTCACCTACGCCGTCATGTGGATCGGCAGCCTGGCCCTGGCCGGCATTCCGTTCTTTGCAGGCTACTTCTCGAAGGACGCCATTCTCGAAGCCGCCTGGGCTCGCCACAGCGCGGTCGCCAGCTATGGCTTCTGGTGCGGCACCATCGCGGCCTTCCTCACCGCGTTCTATTCGTGGCGCTTGCTGATCCTGACCTTCCATGGCGCGCCGCGGGCCGACCAGCACACGATGGAGCACGTCCATGAAAGCCCGGCAGTCATGCTGGCGCCGCTGCTGGTTCTTGCCGCCGGCGCCGTGGCGACCGGCTACCTTTTCGAGGTCGAGTTCATCGGCCATGCCTGGCACGAGTTCTGGGGCGACAGCATCTACAACGCACCCACGAACCACGTGCTGGAGGCCTCGCATCACATACCGCCCCTAGTGACTTGGCTGCCCACCGTCGTGGCCGTGCTGGGAATTGCCCTGGCCTATGTGATGTACGTCGCCTTGCCGACCCTTCCGGCCCGGCTCGCGGCCGCGGTGCCGGGCGTGTACCGCTTCGTGCTGAACAAATGGTATTTCGACGAACTGTATGATTTCCTGTTCGTCCGCCCGGCCGGGCGCCTCGCCCGGCTGTTGTGGCAGGTGGGCGACGCCAGGATCATCGATGGCGTGCCAAACGGCATCGCCGCGATGGCGGCCGACGGCTCCGCCCAGGTCGTTCGCTTGCAGACCGGATCGATCGCCGTCTACGCGTTCACCATGCTTATCGGCCTTGTCGCGCTGATCAGCGTATTCCTGTTGTTCCGGTGAGCCCCGCCATGAACGCCGCCGGCTATCCTGTCCTCTCGCTGTTGACCTGGCTGCCGCTCGTCGGCGTGCTGTTCATCATGACGGTCCGCGGCGCCGAAGACGTCGTCGCCCGCAACGCCCGTTTCGCCGCGCTGTGGACGAGCTTGATCGTGTTCCTGTTGTCCCTGAAGCTGTGGTTCGCCTTCGACACCTCGGAGCCAGGTTTCCAGTTCCAGGAACACGCGACTTGGCTGCCCGACTTCAAGGTGGATTACCGCATGGGCGTGGACGGCATTTCGGTGCTGTTCGTGCTGTTGTCCACCGCGCTGACGCCGATCTGCATAGTGGCAAGCTGGGAAGCCATCACCGTCCGGGTGCGAGAGTACATGATCGCCTTCCTGGTGCTGGAAACCATGATGGTCGGCATGTTCTCGGCCCAGGACTTCGTTGTGTTCTACATGTTCTTCGAGGGCGTGTTGATCCCGATGTTCCTCATCATCGGCGTCTGGGGCGGCGCTCGCCGGGTCTATGCCAGCTTCAAGTTCTTCCTTTACACGCTGACCGGCTCCATCCTGATGCTGCTGGCCCTGCTCGCCATCTGGTACACGGCGGGGACCACCGATCTCGCCGTGCTGATGCAGACGCAATTTTCGCCGCGTATGCAGTTCTGGCTGTTCCTGGCCTTCCTCGCTTCGTTTGCCGTCAAGGTGCCGATGTGGCCGGTGCACACCTGGCTGCCGGACGCGCACGTCGAGGCGCCGACCGCCGGCTCCGTCATCCTGGCGGGCGTGCTGCTCAAAATGGGGGCCTACGGCTTCCTGCGCTTCTCGGTGCCGATGCTGCCCCAAGCCAGCCAGACCTTCGCGCCCATGATGTTCACCTTGGGCGTAGTCGCGGTGATCTACACTTCGCTGGTGGCGCTCGCGCAGACCGACATGAAGAAGCTGATCGCCTACTCGTCGGTGGCCCATATGGGCGTGGTCGTTATCGGAATCTTCACCTTTAACGTCCAGGGTATCCAGGGTGCGCTGTTCCAGATGCTCTCGCACGGCATCGTCTCGGCGGCGTTGTTCTTGTGCGTGGGCGTGGTGTACGACCGTATCCACACCCGCGACATCGACCGGTATGGCGGCCTAGCGAGCCGCATGCCGGCCTATGCGGTGGTGTTCATGGTGTTCACCATGGCGAGCATCGGGCTGCCGGGCACGGCGGGCTTCGTGGGCGAGTTCCTGGTGCTGGTCGGCGCGTTCAAGGTTAACTTCTGGCTGTCGCTGCTCGGCAGCCTCGGCATGATTCTGGGCGCCGCCTACATGCTCTACCTGTATCGCCGGGTGGTGTTCGGCGTCATCACGCGTGACGATCTGCGCGGCATACTCGACCTCTCGCCCCGTGAGGTCGCCATCTTCGCGCCGCTGGTTCTGCTCACCCTGTGGATGGGCATTTACCCCAGCAGCTTCACCCAGTTCTTCGACGCCAGCGTCCACGCCATGGTGGAGCAGCACACCGCCGCACTCAGCGCCACCAGGCTGGCCGGAATCGCCCCATGAATTGGACCCTCGCGCTGCCGGAAATCGCGCTTGCCTGCGCGGCCATGGCCATCCTGATCTTCGGCGTGCTCCGTAAGCCGGACCCGGCCTTTCTCTGCACCATGCTGGCCCTGGCGGCGCTGGTGCTGGCGGGCACGCTCGTGCTCTCCGCGCCGCAAGGCGGCGGCTATCGCGGCCTGTTCGTCGTGGACGGGTTCGCCACCTTCATGAAGCTGCTGATCCTGGCCGGCGCCGGGCTGAGCCTAGTGTTGTCGCTGGATTACAACGTCCAGGAAGGCATCGCGCGGTTCGAGTTCCCGGTCCTGGTGCTGTTGTCCACGGTCGGCATGATGATCATGTGCAGCACATCGAGCCTGATGACGCTGTATCTCGGGCTCGAGCTGCAGTCGCTGTCGCTCTACGTGCTGTGCGCGTTCAACCGCGACAACGCCCGCTCGGCCGAATCCGGGCTCAAGTTCTTTGTCCTTGGCGCCTTGGCGTCCGGATTATTATTGTATGGCATCTCGCTCGCCTATGGGTTCGCCGGCACCATGCAGTTCGGCGAGCTTGCGGCAGCGCTGGCCCGGCCAGGCTCGGCCTCGCCGGGCCTCATCGTCGGCGTCGTTTTCATCGTGGCCGGGCTCGCCTTCAAGCTGTCGGCGGTGCCGTTCCATATGTGGACGCCCGACGTGTACGAGGGCGCGCCCACACCTGTCACCGCGTTCATGAGCACCGCGCCGAAGGTGGCGGCCATCGCCTTGCTGCTCCGCGCGCTCGAAGTGCCGTTCGGCCCCGTACTGGCGCAATGGAGCGGTCTGATCGTCCTGGTCTCGCTCGCCTCGATGCTGCTGGGAGCACTCGCCGCCATCGGCCAGCGCAACATCAAGCGTCTGATGGCCTATTCCAGCATCGGCCATATCGGCTACGCCCTGGTCGGCCTGGCTGTCGGCACGCAGGACGGCATACGCGGCGTCATGATCTACATGGTCACCTATGTGTTCATGAGTGCGGGCGTGTTCGCGGTGCTGATCGCCATGCGCCGCCGCGGCCGTGCGCTGGAGCAAATTTCCGACCTTTCAGGTCTGGCGACCACCGACCCGGGCCTGGCCTTGCTCATGGCGGTGTTCATGTTCAGCATGGCCGGCATCCCGCCGTTCTCCGGCTTCTTCGGCAAGCTGTACGTGTTCCGCCCCGCCGTGGAATCCGGCTACTGGACGCTCGCGGTCATCGGCGTGCTGACCAGCGTGGTCGGCGCGTTCTATTACCTGCGCGTCATCAAGGTCATGTATTTCGACCCGGCGCAGCCCGCGTTCGACGCCCGTCCGCCATCGGTCTCGTTCGTGGGCGCAGTGGGCGCCCTGGTCACGACGCTGTTTTTCGTGTTTCCCGCACCGGTGGTCGCGGCCGCGCAGCAGGCCGCCAAGGTCCTCTTCGGTTGACATCCCCGCCGGGCTGGCGGTTGCGGACGTTCGAAAGCCTCGCTTCCACCTCCGACCTCTGTGCCACCTTAGCCCAGGCGGGGGAGCCGGCGGGGCTGGCGGTTATGGCCGCCCGGCAAACCGCGGCTCGCGGCAGCCGGGGCCGCACCTGGGCAACCCTGCCCGGCAATCTCGCTCTGTCGGTGCTGCTACGCCCGCCCGGGCCGCCCGCCTCGGCCGGCCATTGGGCGCTGCTGGCCGCGGTGGCATTGGCCGAGGCGCTCGAAGCTTGCGCGGCGCCGCCCATCCGGCTGAAATGGCCCAACGACATCATGCTGGACGGAGGCAAGCTGGGCGGCATCCTGCTCGACAGCAGCGTCGGCGCCGGCCGGCTCGACTGGCTGGTGATCGGCTTCGGCGCCAACCTTGCCGTCGCGCCAGACCTGCCCGGCGCGGCCCGGCTGCCCCACGCCCCCGCGGTCGGCGCGGTTGCCTCAGCAGTGCTGGCGGCGCTCGACCGATGGAGCGGAACGGCCCTGCTCGAAGGCTTCGCCCCGGTGCGCCTGGCCTGGCTCAAGCGCGGCCCCGCGCCAGATACGCTGCTGCGGATCAAGGCTGGTGGCACCGAGGTCGCGGGCACATTCGCCGGCTTGAGCGACGCCGGCGCGCTGCTCTTGCAATCCGGAGGGCGTGTTCGTGCGTTTCCCACCGGGGATGTCCTGCAAGGGGCCTGAAACATGTTGCTGGTGGTAGACGCGGGCAACACCAACGTGGTCTTTGCCGTGCATGACGGCGCGGGTTGGCGCGGCATCTGGCGCATCGCCACCGAGCCGCAGCGGACCTCCGACGAGTACGCCGTGTGGCTGATGACCCTGCTCAACTTGTCCGGCTTGAAGCAGCCGGAGATTGATCGCGCCGTGATCGGCACCGTCGTCCCAGCCGCGCTGTACCACCTTCGCCGACTGTGCCGCGACTGGTTCTCGACGGAGCCGCTGATCGCCCGTTCCAGCCTCGATTGGGGCTTCGCCATCAAGGTGGACAACCCCGCAGAGGTCGGCGCCGACCGGCTGCTGAATTCGCTTGCCGCCCACCGCGCCTATCAGGGGCCGCTGATGGTGATCGACTTCGGCACCGCGACCACCTTCGACGTGATCGACCGCGACGGCGCCTATCTCGGCGGCGTCATCGCGCCAGGCATCAATCTGTCCATAGAGGCCCTGCACGGCGCGGCGGCCCGCCTGCCGCGGATCGGCATCGGCCGCCCGCAGGCCGTTATCGGCAAATCGACAATCCCGGCAATGCAATCCGGCATCTATTGGGGCTATGTGGGCCTGATCGAGGGCTTGGTGACCCGTATCCAGGCGGAGTACGAAGCGCCGTTGAAAGTGGTGGCAACCGGCGGGCTGGCGCCATTGCTGGCCGAGGGCACCACCATAATCGAGGTGATCGCCCCTGATCTGACCTTGGATGGCTTGCGCTTGTTGGCGGAGCGCAACCCCGCCCCCACATTGAGCCGTGACAGAATACGACCTTCAGAAAGCGATTAAATGGACGCTTATAGCGGTGATCTGGCGTTCCTGCCCCTGGGCGGGACGGGCGAGATCGGCATGAACTTGAACCTGTACCGATGCAACGGACACTGGCTGGCGATCGATTGCGGCATCGGCTTCGGGGGCAGCGAGAACCCCGAGGTCGAGATCATGATGCCCGATCCCGGCTTCCTGGTGGAGCGGCGCGACAAGCTGCTCGCCCTCATCATCACCCACGCTCACGAGGACCATATCGGCGCGGTTGCCCACCTATGGCCGCAACTGCGATGCCCGGTCTACGCTACGCCGTTCGCCTCGGCGGTGCTGCGCCGCAAGCTGGGCGAGGCCGGCCTGCTCAACGAGGTTCGCATCCACACCATCCCCTCGGGTGGCGCGATCGAGCTACCGCCTTTCTCGCTGCAATTCATGGCGGTGTCGCACTCGGTGCCGGAAGCGCAGGCGCTGGTGCTGCGCACCCCGCATGGCATCATCCTGCACACAGGCGACTGGAAGCTGGACAGCGATCCCCTGATCGGCCTGCCCACGGATGAAGCCGCCTTTGCCCGGCTTGGGGAGGAGGGCGTTCTCGCCATGGTGTGCGACAGCACCAATGCGATGGTGGATGGCACATCCGGCTCCGAGGCGGATGTGCGGGAGAGCTTGCGCGAGCTGATCGGCACCCTCGACGGCCGGGTTGCCGTGACCTGTTTCGCCAGCAACGTGGCCCGGGTCGAGAGCGTGGCGCTGGCCGCCCGCGACGCCGGAAGGCGGGTGGCGCTGGTGGGCCGCAGCCTCCGGAATCTGGAGGCGGCGGCCCGCGATTGCGGCTATCTCAAGGGCATCGACGCTTTCCTGTCGGAAGAGGCGGCCAACGCCACGCCCGACGATGAGTTGCTCATCTTGGTGACGGGCAGCCAGGGCGAGCCCCGCAGCGCGCTGTCCCGGATCGCCGCCGATACCCATCCGCACATCGCCTTGGGGGAGGGGGACACGGTGATCTTCAGCAGCCGCATGATCCCCGGCAACGAGCGGGCGATCATGTCCGTTCAGGACGGCCTGGTCCGCCGGGGCGTGCAGGTGATCACCGATGACGATCATCCCGTCCACGTCTCGGGCCATCCCGCTCGGGAGGAATTGCGCACGCTATATCGGCTGGTGCGGCCGAAGTTCGCCGTGCCCACGCATGGCGAGTGGCGGCATCTGTCGGCGCATGCGGAACTCGCCAAGGCGTCCGGCTCCACGCCGATCATGCTGGAAGACGGGGACGTGCTGAGCCTGTCGCCGGGATATCCCGAGGTCGTGGACAGCGCGCCGGTCGGGCGTTTGGTGCTCGACGGCAATCGTGTGGTGCCGCTGAACGGCGGCGTACTCTCAGCCCGGCGGCGCATGCTGTTCAACGGCGTCGTTCTCGGCAGCTTTGCGGTGGACGGCCAGGGGCGCATGATGGGCCAGGCCCGGGTGAGTGCGCCGGGTCTGTTCGAGCCGGGCGATGCCGAGACGGCGCGGGTGACGGCGGAGTTCAGCCAAGCCGTCGCGGGCCTGCCGGCCGGCCTCCGCCTCGATGACGGGGCGCTTGCGGATGCCGCCCGGGCTGCCCTGCGGCGGGCTCTGGGCCGGCGGCTGCAGAAACGGCCGATGGTGGACGTGCATCTCCTGCGCGTGTGATGAACTGGTTCACCGCGTTCGTCCTCTACGTAATGATCTGGTGGACGGTGCTGTTCGCCGTGCTGCCGTTCGGGACGAGGCCGGTGCCAGAGGCGGACAGCGTGACCGGTTGGCGCGGTGCGCCGGCCCAGCCGTTGATCGGGCGCAAGCTGGCCGCGACGACACTCGTCTCCGCCCTCTTGTGGGGCGCGGCTATGCTGATGATCCGCAGTGACTGGTTCTCGTTCCGTGCAGGCGGCTGACTACTAACCGGGCAGGAGCCGGCGGCAGTGCCGAACGTTTGCGCAAATCCGGTCTAGACGGATGAATTAGCAGTAATGCACGGTCAGAAAGGCTTGGACCGCAGAACAGGGCGGGTGCATCATCACGGACAGAACAGGGGGACTTATCCCCGGTTCTGTCCGTGTGACTGGCGTTTCCTCCCTAAACTTGGCCCGCTGCGCTGCCAGCGCGCGGGCCTTCTTTTCTGTTATATCGAGAACGCAGGGCTGTCACGCAATTTCCGGTCTCGCGCGGGGACGGGTCCGGTAATTCGGTTGTGCAATGCACCATCATTCGCGCGGACCGGCCCTGCTGGCGGGAAGCGTTGCGCGGCTGTAGGGTCCGGCAATCCACAGACTCAGGACTCCGATGCGCCTATCCCGCTCGCTTGTGCCAACGATCAAAGAAAACCCGGCAGAGGCGCAGATTGCCTCGCACCGCCTGATGCTGCGGGCCGGTCTCGTCCGACAGACCTCCGCCGGCATATACGCCTGGCTGCCGGCAGGCTGGCGGGTGCTGCAGAACATTGCGCGGGTTGTGCGGGAAGAGCAGGACCGCATCGGGGCGCAGGAGTTGCTGATGCCGACGATTCAGCCGGCCGACCTATGGCGCAAGAGCGGACGATACGACGCCTACGGGCCGGAAATGCTGCGGATCCGGGACCGCGGTGACCGCGACATGCTGTTCGGCCCGACAAATGAAGAGATGGTAACAGACTTGATGCGCCAGTCGGTGCAGAGCTACCGCCAACTGCCGCAAATCCTGTATCATATCCAGTGGAAGTTCCGCGATGAAATGCGGCCCCGATTCGGCGTGATGCGTGGGCGCGAGTTCTTGATGAAGGACGCTTATAGCTTCGATATGGACTATGCAGGCGCGGTGCTCAGCTACCGCAAGATGATGCTGGCCTACATGCGGACGTTCCAGCGGCTGGGTGTTGCCGCGATTCCCATGGTCGCCGACACCGGCCCGATCGGCGGCGAATTGAGCCATGAATTTATCATCCTGGCTCCGACGGGCGAGAGCCAGGTGTTCTACGACGCTGGTTTCGAGGGCATCGACTATAGCGGCGACAGCTTCGACGCCGCGAAGGCCGGAGATCTTGACCGTTTCTTCACTCTTATGACCACACAATACGCTGCCACGGATGAGAAGCACGATACGGCAGCCTGGGCGCAGGTGGAGCCGTCGCGTCGTCGGGAAGGGCGGGGGATAGAGATTGGCCATATCTTCTATTTTGGCACCAAGTACAGCGCGGCGATGGATCTTTCCGTGGCTGGGCCGGATGGCAAGCCGGTTGCGCCGGAGATGGGCAGCTACGGAATCGGCGTGTCCCGGCTGGTCGGCGCGCTGATCGAGGCGCACCACGATGACGCCGGGATCATTTGGCCCGACAGCGTGGCGCCGTTCCGTGCCGCCATCCTGAATCTCAAGCAGGGCGATGCGGCCTGCGGAGATGCATGCGAGCGGGCCTATGCCCATTTCGGTGGAAATGCGCTTTATGACGACCGCGAGGAGCGCGCCGGTCCGAAGTTCGCCGATGCGGACTTGATGGGCCATCCCTGGCAGATCATCGTCGGTCCCCGCGGGGCTGCCGCAGGCACCGTGGAGCTGAAGCGTCGCGCCACCGGGGAGCGGCAGGAGCTTTCTCTCGAGTCGGCCCTGGCGCGGATCGGCTAAGTGTTCGGTCCATTCGAGCGCATGGTCGCGGGAAGGTATCTGCGCGCCAGGCGAGGCGAGCGTTTCGTTTCCGTCATCGCCGGTTTCAGCCTCGTCGGCATCGCGCTCGGCGTGGCCACGCTGATCATCGTGATGTCGGTGATGGGAGGGTTCCAAGTGGACCTGCTTAACCGAATCTTAGGATTCAACGGGCATCTTGGCGTTTATGGCACCACGGGACCATTGCAGGATTATGACGCCATTACCGCTCGAATCCGCGGCGTACCTGGCGTGGTCTCCGCCGTTCCGGTGGTCGATGGCCAGGTGCTGCTGAGCGGCCCTCGCGGGCAATCGGCCGGAGGTCTGGTGCGCGGCATCAAGCCGGAGGACTTCCAGCGGATGCGCGCCGTCAGCGACCATATTCGGCAGGGAACACTCGCCGAATTCCAAGGGGAGGACGCCATCGCCATAGGCGTGGGCCTTGCCGGCAAGTTCGGCCTGAGCGCCGGTGACCAGCTCACTTTGATCTCGCCGCAGGGTGCCGCGACCGCGTTCGGCACCATCCCGCGCGTGCGCGCCTATCGTGTGGTCGCGGTGTTCCAAGTTGGAATGAACGAATACGATACCTCGTTCGTGTTCCTGCCGTTGCCGGCCGCGCAGATATTTTTTCAGCAACCCGGCGCCGCCTCGCACATCGAGGTCATGGTCAGGGACCCGCAAGCCGTGCGGGACATCCGCATCGGCATTGCCCAGGCGCTGACGGGCACGCCGGTACGGATCGTGGACTGGCAGCAGAGCAACAACAGCTTCTTTGCCGCGGTTCAGGTGGAACGGAACGTCATGTTCCTGATCCTGACCCTGATCATCCTGGTCGCCGCCTTCAACGTGATCTCGTCGCTGATCATGATGGTGAAGGACAAGACGCGCGACATCGCGGTGCTGCGCACGTTCGGCGCCGGGCGGGGTGCGGTGATGCGCATATTCCTGATGTGCGGCGCGAGCGTGGGCGTGACAGGGACGGTGGTGGGCGTGGTGCTCGGGGTGCTGTTTTGCCTCAACATCGAGACGATCCAGGGTTGGGTCGAGGCGGCCACAGGCGCTAGTGTGTTCAATCCCGAGGTGTACTACCTGACGCACCTACCGGCGAAACTGAGTCCCCGGGAAGTGGTGCAGGTCATGGTCATGGCGCTGGGCCTTTCCCTGCTGGCCACCCTCTATCCCAGCTGGCGCGCGGCGCGCACCGATCCGGTCGAGGCCTTGCGGCATGAATGAGCCGCTTGTTCTGCAAGGGGTGAGCCGGGCTTACCGCAGCGGCGATGCCGACCTGCACGTTCTGCTCGAGGCCGACCTAACCTTGCATTCCGGGGAGATCGTGGCCTTGGTGGCGCCCTCCGGCGCCGGAAAAAGCACGCTGCTGCACTTGGCAGGCCTTCTGGAGCGGCCGGATAGTGGCGCCGTGCTGGTCGATGGGCGCGATGCCGGCCGGCTGCCCGACAATGACCGGACGGCGATCCGGCGCGACCGTATCGGCTTCGTTTACCAGTCACACCAATTGCTCTCCGAGTTCACCGCGTTGGAAAACGTCGTGCTGCCGCAGATGGTCGCGGGCCAGACCAGGCGCTCAGCCCGGCAGCGCGCGACGGAGCTACTGACGCAGTTTGGCCTGGCGCCGCGCGCCGGGCATTTGCCGGGCAAGCTCTCGGGCGGCGAAAAGCAGCGCGTGGCGATCGCCCGCGCCCTGGCTAATGCGCCTGGCGTGCTGCTGGCCGATGAGCCCACGGGCAATCTCGACGTCGGCACGAGCAACGTGGTGTTCGAGGAGTTGCTGCGCATGGTGCGGGCGCAGGGTGTTGCAGCGCTGATCGCGACCCACAACCCGGCGTTGGCGGCCCGGATGGACCGCCGGGTTACCCTGCACGACGGCCGGATCGTGGAGGCCTGATGGCGCACGCCGATTTCGTCCACCTGCGGGTGCACTCCGCCTATTCGCTCAGCGAGGGTGCGATCAAAGCCGAAAAGATCGCGATGCTGGCCCGGGACGGCTCGATGCCAGCGGTGGCGATCACCGACAGCGGCAACCTGTTCGGCGCCCTGGAGTTCAGCCAGGCCTGCGTGGTCAAGGGTGTGCAGCCCATTGTCGGCTGCCAGATTGCGCTCACCCGGGCGGAGAACCCGAGGTTGCCGCCCGATCCGGTGGTGCTGCTCGCGCAGAGTGCGGCCGGGTTAGCCAACCTGCAACTGCTGTCTTCGCGCGGCTTCATGGAGTCCGACCCAGCCGATCCGCAGGTCGCCTTGGACGCCGTGCTGGCCCATGCCGAAGGGCTCATGCTGTTGACGGGCGGAACCCGCGGCCCGATTGCGCGCATGCTGGCAGAAGGCCGCAAGCCCGACGCCGAGGCGTTCCTGGCGCAACTTGCCGAAGCCTATCCCGGCCGTTGCATGATGGAACTGCACCGTCACGGACTGCCGATGGAGCGCGCGATCGAGCCAGGGCTGCTCGCCCTCGCGGACGCGCTGCGGCTGCCTTTGGTCGCGACCAACGAGTGCTTCTTCGCCACGCCAAAGATGCATGAGGCGCACGACGCCCTGCTTTGCATCGCGGAGGGGCGCCAGGTCAGCGAGGTCACGCGCCGACGGGTCACGCGGGAGCACTGGTTCAAGCCGGCCGCCGCCATGCGGGCGTTGTTCGCCGACCTGCCTGACGCTTGCGACAATACCATCGCCATCGCCCAGGGCTGCGCCGTGATGGCCGAGACGCGGAGGCCGCTGCTCCCGGTCAGCCCCAAGGTGCGTACTGGCCAAACCGAGGATGCGACGGTGCGCGCCATGGCGGCCGAGGGCCTGGCCCGGCGCATGGACGCGATGGCCGCCGACGATGAAGCGCGGGCGCGGTATGGCAAGCAGTTGGATTACGAGCTGGGCGTGATCGCCGACATGGGCTTCCCCGGCTATTTCCTGATCGTGGCAGACTTCATCCAGTGGGCGAAGGCGCGAGGCATTGCAGTGGGTCCCGGTCGCGGCTCGGGCGCCGGGTCGGTGGTGGCTTGGGCGCTGACGATCACGGATCTCGATCCATTGCGTTGGGGCCTGCTGTTCGAGCGGTTCCTGAACCCGGAACGCGTGTCCATGCCCGACTTCGATATCGACTTCTGCCAGGATCGGCGGGACGAGGTCATCGGCTACGTGCGGCAGGAATACGGCGCGGACCGGGTGGCCCAGATTATTACATTTGGCAAGCTGCAAGCCCGCGCCGCGGTGCGGGACGTCGGGCGCGTGCTTGGCTTACCCTTCGGCCAGGTGAACCGGGTGGCGGAGTTGATCCCCAACAACCCGGCCAAGCCGGTGACCCTCGCCCAAGCCGTCGAGGGCGAGACGCGGCTGCAGGAGTTGCGGGACGGGGATGAGGGCGTGCGGCGCCTGCTGGAGGTAGCGCTGCAACTCGAAGGGCTCTATCGCCACGCCAGCACGCATGCGGCCGGGGTGGTGATTGGCGACCGTCCGCTGATCGAGCTCGTGCCGCTTTACCGGGACCCTCGCGCGGATACGCTGGTGACCCAGTATTCGATGAAGTATGTCGAGCAAGCCGGGCTGGTGAAGTTCGACTTCCTGGGCCTGACCACCCTGACCATCCTGCAACGCGCGGTCGCGATCCTGGCCGGGCTGGGTACCCCGATCGACCTGGATCGCCTGCCGCTTGATGACGCCAAGACCTACGAGATGCTGTCACGCGGCGATGCCGGCGGCGTCTTCCAGTTCGAGAGCCAAGGCATGCGGGACGTGCTTCGGCAGATGCGTCCCGATCGCTTGGAGGATCTGATCGCCGCCGGGGCGCTGTACCGGCCGGGGCCGATGGCCAACATTCCCGACTACTGCCGCCGCAAGCACGGCGAGGCTTGGGAGGCGCCGCATCCTGAGCTGGAGAGCATCCTCGGCGAGACCTACGGGATCATGGTCTACCAGGAGCAGGTGATGCAGATTGCCCAGAAGATGGGCGGCTACAGCCTCGGCGCGGCGGACCTGCTGCGCCGGGCCATGGGCAAGAAAATCCGCGCGGAGATGGAGCAGCAGCGGCACGTGTTTACCACGGGCGCGACCGCGCGTGGCGTCTCGAAGGCCAAGGCGGACGAAGTTTTCGAGTTGATGGCAAAGTTCGCCGATTACGGTTTCAACAAAAGCCATGCGGCGGCGTATGCGCTGGTTTCGTATCAAACGGCGTGGATGAAGGCGAACCATCCCGTCGCGTTCCTGGCGGCTTGCATGGACCTAGCCCTGGGCAACACCGACAAGATCGCGGCGCTTCGACAGGAGGCGCAGCGGATGGGGGTGGCCGTGCTGCCCCCGGACGTGAACCGCTCGGGCCCGGAGTTCCGGGTCGAGGTCGCCAACGGCGAGCAATGCATCCGTTATGCGCTGGCGGCGGTGAAGAAGGTGGGTCTGGCGGCAATGCAAGCGCTGGTTCTTGCGCGAGGCGAGAAACCCTTCGCCAACGTCGCTGATCTTGCGGCCAGGATCGATCCGCGGCAGTTCAACAAGATGCAGCTGGAGAACCTGGCGCGGGCTGGCGCCTTCGACAGCCTCAATCCAAATCGCCAGCAGATGTTCGCCGCCGCCGAGACGATCCTGCGCCGGGCACAGGCGCGGGCCGAGGAGGCGGAGAGCGGTCAGATCGGCCTTTTCGGCGGCGGCGCCGAGCCCGAAGCCCTGCGGCTCCCTCCGGGGCCCGACTGGCCCGACATGGAACGTCTCGGTTACGAGGCCGACGCCATCGGCTTCCACCTGACCGCCCATCCGCTGGACAGCTACGGTCCGTTGCTGAAGCGCCTGGGCGTGATCCCGTCCAACCAAATGGAGGCGAGGGCACAAGCGGGCGCCACCCGGGCCAAGGTGGCGGGCTGCGTCATTGCGTCGAAGGAGCGTACGACGCGGACCGGAAGCCGAATGGCGTGGATACGCCTCTCGGACCAAGGCGGCAGCTTTGAAGTTACGGTGTTCAGCGAAGTGCTGGGCGCGGCGCGGGAGGCGCTGAAAACCGGTAGCGCGGTGCTGCTGGGCGTCGAGCTGAAGCTGGACGGCGAAAGTCTTCGCGTGACCGCAACGGATTGCGCTGGCCTCGATCAAGCGGCGAACGAGGCGGGGGCGGGAATGCGTATCTGGCTCGACCAGACCGAGGCGGTGCCGCACATCCGCTCTATCCTGGCGCGAGAGGACCGGGGAAAGGGCCGGGTGACTTTGGTTCCGCGGACCGGCGCCGAACAGGCCGTCGAGATCACGATACCAGGTGGGTTCCAGGTCACTCCTCGTCTGGCGCAGGCACTGAAGATCATCCCAGGAGTGGAGCGGGTGGAGGAAATCTAAGCGGCCCGTGGCAAGCTTAATGCATGAGGCTGAGGCCATCCGGACTGGAAGGCTCCCGCATGCGCCGCCTGCTGCTGATCACGACGATGCTGGGCCTTGCCGCCGCTGCCCAGGCGCAGGGCTTGCGGATCGGGATGCGCGACGACCCCGATATCCTCGATCCCACGCTGTCCCGCACCTATGTCGGCACGCTGGTCATGACGGCGATGTGCGACAAGCTGTTCGACTTCGACCCCAACCAGGCCATCGTGCCCGTCCTGGCCAGCGGATACGAGTGGCTGGACAGCATCACGTTGCGTATCCGCCTGCGCCCCGGCGTGCAGTTCCACAACGGCGAGCCCTTCGACGCGGCAGCGGTGAAATACACGCTGGAGCGGCATGCGGGCCTGTCCGGCAGTTTCCGCCGAAACGAGATCGGCGCGATGGAGCGCGTCGAGGTCGAAGACACGCTGACGGTTCGGGTCATCCTCAAGCAGCCGTTCTCGCCTTTCATCGCCGTGCTGACGGACCGCGCGGGCATGATGGTCGCGCCCAAGGCGGCGGAAGCGGCCGGCAAGGATTTCGGGCTGCGGCCGGTTTGCGCCGGTCCGTTCCGGTTCGTGGAGCGCGTGGCGCAGGACCGTGTGGCGCTCGAACGCTTCCCCGGCTACTGGGACGCCGCCCGCATTCACTATGATCGGGTAACCTACCGGGTGATCCCCGACAGCAGCATCCGCTTGGCGAACCTGCAGGCGGGCTCGCTGGATATTGCCGAGGTGGCGCCGCTCGACGTGCAGGCCGCCAAGGCGGACTCGAAACTGAATGTGGTGAGCGTGCCCGGCCTCGGCTACGGCGCCTTGACGGTGAACCTCGCCGGCCCCTCGTCGCTGGCGAAGGACCCGCGCGTGCGGATGGCGTTCCAGCTTTCGCTGGACCGCGCCGCGCTGTCCCAAGTGGTATTCGCTGGCCTGTACGAGCCCAACGCGCAGGCGATCTCGGCCGCGAGCCCGTTCTATGCGCCGGGCGTGGCCATGCCGCCGCATGACGTCGCCGCGGCCCGGGCGCTGCTGCAACAAGCAGGGGTCACGACGCCGCTTCGCGTGGACCTGCTCGTCTACAACACGCCCCAGGGCGTGCAGGCGGGCGAGGTGATCCAGGCCATGGCGGCCGAGGCAGGCTTCGATGTCCGTGTGGTGGCGACCGAGTTCGGTGCGGTGCTTGCGGCGACGATGCGCTCCGAATTTCAAATCACCCTCGGCGGCTGGTCCGGCCTGCTCGATCCCGACAGCAACTCCTACGCGTTCCTGCACACCGGCAGCGCCCTCAACATTGCCAAATACTCCAACGCGCGCGCAGACCAGTTCCTCGAACAGGCGCGCCTGGAAAGCGATCCCGCCAAGCGCCGGGCACTGTACGGGCAGCTATGGGGCCAAGTGCAGGCCGATCTGCCGCTGATCTATCTTTGGACACCGCGCAACATCCTCGGCGTCTCGCGTAAGGTGCAGGGCGTCACCTTGCTGGCCAATGGCCTGCTGCCGCTTCAGGATATCCGCCCGGCACCCTGAAAGGCCAACTTCCAGAGCCAACTTTCAGGGCGGCAACTCGCCCTCTCGCCGGACCATGCGGATCGCCTCGGCGAAGGCGGCGACGGCGTGGGCGACGTCGTCCGGTTCATGGGTCGAGGACAGGAAGCCGCCAAGGCGCGAGTTTACGTCCACGCCGTTGACCAGCAAGGCCAGGCGCAGCTTCCGCGCCAACTCCGCTGGCTGGGCCTTGAGGGCGTGCCAGTCGTGCTCGGCCGCGTCGAAGCGGCCGGGTTCGATAGGCAATCCATCGGGGTTGAGAAAAACGTGGAAGCCGGACGAGGTTCCGTAGACTGCCCAGTCGAGACTCTCGGCCTCGATGGTCGCGTTCATGCCGTCGCGCAGTTTGGCGGCCGATGCGTCGGCGCGCGCGCCGGGGTCGGTCGCCTCGATCAGTTCGAGCGCCGCGACGCCGGCTGCGGCCGAGACGGGATTGGCGTTGTAGGTGCCTTGATGCTGGATCTTCTCCCGCCCGCGGCTGCGCGAGGCTGCCGCGTCCAGATGGTCGAGGATGTCGCGCCGGCCGGCGACGGCTCCGCCTGGCAAGCCGCCGGCCAGGATCTTCGCCAGGCTGGTGAGGTCGGGCCGCACGCCGAAGGCTGCTTGTGCGCCGCCGCGGCTGATCCGGAAACCAGTGACGACCTCGTCGAAGATCAGCAGCACGCCGGCGCGCTCGGTTTCCGCCCGCAGTTCCTGCAGGAAGGCGGTGGAGAGCGGCACCTGGCCGAAGGAGGAGCCGGTCGGTTCGAGGATCACGGCCGCTACCTCGTGCCGGCCCGCGAGCGCCGCGCGAACTCCGGCCATGTCGCCGGGGTCGACCAGCACGGATTGCTCGGCGACCGCCTGCACCACGCCCGAAGTCGGCGCCCCGTCGTAATGCGACGAATAGCCGGAGGTCATCTGGTCGTGCCAGCCGTGGAAGTGGCCGCGGAAGCGCAGCAGCAGCCGTCGGCCGGTAAACGCCCGGGCCAGGCGCACCGCCATCAGCGTGGCCTCCGTGCCGGAGGAGGTGAAGCGGACGCGCTCGGCTGAGGGCACCATGCGCTGGACCGCTTGGGCCCAGCGGACCTCTGCAGGGTGGTTCGCGCCGTAGTGCGTGCCGGCCGCCACCGCGCGCGCCGTAGCGTCGGCCACGGCCGGCTGGTTGTGGCCCAGCAGCAGCGCCCCGTGGCCGCCGAAGAAGTCGACGTAGCGGTTGCCGTCCACGTCCCATTTATGCGGCCCCTGTGCCCGCTCGACGTAGATGCCGTAGGGTTCCAGGATGCGGCCGTCATGGGTCACGCCGTTGGGAAACAGCTCGCGCGCCTGCCGCGCAAGGTGCTCGGAGCCGGCGGTTTTCTGGCGGTAGGCGGTGACGATGACGGAGTTGGTCACGGCGGGTCTCCAGGCTTGCACGGCCAGTTTGCGGCTTTCGGCCAGT
>CAXSDH010000026.1:34921-42403 GCA_964235765.1 uncultured Acetobacteraceae bacterium
CGGCCAGTTTGCGGCTTTCGGCCAGTGTGCGGCTTTTGGGAGGATGCGTAAATGAGTGATGCGGCCGCCGGAATCGACGACGCCGGGATTTTAGCGGGTCTGCGAGGCGAACGCCCGCCTCCCGGGGCGGAGGCCGGGTTCGGCGCAGCCCGGGACGCTTGGCTGGCGCGGCAGGCGGCGCCGCGCAACCGCCAGCTGCATGCGGCGGTTGCGGGAACGGTCGAGATCCTGCGGGACAAGGCCGGGGTGGCGCACGTGTTCGCATCGCATACGGCGGACGTCTATTTCGGCCTCGGCCTTGCCATGGCGGAGGACCGGCTGTGGCAGGCCGTGCACCTGCGGGCTACTCCCTCATGACGTTCCGAAAACGCCGTAACTCCGCGCCGGGCCGGCGGCGGTTGACGGCACCGCCGCGATAGATCGAGGATCGGGCGCGAGCCGGGAAGGGCGCATTGATGGCAGACCAGGATCGCTCGATCAGCCTGCTGAGGCTGTTCACCTTGGACCGGCCGGTCTGGACGGTCGAGGCCGCTGCCGACGCATTGCAGGTCTCGCCCAGCAGCGCCTACCGCTACTTCGCCGTGTTGATGGATGCGGGCCTGCTGACGACCGTGTCCAACGGCCAATACGTGCTCGGCCCCGCCATCATCCAGTTCGATCGCCAGATCCAGTTGACCGACCCGCTGTTGCAGTGGGCCAAGCCCGTGATGGGGAGGATCGCCGCGTTTGCGCCCGCTGGCAGCGCCGTCCTGCTCTGCCGCCTGTTCCAGGACACCGTTCTGTGCATCCACCAGGTGGCCGATCCCGCCACGCAGAACGCGGTCAGCTACGAACGGGGGCGGCCGATGCCGTTGTTCCGGGGCGCTACGTCGAAAATCATGCTCGCGCACCTTTCATGGCGAGAGTTGCGGCGCTTATATGACGGGCATCGGACGGAAATCGGCGTCGCCGGGCTGGGGGAGACGTGGGAGGCGTTTCGCACGGAGCGGGCGAAGCTGCGTAAGGCCGGGCACGTCGTGAGCCATGCCGAGGTGGACCCGGACCGTATCGGCGTAGCGGCCCCGATCCTGGACCCTGCCAAACGCCTGCTGGGCAGCCTAAGCTATGTCGTTCCAGCCACGGAGGCCGGGCTGGTGGTTCATCTGGTCGCGCTGATAAGGTCAGGTGCGAGGGAGATCGAGGCCGGTCTCGCCGCGACCCTAGCCGTGGCTGCTTGAGAACGCATTTCCCACTTTATGCGAATTCAGCATTGATTTTACCGTGCGCCGGGCCTAAACCGGCCGGAACAGGGAGACGCGAGCGATGTCCGTAGCCGTAAATGCCGGCACCTACCTGCACCACATCCAACTGTGCAGCAGCGACCCGGCCAAGCTTGCCGCGTTCTATGCCGAGGCTATGGACATGACGGCCCGGCCGCTCGGCGGCGGCGAATGGCTGTGCGAAGGCCCGCTGCGGCGCGTGCTGTTCACGCTGGGGGAGAACAACACCCTGGGCTATGGCGGGTTCGCCTGCCGCGACGCGGAGGGCCTGGCCGCGCTACGCGACAAGGTGGCCCGCGAGGGGCTGGAGGTGCTGGACTCGCCCAGCCCCTTGTTCACTGGCGGCTTCGCGGTGCGTGATCCAGACGGCAACCGGATCGTGTTCGGGCTCGGCGAGCAGGAGGACCCGCGCCCCGGCCTACGCGGCCCGCTCCAGCACCTGACGCTGGCGACGAGGGACCCGGTCGCGACCGAGGCGTTCTATGTGGGCAGGCTGGGCTTCCTCCCGTCCGATCGGGTGGTGGCCTGGGATGGCGCGGTCAACACCGTGTTCACCCGCTCCAACCATGAGCATCACACCCTCGCCTGTTTCCGCCAGGACCGCGTCGGCATCGACCACCATAGCTACGAGGCCGGGGATTGGTCGGTCATCAAGGAGTGGTGCGACCGCATGGGCGACAAGCACGTGCCGATCATGTGGGGGCCGGGCCGGCATGGGCCCGGCAACAACATCTTCATCTTCATCGAGGACCCGGACGGCAACTGGATCGAAATCTCGGCCGAGCTCGAGGTCGTGTACGACCGCCCGGTGAAGATATGGCCGCACGAGCCGCGTACCCTAAACTCTTGGGGCCGCGCGATCATGCGCGTCTGACCAGACCAACCAAGGAGACAACCATGAAGCTGGCAACCTTCCGCATGGGCGGCACGACGAGCTGGGGCATCGTCGAGGACGGGACGATGGTCGATGTCGGCGCCGTGCTGCGCGACCGGTTCTCCGGCCTGAAGGCGGCCATCGCGGCCGGCGCCTTGGCCGGGCTGGCGTCTCATGCCGCGCAGGCCGAGCGCCACCCCATTGCCGCCGTCGAGTGGCTGCCGGTGATCCCCGACCCGGACAAAATCCTCTGCATCGGCCTCAACTACGAGACGCACCGCCAGGAAACCGGGCGGTCCGAAGTCGCGCACCCCACCATCTTCACCCGCTTCGCCAATAGCCAGACCGGCCACCTCGCGCCGCTGCTCCGGCCGCATGTTTCCACCGACTTCGACTACGAAGGCGAACTCGCCGTGGTGATCGGCAAGCCCGGCCGCTACATCGCCCGCGCGGACGCGCTCGGCCACATCGCCGGCTATTCCTGCTACAATGATGGCAGCGTGCGCGACTGGCAGCGCCACACCCACCAGTTCACGCCAGGGAAGAACTTCCCCGAGACGGGCGGCTTCGGGCCCTGGATGGTCACGCCGGACGAGGCGGGCGAGCTCGGCGCGTCCCGCCTGCAAACCCGGGTGAACGGGCAAGTGGTCCAGGACGCGCTGATCGAGCAGATGATCTTCGACGTCGCCACGCAGATCGAGTACTGCTCGGCGTTCACCCGGCTCGAACCGGGTGACGTGATCGTCACCGGCACGCCGGGCGGCGTCGGCGCCAAGCGGGTGCCGCCGCTCTGGCTGAAGCCGGGCGACACCGTCGAGGTGGAAATCGACAAGATCGGCCTGCTGCGCAACGGCGTGGCCGACGAACCGAAGGCCTGACTTGTGCCGCCCCGGCCGGATCACTACGCCGCCATCATCGTCGGCAGCGGTCCGGTCGGGCTCACGCTCGCCAACCTGCTGGGGACCTATGGCGTGCGCTGCCTGGTGGTCGAGCGCAACAGGGACACCGTGCAGGAGCCGCGCGCCGTCTCGATCGACGACGAATCGTTGCGCACCATGCAGGCGGCGGGCGTGGTCGAGGACGTGCTGCGATATGTCGTGCCGGGCTACGGCTCGTATTACTACTCGCCCCGCGGCATCTGCTTCGCCAAGGTGGAACCCACCGGGCGGCCCTATGGTTACCCGCGCCGGAACGCGTTCCGGCAGCCGGTGCTGGAGGGCCAGCTCAAGGCGGCGCTCGGGCGGTTCCCGCACGTGGAGACGCTATATGGCTGGCGGCTCGACCGCTACGAGCAGGATGGCGCCCACGTTCGGCTCGAACTGACCCGCAATCCAGGCCCTGGGCCGGCCGGCGAGCCGCGTCAGGTGACCTGCGACTACCTCGTCGGCTGCGATGGGGCGGGCAGCACGGTGCGCGAGCAGCAGGGGGTGCAGCTGGAAGGCACCACCTTCGACGAGCGCTGGCTGATCGTCGATCTGGAGAACAACGAGAACCGCACGGCGCATACCGAGGTGTTCTGCGACAAGCGGCGTCCCTGCATCACCCTGCCGGGTCCCGACCGCACCCGCCGCTTCGAGTTCAAGCTGCTGTCCGGCGAGACGGACGAGGACTTGCTCGACCCGGCCATGGTTGGCCGGCTGCTTAGCACCCACGGCGCCGACCCGGCCGCCACCATCCGCCGCAAGGTGGTCTATCGCTTCCATGCCCGTGTGGCGCCCCGCTGGTCGTTCGGCCGGGTGTTCCTTGCCGGGGACGCTGCACACCTCACGCCGCCATTTGCCGGGCAGGGAATGAACAGTGGCATCCGGGACGCGCAGAACCTGGCGTGGAAGCTGGCGGCGGTGCTGGCGGGCCGTGCCGGCGCCGGGCTGCTGGACACGTATGAGCAGGAGCGCCGCGACCATATCTGGCAGATGATCCATCTGGCGTTGCGCATGGGCCGGATCATGTCGCCCAGCACGCGGCTGGGCGGGTTCCTGACGCAGTCCGGGTTCCTGGCGCTGAACGCCTGGCCGCCGGCGCGGGATTACGTGGCGCAGATGAAATACAAGCCGCCGCCGCGGTTCCACAGCGGCTTCGTCGTGCCCGACGGCAAGGGCCGGCAATCGCTGGTCGGGCGGCTGTTCCCGCAGCCGATGGTCGGCGTGCCGGGTGGGGGCGAGGTGCTGCTGGACGAGGTGCTCGGCAACCGCTTCGTGCTGCTGCTGCGGGGCGGGGCGGGCTTCGACCGGCTGCGGCAGCCCGTGTGGGACACGCTGGGCGCGGCGCGCGTGGCATTGCTGCCGCCGGCTGCTGCGGCGCCCGCCGGCGTCGCCGTTGCGCGCGAGACGAACGATCAGCTCTCCGGAGTGCTGGCCCCCTACGATGGCTGCGCGCTGCTGCTGCGGCCCGACCACTACGTCGCCGCCTCGATCCCGCTCGGGCAGGCGGATGCCGTGGCCCGGGCGGCGGAGGCGCTCGTGCTCCGGCCGGAGCGGGGCGGCTGACAGGTTCAGCCGCCCGCCGCGTTCAGCTTCCACATGTCCCAGGCACGGTCGATCTGGCTGTCGTTGGCCGCCGCAGCCGCGTCGGCCTCCGCGTCGGTCAGGTAGGTGACAGTGCCGCCCAGCCCCAGTGCGGTGGCCTGAATCTTGGCGTTGAACTCGGTGTACACGGCGCGGAACACGGCCTGGCGCAGTCCGGTTCCCACCACGGTCACGCCATGGCCGCGCATGAGGGCGACCGTGCCGCCGGCGAGGCAGCCGGCCAGCGCCGCGCCCAGCGCGCCGTTGCGCACGAGCAAGTCGCTGCCCAGCCCGGCGCATTCGCGGATCTCGAACACCGGCGTGCGGCCGCCGAGGAAGCCGCACATGTGGCAGACCGGGCGGAACGGGGCATCGACGAGGCCGAAGGGGATCACGGCCGGCGAGTGGCTGTGCACGACGGCCATGACGTCGGGCCGGGCGCGGTAGATCTCGCCGTGGATGAACCGCTCGAGGTAGGGACGCCGATCGTCCCCCTCGGACCGGCCATCGAAATCGAAGCACATGAGGTCTTCGGGCACGACGAGGGAGGGGGCTTTGCTGCGGGAAAGCCAGAATCGGTCGGGACGCGCCGGGTCGCGCAGGCTGACATGGCCGAAAGCATCGACGACACCCTGGTCGTAGAGGATGCGGTTGGCGTCCGCGAGTTCGGCTGCGGCTTCCGGCATGGCCGGGCGTGTCATGTGCATGTGGTAAATCCGTCCCGGAAGTGGTTGGGTCTGGGTTGGACGGTAATGCATAAGAACGGGCTAGGGGAGGCTTCAATGCGGAACATCGCGTGGCTGATCGCGGCTTTGCTGGGCGTGGTTCAGGCGGCCCCCGCATCGGCCGACATTTCCGGCGGCGTGGTGAAGATCGGCGTGCTGACGGACATGTCGGGCGTCTATTCGGACATCGCGGGGAAGGGCTCGATCGTGGCGACCCGGATGGCGGTGGAGGACTGCCTGAAGGCGGAGTGCGCCGGGCTCAAGATCGAGGTCGTCTCGGCCGACCACCAGAACAAGGCCGATGTCGCGCTGAGCATCGCCCGCGAGTGGATCGACCGGCAGGGGGTCGATGCCCTGACGGACATGGGCAACGCGTCGATCCAGCTCGCGGCGCCGTCCATGCTGAAGGAGACCAACCGGATCGGCCTGTTCGCGGGCGGCACGGCGCGCCTCACGGGTGACGTCTGCCAGCCCGACCACGTGGTGCAATGGCTGTGGGACACCTACGTCCAGGTCGCGGGCGTGGCCACGCAGCTTACCAAGCCGGGCACAAAGTGGTTCCTGGTGACGGCCGACTACGCGTTCGGCCACCAGTTCGAGGCGGACGCGAGGGCCTTGGTCCCCGCGAAGGGCGGGGTCGTGCTCGGCTCCATCCGTTACCCGTTCCCGTCCGTCGACCTCTCCTCGCCGCTGCTCACGGCCCAGGGCTCGGGCGCCGACGTGATCGCCCTGGCCAATGCGGGGCGGGACACGGTCAACAGCATCAAGACCGCGCGGGAGTTCGGCATCATGCAGGGCCCGCAGAAGGTGACCGCGTTCTTCCTGACCGTAATGGACGTGAAGGGGGTGGGACTGGAGGCCGCGCAAGGGACGATCCTGACCGAGGGGTTCTACTGGAACCTCGATGACCGCACCCGCGCCTTTTCCGAGCGGTTCAAGGCGCAGAACGGCACCATGCCGTCCACCAACCATGCGGGTATATACTCGGCGGTGCGGCACTACCTGAAGGCGGTCGCGGCCGCGCGGAGCGACGAGGCGCAGGCCGTGATCGCCAAGATGCGCGAATTGCCGATCGACGACGAGGTGGTCCGCCACGCGACGCTGCGCGAGGACGGGCGCATGGTGCACGACTACTACGTGTTCCAGGTCAAGAAGCCGTCGGAGTCGACCGGCGAGTGGGACCTCTACAACATGCTCGCCACCATCCCCGGCGACCAGGCGTTCCGCAGCCTCGCCCAGGGCGCGTGCCCGGCGCTGCGGAAATAGGGTTACGTAATGCCGTACAGGAGCCGGGGCAGCCAGAGCGCCAGGCCGGGAAACAGGAACAGCAAGGCGATCAGCACGAACGGCGCGGCCAGGAACGGCACGATGCCGCGATAGATGGTCATGGTGCGGATGTCCGGCGCCTGGGCCTGCACGACGAACAGGTTCATGCCGACCGGCGGGTGGATCAGCCCGACCTCGACCACGATCACGACGATGATGGCGAACCAGGTGGGGTCGTAGCCATAGGCGACGATGAGGGGCAGGAACACCGGCACCGTGATGAGGATCATGCCGATCGCTTCGAGGAAGCAGCCCATCAGGATGTAGGCGAGGATCACGAAGGCCATCACCAGGCCGCCGGGCAGGGCCAGCGCGCGCGCCTGGTCGGCCAGCAACTGCGGCAGTTGGGTCTGCACGATGAAGTAGGCGAACAGGTTGGCGCCGATGATGATGACATAGAGCATGCAGCTCGTGACCACGGCGCCCTCGATCGTCTTGCCCAGCGCGCGCAGCCGCAGCCGGCGCCCGAGCAGCCCGAGCAGGATGGCGCCGAGCGCGCCGATGGAGGCGGCCTCGGTCGGGCTGAACACCCCGGCATAGATGCCGCCGATGGTGACGACGAACAGGGTCACGAATTGCCAGGGCCCGCGCAGGGCGGCGATGCGGTCGCGCACCGGGGCGCTTGGCGCGGCCGGGGCCTCCGCCGGCCGCCTTGCCGCGACGATGAGGGCCGTGGCGATGTACAACACGGTCAGCAGCAGCCCGGGGATCAGCCCGGCGGCAAACAGCTTCGGCACGGATTGCTGGGCGATCGCGCCATAGATCACCAGGATGATCGAGGGCGGGAACAGGAT
>CAXSDH010000027.1:0-3685 GCA_964235765.1 uncultured Acetobacteraceae bacterium
CGGGCTTGAGCGCGTAGTAGGCGATCTCGAACCGCACCTGGTCGTTGCCCTTGCCGGTGGCGCCGTGGGCGACCGCATCGGCGCCGACCTGCTCGGCGATCTCGATCTGGCGTTGCGCGATCAGGGGGCGGGCGATGCTCGTGCCGAGCAGGTATTGGCCCTCATAGAGGGCGTTGGCGCGGAACATCGGGAATACGAAGTCCCGCGTGAAGGTCTCGCGCAGGTCGTCGATGAAAATCTCCTTGACCCCGAACATCTCGGCCTTGCGCCGAGCGGGCTCGAGTTCCTCGCCTTGGCCGAGGTCGGCGGTGAAGGTCACGACCTCCGCGCGGTAGGTGGTCTGCAGCCACCGCAGGATCACGCTGGTATCGAGCCCGCCGGAATAGGCGAGCACGATCTTCTTCACATCCTTGACGCGCATGCTGCCTTCTCTGCTGTTGCGAGTACACCCAGGTATCCTATGACGCGGGCGCCGCCACAAGTAGCGAGCGGCACTCCGCGGAGTCTCGACCGTTGCGGCCCTTGACGATATCGATACTAATATCGTAGCATCGGTTGGCAATGAGCAAGCCGGTCGCTGCCCTTGAAACTGAGATGCGCTCCAATCCGAAGAATGTCCGTTTCAGCGACGCGATAAGAGTGGCCGAACACTATTTCGGCAAACCTAGAATACGGAGTAGCCACTGCATATTCAGGATGCCGTGGCCATCCGACCCTCGAGTGAACCTGCAGGAGGCGAAGAACGGTCAAGCCAAGGCCTATCAGGTTAGGCAGCTATTATTGGCGATTGACAAGTCTAAACTGTCTGAGAGTGTATAAAGCGGACCAGGAAGCTGCATTTAGCGGCGTTCTGTTTGAACGGTCGTTATGGATATCGTCGATCACTACAGCTATCGGGTTTCATGGTCTGCCGAGGATCAGGAGTTTGTCGGCACTTGCGCAGAGTTTCCAAGCCTCTCACATCTTGCCGCAGACCGAGGGGAAGCGTTGCACGGGATCGAAAGCCTGCTGCGCGAGGTCGTCGCGGAAATGCAGGAGCTTGGCGAACAGCCGCCGAAGCCGTTTTCCGAACGGAACTTTTCCGGCGAGTTCCTGACGCGAGTTCCCGGCGAACTGCACCGCCGCCTCGCAATCGAGGCAGCCGAGGCAGGCGTCAGCCTGAACAGGCTGGTCAGCTTCAAGCTGGCGTTGCCGATTTCCGTGGGACGGCCTCGAACAAGGCCCGGCAAGAAGAAGATCGTAGAGAAAGCGGGCGCCTGATCCCCGGCGGGATCGTTGGCCCCGTGCTGTTCCGGGCCTCGGCGGCAGCGAGCTACGTCACCGGGGCGATATTGCCCGTCGATGGCGGGTTCCTGTGCGTCTGAACCGGCAACCGGTCGAATTCCTGCTCGCTCATGCGGATCGCGTCGGAGGTGGCCGAGGCGAACTGCCGCCAGAGCAGCATGGCGAGGATACCCGTGGTGACGAGCAGGAAGGCCCCGGCCCCCAGGAACCAGGCAAGCCCCGCAAGCGCGAAATAGTAGCCGCGGATGCCGGCATTGAAGCTGCTGATCGCGAGCGAGAGCACGGCGGCGATGCGTTCCGCCAGCACGTCCCGCTGCCCTGCGCTGGGCTTGAGCGGCGCGCCGCCGATTAGCGCGATGCAGTAGTTCAGTTGCCGCAAGGCCCAGGTCAGCTTCAGGAACGTGTGGCCGAACACCGCGAGCAGCAGCAGGATCTTGAACTCCACGAGCGGGCGCGAGGTCTTGGCCGTGAAGCTCAGTTCCTCCACAGCGCCATAGGCGACGTCGAGCCGGCCGAGCAGCCCGAGCAGGGCCGCCAGCGCGATCATGGTCGTGGAGGCAAAGAAGGTGCCGCTGTGCATGGTGTTGCCCAGCAGCGATGCGTCGGTGACACGGTTGTCGCGGCCCAGCATGGCATGCATCCACGAGACCCGGACGCGGTTCATGCGGGACGTGATGTTGGGTGCGGCCAGGCGCGAGTGGATCAGCCGGCCGTAGCCCAGCCAGGCGATCAGGAACAAGCTCAGCGCCAGGCGGTCCGGCATGGCGAGGTCAGGGGGAAGCAGGTCGGTCACTGGCGTCCTCTGGGCAGGCGAGGTCATGAGCATGGGCATCGTTATGCTGCACTGCAACATAAATCGCCGCACGACTGCGTGCCTGCAACCAGGGTCCTCCTGGAGGGTTTAGGAAGGGATTGATGAGGGCTCGATGCAGATCGCCGGTTTTCGCCGAAGTATAGTGCTGGCCGCGGGCATCGCCATTCTCGCCCCCCTCTTGTCGGGCTGCGGCGGCGGTGTCCCGCCGAGCGAGCCACCGGACAGGGGCGTCGCCGGGCACGGCGTTACCCGCACCCTGAACGACGTGAAGCAAGGTTTGTAACCCTAGGCTTAAAACGGCTAGCAGGGGATCGGGTAGCACGACGGCGCTGACTGGCGTGCCGGCAATCGGCCATCCGTGGGGATCATCATGGACTTCGACCACACCGACGAGCAACGCATCCTGCGGGACAGCGTCGACCGGCTGATCCAGGACCGTTATGGCTTCGAGGCGCGGCGGGGCTTCCGGGCGGAGCCGGCGGGCTGGAGCCGGGCCATGTGGGGGCAGTTCGCCGAATTGGGCCTGCTGGGGCTGCCCTTCGCCGAAGCGGATGGCGGCTTCGGCGGCGGCCCGGTGGAGATTGCGATCGTCATGGAGGCGTTCGGCCGTGCCCTCGTGGTGGAGCCCTATCTCGCCACCATCGTGATGTCCGGCAGCCTGTTGCGACACGCCGCCTCGCCGGAGCAGCGCGCTCGCCTGGTGCCGGAAATCGCCGCAGGCGAGCGCGTGCTGGCCTTCGCCCAGGTGGAGCGCCAATCCCGCTACAGCCTGAACGACGTAACCACGACAGCACGGCGTGAGGGCGACGGCTGGCGCCTGAGTGGGGCCAAGAGCCTCGTGCTGCACGGGGGCGCCGCGGGCGCCCTGCTGGTCACGGCCCGCACCGCAGGCGAGCATCGCGAGCGGCGCGGGATCGGCTTGTTTCTGGTCGGGGCCGAAGCGGCCGGGGTCTCACGCCGTGGCTATCCGACGCAGGATGGGTTGCGGGCGGCCGAGATCACCTTCGAGAATGCCCCCGCCGAAGCTCTCGGCGACCCGGCCGAGGCGCTGCCGATCCTGGAGCGCGCGCAGGACGAGGTGCTCGCCGCAGTCTGCGCCGAGGCCGTGGGCGTCATGCAGGCGATGCACGACATGACCCTGGACTACATGAAGACCCGCAAGCAGTTCGGCCGCGCGATCGGCGAGAACCAGGCGCTGCAGCATCGCGCGGTCGATATGTACGTCTCGCTCGAGCAGGCCCGCAGCATGTCCCTGTATGCGACGATGATGGCCTCCGAACCCGACCCGGTGGAGCGCCAACGGGCCATGCACGCCGCCAAGGTGCAGATCGGCCGCAGCGGCCGGCACATCGGGCAGGAGGCGATCCAGTTGCACGGCGGCATCGGCGTCACCATGGAATACGCCGTGGGGCATCACTTCAAACGCATGACGATGATCGAGCGCGGCTTCGGCGACACCGACGCGCACCTGGCCGCGCTGGCCCGGCTCGGCGGGCTGATCGCCGCCTAGCCTTGCATGCGGACGCTTGCACCCCTCTTTGGCCGGACGGCTACGGCGGCTCTCGCCACGGCTGCCTTGGCTACGGC
>CAXSDH010000027.1:3785-39658 GCA_964235765.1 uncultured Acetobacteraceae bacterium
ACGGCTGCCTTGGCTACGGCCGCCTTGGCGCAGCCCGCGCCGAGCCCCTTCACCGAATGCGACGCCGCCATCGCGGCCGCGACGCGGCCGCCGGTCCGGGTGCCGGACAGGCTGGTGCCGGCCATCGCGCGGGTGGAGAGCGGCCGGCTCGACCCGGCCACGGGCCGGGTGCGCCCGTGGCCGTGGACGATCAACGTCGAGGGCGCCGGGTCGTTCTTCGACAGCAAGGCGCAGGTGGTCTCTGCCGTGCAAGCCCTGCAAGCACGCGGCATACGCAGCATCGATGTCGGCTGCATGCAGGTGAACCTGATGCACCACCCCAGGGCTTTCGCCGGGCTGGACGAAGCCTTCGATCCCGCGGCCAATGCGCGTTACGCGGTGAAGTTCCTCTCCGGCCTGTATTCGCAGACGCGGGACTGGAATCTGGCCACGGCGATGTATCACTCGGCGGTGCCGGATCGTGGGGAGGCGTATCAGCGCCTGGTGTTCGGCCGCGTGATGGCGCCGATGGGCGGGAGCGGCGCTGGCGGAACGCTCCGCCCCGCCGGGCCCTACACGGCGTGGCCGCCGCCAGGCACGCAATATGGCGCGATCCCGCCCGTCAGCTTCGCCTTTGGCGCGTTTGCGGCGCAGAAGCCGGCGACGAGTGGGTTCGGCTGGCAAGTCGCGCCTGGCGTGTCGATCGGCGCTGCGGCCGGGGCGCTGCCGCGGCGAGGTGGGCTTTCTTCGTCTTATAGGCGCTGAGGTCCGGCCAGCAGCGTTACTCCGCCGCCGCCTGCAATCGTGTCTCGCCGAGGCTCGGCAGGAGCGGCAGCAGCAGCGACAGGTCGCGTTCCGCCCGGCAACAAAGGTAGTGGCTGACCGTTGGCGCATCGCCCTCCCACTCCGGCAGCGGCAGGCCGTCGGCACCGAGCGGCAGGGCGGCGAGGCCAAGGTCGGCGTACACTTTCAGCAAGCCGGGACCCGCGCGATAAACGGCTGGGTCCAGCCCCTCCTGCTGCGCGAGGTCGCGCAGGTTCCAGATCGCGGAAACGCGGTCCGATACCGAGCCCGCAGGGTCGCCGAGGCCGAGCATGACGCGGCCGATGCGGCGGAACGGGATGCCGGCGCGGCCGCTTTCGCCCATGACGAGGCCATCGGCCATGGCGGGCGGAAGGGCGCCCAAGGAAGCGTAGCGGAGCCGGCCCTCGCCCGCCCAGACGATCCAGGCAACCCGCCCCGGGCGGATGAGGCGCCACAACGCCACCAGGGCCAGGGCCACCAGCAAGGCGACCGCTGCGCGCATGCTGTTCGGCACGTCGGGCGAAAGCACCACGTCGAGCAGGCTGTTGTCGGACAGGCCGCGCAGCCGCGGCTCGAAGGCTGCCAGGGTGAGCACGCAGGCGACGAGCGCCAGCAGCGGCAGGGCGGACCCGGCCTGCAAGGGGCCGCTCAGCAGCCGGGCATGGCGGTAATAGGAGTCGCGGAACGGCAGCACGAACAGGATCGCCAGGATCAGCACCGCCGGAACCCAGCGCACGCTGCCCTGGGCCAGGGTGAACCCGGCTGCCAGCAGCAGCAGCACCAGGGTCGCGCCCCAGGCCAGGGTCACGCGCTGCGACAAGCCGATGGCGAGCACGATCAGCGCCGCGCCGATCAGGGATGGGATGAACTGCCCGGCGTCGGCCGCGGCCGACGCGTAGTCCGCGTCGATCCAGGAGAAGTCCGGCCGCTGGTCGAGCAGGCCGATCGCCAGCAGCAGCGCGCCGCAGAGCGCCACGGCGCCGGTGGAGGCGACCACCGCGAAGCTCGGCTCGCTCCAGCGGGAGAGCGATTGCGTCTTGCGGGTCAACGCCGGGCTGCGGACCATGGCGCCGCCGCGCAGGAGGATCTCGTTGCCGGCGAACAGGCTGCCGGCCAGGAATAACGGGATGATGTAGTAGTATAGTCGGAACACGACGATCGCGCCGAGGATTTGCGGCGGCTGCAAGTAGGGCTCGAGGCCGAGCAGCATCGCCGTATCGAACACGCCGATGCCGCCGGGCAGGTTGGCCGCGAGGCCCGCCGTGTACGAAGCGACATAGACGCCGAGGAAGCGGACGTAGGTGAGGCCCGGCACTTCGGGCAGCAACTGGTAGAAGATGGCCGCGGTGACCGCGACATCGACGGTCGCGAGCGCCACCTGCACGAACGCCATGCGCCAGCCCGGCAGGCCGATCTCGTTGCCGAACAGCTTGATGGTGCCGACGAAGCGCGAGAGGCCGACATAGCCGGCCACCACGGCCCATAGCGCGGCGCCGATGGCGTACATGCCCCAGGTCGGGACCAGCTTGCCGAAGAACGGGATGGCGTCGGGCTCAAGGAACAGGATGATGCCGCCCAGCACCATGCCGCCGAGCGCAAACGTAAGGCTGCAGAACGCGACCACCTTGGCGATCTGGAACGGCGTCAGCCCCCAATGCGCATACAGCCGGTACCGCACGGCCGCGCCGGAGACCGCGGCGAAGCCGAGGTTGTGCGACAGGGAATACGCGCAGAACGACGCAAACGACACCCGGCCGTAGCTGACCTTGTGCCCGGCGTACATCGTGCCCAGCCGGTCGTAGAAGGTCAGCACGCCGTAGGACAGGATGGTCCATATAAAGGAGATCACCAGCGCGCGGGTCGGGATGGCGTCGAGCGCCGCGCTGATGTCCGCGATCTTGAGGTGGCGGAACTCCTTCCACACGACATAGACCGCGCCGACCAGCAGCACGAGCCCGATGGCCGCCGGCAGATGGCGCGCCGCCCGCTTCAGCGCGGCGAGCATCAAGCGGCGTCCGCGGCGATGGCGCGCTTTTCCTCGATGAGGCCGATGGTCTCGGCCACCCCGTACAGGGCGATGAAGCCACCGAAGCGCGGCCCTTCTTCCTGGCCCAGCAACACTTGGTACAGGCAGCCGAACCAGGCCCGCAGGTCCGGGAAGGGGTGCCGCTTGCCGACTTCATAGACCGCATCCTGGATGCTGCCCGCTTCGGCGCCTAGCGGCAGGGCGCGCAGGGCGTCCGCCAGGTCGTCGAGCGCCGCTTGCTCGAACGGCGCCGGTGGCCGGTAGTGCTTCGCCGGCCGCACGAAGTCCTGGTAGTAGGCGATGGCGTGTCCGACCAGGCTGTCGAAGAACGGGCTGGCGCCGGGTGCGGCCTCGGGGCTGTAGCGGCGCAGGAAGCCCCACAGCATGGCTGGCGTATCCGCGTTCACCACGCTGGCCAGGTTCAGCAGCATGCCGAACGGCACCGGGCTCGTGAAATCCACGTTGCTGCCGTGCTGGATATGCCAGGCCGGGTTCACCAGCCGGGCCGCCTCGTCCTGCGCCGGCAGCTTGGCGGCGTTGGCGAGATACTCGTCCACGGCGCGCGGGATCATGTCGAAGAACAGGCGCTTGGCCCGCTGCGGGGAGTTGTACATGAATTGCGCCAGGCTCTCGGGCGGCGCGTAGCGCAGCCATTCCTCCACGGAGATGCCGTTGCCCTTGCTCTTGCTGATCTTCTGGCTGTGCTCGTCGAGGAACAGCTCGTAGGTGAAGCCGACCGGCGGCGCGCTGCCCAGCACGGCGCAGACCCGGCCGGACAGCCGCACGCTGTCGATGAGGTCCTTGCCGGACATCTCGTAGTCCACGCCGAGCGCATGCCAGCGCATGGCCCAGTCGGCCTTCCATTGCAGCTTGCAGGCGCCGCCCGTCACCGGCGTCTCGAACCGCTCGCCGCTGTCGGGGTCCTGCCAGGCAATGGTGCCGGCGGCTGGGTCCACCTGGTCGATGCGGACCTGCATGACGCGGCCGGTGCGGGGATGCAGCGGCAGGAACGGCGAGTAGGTCGCCCGCCGTTCCGGCCCAAGCGTCGGCAGGATGGTGCGGACGATTTCGTCATGCCGCTCCGCGGTGCGGATCAGCGCGGCGTCGAACCGGCCGCTGGCATAGTATTCGGTGCTGGAGGCGAACTCGTATTCGAAGCCGAACCCGTCGAGGAAGGCGCGCAGGCGGGCATTGTTATGGGCGCCGAAGCTGTCATGGGTGCCGAACGGGTCGGGCACGCGGGTCAGCGGCTGGCCCAGGTAGCCGGCCAGCATCTCGCGGTCCGGCACGTTGTCCGGCACCTTGCGCAAGCCGTCCATGTCGTCGCTGAAGGCCAGGAGCCGGGTGGGGCGGCCGGTCAGCTTCACATAGGCGTGGCGCACCCATGTGGTGCGCGCGACCTCGCCGAAGGTGCCGATATGCGGCAGGCCGGAGGGGCCATACCCCGTCTCGAACAAGGCGACGTCCTTGCCGCTCGCCTCGATACGGGCGGCCAGCCGGGCAGCCTCGTCGAACGGCCATGCCTTCGGGAGCGGTAAGCCACCAGGATCGCGAACTCTATCGGCCATTAGCTCACGCTAGAAATGGGCTTGGCCTGGGTCAATCGTCGTATGGAGATTATGGAGAAATCCTAAGCATTGGAGGTCGGCCCGCGTACGGCATTGCCCGGCGACGTAGGGCTGCCCTACATAGCGGCGTCCATGCAGCGGCACACCCCCTTTCTGGTACCCGAAGCCGCCGCCGTGGTGGCAGGGCACGGCCGGGCCGCAATCCTGACCGGCGACGGCGAGCTGCTGCTGCTGCTGCCCGAGGCCGCCGCCGCCCGCCTGCACGAAGACGGCCCGCCGCTGCTGGTGCATGCCCCCGCCACGCTGCGGCGGCTCGGGCTGCGGCCCCGGCCCTGCCTCGACCTGCTGGAGCTGTTCGCCTTCGCCCGGCCCGCGCGCCCGGTGACGCCCACGCCGCGCGGCCTCGCACTGGCGCTCGGCCTGGCGCCCCCAGCCTCGATCGAGGACGCGGCCGCCCTGCTGCCCGACATCGCCGAAACCCTGCTGCGGCGCCTTGCCGGCGATGTCGGCCTGTCGCTGAACAAGGACGCGGCGGGCCTGGCGGCGCTGATGGGCCGGGCGGGCTGGCCCTGGGCGCGCCTGGTGCTGGCGGCGCTCGACCAACCCGCCCGGCCGTCGCAGGAGGGGCTGCGGGTTTGGCTGCGGCTGCCGCAGTGGGAGGAGCAGGCGCCGCCGCCGCCGCCGGGGTCCCTGCCGGTGGCGCCGTCCGAGGCGCGCGCCCGGCTCGCCCGCATGCTGGGGCCGCGGGCGGAGCAGCGGCCGGGCCAGGCGGATTACGCCAGCGCGGCGGCCAGCGCCTTCATCCCGCGGGAAGCCCGCGGCGACCCGATGGTGGTGCTGGCCGAGGCCGGCACCGGCACCGGCAAGACCCTGGGCTATGTCGCGCCCGCCAGCCTCTGGGCCGAGCGGAACGGCGGCAGCGTGTGGGTGAGCACCTTCACCCGCCACCTTCAGCGCCAGATCGACGCCGAACTGGCCCGGCTGTTCCCCGACCCGGCCGAGCGCCGCCGCCGCGTGGTGGTGCGCAAGGGGCGGGAAAATTATCTTTGCCTGTTGAATTTCCAGGACCAGGTGAACGCGCCGCTCGGCGGCGGCGTGGTCGCGGTGGGCCTCGTCGCCCGCTGGGCGCTGGCGACCGCCGACGGGGACATCGCGGGCGGCGACCTGCCGGGCTGGTTCCCCGAACTGTTCGGCCCCTCGCTGCTGCCGGCGATCGCCGACCGGCGGGGCGAGTGCATCCACGGCGCCTGCCCGCATTACAGCCGCTGCTTCGTGGAGCACACCATCCGCAGGGCCCGAACCGCGCAACTGGTAGTGGCCAACCACGCGCTGGTCATGGCCCAGGCGGCCTGGGGCGGGCTCGACGACAACCAGGTGCCCAGCCGCTACGTGTTCGACGAGGGCCACCACGTGTTCGACGCGGCGGACAGCGCGTTTGCAGCCGAACTGTCCGGCAGCGAGGGCGCGGAGCTGCGCCGCTGGCTGCTGGGCGCCGAGGGCGGCCGCTCCCGCGCGCGCGGCCTGAAGCGGCGGCTAGACGACCTGGTGGCCGGGCGACCCGAACTGGAAACGCCGCTGGAAGCCGCGTTGCACGCCGCGCGGGCCTTGCCCGGGCTGGGCTGGTCGTCACGGCTGGTAGACGCCGAGCCCGGCACGCTCTCGCCCTCCGAGGCGTTCCTGCGGCTGGCCCGGTCGCAGGTGCTTGCCAGGTTGGCGAACCTTTCCGACCCGGCCGGCTACGCGGACAACGAATGCGACCTCTACCCGGTCACGCCAGGGCTGGCCGATGCGGCGGTCCTGCTCGGGCGGGCCCTGGCCCGCATTGCGGAGCCCTTGAAGACCTTGCTCCAGCGCATGGGCGCGCTGCTGGAGGACGAGGCCGAGGCGTTGGAGCCGGCACAGCGCCAGCGGATCGAGGCAGCCCGGCGCTCCGTGCAGCGCCGGGCCATCAGCCGTCTCGAAGCCTGGCGCGCCATGTTGGCCGCCGTGGCCGAATCGGCGCCGGCGCCCGGCGTCCGGCCGCAGCATATCCACACCCTGCAGTTGGAACGGCGCGGCGGCGCCGACCGGGATGTGGGGCTGCATCGGCACTGGCTCGACCCGACCGTGCCGTTCGCCGCCACCTTGGCCGCGCCGGCGCACGGCCTGCTCATCACCTCGGCCACGCTGCGCGACACCGGCGAGGGCGACGCCGAGCTGGCCTGGGCCTCGGCGGAGGCCCGGGTGGGCGCCGCCCACCTCCCCTCGCCCGCGCTGCGGGTCTCGGTCGCCAGCCCCTTCGACTACGCGGCGCAGACTCGCGCCTTTGTCGTAACCGACGTGGGGCCCGGCGACATCGGCGCGCTCGCCGGAGCCTACCGCGCCCTTTTCATGGCCGCGGGCGGTGGCGGGCTCGGCCTGTTCACCGCCATCCGCCGGCTGCAAGCCGTGCACGAGCGGATCGCGCCGGAGCTGGAAGCGGCCGGGATTCCCCTATTGGCGCAGCATGTGGACGCGATGGACAACGCCACCCTGGTGGACGTGTTCCGCTCCGAGCTCGACAGTTGCCTGCTGGGCACGGATGCCATGCGGGACGGCGTGGATGTGCCCGGCCGCGCCCTGCGCCTGGTCGTGTTCGAGCGCGTGCCCTGGCCGCGGCCGGACATCCTGCACCGCGAGCGCCGGGTCCATCTCTCGGGCGGCGACCCGAAGGGCTACGACGACAGCAAGGCGCGCCTCCGGCTCCGCCAGGCGTTCGGGCGCCTGGTGCGGTCGGGGACGGACCGCGGCGTGTTCGTGCTGCTGGACCGGCGCACGCCCTCGCGGCTGCTGTCGGCCTTCCCGGCGGGGGTCGAGGTGCGCCGGGTCGGGCTGGCGGAGGCGGTGGCGGAAACCCGGCTGTTCTTGAATGCGGGGCCGCTCGCGCAAGGGTAGCTTGCCCTTTGCGCGCGGTCGGTTAGGGTCCGGCCATGTCGAAGAAAAAAGAGACGCCCGTGCCTGCCCGGACCGGATTGGACCCGCAGGAGGCGCTGGTTTGCACGATGGTGCTGATCGCCGCATCGAACGGCGCGATCACCGACCGCGAGATCGGCGTGATGGCGGGGCTGGTGCAGACCTTGCCGGCTTTCCAGGAGTTCAGCAGCGAACGGCTCGAAGTGGCGACGGAAGCTGCGGTCTCGTTGCTGGAGGAGGATGACGGCCTCTCGCACGCCGGGCAGATGATCCGCGATGCGCTGGAGCCCCGGCTGCGGGAGACGGCCTATGCCTTGGCCTGCGAGGTCGTGGCTGCCGACCGCTCGGCGTCGCAGCCGGTGCTGCGGATGCTCGAGCTGGTGATGGCCGAGTTGCGGCTGGACCCGCTCGTGGCCGCGGCCGTGGAGCGCGCGACCCGGGCGCGCCATCAGAAGATCGAGCGCGGCTAGCGCGACCGGAGGTCAAGCGCGCGGCCGGGCTGCCCTTCCTGGCGCCCGGGAACAGGCCTCCGCGCGCCGCGTTGACGGACACGGTACCGCATGGAGGTGGCGATGGTTGATACGACAGAGGGCGCCAAGCCCGGCCCCGCGTTGAGCGAGTCCGTGCAGGAGGTGCAAGGTCACTTTCCGACCGATGCAGCGATGCAGGACGCGCTTTCGCGGCTGACGCTGGCCGGGTACGACCGCGCGGATTTCAGCCTGCCCGAGGAACAACCGGCCGGCACCCACACCACGCCGAACGAGGGCGCGGAGAACCCGACCGACGACATCGACAAAAGCCAACTGCGGACGATGGGGACCAGTATGGCGGGCTATGCCGGCGCAGCCGCGGTGGCGGGTGCGACAATCGCGACCGGCGGGGCCGCGGGCGTGGCGGCGCTGGCGGCGGCGGCAATCGGCGTGGGCACGGCCGCGGCCGCCAATGCGGCCGGCCAGGTAGCGGACCAGGCCAGCGTGGAAAACCGCAACCGCCGGGGCGCGGCGGGCACGCTCGTGCTGGCGGTTCGGGCTGGCTCGGCGGAGCAGGCCAACCAGGTGATGCAGCTGATGCGGGAAGCGGGCGCGAGCGCGGTCGAGCCGGTTACGCGTACGGACGAGGCGCTGACGCGCGGTGTAAGCGCGGCCTCATGGACGGGCGGCTGAATAAGTGCGAATCTGGTTGCAAGCAACGTAATCGGGTCGTCCAGTCCGGTTCGTACACGGTTCGTTAACCACTCGGGCTGCATAAGAGGAGAACTGGAGCAGCTCGATGGCACTATTCGCTGGCGTACGGTCTCGGCTGGTGCTTTTGGCCTTTGCGCTCACGGCGCCGACGGTATGCCTTCAGCTCTGGCGCGCGGCGGACGAGCGGCACGAGGCCATCGAACGCGCGCGGTCGCGAGTGGCCGAACTAGCGCGGGCAGCGGCCGCCGAGGAGGATGACAGCCTGCAAGAGGCCGCGAACTTACTCCGCGTGTTGAAGCATGTGCCGGTCATCGCCGAGAGCGTGCAGGGGGAGTGCCACGGCCTGCTGCGGGAGATCACGAACGAGCATCCCCGCATCGATGTCGTCTCGGTGACCCGGCCCGATGGGTCCATCGCCTGCTCCAGTTGGCAGCCGGTGCCGCCCTCGCATGGCCTTGGCGACCGGACATGGTTCCAGGAAGCGACCGCCAGCAACGCTCCGGCAACCGTGATCAGCGAACTGTTGATTTCGCGCAGCAGCGGCCTGCCGTCCGTCATCGTCGCGTCGGGGCTGGCCCCCTCCGCTGCGGACGGCTCCCGCGGCGCCGTGAGCGCCGCGATGAAGCTTGCGTGGTTCGCGAACACCTCGGGCGGTCCCTCCGGTCCCGGCGGAGTTTTGACGACGATCCTCAATGCAAAGAACGGCACGGTGCTCGCCCGGTCCACCGACGCCGAGGACTGGATCGGCAAGCAGTTTCCAGACCACCCGTTGCTGCAGAGCTTTCGCAGTGCGCGTGAAGGCATTCTGGAGGTGGCGGACTTCGATGGGACGCCGCGGATCGTGGCGTTCACCCGCCTCGCAGGCGACCAGAACTCTCAAGCGGTGGTGTCGGTCGGCGTTAGCCGGGCGTCGGTCCTGGCGGAAGCAAACCGCCATCTCTTCGACGGACTGGCGGCGACCGCGCTGACGCTAGTACTCGGAATGGCGGTGGCTTGGGCCATGGCCGCGGTCTCCATCCTGCGCCCGCTGGATGCGCTTGGCCGTGTGGCGACCCGGCTTGGGTCAGGCGATCTCACGGCGCGCGCGCCGAAGTACCGGAATAGCGTGAACGAGTTGCAGAAGCTCGGGGAGCTGATCAACTGCGCGGCCGGGCAGATCGAGTTGCGGGACTTCAAGCTGGAGCAGCTCGCGTTGCGCGACGGGTTGACCGGCCTCGCCAACCGCCGGTCCTTCGACGCTGCGCTGGCGAAGGAGTGGCTGCGCGGCATGCGCACGGGGCGGCCAGTCGCCCTGGTGATGATCGATGTGGACTACTTCAAGCGCTACAACGACGCATACGGCCACCCCGCCGGAGATGCCTGCCTGCAGCAGGTCGCCTCCGCCATCGCGGCTGCTGCCCGGGCCTCGTCCGATGTCGTTGCGCGCTATGGGGGCGAGGAGATCGCGGTGGTCATCCCGGACGTGGACATCGCTGGCGCGTCGAGCATGGCCAAGCGGATCGTGGACGAAATCCGCGGCCTCGATCTGCCGCACTCCGCTTCGCCATTCGGGCGCGTGACGGTGAGCGCCGGCGTTGCAGCCATCACGCCCTGCAACGGCGGCCAAGGATCGCAGTCGCTGACGGATGCAGCCGACCAGGCGCTCTACACCGCCAAAGGGACAGGGCGGGATCGCGTCGCCACGGCCCCGAGCGATACGATGGCGGCCGCATGCCTCCGATAAGCGCCCAAATTGTTGATCGGGCGGTCCAAGCTGCCCCGGCGTTTGCAGCTACGCACCGGCAACGGAAATGGAACGTTGCGTGATCGAGAGAAGCTACGCATTTGGGCCGTTCGTGCTTCAGCCATCGCGGCGGCACCTTCTCGAGAACGGCTCGCGCGTATCGCTCGGCTCGCGCACGCTCGATCTTTTGGTGGCCTTGGTTGAGAGCCGTGACCGGATCCTTTCCAAAACGGAGCTGATGCGGCGGGTTTGGAACGATAATACCGTCGAGGAGAACAATCTCAGCGTTAACATCTCGGTATTGCGCAAGGCGCTACGCGAGCAGGCATTGAACCGGACGTTCATCCAGACCATCTCGGGCCGCGGTTATCGGTTTGTCGGCTTGATAGACGTGCACGACACCTCTCCTGCGCTCCGGGCAACGGCGCCCGCTGCCGAGATGCCCAGCATTGCGGTGCTGCCTTTCGCCAACATGAGCGGCGTTCCAGAGCAGGACCATTTCGGGGACGGCATCGCGGAGGACATCATCTCCGAGCTTTCGCGCAATCGATGGCTTACCGTCATCGCGCGCAATTCGTCGTTCACCTTCAGGGGCGCGGCCGTCGACACCCGCGAGGTCGCCCGGCAATTCGCCGTCCGCTACGTTTTGACGGGCAGCGTCCGACGCTCCGGCTCGCGAGTGCGGGTGACGGCGCAATTGATCGACGCCACGACCAGCAGCCACCTGACCGCCGTCCGGTATGATCGCGATCTGGCCGACTTCTTCGCCGCGCAGGACGAAATCACCACCCTGGTGATTACCGCCATCCGCCCGGTCCTGTACGAGGCCGAGCAGGCGCGGTCGATGCGCAAGCCTCCTGACAGCCTGGACGCATGGGCGGCTTACCAGCGCGGCGTCTGGCACTTCTCCCGCTTCGAGCAGCCGGAGAGCGCGGAGGCGCGGACTTGGTTTAGCCGCGCCATTGAGCTCGACCCGCGTTTTGCGCCGGGCCATTACGGGCTGGGCCTCGTCTATCTGCATGACGGCTCGGCCTATGTAGCCGACGTCGAGCCCGACTGGCAGCATCGCGGCGAACGCCTCGCCCTGCAGGCCGTGCTGCTGGACGAGCGTGATTCCGGCTCGCACAACGTGCTTGGGCTGGCGCGCATGGTGCGGGGCGATCATGCCGGGTCGCTGGACGCGACGCACCGCGCGCTGGCGCTCAACCCGAACGACGCGACGGCGCACGCCACCCACGGGGCGACGCTGGTGTTCAGCGGCCGCTGGCGGGAAGGGCTTGAATCGCTCGCCACCTCCCTGCGGCTGAGCCCACGCGACTCGCGGCTGCGCATACGGCAGGCTCACGTCACTCTTGGACATTATTTTGGGCAAGACTACGAAGGGGCTGAAGCGTCGGCGCTGGGCATTATCCGGCGTTGGCCGGATTACGCCGTCGGCCCGCGGCTGCATGCGATGATCCTCGCGGAGACCGGGCGGCTTGCAGAGGCCAAATGCGCCATCGACCGGGCCATTGCCTTGTTGCCCGCGCCGTTCGACGATTTTTCGCATGCCCGAATGCCCTGGTACACCCCAGGCGACCATCGACGGGTGGTGGAATCATTGCGCCGCGCGGGATGGAAGGGCCGCGCCGACTAGACGTCGCGGCGCCGACACTCCATCTGCTTTCCATGTCGTCGACACTCGCCCGAAAATTGGCCGAAGCGGCCCCTGTCACCTTCGTGCTGCAGAAGCAGGCAGCCAAGCCGATGCAGCATCCGCTCCGGGTCAAATCCGAGTATGAGCCGGCCGGCGACCAGCCGGCGGCCATCCGCGAGCTCACGGCAGGGATCTCCCAAGGCGAGCGCGACCAGGTGCTGCTCGGCGTCACTGGGTCGGGCAAGACGTTCAGCATGGCCAAAGTAATCGAGGCCGCACAGCGCCCGACCCTGATACTCGCACCCAACAAGACCCTCGCCGCCCAGCTTTATGGCGAGATGAAAGGTTTTTTCCCTGACAATGCGGTTGAGTACTTCGTAAGTTACTACGACTATTATCAGCCCGAAGCCTATGTTCCCCGAACCGACACCTACATCGAAAAAGACAGCCAGATCAACGAAGCCATCGAGCGGATGCGGCACAGCGCCACCCGCGCGCTTCTAGAGCGTGGCGATGTCGTGATCGTAGCGTCGGTCTCCTGCATCTATGGTATCGGCTCGGTCGAGACGTACGGCCGCATGATCGTCAAGCTGGAGACCGGCGGCCGGATCGACCGCGACACGCTCGCCCGCGCCCTGGTGGAACTCCAATACCGCCGCAACGACGCCGCCTTCCAACGCGGCGCCTTCCGCCTGCGCGGTGAGGTCGTGGACATCTTTCCCAGCCACCTGGAGGATCGCGCCTGGCGTATCGCACTCTTCGGCGACGAGGTGGAGTCGCTTCGCGAGTTCGATCCGCTCACCGGCGAGATCACCGGCACGCTGGACGAGATCAGCATCTACGCCAACAGCCATTACGTGACGCCGAAACCGACGCTGACCCAGGCGATCCGGGACATCAAGGCCGAGTTGCAGCAGCGGTTGGCGCAATTCACCGCGGAGGGTCGGTTGCTGGAAGCCGAGCGCATCCAGCAGCGCACCACCTTCGATATCGAGATGATCGAGACCACCGGCAGTTGCAAGTCGATCGAGAACTACTCACGCTACCTGTCGGGCCGCAAAACCGGCGAGCCGCCGCCCACCCTGTTCGAGTACCTGCCGGAAAATGCCATGCTGATCGTGGACGAGAGTCACGTCACCGTGCCGCAGATCGGCGGCATGTCGCGCGGCGACGCTGCGCGCAAGGGGATTCTGTCCGAGTTCGGCTTCCGCCTGCCCAGTTGCCTCGACAACCGCCCGTTGCGGTTCGAGGAGTGGGACACCTTCCGTCCGCAGACCATGTTCGTTTCGGCGACGCCGGGCCCGTGGGAGATGGAGCGCACCGGCGGCGCCTTCGCGGAGCAGGTCATCCGCCCCACCGGCCTGATCGACCCGGTCACCGAAATCCGCCCCGTCGAGCGGCAGGTGGACGACCTGCTGGCCGAGTGCCGCCTGGTCATCGGCGGCGGCGGCCGCATCCTGGTCACCACGCTCACCAAGCGCATGGCCGAGGACCTGACCGAGTACATGACGGAGAACGGCGTCAAGGTCCGCTACCTGCACTCCGACGTCGACACCCTCGAGCGCATCGAGATCATCCGCGACCTTCGCCTCGGCGTATTCGACGTGCTGGTCGGCATCAACCTGCTTCGCGAAGGGCTCGACATCCCGGAATGCGCCCTGGTCGCTATCCTCGATGCCGACAAGGAGGGATTCCTGCGCAGCCAGACCAGCCTGGTGCAGACCATCGGCCGCGCCGCCCGCAACGTGGATGGCCGCGTGGTGCTTTATGCCGATGTGATGACGCGCAGCCTGCGCTTTGCCATCGAGGAGACGGAGCGCCGCCGCAACAAGCAGCGCGCCTGGAACGAGGCGCATGGCATCACTCCGGTCAGCGTCCGCAGCCATATCGGCGAGGCGCTGCGCTCGGTGTACGAGCAGGATTACGTGACGGTCGCGCCCGTCAAGGATGCGGGCCTGACCGACCTGGTCGGCAAGGACCTCAAAACCGGCATCGCGGAGCTTGAAAAGCGGATGCGCGCCGCGGCGGCCGATCTGGAGTTCGAGACGGCCGCCCGGCTGCGGGACGAGATCAAGCGGCTGGAGGCGCTCGACCTCGGCCTACCGCCGCCGCCCGCCAGTCCGATGGCCTTCGGCGGCCGGCCCAAAAAAGACCGCACGCCGGAGCCTCTCGGCCCCGGCGGCGGTGGTTGGGACCCGGACAAGCGGAAAGCGGGCCGCCGCCGGGCTCGGTAGGGCCGCGCCTATTGCGCCGCCTTGGCTTGAGCCATCATGGCGTCCGAGGCGTTGTCCTGCGTGCGGCGGAGCGGCCGCAGCACGAACATGGCCAGTGCGACGACGACGAAGTTCATGATCGCCGCCACCAGGAACACCGTGTACCAACTGCCCGATGCCGTCTTGATCACGTTGGAGAACGGCACTAGCAACGCGGACGTGCCCTTGGCCGTGTAGAGGAGGGCGGTGTTGGTCGTGGCGTATTTCGACCCGAACGCATCCGTGCAGGTGGACGGGAACAGGCTGAAGATCTCACCCCAGGTGAAGAAGATCAGTGCCGCGAACAGCACGAACAGCCAGGGCTGGTGACCCACGGACCCCAGCAGCAGGTATGACGCCCCGCCAAGGGAGAAGGCGATGATCATCGTGTTCTCGCGGCCGATCTGGTCCGACACCCAGCCGAAGAACGGCCGCGCGCCGCCGTTGGCGATGTTGTCCACCACCAGTGCGACCGCCAGCACCGAGGCACCGCCCAGCAGGATCGTCTTGTCAATCCCGAAGTCGGCCGCGATGAGGGCCAACTGCGCGGTCGCCATCAGGCCGCTCGATGAGACCATCACGAACATCACATACAGCAGCCAGAACACCGGGCTGGCCAACACCTCGCGCGGCGTAAAGCTGCGGCTGGACTGCTGGACGTTCTTCGAGGGCACAGCCGGGACCTCCCCGGGCTCCGGGTAGCGCAGCATCCAGGCCATGATGAACAGCAGCAGGCCCTGCACGATGCCGAACACCAGGAAGGTATGGGCGTATCCGCTGCTCTCGATCATCATCTTGATCGGGATGATGGTGACGGCAGCGCCGGCGCCGAACCCGGCCGCCGTGCAGCCGACGGCAAGGCCGCGCCGATCGGGGAACCACTTTACCGCGCTGCCGACGCAGGTGGCGTAGATGAACCCGGCGCCGACGCCGGACACCGCGGCGCCTAGGTACAGCAGCGTCAACGATTCGGCGTAGGCGTTCAACGTCCAGCCGATGGCGACCATGATGCCGCCGATCGCGATGGTGAACTTCGGCCCGCGCTTGGCGCCCAAGCTGTCAACCATCCAGCCGCCGGCCGGTGTCAGCCAGGTTTCCAGCGCGATGAAGATGCTGAACGCCCACTGGATTTCGGCGATGCTCCAGCCATGCGCCTGGCGGATGGGCTGGACGAACAGCGTCCAGCCATATTGCAGGTTGGCGATCAGCATCATGCAGATCACGCCGAAGAGCAGTTGCATCCATCGATTGGTCGCCGGCCGTCCGGCCGTCAAACTTGCTGACATATTCGCTCCGTTGTTCCCCGTGCACGCTTCTGCGTGTCTGCGGCCAGTTCAGCCTTTGAGTGCGCGTACCATGGTGCTGCCCAGCGCGGCCGGGCTCTCGGCGACGTGGATGCCGGCCTTGCGCATCGCCTCGAACTTCGCCTCGGCGGTGTCCTTGCCGCCGCTGATCACGGCGCCGGCATGGCCCATGCGGCGGCCCGGCGGGGCCGTGGCGCCGGCGATGAACCCCACCACCGGCTTCTTGGTCCCGCTGCGGGCGATGAACTCGGACGCCTCGGTCTCGCTGTTGCCGCCGATCTCGCCGATCATGATGATGCTCTCGGTCTCGTCGTCAGCCAGGAACAGTTCGAGCACCTCGATGAAGTCGGTGCCCTTCACCGGGTCGCCGCCGATGCCGACGCAGGTGGTCTGGCCGAGGCCGGCCGCGGTCGTCTGCGCCACCGCCTCGTAGGTCAGGGTGCCGCTGCGGCTGACGATGCCGACACTGCCGCGGCGGTGGATGTGGCCGGGCATAATGCCGATCTTGCAGGCCTCGGGCGTGATCACGCCCGGGCAATTCGGCCCGATCAGGCGGGACTTGCTGCCCGAGAGCGCGCGCTTGACCCGCACCATGTCCAGCACTGGGATGCCCTCGGTGATGCAGATCACCAGCGGGATGCCGGCGTCGATCGCTTCCAGGATGGCGTCGGCGGCAAACGGCGGCGGCACGTAGATGGCCGTCGCGTTGGCGCCGGTCACGTGCACGGCTTCCGCCACGGTGTCGAACACCGGCAGGTCGAGATGCTTGGTGCCGCCCTTGCCGGGCGTGACCCCGCCCATGACCTTGGTGCCGTAGGCGATGGCTTGTTCCGAGTGGAACGTGCCCTGGGCGCCGGTGAAGCCCTGGGTGATGACGCGCGTGTTGGCGTCCACGAGAACGGACATTATGCGGCTTCCTTCACGGCGCGGACGACCTTCTCGGCGGCGTCGGCCAGGTTGTCGGCACTCACGATCGGCAGGCCGGACTTGGCCAGGATTTCCTTGCCGAGATCGACGTTCGTGCCCTCCAGGCGCACCACCAGCGGCACGCCCAGGCTGACTTCCCGGGCCGCGGCAACCACGCCTTCGGCGATCACGTCGCAGCGCATGATGCCGCCGAAGATGTTGACCAGGATGCCTTCGACGTTCGGGTCCGACAGGATGATCTTGAACGCTGCCGTGACCCGCTCCTTGGTGGCGCCGCCGCCCACGTCGAGGAAGTTGGCCGGGCTGCCGCCATACAGCTTGATGATGTCCATCGTGGCCATCGCCAGGCCGGCGCCGTTCACCATGCAGCCGATCGTGCCGTCGAGCGCGATGTAGTTCAGGCTGTACTTGGCGGCCTCCAGCTCCTTGGGATCTTCCTCCGCCTCGTCCCGCAGCTTCTCCAACTCCGGATGCCGATACAGCGCGTTGTCGTCGAAGCTGACCTTCGCGTCCAAGGCCACCACCTCGCCCGCCCCGGTCACCACCAGGGGGTTGATCTCGATGACGGCGCAGTCGAGGTCCGTAAAGGCCTTGTACATGGCCATGACGAACTTGCTGAACACGCCGACCTGCTTGCCCTCGAGCTTCAGCGCGAACGCCAGCTTGCGCGTATGGAAGCCGGAGATGCCCGAAGCGGGATCGACCGCGACCCGCACGATGCGCTCGGGCTGCGACTCGGCGACGTGCTCGATCTCCATCCCGCCCTCGGTGCTGGCGACGATGGTGACCTGGCCGGTCTCGCGGTCCACCAGCAAGGAGAGGTAGAGCTCCCGCTTGATGTCGCAGCCAGCCTCGACATACACGCGGCTGACCCGGCGGCCGGCCTCGCCGGTCTGCTTGGTGATCAGCGTGTTGCCGATCATCGCCTCGGCCGCCTCGCGCGCCTCCGCGGCCGACTTGGCGAGGCGGACGCCGCCCTTGCCGGCCGGGTCGCCCTCGAACTTGCCGGCGCCGCGGCCACCCGCGTGGATCTGCGACTTCACCACGTAGATCGGCCCGGGCAGCTTGCCCGCCGCCTGTTCCGCCTCGTCCGGCGTCCAGGCGACGTGGCCGTCCAGCACGGCTACGCCATAGCCGCGCAGCAACTCTTTGGCTTGGTATTCGTGAATGTTCACTTGATCAACCCCGCGCCACGAGCCCACTTGTATTTTGCGCCCAGCACCGCGACCGGGATCTCGGTGGAGTAGGCGTAGGCCGGGATGCCGTGGGCGTAGAGGTATTCGGCCGCTTCTTCCACCTGCACGTCGCCGGCCAGCGAGGCTACGACAGGCTTGCTGATCCCCTTCGACTTCATGTCGTTCACCGTCTCGACCATCAGCTTGGCGAACACCATCGGCGGCGTCACGATCGTGTGCCAGTAGCCCAGGATCAGCGCGTGGATGCGGTCGTCCGTCAGGCCCAGCCGCACCGTGTTGGCGTAGGTCATCGGCGGCTCGCCGCCGGTGATGTCCACCGGGTTGCCGGCCGCGCCGAACGGCGGGATGAACTTCATGAACGCTGCGTTGAGGTCGTCCGGCATCGCCATCAGGTTCAGGCCGTTGTCGACGCAGGCGTCGGACAGCAGCACGCCGGAACCGCCGGCGCCGGTGATGATGAGCACGTTCTCGCCCTTCGGCGTCGGCATCACCGGGATGCCGCGGGTGAACTCCAGCATGTCGCGCAGGCTGCGGGCGCGGATGACGCCGCATTGGGCCAACACGTCTTCGTAGATTTTGTCGTTGCCGGCCAGCGCGCCGGTGTGGCTGCTGGCGGCCTTGGCGCCGGCGGAGGTGCGGCCCGCCTTCAGCATCACGATCGGCTTCTTCTTGGAGACGCGCGACGCCACCTCGGCGAACGAGCGGCCGTCCTTCAGGTCCTCGCAATGCTGGGCGATGATGTGCGTCTCGTCGTCCTGCTCGAAGAAGGTCAGCAGGTCGTCCTCGTCGATGTCGGACTTGTTGCCGAGGCCCACGATCGCCGAGACGCCCATCTTGGCCGAGCGGCTGAAGCCGATGATCGCCATGCCGATGCCGCCCGACTGCGACGACAACGCCGCGTGGCCGCGCACGTCATAGGCGGTGCAGAACGTCGCGCAGAGGTTTTTCGGCGTGTAGTAGAACCCGTAGATGTTCGGGCCCATGAGGCGGATGTTGTACTTGCGGCCGATCTGCTGGATTTCGAGCTGGCCTGCCTCGTTGCCGGTCTCGGCGAAGCCCGAGGGGATCCGCACCGCGCCCGAGATGGCCTTCTCGCCGCACTCGATCAGCGCGGCTGCCACGAACTTGGCCGGAATGCAGAACACGGCGACGTCGATCGTGCCCGGCACGTCTTTGACCGACTTGTAGGCCTGGTGGCCCATGATCTCGGTCGCCTTCGGGTGGATCGGGTAGATCTTGCCCTGGTAGCCGCCGTTGATGAGGTTCTTCATCACGGAGTTGCCGATCTTGCCGTCCTCGGCCGAGGCGCCGATCACGGCGACCGAGTCCGGGCGCATGATGCGGTTCATCGCGGTCACGATCTCGTCGTGCGCCGGGCGATGGCGCGGCTCCTTGGGGGCGAAGTCCACCACGATCCGCACGTCGGCGGCGATGGCGCCCTTGGCGGAGGCGAACACCGGGTTGAGGTCCATCTCGGAAATTTCCGGGAAGTCGCTCACCAGCTCGGACACCCGCACGATGAGCATGCTCAGCGCCTCGCGGTTGACCGGCTCGCTGCCGCGCACGCCCTTCAGCATCTCGGCCGCCTGCAGCCCGTCCATCATGGACAGCGCGTCGTCGTTGCTGGCGGGCGCCAGGCGGAAGGTGATGTCCTTGAGCACTTCCACCAGCACGCCGCCGAGCCCGAAGGCCACCAGCTTGCCGAAGCTGTCGTCGGTCACCGCGCCGACGATCACTTCCTGGCCGCCGGAAATCATCTGCTGGACCTGCACGCCGAGGATCTTGGCGTCGGCCTTGTACTTCTTGGCGTTCGCCAGGATGGTGTCGTAGCCCGTGCGGACCTCCTCGGCGGTCTTGAGGCCGACCAGCACGCCGCCGGCCTCCGTCTTGTGCAGGATGTCCGGCGAGACGATCTTGAGCACCGCCGAACCCATGGTGGAGGCGAGCTTCACGGCCTCCTCGGCCGAGGTGGCGACGCCTTCCTGCGGCACCGAGATGCCGTAGGCGTCGCAGACCAGCTTGCCTTCCGGCGCCGTCAGGCTGTCGCGGCCGTCGGCGCGCACCGCGTCCAGTATCTTGCGGACGGTGTCCCGTGCGGTTTGGGTTGTGTCGAGCATTGCTGTCTCCTTATTCCGCGGCCATGCGCGGAGCCGGTGCGCCGAGGGCGCCCGAAGCCTGGATCGACGCGATCCGCTCTGCATCGAACTGCAGCACCTCGCGCAGGATCTCGTCGGTGTGTTCGCCGAGCAGCGGCGACCGGGTCACGTCCGTGGCGCTGTCCGACATCTTGATCGGGTTGCCCACGGTCAGGTACTTGCCCCGGACGGGGTGATCGACCTCGACGACGGTGCCGGTGGCGCGCAGCGACTCGTCCTCGGCGATCTCCTTCATCGACAGGATGGGGCCGCACGGGATGTCGTGCTCGTTCAGTTCGTCCATGGCCTCGAACTTGGTCTTGGTCATGGTCCACTGTTCGATGCGGGCAAAGATCGCCTTCAGCTTCGGCAGGCGGGCGCCGGGCTTGGCGTAGCCGGGGTCGGTCTTCCAGCCGGGCTCGCCGATCACGTCGCAGATCGCTTCCCAAACCGGGGCCTGGGTGATGAAGTAGATGTAGGCGTTGGGGTCGGTCTCCCAGCCCTTGCACTTCAGGATCCAGCCGGGCTGGCCGCCGCCCGAGGCGTTGCCGGCGCGCGGCACGGCCTCGCCGAACTCGCCATCCGGGAATTGCGGGAACTCCTTGAGCGGCCCGTGCGCCAGCCGCTGCTGGTCGCGCAGCTTGACCCGGCACAAGTTCAGCACGCCGTCCTGCATCGAGGCCAGCACCTTCTGGCCGCGGCCGGAGGTGTTGCGCTGATACAGCGCCGCCACGATGCCGAGGGCCAAATGCAGCCCGGTGCCGCTGTCGCCGATCTGCGCGCCGGTCACCAGCGGCGGGCCGTCATCGAAGCCGGTGGTGCTGGCCGAGCCGCCGGCGCACTGCGCCACGTTCTCGTACACCTTGCAGTCCTCGTACGGGCCGGGGCCGAAGCCCTTCACCGAGGCCAGGATCATGCGCGGGTTCAGCGCCTGCACGCGCTCCCAGGTAAAGCCCATGCGGTCGAGCGCGCCCGGGGCGAAGTTCTCCACCATCACGTCGCAGGTGCGGACCAACTCTTCCAGCACTTCCTTGCCGCGCGGATGCTTGCTGTCGATGGTGATCGACCGCTTGTTGTGGTTCAGCATCGTGAAATACAGGCTGTCCGCGTCCGGCACGTCGCGCAGTTGGCCGCGGGTGATGTCGCCCACGCCCGGCCGCTCCACCTTGATCACGTCCGCGCCCATGAACGCCAGTAGTTGCGTGCAGGTCGGTCCCGACTGCACGTGGGTGAAGTCGAGTATCTTGACGCCGTCAAGTGCCTTCATTGTATGACCCCGTTGTTGCGGAATAGGCCCCAATCGAGCCCGGACTATTTCTTGCGAAGCACGCTTTGCGGGTTAAGGCTGCCGATGTTGCCGCTCTCGCTGCCCGCCGCCGGGTCGATCACCGCGTTGATCAGGGTCGGCTTGCCGGAGTCCATCGCCGCGTCCACGGCGCGCTTCAACTCGTCGGGCGTCGTCGCATTGACGCCGACGCCGCCAAAGGCCTCCATCATCTTGTCGTAGCGCGCTTCCTTGACGAACACGGTCGTCGCTGCATCCGAACCGCCCGTGGGGTTCACGTCGGTGCCGCGGTAGATGCCGTTGTTGTTGAAGATGACCACGCAGACCGGCAGGTTGTACCGGCAGATCGTCTCCACCTCCATGCCGGAGAAGCCGAAGGCGCTGTCGCCCTCCACGGCGAGCACGGGCTTGCCGGTCTCGACCGCCGCGGCGATGGCGAAGCCCATGCCGATGCCCATGATGCCCCAGGTGCCGACATCCAGGCGCTTGCGCGGCTGATACATGTCGATGATGCCGCGCGCGAGGTCGAGCGTGTTGGCGCCTTCGTTGACCAGGATGGCGTCCGGCCGCTCCTTGATGACGGTGCGGAGCGCGCCGAGCGCGCTGTGGAAGTCCATCGGCGCGGTGTTCTTCATCAGCTTCGGCGCCATCTTGGCGATGTTGGCGTCCTTGCGCGCCTTGATGGCGTCGGTCCACTCGGCCGGCGGGGCCTGCCATGCGCCGTCCATGGCTTGGAGCAGCGCGGAAACGCAGGAGCCGATGTCGCCGACCAGCGGGGCGGCGATCTCGACGTTGCTGTCCATCTCGCGCGGCTCGATGTCGATCTGGATGAACTTTTGGGTGCCGGGCTCGCCCCACGTCTTGCCCTTGCCGTGCGACAGCAGCCAGTTGAGGCGGGCGCCGACCAGCAGCACCACGTCGGCTTGCTTCAGCGCCGTCGAGCGCGCGGCGCCCGCCGATAGCGGATGGGTGTCGGGCAGCAGGCCCTTGGCCATGCTCATCGGCACGTAGGGGATGCCGCTCGTTTCGACCAGGGCGCGGATGTCGGCGTCGGCCTGTGCGTAGGCGGCGCCCTTGCCGAGGATGATCAGCGGGCGCTTGGCGCCCTTCAGCACCTCGATCGCACGCTTGACGGCCGCGGGCGCGGGAAGCTGGGCAGGCGCGGGGTCGATGACCTTGACGAGCGACCGGGCGCCCAGGGCGGCATCGATGACCTGGGAGAACAGCTTGGCCGGCAGGTCGAGATACACGCCGCCGGGACGGCCAGACACGGCGGCGCGGATCGCGCGCGCCACGCCGATGCCGATGTCGGCGGCGTGCAGCACGCGATACGCCGCCTTGCAGAGCGGCTTGGCGATGGCAAGCTGGTCCATCTCCTCGTAGTCGCCCTGCTGCAGGTCGACGATCTCGCGCTCGGAGGAGCCTGAGATCAGGATCATCGGGAAGCAGTTGGTGGTGGCATTGGCCAGCGCCGCCAGGCCGTTCAGGAAGCCCGGCGCCGACACCGTAAGGCAAATGCCCGGCATCTTGGTCAGGAAGCCGGCGATGGCCGCCGCGTTGCCCGCGTTCTGCTCGTGGCGGAACGATATGACGCGCATGCCCTCTGCCTGCGCCATGCGGCCCAGGTCGGTGATCGGGATGCCAGGCACGCCGTAGATCGTGCCGATGCCGTTCAGCTTGAGCGCGTCGATGACGAGGTGGAAGCCGTCCGTGAGGGCCTGTGGTGCGTCGACTTCAATGGCATCGGCATCGATGGTCCGCGCTGTGGCTGACATTCTGTTCCTCCGAGAATTGTTAGGCTGCGGCGTCGAGCAGGCCGCCATGGGCTTCGATATGGGCGGCCAGGCCGAACGTGTGCTCGCGCACCAGCCGCTCGGCCAGGTCTGCATCGCGCTGCTCGAGGGCCGCGATGATGTTCAGGTGGTCGGCAAGGCTGCGCCGCGCCCGATCGTCCCAGCCCATGGTCACTGCGCGCACCGCACGCATGTGAATGAACAGGGTGTCGGTCAGCTCCGTCATGAGCGTGCAGCCGCCCATGCGGATGATGGCCTTATGGAACTCCATGTTGGCCTGGGAATACTCGTGCAAGTGCGCCGACGGATCGCTCTCGAAGGCGGAAAAAAGGGTGCGCAACGCCTGCTGCTGGGCGGTGGTGCCCCGCTCGGCGGCCAGCCGGGCGGCCATGCTCTCGATGGCGGCCCAGACCAGGATCATGTCGAGGATCTCGGCTTTGCTCTTTCGCACCACGAACACGCCCCGGCGCGGCACCGATCGGACGAAGCCTTCCTGCTCGAGGAAGCCGAGCGCCTCGCGGATCGGCGTCCGGCTGACGCCCAAGTCCTGGCTCAACTGGCGCTCATCAAGCCGGATGTCGCCGGGGTGGCCGTAAATGTCCATCTCGGTGATCGCGCGCTTGATCGCGTCCGTGGCCAGGCGGCGGAGGCCCGCGCTCATGTCCAGCGGACCCAGCTTCAGCGATGGCAAGGCGGCCGTCATGCGTTTCCCCGATCGTGCCGCCTTTCCGGCGGCGTCGTTCTGGCGGCAGCAGGTATATCGTATACCAGAACTGCGCAACCAAAATCGTTGCTGCATCTGCGAAGGCGAAAGGCCTGCCCCCATGGAGGGATCAGGAGCCGGTTTGCAGAACCCCGTCCTGCACCACCGCCAGCCCGTCAAGCGCTATGGTCGCGTTCATCACCGGCAGGTCGAAGTGCCCGGCCGTGTGCCGGCCGGCGAATTCGTTGGCGCCCGTGCTGAACAGGAAATTGCCGGCCGCCGCCCGAAGCTCGGTGCCGTTCGTGTCGCGCCGTCCGTACATCGCCAGCGCCTCGTACCGCGCCCGGCGGTTCAGGCCCCAGCCGACATGGCTGACCGCGTAGGCATTGGGGTCGCCCCAAGCCTCGAGATAGCCGCGCATCAGAGCGGCATCCGTGCCCTCGCCCTCGACGGCCACCACGTGGTCCCGCTCGATTACCAGGCGCACGGGGGAGTCCAGGTAGCGCTTGAAGGTCAGGTTCAGGTCGCCCCGGTCCAGCGCCAGCACGCCGTCCACGGCGCCGGCGGCGGGGAAGGCCGCCACGAGGCCGCCGGGCCAATGGGCCAGGGTGCCGGGTTTGCTGGTCCAGCCCCAGACGGCCGCCGTGCTTGCGCCCCGGAGGTCGATGGTGAGCGCCGTGCCTGCCCGGGACGTGACCCGCATGGTGGCGGCGCCGCGGAGACGCCGGGCGGCATGGCGCACTTCGGCCTCCAGCGCAGGGTCGGGCCGCAGCCGCTCCAGCGCCTCGGGATGCTCGTTGCTGATGTGCAGGATGCGCGCGCCCGCCTTCAGGATGGCGGAGGTCTCCCGCGCATGCATCAGGCCCTCGAGCGTGAGGTCCACAACCAGCCCTGCCCGCTCCAGCGCGGCCAGAACCGGCGCCAGGCCGCCGATGGCTTCGCTCGCGCCCGTGGAGCGCACCGGCACCGGGTGCGGGTTGCGCGGCGTCGGCACGACGAGGTGGAAGGCGCGCGCGCCCAGCCCATGCAGCGCCAGCTCCGCCAGGTGAACGTTCAGCGCGCGGCTTTGCGTCTCGCTCAGGATCGCCACGGCCTCGCCGGGCTGGACGCCGCAGGCCGCGAACACCTCGCGGAAGGCGTCCAGCCACTTGCCCTCGATGCGGTCGGCTAGCAAAGCGCGCGCAGTTCGCCGAGTTGCACCTTGCCCATGGCGTTGCGCGGCAGGGCGGCGGCGAACCGTATGCTCCGCGGCGTCTTGAAGCGTGCCAGCTCGGCCCGGACATGCTCGATCAGCTCGGCTTCGGTGCAGGCCATGCCGGGACGGAGCACCACGAAGGCCACCGGCGCCTCCTGCCAGCGCGGGTCGGGCACGCCCAGCACCGCGGCTTCCAGCACGGCCGGATGGTCGTGCAGCACGCGCTCGATTTCGGCCGGGTAGACGTTCTCGCCGCCGGAGACGATCAGGTTGGTCTTGCGGTCATGCACCCACCAGGACCCGTCGGCGTCGCGGCGGCCGATGTCGCCGGTGTGGAACCAGCCGCCATGCAGGGCCTCGGCGCTTGCGGCCGGGTTGTTCCAATAGCCTGCAAACAGGGCGGGGCCCCGCAGCAGGATTTCTCCGTCGCGGCCCGGCGGTTGCTCCGCGCCCCCGCCATCGACCACCTGCGCCTCGCATAACGGGCCCGGCCGCCCCGTGCTGCCGGGCGGCGCGCCCGCGCCGATGGTCGTGTAGATCGCGATCGGGGCGGTTTCGGTGGAGCCGTACACCTGCAGCACCGGCACGCCACGCGCCACGAAGGGCCGGATCGAGGACTCCGGCACCAGGGTGGAGCCAGTGGTGACGGCCCGGAGGCTGGAGAGATCGGCGCCGGGCCAGCCGGGATGCGCGATCAAGGCGGCGAGCGTGCTGGGCACCAGCACCGTCAAGCTAGGCCGGTCCGCCGCGATGGCCGCGAGGGCCGCGCCGGCCTCGAAGCGGGGGTGCAGGACCACGGTCGCCCCGGTCAGCAGCGCCGGCGTGGTCTGGATGTTCAGCCCGCCGACATGGAACAGCGGCAGCACCGTCAGTACCCGGTCTGCCGCGGTCATGGCGTGCATGTGCCGGCTCATGGCGGCGTTGGCCATCAGCGCCTGGCCGGTCAGCACCGCGCCCTTCGGCCGCCCGGTGGCGCCGCTGGTGTAGATGAGCAGCAACGGCTGGTCGTGGCCCGCGCGCGGGCTGCGGCCCGGCGCCGGGCCGCCTAGCGGCAGCTCTGCCAGCGGGCGCGCACCCGGCGCCGCGCCAGCATTGGCGGCGTCGGCGAACAGAACGCGCGGGCTGGCGTCGGCGATGATCCAGGCCAGTTCCGAGGGGGCCAGCCGCCAGTTCAGCGGCATCAGCAGCGCGCCCAGCCGCGCGCAGGCGAGCAGCAGCACCAAGGTGTCCGGGTGGTTGTACGCCAGCACCGCGACCCGGTCGCCGTGGACGACGCCCAGGCTGGCCAGGCCCTGCGCCGCATCGGCCACCCGCTGGGCCAGGGCCGCGTAGGTCAGCCGGCCACCCGGGTGCTCGATCGCCGCCTTGTCCGGCGTCGCCGCGGCATGCAGTTCCACCAAATCGGCGAGCGTCACGCCGAGACGCTCAGCGCCGCCATGATCGCCCGCGCGTCGCAGATCGCACACGGCGAGAGGGCGACATTGACGCCCAGCGCCGCCGAGAGGTTCGCCGCAAACGCGCTGACGCTCAGGCCGACCGCGAGCGAGGCGGAGAGGCCGACGTCCAGGCTGAGCGCGGCCACGGCCGAGGCGTTCAGCGCGAGGGCCGCCTGTATGGTGGCGCTGAGCGCGAAGCTCGGCAGCCCCGGGATGGTCGGCAGCGCCAAGGAGAGATTGATCCCCAGGCTCGCCGCCAACGACACCATGGCCGAGAAATTGGCCGCCACCATCGCCTGGATGCCGGCAAAGCCGATCTCCAAGGGGTTCACGCCGAGGCTCAAGCCCAACTGCGCCACCGCTGACAGCCCGGCCGATAACTCGCACATCAGCATCAGGTTGGCCGTCGGCAGCGCGGGCAGCGAGATGCTGGCGATCGCCTGGACCGCGGCGGAGAAGTCTGCCGAGATGCTGACCCCGAGCTGCGCCGATGCGCTCAGCAGCATGGAAAGCGCGCCCAGGTTGAGCGAGAAGTCCATCCATTCGGGCGGGGTGACGACCACGGCCAGGGACGCCGAGGCCGAGAGGGCGGCGGTGAGGCTGAGCGTGGCGGCGTTCAGCTCGGCCAGTTGGATCCATGGCGCCAAGTTGAGGTCGAGCGCGGCGATGGCCGACATGCGCGCGTCCAGCGTGGCCGCCAGCCGGGCCATGGCGGTGACGCCCAGGGACGTCGTGAGGTCGATGCCGAGTTGCAGCATGGCCTGGGCGCGGAACGACGCTATGGCCGAGATGCTGGCGACGGCGCTGGCCGACAGGCTGAGCTGCGGCAGCGGCAACGACAGCCAGCCGGCGGGCAGGCCGGGGATGCCGAGGCTGAGCTGCGCGCTGAGCGCCATCGCCGCGGAGGCGCTGGCCGACAGGTTCACCGAGGCCGCCACGCTCAGTCCTGGAAGGGCCAGCGCGCCCAAAGTGGTGCGGCAGAAGCAGCTCATCCCTTACGTTGCCGCATCAGGCGCGCCGGTTCAATCGTCGGCCTCGCCGTCCTCGTACAGCGTGGCGCGGCCGAGCCGGTCCATGCACAGCTCAGCCGTCCAGGGCAGCATCAGGCTGCCGCAACGGCTGTCGCGATAGAGCCGTTCGAGCGGCAGGCTGCGCAGCATGCCCTGGCCGCCGCAGGTGCGGATGGCGAGGCGGGCGAGGTCGTTGGCCGTCTCCATGACCGTGTATTGGGCGCACCAGGCGCGCATCACCTGCTCCTTCGACGGGTCCGGCCCGGCCTCGCCCACCGCTTGGAACCAGAGCGCCTTGGCCATCTCCAGCTTCACCCGCATCTCGGCCACCGCGAGTTGCTTGGTCGGGTACATGCGCCGCTTGACCGGCGGCGTGCCCGGCACCTCGCCCCGCAGATAGCGGACGGTGAAGTCGTACGCCGCCTGCGCCAAGCCCATGTAGGTCGGCGACAAGGTCAGGAACATGTGCGGCCAGCGCGAGGCCGCCTGGAAATACGCGCCCCGCGGCATCAGCGCCGCATCGTGCGGCACGAACACGCCCTGGAAGTGGAGGGTGCGGGATACGGTGCCGCGCATGCCCAGCGGGTCCCACTCGCCGGATACCGTCACGCCTTCGGCCCGGGCGGGGATGGCGAGGTATAGCGTGTTGCGGCGGGACGGCTTGGCGTCGCCTGCCAGTTCGGTGCACAGGATGCCGTAGTAGTCGGCGTGGCCGGACAGGCTGGCGAAGATCTTCTTGCCCGTGACTTGCCAGCCGCCCTCGACCGGGCGTGCCTCGGTGCCGAACGCGGACGCCCCGGCGGACGCCGCCCCGCCCTCGCTGAACGGCTGCGAGTAGATGGCGCCCTCGTCCACGATCCGCCGGTAATGCAGGGCACGGCGGCGTTCATGCGCCGCCCGCTCCTCGGGGGCCATGTCCAGGTCGTCGGCCAGCGCGCCGGACCACAAGGTGGAACAGACGTGCATGTTCCATGAGAGCGCGGTGGCGCCGCAATACCGCCCGATTTCGGCGCCGGCCAGCGCGTATGTCAGGTAGCTGGCCCCCAGGCCGCCCTGGGCGCGGGGAATGCAGATCGCGAGCAGCCCGGCGTCGCGCAGGTCCCGGTAGTTCTCGGTCGGGAACCGCGCCTCGCGATCGTACTCGGCCGCCCGGGCGGCAAAGCGGCTGGCGGCCAGCGCGCGCACCCGGTCGAGCAGGCCCCCCTGCTCCGCCGTGAGGCGGAAGGCGGCGGCATCGAAGATGGGTGCGTCGTTCAAGGCCCGCCGGTCAGATGTCCGCGTAGCAGTGCGTCTCCGCCGCACCGCCCGGGTGGGTGACGGCGCCCAGGTGCGCGGGGCCGACGGTCTGGGCGAATTTCCAGATGGCGCCGCTGTTGTAGTCGGTGGTCCGCGGCGTCCACGCAGCCCGGCGGCTGGCCAGCTCCTCGTCCGAGAGCAGCACCTCCATGGTGCCGCGCTCCGCGTCCATGCGGATGCGGTCGCCGTTGCGCAGCAGGGCGATCGGGCCGCCGACCGCCGCTTCCGGCCCCACATGGCCCACGCAGAAGCCGCGCGTGGCGCCGCTGAACCGGCCATCGGTGATCAGCGCCACCTTGTCGCCCATGCCCTGGCCATAGATGGCCGAGGTCGTGGAGAGCATCTCGCGCATGCCCGGGCCGCCCTTCGGCCCCTCGTAGCGCACGACGATCACGTCCCCGGCCTTGTAGGCGCGGTCGTTCACTGCCTGGAACGCCTCCTCCTCGCTGTCGAAGCACAGCGCGGTGCCTTCGAACTGCAGCACCTGCATGCCGGCGATTTTGACGATTGCGCCGTCGGGGGCCAGGTTGCCGCGCAGGCCGACTACGCCGCCGGTGGTGCTGATCGCGCGCGAGACCGGGTAGATCACGTCCTGGCCGGTCGGGAACACCACGTCCTTCAGGTTCTCGGCGATGGTCTTGCCAGACACGGTGATGCAGTCGCCGTGCAGCAGCCCGCCGTCCATGAGCGCCTTGAGGATCACCGGGATGCCGCCCACGCGGTGGACATCGAGGGCGACGTATTTCCCGCCGGGCTTGAGGTCGGCGATGTAGGGTGTGCGGCGCATGATCTCGACCACGTCGTCCATCGTGAAGACGATGCCGGCCTCGTGCGCCAGCGCCGGCAGATGCAGCCCGGCGTTGGTGCTGCCGCCGGTTGCCGCGACCACCACGGCCGCGTTTTCGAGGGCGCGCCGGGTCACGATGTCGCGCGGACGGAGGCCGCTTTCGATGAGGGCCATGACGGCGCGGCCGGATTCGACCGCCCAGCGGTCGCGGTCCTCATAGGGCGCAGGGGAGCCGGCGGAGCCCGGCAGGGCCAGGCCGATCGCCTCGCTGACGGTCGCCATGGTGTTGGCGGTGAACTGGCCGCCGCAGGCCCCGGCGCTCGGGCAGGCGACGCATTCCAGCTCGTGCAGGTCGGCGTCGCTCATGTTGCCGGCGGCGTGCTGGCCCACGGCCTCGAACACGTCCACCACGGTCACGTCGCGGCCCTTGTAGGTTCCGGGCAGGATGCTGCCGCCGTACATGAACACGCTGGGGATATTGAGGCGCAGCATGGCCATCATCATGCCGGGCAGCGACTTGTCGCAGCCGGCGAGGCCCACCAGCGCGTCATAGCAATGGCCGCGGACGGTCAGCTCGACGCTGTCGGCGATGACCTCGCGGGAGACCAGGGAGGACTTCATGCCCTGGTGGCCCATGGCGATGCCGTCGGTGACGGTGATGGTGGTGAATTCCCGAGGCGTGCCGCCGCTTTCGGCGACGCCACGCTTGACCGACTGGGCTTGGCGGCTGAGGGCGATGTTGCAGGGCGCGGCTTCGTTCCAGCAGGTGGCGACGCCGACGAAGGGCTGGTTGATCTCATCCTCGGTGAGGCCCATCGCGTAATAGTACGAGCGATGCGGCGCCCGGCCGGGGCCTTCGGTCACGTGGCGCGACGGCATGCGGGACTTGTCCCAGCGCTTCTTCAACATGGTTTCTCCCTTTTCGTGCAGAACCAGCTCATTCGGCCGCGGCCGGCGCAATGCGGGCGATGGCGGTGGCGAGCCGTTCGGCCTCAGCGCGATGCGTGGCCAGGCGCTCGCGGTTCTCCTCGACCACCTCGGGCTTGGCGCGGCGCACGAAGTCGTCGTTGGCCAGCTTGCGGATCACCTTCTCGGCCTCGGCCAGCGCCTTCACCCGGTCCCGGTCCAACCGGGCGCGCTCTGCATCCAGGTCGACGCCGGCCAGTTGCAGCCAGATTTCGGCGTCGCCCACGGCAAGCTGGATCGACCCGGCCGCAAGAAGGTCATGCGCCCCGTCCCTGATCCCGACCGGCTCCACGCCCGTGTTCGAAAGCCGCTCGATCGCCGCCGCCCACCCGCCCAGCGAACGGCCGGCGCGCAGATAGCCGACCAGCTTGCGTGACGGCGGCACGCCATATTCGGTTCGCGCGCTCCGGATCGTCGAAATAGCGCTCACGACCCAATCCAGCTCGGCGCGGGCCGCCTCCGGCGCATCGACGCCGGCAGGCGCGGGCCAGGGCGCGCGGATGAGGCTGCACGCTGGGCCATAGCCCAGCCGGTCCCACAGATGCTCGGTTATGAACGGCATCGCCGGGTGCAGCAGGCGCAGGATGACGCCAAGCACGTGGGCGGCGGTGGCGCGCACCTCATCCTTGGCCGGGCCGTCGGGGCCGAGCAGGACGGGCTTGGCGAACTCCAGGAACCAGTCGCAATAGGTGTTCCACGTCATGCGGTAGCAGGCGGCGGCGTAGTCATTGAAGCGGTAGGCTTCGAGCGCCGCATCCGCCTCGGCGATCACCTGGTTCGCCGCGTCGAGCAGCCAGCGGCATAGCGGAGACCGGGCGGCCTCGGGCTTAAACCCCGGGACCGGCGCCACGCCGTTCATCTCGCAGAAGCGGGCGGCGTTCCAGATCTTGGTGACGAAGCTGCGGTAGCTCTCGACGGTCGCGCGGCCCAGCTTCACGTCGCGGCCGGGGCCGGTCAGGGCGCACACCGTGAAACGCAGGGCGTCGGCGCCGTACAGGTCGATCAGCTCCAGCGGGTCGATGACGTTGCCCTTGGACTTCGACATCTTCTGCCCGCGCTCGTCGCGCACGAGGCCGTGGACGTAAACGGTGTGGAACGGCACGGCCTTCTGGAAGTGCAGGCCCATCATCATCATGCGGGCGACCCAGAAGAAGATGATGTCGAACCCGGTCACCAGCACGTCGCCGGGGTAGTAGCGCGCGAGTTCCGGCGTCTGCTGCGGCCAGCCGAGGGTCGAGAACGGCCACAGCGCGGAGCTGAACCAGGTGTCCAGCACGTCCGGGTCCTGCTCGAGCGGCTCCGGCTGGCCATAATGCGCGAGCGCCGCGGCTGCCGCCCCGGCTTCGTCGTGGGCGACGAAGGGCGTGCCGTCCGGGCCAAACCAGGCGGGGATCCGGTGGCCCCACCAGAGCTGGCGGCTGATGCACCAGGGCTGGATGTCGCGCATCCAGGCAAAGAACGTGTTCTCCCATTGTTGCGGCACGAAGCGGGTCTGGCCCTGCTCGACCGCGGCGATGGCGGGCTTGGCCAGCTCGGCCGCGTTGCAATACCATTGCGTGGTCAGCAACGGCTCGATCGGCACGCCGGAGCGGTCGCCGTGCGGCACCTGGTTCACGTGCGGTTCCACCCGGTCGAGCAACTCCAGCCGCTCCAACTCCGCCACGATCGCCTTGCGGGCGGCGAAGCGGTCCTGGCCGTCCAGGCTCCGCAGGAACGCGCCATCTCCGCCGATCTCGGCGAGCGTGACGCGGCCCTCCCGGTCCAGCACCGAGGGCATCGCCAGGCCGTGGCGCTGGCCGACCGCGAAGTCGTTGAAGTCGTGCGCGGGCGTGATCTTGACAGCGCCGGTGCCCTTTTCCGGGTCGGAATAGGCGTCGGCGACGATCGGGATGCGCCGCCCGGTCAAGGGCAGCACCACATGGCGGCCGACGAGGCCGCGGTACCGATCGTCCTCCGGATGCACAGCGACAGCGGTGTCGCCGAGCATCGTTTCGGGACGGGTGGTGGCGACGACGATGAAGCGGCCCACCTCGCCCTCGATCGGGTAGCGCAGGTGCCACAGGCTGCCGCGAACCTCGCGGCTCTCGACCTCGAGGTCCGAGATGGCGGACTGGAACTTCGGGTCCCAGTTCACCAGCCGGCGGTCACGGTAGATCAGGCCTTGCCGGTGCAGGGTGACGAACACCTCCCGCACCGCCTGCGACAGGCCCTCGTCCATGGTGAAGCGCTCGCGCGGCCAGTCGAGCGAGGCGCCGAGGCGGCGCAACTGCGCGGTGATGGCGCCGCCGGATTCTGCCTTCCAGCGCCAAACGCGCTCAAGGAACGCGGCGCGGCCGAGCTGCTGCCGAGTCTGGCTGGTTTCCGCCGGCAGCAGGCGCTCCACCACCATCTGCGTCGCGATGCCGGCGTGGTCGGTGCCGGGCTGCCACAAGGCGTCGCGCCCCTGCATGCGGCGCCACCGGATGAGCGTGTCCTGCAAGGTCATCGTCAACGCGTGGCCCGTATGGAGGCTGCCGGTGACGTTGGGCGGCGGGATCATGATGGTGTAGGGTCGGGCCGCCGAAGCCGGGTCGGCGTGGAAGTCGCCCTGACCCTCCCAGCCGGCATACAGCTCCGGTTCGATGGCGGCGTGGTCGAAGCTCTTGCTCAGCATGGCTTCGCTTCTAGCCCGCTGGCCCGGCCGTGCAAGGGGCTTACGTGCAGCGCTGACCCGCCCTTCCTGGAGCGCGCGCCTGGATCAGTTGGCCATGCGGCTGACCACCCGCTCGATCTCGGCCCGCACCAGGCGCTCCACCAGCGGCGGCAGGTGGGTGTCGAGCCAGTGCTTGAGCAGCGGCCGCATCTCTTCCCGTACCAGGTCTTCCAGGGTCGGGCCGCCGCGGTGCACCGCGGTGCTGCGCTCCGTGGCCAGGGTGCGCATCAGCGCGCTGACCGAGGAGGCCGCCGCCGCCGCCGCTTCAGGCGCGACCAGGGCCGGGGAGGGCTCGGGTGCCGGGGAGGGGTCGGGCGACGGCAACGGTAGGGGCAGCGGCGTGAACGGCTGGGGGGTCGCCGGCTCGGGCATTGGAATGGAGAGCTCCTGGGCCTGCATCGACGGCGCAGACATCGACGGCACTGAAATTTCCGGCGCGGGGACCGTTGGGGATGGGGAAGCGGCGGGGGGGGAAGAAGCTGGGGGGGAAGAAGCGGGCTCCTGCACCAGCATCGAAGCGTCGAGCACCAGAACGTTGTCGGGCGGCGGCGCGTCCTTCGGTTTTTCGTCGTCGTTGAGGATGCGGCGGATGGAGGCGAGGATGTCGTCCATCGACGGATCGCCGGCCGGGTCGGTTCCCCCCGCTTGGGTGGGGGCGGGTGTGGGGATCGGCGGCAAGCCCATCGTCAGCGGCCCGGCTGGTTCACGGCATAGTCGCCGGTTCCGAACAGGCGGTCCCGCACGGCGTTGTAGTAGGCGGTCTCGTCGTAGAGCGGCACGTTCAGGTTGAGGTCGCGCGCCGTCAGCCGCCCGATCGACGCCGCGGCGGCGTAGGACGCGTTGATCAGGCTGGTAAGGTTCTGCACCAGGGTGACGCGCGAGTTCAGCAAAGCCTGCTCGGCGTTCAGCACGTCGAGCGTGGTGCGGCTGCCGACGATCGCCTCGCGCTGCACGCCCTCGAGGGCGATCTGGTTGGCGCGGATTTGCGTCCGCGTGCTCTCGATGGTGGAACGGGCGGCGACCAGCGTCTCCCAAGCCTGGCTCGCCGACTGGATCGACTGGCGCCGCGTGTCATCCACCACCTTGCGCGACTGCTGCTCCTGCTGGCGCGCCTGGCGCACGCGGGAATACTCGGCGCCGCCCTGGTAGATCGGCACCGAGGCGTTCAACAGCACCTGCCCGCCGATGGACCGCAGGCCGGCGGTAGCCGCGTTGTCGCTGCGGGCCGCCGAGGCCTGCACGCTGAGCTGCGGCATCAGTTGGGAGAAGGCGAGGTCGATCGCGTCCCGCGCCGAGGCGTCGTCGAACAGCGCGGCGATGACGTTCGGGTTGTTCTGCGAGGCGAGCTGGGCCGCCTCGTTCTGGTTGCGGATGGGCAGCCGGAGCGGCTGCGGCTCGACGAGCTGGTCCGGCAATTCGCCGACGAAGCGGCGATAGCTGGAGCGGGCGGTCTGTAGGTTGCCCTCCGCCGTCTGCCGCGTGGCCCGGGCGCCGGCCAGCGCCGCCTCGGCCTGCGCCACGTCGGTCCGGGTGATCTCGCCCACGCGGAAGCGGTCGTTGGTGGCTTGCAACTGCCGGGCGAGCACCTGTTCGTTGTTGATGTTGAGCTGCAGCACCTGTTGCGTCTGGATGACGTTGACGTAGGCGTTCACGGTGTCGCTGAACACCTGCTGCTCGGTGGCGATCAGCCGGGCGCGCTGGCCGAACACGCGGTTGTCGGCCTGGTTGGTGCCGGCGCGGGTGGCGCCGCCGCGATAGATCGGCTGGGTTAGGGTCGCCTGCTCGGTAAAGACGTCCCGATTGTTGCGGGAAGTGCCCGTGCCGGTGTTGCGGGCCTGGCGGATGGTGCCGTCGCCGTAGCCGACGCCCCCCGAGAGGACGATCTGCGGCCGCCAGCCGGACAGCGCTTGCGGCACGCCCTCATCGGTGGCCCGCAGTTGCGCCCGCGCGGCCTGGAGGGTGGGGTTGTTGGAATAAGCCGCGACCAAGGCGTCCTGCAGGGTGCGCGGCTGCGCATGCACGGCCCCGCTCGCCAGCAATACAGCCAGGCCGGTCGCCGCCATGGTGCCAAGTCGCATCGTCATCCCCCATACCCGAGCAGGTGAGTTTGCCACAGGCCGCCCCCCCGCGCCTAGAACCGGAAGCCCGGCCGCGCCAGGAAGGCCGGCAGCAGCGGGGTGGCGCAGTCGAAATGCGCCTGTGCGCGAAGCGTGGCATTCGGGGCGCCTGGCCGCACCGCCTCCGCCAGCACGCCGCTGCCCATGCCCGGGCCCTGGGCCAGCACGGTCACCAGCCGTCCACCTTCGGGGCGGAGCAGCAGGGCGATCGGCCCTGGGATTTTCTGCACGGCGCCCTCGATCATCACCACGTCCCAAGGGCCCGGCGCTCCCCCCAGCAGTGGCCCGGCCACCACCACCACGCCCGGCGCCACCCCCGGCAACACGGCGCGAGCGATCGCCAGCAGCGCCTCGTCCTCCTCCAATGCCGTGACCTCGCCGCCGCAAGCAGCCATCAGCGCCGCTCCGTACCCCGCGCCGGCGCCTATGACGAGCACCCGGTCGCCGGGCCGCACCCGGGCCAGTTGCACCAGGCGCGCGATGACCATCGGCTCCATCAGGGCGCGTCCGCCAGGCAGGGGCACGTCTTCATCGGCATAGGCCAAGCTGGCGAGGTGCGGCGGCAGGAAGCGCTCCCGCTTGAGGCTGCGCATGGCGCGGATGATCCGCGGATCGATAACCTTGTTCGGCCGCACCTGCCCATCGACCATGTGGTCGCGCGCGGCAGCGAAGTCGGGGATCGGCAGGTCCATGGCAGGTCCGTGGGTTGGAGGCGGCCACCTTATAGATCGGCTCGCGCCGGAGCGGAACCTTATGATGGCCCCTGGCTTGACCGGGGGCAGGTGGGCGGACGATATAGCCGCGCCTGCCCAGGGGTCCGGTGGCAGAGTGGTGATGCAGAGGACTGCAAATCCTCGAATGCCGGTTCGATTCCGGCCCGGACCTCCAGCTTACATAATTGGCAACACTCAGAAACCTGCCATGCGGA
>CAXSDH010000028.1:0-18207 GCA_964235765.1 uncultured Acetobacteraceae bacterium
CTCATGCGAACAGCATGTCGTGGATGTGGCGCTCGAGGCCGAGCAGCGCCGCCGGGTCGGGGTTCTCCCGCGGCAGGCTGTCCAACTCGGCGCGGACCTGGCCGGGGTGCGGCGAGAGCAGCAGGATGCGGTTGCCCACCTTGATGGCCTCGTTGATGCTGTGGGTGACGAACAGGACGGTGAAGTGCGTGTCGTCCCATAGGCGCAGCAGCTCGTCCTGCATGGTGCGGCGGGTGAGCGCGTCGAGCGCGGCGAACGGCTCGTCCATCAGGAGGATTTCGGGCTCCATCGCCATGCCGCGCGCGATGGCGACGCGCTGCTTCATGCCGCCGGAAAGGGTGTGCGGATAGGCGTCGGCGAATTGGCTGAGGCCCACCTTGTCGATGTAGTAGCGCGCGCGCTCGCGGGCTTGGGCCTTGGGCAGCCGCTTCGTCGCCTGCATCGGGAACATGATGTTGTCGGTCACGCTCTTCCACGGCAGCAACTGGTCGAACTCCTGGAACACCATCATGCGGTCCGGCCCGGGCTCGTGGATACGGCGGCCGCGCAGGTGGAACTCGCCCTCCACCGGATCGAGGTAGCCGGCGACCGCCTTCAGCAGCGAGGACTTGCCGCAGCCCGAGGGGCCGAGCAGCACGAACCGGTCGCCGGGATAGACCGAAAAGCTCACCCGGTGCGTCGCCGTGACGATGCGCTCGGACGTGCGGTACTGCAGCGTGACGCCGCGTACGTCGAGCAGGGGTTCGGAGGGGTCGGCCATTTCACTCCCGGTATTCGTTGCGGCGATCTTTCCGGGAAACCGGCGCGTCTGTCCACTGGCGCGATCACGGCGTAGCCTGCCGAAAACGAGGAGGTTCCGTCCATGTCGCCGTTCCGATTGCTGGCTGCCTGCGCCGCCATGCTGCTGCCGGGCCTGGCCCGTGCCGAGGTCGCGGAGGTCCGCATCACCAAGCAGCCCGGCATCATCTACCTCGGGCCTATCGTCATGGAGCAGCAGAAGCTGGTCGAGCGGGAGGCGGCCCGGCTGGGCATTCCGGGCTTGCAGGCGCGCTGGATCACCTTCGGCGGCGGCGGCGCCGCGACCGACGCGCTGCTTTCGGGCAACGTGGACATCGTGACCACCGGCGCCAGCAACATGCTGCTGCTGTGGGACCGCACGCGCGGCCAGGTGAAGGGGCTGGCCGGGTCGTCGGCCACGCCGATGTGGTTGATCACCAACAACCCGGCCGTCAAGACGCTCGAAGACCTCAAGCCCACCGACAAGATCGCCGTGCCCACCGTCAAGATCAGCAGCCAGGCGATCGTGTTGCAGATCGCCGCCCGCAAGCTGTTCGGGGACGCGCAGTTCGACCATTTCGATACGATGACCGTCACCTTGGGCCATCCGGACGCACAGGCGGCGCTGACCAGCGGCGGCGGCGGCGGGCTGACCGGCCACTTTTCCGGGGCGCCCTACCAGGCCGCCGAAGCCGAAGCGCCGGGCCTGCACGTGGTGACCACGTCGGACGCGATCCTCGGCGGGCCCTATAGCAACGCGGTCTATTTCGCGCACACCAAGTTCCATGACGCCAACCCGGTCGTCATCAAGGCCTTCATGGCCGCCGCCAAGGCCGCCGCCGACTATATCGCCGGGAACCCGCGGGAGGCCTGCGAGCTGTACCTGAAGGTCACCGGCGAAAAGATCGCGGTGGAAACCTTGCTCAAGCAAATCGGCGACCCCAGGACGAGCTTCTCGAACGCCCCGTTCGGCATGATGCGCGTGGCCAGCCACATGGCCGACATCAAGGTGCTGAAAACCCGGCCGGCCAACTGGCAGGAGTTCTTCTTTCCGGAGGCCGCGGACTTGCCGGGAAACTGATGACCTACGACCAGTTCTGGCGGCGTTACCTCCGCGCCCACGCCCACCCCTCGACCCGGCTGCTGCACTATTGCGGCAGCCTGCTCGCCCTAGCCTGCCTGGCGGTGGCCCTGCTGCGGCTGGATTGGCGGTGGCTAATCGCCGCGCCCCTGGTCGGCTACGGCTTCGCCTGGGCCGCGCATCTCGGCATCGAGGGCAACCGGCCGGAGACGTTCGGGCACCCGCTATGGTCGCTGGTCAGCGACTTCCGCATGGCCGGGCTCTGGCTTACCGGCCGGCTGGGGCCGCATCTGGCGCGCAGCGCCGATCGGGCGGCTCCCACGAGTTTACCGTAACGCCTGAGTGGGGCGATCAGCGCGTTCCCACCAAGAATAGGCGCGGGAAGGGCAGCAGCACCTCGCCCCCCGCCAGCGCCGGATAGGCGGCGGCGACGCCCTCGTGATAGCGGCCCAGGAAGGCCGCCTGCTCGCCGGCATTCAGCGGTGCGAGGAAGGGCCGCAACCCGCTGCCCTTGAACCATTCCACCACGGCATCCGCCCCGCCCGGGAGCACATGGAAATAGGTGGTGCGCCACACCTCTACCCGGCCGCAATGCGGCCGCAGCATGCCGTAATACCAGTCTGGTCGGCCCATTTGCGTCCGCTTGCCGGCGGCTTGGGCCAGCTTGTCCCGCCACGGCCCGGCCGCGGCGACCTCCCGCATCAGCACCTGCGCGGGCTCCTCGAGGTTGTCCGGCATCTGCACCGCCAGGCTGCCGCCCGGTGAGAGCCGGCTGGCCAGGCGCGGCAGCAGCAGGTCGTGGTCCGGCAGCCAGTGCAGCACCGCATTGGCCAGGATGACCCCGAACGGCCCCGGCGCATCCCAGGCCGCGATGTCCGCCAGCTCGAATCGTATGCCGGGCAGGCGTTTGCGTGCGGCCTCGATCATGTCGGGCGAGCTGTCCAGCCCGGTCGCCTCCAAGCCCGGGAAGCGCTGCACGAGGAGTTCGGTGGAGTTGCCCGGGCCGCAGCCGAGGTCGACCACCGGGCCGGCCCCGCGGCGCGGCACGGCGGCCAGCAGGTCGCGCACCGGCCGCGTCCGTTCGTCCTCGAACTGCGTGTATTGCTCGGCCGACCAGCTCATGGGCTGGGGGAGAGCAGCCCAGCGCCGCGGGCAGTCAGCACGACCGCGCTCTGCCCCTGGGTGCCCCGGCATGGCTCGAGCTGCACCAGACCGTCGGCGGTGGCGTCCTCCCAGACGGAGAGGCGCGGGCAGGAGGTGCGCCAGGCCTCCATCGCCTCGGCATAATTGCGCGGCCGTGCGTTCACCCAAGCCAGGAACTGCAGCATGATCCCGGGCGGCGGCAGGCGGATGTCGTCTACGGTTTGCAGCATGGTGCCCTCCTGCCCCCATTCTGCACCGCGTGCGGCATCGCTTCCAGTGGCCGGAGTGGTCCACCGCCCCGGTGCCCGCCTGGGTATCAGCGCGGCCCCATGCGGAGCGCGCCATCGAGGCGGATGGTCTCGCCGTTCAGCATCCGGTTGGCGGCGACGTGCAGCACCAGGGCGGCGAACTCCTCCGGCAGGCCCAGCCGCTGCGGGAACGGGACGGAGGCGCCGAGGCTCTGCTGCACCTCCTCCGGCAAGCCCTGCATCATCGGCGTGCCGAACAGGCCCGGCGCGATGGTCATCACCCGCACCCCGAACCGCGCCAGCTCACGCGCGGCGGGCAAGGTCAGGCTTGCCACGCCGCCCTTCGACGCCGCATAGGCCGCCTGCCCCACCTGCCCTTCATAGGCGGCGATCGAGGCCGTGTTCACCACCAGGCCGCGCTCGCCATCCTCGAGCGGGTCGAGCGCCACCATATCCGCCGCGGCCAGGCGCAGCATGTTGAAGGTGCCGATGAGGTTGACCCGGATCACCCGCTCGAAGGCGTCGAGCGGCAGCGCGCCCTCGCGGCCCACCACCCGGCCGGCGGTGGCCACGCCGGCGCAACTCACCAGCACGCGCGCCGGGCCATGCGCCGCCCGGGCCGCCGCCAACGCTTGCTCGCCCGAACCGGCGTCGCCCACGTCGCAGGCCACCGCCAGGCCGCCGATCCGCCCAGCCACCGCGCAGGCCGCGTCCAGGTTGAGGTCCAGCACCGCCACCCGCGCGCCGGCCCCGGCCAGCGCCTCGGCCGTGGCCGCGCCCAGCCCCGAACCGCCGCCGGTCACCAACGCCGCCATTCCCATCAGCTGCATTCGCCGCATCCCCGACTGCCACATCCCCGACTGCCGCATTCCCGACTGCCGCATTCCCGACCAGGCAACGATCGTAGCACCGAATGGCCATGCGTCGAAGACCCGCCTATGCTTTGCCGATGCACGAGGGACGCATCTGGGACGTGGTGGTGGTCGGCGGCGGCAATGCGGCGCTCTCGGCCGCGGTCACCGCGCGGGAGGCCGGGGCTTCAGTGTTGGTGCTGGAACATGCGCCGCGGGCCATGCGCGGCGGCAACTCCCGCCACACCCGCAACCTGCGCGCCATGCACGCCGCGCCCACCTCGGTGCTGACCGAGAGCTATCTCGAGGACGAGTACTGGGACGACCTGCTGCGCGTGACGGCCGGGAACACCGACGAGGGCCTCGCGCGCATGACCATCCGCGCCTCCGCCGACGCGCTGCCGTTCATGGAACGCTGCGGCGTGCGGTTCCAGCCCAGCCTGACCGGCACGCTGAACCTGTCGCGCACCAACGCCTTCTTCCTCGGCGGCGGCAAGGCCCTGCTGAACGCCATCTACGCCACGGCCGCGCGCCTCGGCGTGGAGGTTCTTTACGACGCCGAGGTGCAGGAATTGCAGCTCGACGACGGCTTCGTGCGCCGCCTGACGGTGGTGAGCGGCGGCTTCCCGATGGCGGTGCAGGCGCGCGTGGTGGTGGTTTCCTCCGGCGGGTTCCAGGCGAACATCGAATGGCTCCGCGAAAGCTGGGGCGACGCGGCGTACAATTTCCGCATCCGCGGCACGCCCTACGCCAAGGGCCGCGTGCTGAAGAACCTGCTGGCCCAAGGCGTCGCCTCGGTGGGCGACGCCACGCAATGCCACGCGGTGGCCATCGACGGCCGCTCCCCGCTGTTCGACGGCGGCATTGTCACCCGGCTGGACTGCGTGCCCTACAGCATCGTGGTGAACCAGGACGCGCAGCGCTTCTACGACGAGGGCGAGGACGTCTGGCCCAAGCGCTACGCGATCTGGGGCCGGCTGGTGGCGCAGCAGCCGGGCCAGATCGCCTATTCCATCATCGACAGCCGCAGCGAGCGCCTGTTCATGCCGTCGGTGTTCCCGGCCATCAAGGCGGACACCGTCGGCGGCCTTGCGGAGAAGCTCGGGCTGGACGGCCCGGCGCTCGAGGCCACGGTCGCCGCCTTCAACCAGGCCTGCCAGCCCGGCCCCTTCGACAACCTCGCGCTCGACGGCCTGCACACCAGCGGCCTCACCCCGCCCAAGACCAACTGGGCGCGCCCGATCGAGGCGCCGCCGTTCATCGGCTACCCGCTGCGGCCCGGCATCACCTTCACCTATCTCGGCGTGCGGGTGGACGAGACGGCGCGGGTGATGATGCAGGATGGGCGCCCGGCGGCCAACCTGTTCGCCTCGGGCGAGATCATGGCCGGGAGCATCCTGGGCCGCGGTTACCTGGCCGGGTTCGGCATGACCATCGGCACGGTGTTCGGGCGCATCGCCGGCAGGGAGGCAGCCAAGCGTGCAAGCAACCAGTGAAACCCCGGCCATCCTCGAAGCGAGGCGTGCCATGGAGGTGTGCAACGCCTGCCGGTACTGCGAGGGCTATTGCGCGGTGTTCCCGGCCATGGAGCTGCGGCGGGATTTCGCGCAAGGGGACCTGAATTACCTGGCCAACCTCTGCCACGGCTGCATGGGCTGCTTCTACGCCTGCCAGTACGCGCCGCCGCACGAGTTCGGCATCAACGTGCCGAAGGTGTTCGCCGAGGTGCGGGCCGAAAGCTATGCGCAATACGCCTGGCCCGCGCCGCTGGCCGCGCTGTATCGCCGCAACGGGCTGGTGATGGCGCTGGCCATGGCGGCCGGCGTGGCGGGCGTGCTGCTGCTGACCATGCTGCTGCAACGGCCCGACGTGCTGTTCGCGGCGCAGCCGGTGGCGCCCGGCCGGGGATTCTACAACGTCATCCCGTTCGGCGCGATGGTCTGGACGGGGACGGTGACCTTCCTATTTTCCTTGCTGGCGCTCGGCGTCGGCTTCGCCAAGTTCTGGCGCGATACCGGCGGCCGGGCCGCGGAACTGACCCGGCCACGCCCGCTGCTGCAAGCGCTGCGGGACGCCGCGACCCTGCGCTACCTCGGCAACTGCAACGACACGCCGGAGAGCACCTCCACGGCCAGGCGGCACTTCCATCACGCCATGGCGTACGGCTTCCTGCTGTGCTTCGCCGCCACTTCGGTCGCCACGCTTTACGACCACCTGCTGGCCTGGCCCGCCCCCTACCCGTTCTTCAGCGTGCCGGTGCTGCTCGGCACCCTGGGCGGGCTGGGGCTGGTGGTCGGCACCGCCGGCCTGTTCTGGCTGAAGCTGTCCGGCGACCAGGCGCCCCGCGCAAGGCGGCTGCTGGGCGCGGATGCCGGGCTGCTGCTCCTGCTTTTCCTTGTCGCCGCCAGCGGCCTGCTGCTGCTGGCGGTGCGCGCCACCGGGGCCATGGGGGTCACCCTGGCGGTGCATCTCGGCCTGGTGCTCGCCCTGTTCCTCACCCTGCCATATAGCAAGTCGGTGCACGCGCTGTACCGGACCGGCGCCCTCATCCGGCACGCGATCGAGCGGCCGGAGCCGGTCCGCAAGAGCTAGATCGGCGCCCGGAGCCGCCACGCTCGGCTCGCATTGACCGCGCCAACCGGCGCCACCCCGCGCAGGATCGCCTCCACCTGCCGGACCGTCTCCAGCGCCTGGTGCTCGGCCGCCTCGCGCGTCAGCCCGCCGATATGCGGGGTCGCGATGACGTCCGCGCGCCGGGCCAGGTGCGGGGGCGGCATCTGGTCCTGGGCAAGGCCCACGTCCAGCGCCGCGCCGGACAGGTGGCCCTTGTCCAGCGCGGCCGCCAGCGCGCCCTCGTCCAGCAGTTCGCCCCGAGAGGCATTGACGAGGAACGCACCGCGCTTCATCGCCCCGAGCGTTTCGGCGTTCAGCAGGTTCGCCGTCTCCGGCGCCGCCACGGCCAGGCACACCACGAAATCGGACCGCGCCAGCAGCGCCGGCAGCCCGACCTGCTCCGGCCCGTCCGCCACCTGAACGTGGGGATCGGTCACCAGCACGCTGGCCTCCATCGCCAGCAACAGCCGGGCCAACCTGCGCCCGATGCCGCCATAGCCGATCACGCCCACCGTGGACCCGGCGATCTGCCGGCCCATCCGCACCCCGGGCTGCTGCCCCGCGCGATAGGACGCCGTCGCGTCCGACACGCCGCGCGAGAGATCGACCATCAGCCCCAGCACCAGCTCGCACACCGCCGCCACGAAGCCCGGCGAAGCCTGCGTCACCAGCACGCCCGCCCCCGAGGCCGCGGCCACGTCCACGGTGCGGATGTCCACCGCCCCGCGCACGAAGGCCACCAGGTCCGGCAGGGCCGCGAACAGCCCGGCCGGCGCGGGGACCGCCCGATCGGCCACGATCACCCGCACGCCCCCCGCCGCTTCGATCAAGGCATCGCCCTCGAGCGGCCCGGCCGGGTTCAGCCGCACCGGACCCAGCGCTTCCAACCCGGCCTGCGCGCGCGCGCCATAATAGAGTGCGCGCGCCGCATCGGTGTGCGTGAGCAGGATCAAGCAGGCGTCGCCGCGTTCAGGTCCGCCAGCCAGCCCGCCGCAGTGAGCGGGAAGGTCTTGATGCCGTTGCTGACCGCCACCTGGTAGATCGGCTGGAACAGCACGATGTAGTTCGCCTGGTCGACCATCGCGCGCTGATACTCGATCCACAGCTTGGCCTGCTTGTCCGCATCCTGCTCGGAGGCGGCCTGGTTGACGAGCTTCACCAGGTCCGGCGACGGCGTCCAGCCGACGCGCTTGGCCACCCGCTCCACCGTCGCTGCCGCCCACAGCTTGTTCTCGACCGCGGGCGGGTTCCAGAAGGTGATGACCGACGAGCTCTTGCCGCCGAGGTACTGGGTCCGCAGGTTCACCTGGTCCATCGGCGCCAGCTTGGCCCTGATGCCTACGCGGGCCAGGTCGGACTGGATTTTCTGCGCCAGAGTCTGGTACGAAATGCCGGCGATGGCCGCGTTGCCGTAGCTGACGTCGTACTCGAAGCCCTCGGCGAGCCCGGCCTTCTGCAGCAGCATCTTCGCGCGGTCGAGATCCTGGTGGAAGCCGATCTCGCGGGCCACCGCCTCGGTGGAGCCGCGCACCCCGATCGGCAGGAAGCTTGCGGGCCGGGTCGCCTGGCCACCCAGCATCTTGCCGACGATGCCGTCGTAGTCGATGGCGTAGCCGATCGCCTGCCGCGCCTCCTTGATCGCCAGCGCCTTGTTCAGCTCCGGGTTTTGCGTCAGCGCCATATAGACGAAATCGAGGCTTGTCAGACCCTCGACCCGCACCTTGGCATCGCCCTTCAAGGTCGCGATCTGCTCGGGGATCAGGTTGAAGGCGGCATCCACGTCGCCGCGCTGCACGGCCAGCAACTGGGCCGCGCTGTCCGGTATATGGCGGATGACGATGCGCTGAAAGTGCGACGTGCCCCGCCAGCTATGCGGGTTGGCGACCATCTGGATCTGCTGGTTGCGCGCCCAAGCCGTCAGCACGTACGCGCCCGTGCCGGCCGAGGCGCCGTTCAACCAGGCGCCCGCCTTGTCCTCGGTGTCGGCGCCGGCGCGGGCCAGGCCGCCATGCGCCTCGACCGCGGCCTTCTCCAGCACGGAGAAGCCGGGCGCGGCGATGATGGTCAGCAAGGGCTCGTCCGGATCCTTCAGGATGAGGTCGAACTGGCCGGGGCCGGGGATGGCGACGCCCGCCACGTTGCTGATGTACTGCGCCGTCTGATCCTTGATGGCCAGGATGCGGTCGAAGGTGAATTTCCAGTCCTCGGCGGTTACGGGGTTGCCGCTGCTGAACTTCACGCCGTCCCGCAAGGTGAAGCGCCATCCCTTGCCGTCCGGCGTGCGCGCCCACTTGGTCGCGAGCAGGGGCTGCAGCTCCTCGTATTTGCCCGGCGCCATCGTCACCAGCGTGTCGTACACGGCCTCGAGCGTCAGGGGCGGCGAGTAGTTGTTCTGCCGGGCCGGGTCGAGCGTGACGGTGTCGCTGATGTCGAGCCCGATCACCAGCACGCTCTTGCGGCCTTGCGCGCGCGCGGCATGCGGCAGCGCCAAGGCGGCGCCTCCGCCCAGCAGGAGCTGGCCCAAGCCGCGGCGGGTGATCGGCTGGATCGGCGTGGTCATCGTTTCGTCCCCTTGTTGGTTTCTTGTCCATCGCAAGCACCGGCCCTTTATGGCCGGTCCATCGCGTTTCCCCAAAGCCATGCTACGCAGTCTGCAACAGGCCGTCACGGGAGGGGGTCCGATGCTGCGCTTTCTCATCTCGCGCCTGGTGACCGTAGCGGTCATGGCCGTGCTGGCGACCCTGGTCATCTTCCTGATCGCCAACACCGTCCCCGGCGATCCGGTGCTGGCGCAACTGGGCGACATCGCCGCCTCCGACCCGGCCGTCGTCGCAGTCTGGCGCGCCAAGTACGGGCTCGACCTGCCGTTGTGGGAGAGATACTTCATCTTCCTCAAGGGCCTCGTGCACGGCGATCTCGGCGTTTCGATCGCCTCCCGCCGCCCGGTGCTGGAAGACATCCGCGACTTCGCGCCCGCCACCCTGGAATTGGCGACGATCAGCTTCGTGCTGGCGCTGTTGGTCGGCATCCCGCTGGGCATCGTGGCCGCGGTGAAGCGGGATAGCTGGGTGGACCACCTGGCGCGCGTCGTGTCCTTGCTGGGCGTGGCCTCGCCCACGTTCTGGCTGGCGTTCATCATGCTGGCGGTGTTCTACGGCGCACTGGAATGGGCGCCGGGGCCCGGCCGCATGGACCCGATCAGCCTGCCGCCCATGGACGGCACCGGCTTCCTGCTATGGGACACCGCCCGCATCGGCGACTGGGAGGCATTCCGGGACGCGGCGGCGCACCTGGTGCTGCCGAGCATCGTGCTGGCCGCGGCCACCCTTGGGCTGATCACCCGCACCACGCGGGCCAGCATGCTCGAAAACCTGCGCCAGGATTACGTGCGCATGGCCCGCGCCAAGGGCCTGCGGGAGCGGGCGCTGGTGGTCGGCCACGTGCTGCCGAATGCGCTCATCCCGATCGTGACCCTAGGCGGCCTGGCCTACGCCAACCTGCTGACCGGCGCGGTGATGACCGAAACCGTGTTCTCCTGGCCCGGCCTGGGACGCTACACCTTCGCCAGCGCCGCCACGCTGGATTTCCCGGCCATCATGGGGATCACGCTCGTCGTGGCCCTGGTCTACCTCGTCATCAACCTGATGATCGACGTCAGCTACGCGATGCTCGACCCCCGGGTGCGGCGGTGAGCGCTGCGGCTGCCGGCCCGATCACCTTCGCCTCCCGCGCGGGGCGCTGGCGCCGGCGGTACGGGCTCGCGATCTTCGGCGGCTCCATCGTGCTGCTCTGGCTGCTGGTGGCCGTCGCCGCGCCGCTGGTGGCGCCCTACTCGCCCACCGCCGTGGACGTGACGGCCCGCTTGCTGCGGCCGAGCGCCGCGCATTGGCTGGGAACCGACGAACTCGGCCGCGACGTGCTCTCCCGCCTGATCTACGGCAGCCGCATCTCGCTGTTCACCGGTGTGGTGGTCGTGGTGGTGGGCGCGGCGCTCGGCACCCTGGTCGGCGGCGTGGCGGCCTATGCGGGCGGCCGGGTCGAGGACGCGATCATGCGGTTCACCGACCTCGTGCTGTGTTTCCCGCCGATCATCCTGGCGCTGGCCATCGCCGCCGCACTCGGCATCGGCGCCACCAACACAATCCTGGCGATGCTGGTAGTGTGGTGGCCGAAGTTCGCCCGGCTGGCGCGCAGCCTGGTGCTGCAGCAGCGTTCGCAGGAGTATGTGGAGGCGGCGATGGTGGCGGGTTACGGGCCCGGCCGCATCCTGGGCCGGCACATCATCCCCAACGCGGTGGGGCCGCTGGTCGTGCTGGTGACGCTCGATGTGGGGAACGCGATCATCACCTTTGCCGGGCTGTCGTTCCTGGGGCTGGGCGTGGTACCGCCCACCCCCGAATGGGGCTCGATGGTGGCCGACGGGCGGCAACTGGTGGCGCAATGGTGGGTCGCGGCTTTCCCGGGCCTGGCGATCCTGACGATCGTGCTGGGCTTCAACTTCCTCGGCGACGGCGTGCGCGACTGGCTCGACCCGAAATCGAGGGATCGTTGAACGAAAGGCCCGGCGTGAACGAGAGGCCCGGCTTGAACGAAAGGCCTGGCGTGACGCGTCCGGTGCTGGAAGTGCGCGACCTCGCCACGCACTTCCCGACCAGCGGCGGCACGGTCCGCGCGGTGGACGGCGTCAGCTTCGTGGTGATGCCGGGCGAAACACTCGGCATCGTCGGTGAAAGCGGCTCCGGCAAGAGCATGACCGCGCTCAGCGTCATGCGCCTGCTCGAAGCGCCGGGCCATGTCGCGCACGGCGAGATCCTGTTCCGCGGGCAGGACGTGCTGGCCATGCGGCCGTCGGCGCTCCGCGCCATGCGCGGCGGCGACGTGGCGATGGTATTCCAGGACCCGATGACCTCGCTCAATCCGGTGCTGCGCATCGCGCGGCAGATGTCGGAGGCGATGGAGGTGCATGGCCGCGGCGCGGCGGACTCCGGCCGCCGGGCGGTGGCCTTGCTGGGCCGCATGGGCATCCAGGCGCCGGAGCGCGCCGCACGCAGCTTCCCGCACCAGTTCAGCGGCGGCATGCGGCAGCGCGTGGTGCTGGCGATGGGCATGAGCAACGAGCCCGCCTTGCTGCTGGCCGACGAGCCCACCACGGCGCTCGACGTCACCATCCAGGCGCAAATCCTCGACCTGATGCGCGAGCTGAACCGGGACTTCGGCACGGCCATCGTGCTGATCAGCCACGACCTCGGCGTCATCGCCGGGGTGTGTGCGCGGGTGCTGGTGATGTATGCGGGCGAGGTTGTCGAGGAAGGCCCGACCGAACAGGTGCTGGCGGACCCGCGCCACCCCTACACCTGGGCGCTGATGAACGCCGTGCCGCGGCTGGGCATGACGGCGGGCGGGCGGCTGACCACGATCGAGGGCATGCCGCCCGACCCGCTCAGCCAGCCGCCCGGCTGCCGCTTCGCGCCGCGCTGCCCGTTTCGCATCGAGAAATGCGCGGAGCACCCGCCGCTGTTCCCGATGGGGCCCGGCCGCGCCTCCCGTTGCTGGGTCGCCGCCGAGGGCGTGCACTTTCCCAGGCCCACCACCACCCCGATCCCCCGCGCCCCGCCCGAGGCGCGGCTGGAGGTCGCCCGCCCGTTGATGCAGGCGCGCGGACTGGTGAAGCGCTTCCCGGTGGCCGGCGGCATGTTTGGCCGCAAGCGCGTGGTGCACGCGGTGGACGGGATCGACCTCGACATCCACCGCGGCGAGGTCGTCGGCGTGGTGGGGGAAAGCGGCTGCGGCAAGAGCACGCTCGGCCGCACCCTGATGCGCCTGTACAAGCCCGACGCCGGGCAGATCCTGTTCGACGGCACGCCGATCGAGGCGGCCTCGCAGGCGCAAATCCGGCCGCTGCGCCGGCGGCTGCAAATGGTGTTCCAGGATCCCTACGCCAGCCTCAACCCGCGCATGACGGTGGGGCAGACGCTCGGCGAGCCGCTTCGCTTCCACGGCGTCACCGGCGATGGGCGGGCGACCACGGCGCGGGTTCGCGAGCTGCTGGGCACCGTGGGCCTGGGCGCGGGCGCCGCAGGCCGGTACCCGCACGAGTTCTCCGGCGGGCAGCGCCAGCGCGTGGCAATCGCCCGCGCCTTGGCCACGCAGCCCGACTTCATCGTGGCCGACGAGCCGATCTCCGCGCTCGACGTCAATATCCAGGCGCAGATCATCAACCTGATGATGGACCTCCAGGCCCAGTTCGGCCTGACCTACATGTTCATCGCGCACGACCTGGCGGTGGTGCGGCACATCTCCGACCGCGTGGTGGTGCTGCATCTCGGCAAGGTCGCCGAGGTGGCCCCGGCGGCGGCGCTGTTCGCGGCCCCGCTGCACCCCTATACGCGCTACCTGATCTCGGCCATCCCCGAGCCGGATGCCGCGGCCGAGCGCGCGCGGAGCCGCATGGTGCTGCAAGGCGAGGCGGCCAGCAGCATCGACCCGCCGAGCGGCTGCCGGTTCAGGACGCGCTGCCCGCTGGCGCAGGCGGTTTGCGCCGCCGTGGAACCGCTGCCGGTGGAACATCGGCCGGGTCATTTCGCGGCGTGCCACTTTGCGGGGCAGATATAGACGCGCCATGCGCCGGGTATGCCCGGCTGCGGGCCTCCATGCCCGGCATGGGCCAGCGCACGGCGCCCTCGGGCAGGTCGGCGACCTTCTTGGCCAGGATGAACGCCGCCGCATAGGCGTGGACCAGCGGAAATTGCAGGTAGGCGCCGAACCGCGCCTCGGGCGGCGGCACGATCTGCACCGGCGCCGACATGCCGGCGTCCAGCACCTCGAACCCGGTGGCCGGGCCGAACAGCACGCGCAGCCCGTCATCGGACATGCGCCAGAAGTCGTTCGGCTGCTCGTGCGCCGGAAAGGCCTGCGGCAGCAGATGCAGCGTCAGCCCGCCGATCCGCAGCGCCCGGTTGATCTCGGCCGCCACAACCCAGGGCGCCGCCAGGTGCTCCATCACGGCCAGCGAGAACACGCCATCCAGGCTGCCCGGCGCCACCCCGCGCGTCAACGCATGCGCGTCCACCACCAGGTCGACGCCGGGTGCCGGGTGGATATCTGCGCCGATGAACCGGCACTCGGGCGCGAACCGCTCCGCATGCAGCGCGGAGTATGCGCCCACAACGCGCGCGCCGATCTCCAGCACGGTCCCCCGCACCGCCTTCATCTCGGCGATGAACCGTTCCAGCGGCGCCGCGCGGCGGAACTCCGGCCCGGCCTGCGGCCCTGCCTCCGGCCCGGCCCGCACGTCCATCTCCACGTCGCCCTCCGCCGTTTGCAGGCGGATGGTGACCGGCCGAAACGGCGGGCAGGCGAGGTAGGCCGCAAAGCCGCACGCCTGCCCGGCCGGCACGTCCGGGTACGCCGCAAGCACGTCGGGCCGCTCCGTGAACTCGAGCGGCGTCGCCTCCCCGCCGCTGCGGAGCTGGCCGCCGAGCACGGGCCGCTCATGCACGTGCGCCCAGCCCTGGAGGAACACGCCGGTCAGGTCGCACCACGCCGCGTCGATGGCGTAGGCGGACCGGCTCACGTCGTCTGTTGGAATGAGGATACCCCCGATACGTTCGGCTTAGGGTTGCAGGCGTTCACGGCTCCGTGAGGTTCGATTCGGTCGTGAAACGGCGATTCCGTTTACGTTCCGGGGTTCCGCATGAACGCCGCCGCGCGCTCGGCCACCATCATCACCGCCGGTTGGATATTCGAGGTGGGCACCAGGGGCATGATGGAGGCGTCGGCGATCCGCAGCCCGGCCACGCCGCGCACGCGCAGCCGCGGGTCCACCACGGCGCCGTCATCCCCGCCCATTCGGCACGTGCCGCAGGGGTGGTACACGGTGGTTCCCGTGGCGCGGATGTAGTCCAGCATGGCCTCGTCGCTGACGACGCCGGGCTCGGGCTGCAATTCCTCGAGCACCAGGTCGGAGAACGGCGCGGTGCGGCCAAGCCGGCGGGCGAGCCGGGACGCCTCCAGCATGAGGTGCTGGTCCGCGGGGGCGGAGAGATAGTTGGCGCGGATGACCGGCTTGGCGTCCGGGTCGGCGCTGCGCAGCGTGAGGCTGCCGCGGCTTTCGGGGCGGCACTGGCCGAAGTTGAACATGAAGCCGGGATGCTTGGGCAACACGTAGCCGCCGCCTGCCGAGAGGCTGAAGTTGATGAACTGGAATTGCACCTCGGCCTCCTCGGCGCCGGGGGTGAGGCGCGCGAACAGGGTGGCCTCGGTAGCGCCCACCGCCATCGGCCCGGAGCGCCGCAAGGCGTAGCCGAGCGCCATCGCGGACATGCGCAGCCGGGTCGCGGTAAGCTCGTTCATGGTGCGGGCCGGGCGGGTGCGGAAGGCGAAGCGGACGATGAAGTGGTCCTGCAGGTTCTGGCCCACGGCGGGGCGGTGCACCAGCACGGGCAGGCCGAGCGCCTGCAGGGCCGCGCCATCGCCGATGCCTGAGAGCATCAGCAGCTTGGGCGTGCCGATGGCGCCGGTGCAGACCACCACCTCGCGGGCGGCGGTGAACGTCTCGGGGGGGCCGCCGGCCCGGCGCGCGACACAGCCGGTGGCGCGGCCTCCCTCCACCAGCAGGCGGTCGGCGGTGACGCCGGTGACGACGCGCAGGTTCGGGCGTCGCCGGGCCGGGCGGAGATAGGCCTGGGCGGTGCTCATGCGCCGGCCGCGGCGGACGTTCATCTGGATGGGGGCGACGCCCTCGATGGCGTCGGCGTTGATGTCGCGATGCCGGGGAATGCCGGCGGCCGCCGCAGCCTCGATGAAGGCGGCGGCGCCGGGGGAGAGCGAGCGGGGTTCGCTGACGGTGATCGGGCCGCCCGTGCCGCGGGTGGGGCCGGGCTCGCCCGTCCAGTCCTCGATGCGGCGGAACACCGGCATCACGTCCTCATGCGACCAGCCCCGCGCGCCCGCCTGCGCCCAGCGGTCGTAATCGTGCGGGGAGCCGCGCAGGAACACCAACCCGTTGATGCTGCCGGACCCGCCCAGCACCCGGCCGCGCGGCCAGGGCACGCTGCGCCCGCCCAGCCCGGCCTCGGGCTCGGTGGCAAACTTCCAGTCATACTTGCCGCTGGCGAACAGGCGGGCATAGCCGGCCGGGATATGGATCCAGGGATCACGGTCTTCGGGCCCGGCCTCCAGCAGCGTGACCTGCACAGCGGGGTCTTCGGAGAGGCGTGCGGCCATAATGCACCCGGCGGTGCCGCCGCCGACGATCAGGTAGTCGGATTGGTTCAAGCTGGCCCTCCGCGTTCTAAGTGGATGGTAGGGAGATTCCCGTTCGACACAACAGCCGCCCCTGGGGCAGGATCACGCACCCTTGAGGAGTATCGCCCATGTTCCGCGCCGCCCTGCTTGCTGCCTCGCTGCTGGCGAGCCTGCCCGCCTTCGCCCAAAAAACCACGCTGAACGTCGGCATCGCAGCACAGGATTCCGGCCGCCTCGATCCGCACTTTGCCGTCAGCACCATCGACCGCATTCCGGTCGCCTGGATGTTCAACGCCCTCGTCCGCTTCCCCCCCGGCAGCGTCGACCCCGCCCGCATCGAGGGCGACCTGGCGGAAACCTGGGAGACCAGCGCCGACAAGAAAACCTGGACCTTTCACCTGCGCCACGGCGTGCAATTCCACGGCGGCTACGGCGAACTGACCGCCGACGACGTGATCTTCAGCCTCAAAAAGGCCGGCGACCCCAAAACCTCCGCCTTCGCGTCCGAATTGCGCGCAGTGGAGAGCATGGAGGCGCCCGACCCCTACACCGTGAAAATCACCCTCAAGGAGGTGGTCCCGAGCCTGCTCGGCACGCTGGTCAATTACAGCCAGGGCTTCATCGTCAGCCGCAAGGCGGTGGAGAAGCTGGGCGACGGGTTCGCGCGGGCGCCGATCGGCACCGGGCCGTTCGCCTTCGCCGGGCTGACGCCGAACCAGTCGTTGGAGCTGGTGGCCAACGACGCCTATTTCCGCGGCAAGCCGAAGCTGCGCAACATCAGCTACCGCTTCATCCCGTCCGACGCGTCGCGCGACCTCGCGTTCCAGAACGGCGAGCTGGATCTCAATTACGGCCGTGCCGACCAGACCTGGGTCAACCGCACGCGCCAGATGCCAAAGACCGTGGTCGACATCTTCGAGCCGGCCGAGGAGGCGCAGCTGCACCTCAACGTCACCACCAAGCCGTTCGAAGACATCCGCGTGCGCCAGGCCGTGGCGCTCGCGGTCAACCGGCCCGAGCTGGTGCGCTGGCGGGGCGAGGACGTGAGCCGCGAGGCGCAGAGCGTGGTGCCGCGCGGCTACCTCGGCTTCACGGCCGAGAATGGCCTGCTGGCCGCGGATATCCCGAAGGCGAAGGCGCTGCTGGCCGAAGCCGGCTATCCGAACGGGCTGACGGTTAAGGTGATCCAGTCGGCGCTCCCGGAAATGCTGACGGCGATGCAGGTGTTCCAGGCGCAATTGAAGCGCGCGGGCATCAACCTCGACATCCAGGTGGTGGAGCACGCGACCTACCACGCGCAGATCCGGCAGGACCTCAGCCCGCTGGTGTATTACTCGGCCGCCCGCTTCCCGATCGCGGACGTGACGCTGACGCAGTTCTTCCACAGCCGCAGCACGGTCAAGACACCCACTGCGGTGACGAACTTCAGCCATTGCGACGTCGCCGACCAGCAGATCGACGCCGCCCGCACCGAACCCGATGCGGCCAAGCAGCTGGCGCTTTGGCATGAGGCGCAGAAGCGCATCATCGCCCATGTCTGCGCCGTGCCGATGTTCGAGACCCTGCTGGTGTTCGCGCACCACGAGGACCTGGATTACGGCTACAAGCTGGACGGCAGCCTGTCGCTCGGCCCGCTGATCACGGAGACGACTGGATTCCGTAAGTAGGTCCCGGCGCGCAAGGGCTGGCGGTGGCCATGGTGTTTTCGGGCCACGGGCTTGGGCTGGGTCCGGTGCCCGGGCGAATCCTAGCCGCGATGGTGCGGGGCGAGGCCCCCGGGTTCGACCTGGCGCCGTTCCGGCTGGGACGGTTCGCAGGCTGGAACGGGCGCCGGAAGCCATCACTTTGCATGGGTGAGAGATTGAACGTAGCTGTCGTGGGTTGGTGTATGATGTGGAGGACGGTGTGGGGGCTTGGGCGATGAGTGACGGTTCGAGCAAGGAAATCCTCGGCGCGCTGAGCCGGATCGAGAGCGTGCAGGCAGCGCGCTTTGAGGCGATGGACAGGCGCTTCGACGAGCAAGCGGAGCTGACTGGCGCCCTAGCGGTGCGCATCGGCGGGATCGAGACGCGCATCGGCGGGATCGAGACGTGCATCGGCGGGATCGAGACGCGCATCGGCGAGATCGATACGCGCATCGGCGGCATCGAGACGTGCATCGGCGGGATCGAGACGCGCATCGGCGAGATCGAGACGCGCATCGGCGGCATCGAGACGCGCATCGGCGAGATCGAGACGCGCATCGGCG
>CAXSDH010000028.1:18307-26510 GCA_964235765.1 uncultured Acetobacteraceae bacterium
ATCGGCGGGATCGAGACGCGCATCGGCGAGATCGAGACGCGCATCGGCGCGCTTGAGACGCGCATCGACGAGATCGAGGCACGGCGGGACGAGTTCGAGGCCCGCAACGCCGAACGCTATGCCGAACTGATGGGACATAACCGCCGGGTCGATGCCAAGGTGGACCGTCTTGACGTGCGCGTCGATCGGCTGCACGACGACATGATGGACGTGAAGGTCCGCCTGACGCAGATCGACGCCACCATCGGCAATTGGGCGGGGACGATCGCGATCCAAAGCGGCCGGCAGGACCGTTTCGAGGCGCGGATCGAACTGATCGAAAAGCGCCTTGAGCTTCGGGACGGATCGTCGTCCTAGCTCGCCGCCCCGCGTGATCGTCTATATCCTCCGCCGCCTGCTGGCCGCGATCCCGACGCTGATCGCGGTGCTGACCCTCGTCTTCCTGCTGGTCCGCGTCGTGCCCGGCGATCCGGCCATCGCCATCCTGGGCGACCGCGCCACCCCCGATGCCGTGGCGGCGCTGCGCACCAAGCTCGGCCTCGACCGGCCGCTGCTGGCGCAATACGCCGACTTCCTGGGCCACTCGTTGATCGGCGACTTCGGCCGCAGCATGGTGACCGGCCGGCCCATCCTGGCCGACGTCGCCAGCGTGCTGCCGCACACCATCGACCTCACGGTGGCTGCCATGGTGGTGGGCATCCTCGTCGGCGTGCCGGCCGGGGTCGCCGCGGCCCGGCACCGCAATCGCTGGATCGACGTCGCAGCCCGGCTGCTCTCGCTCATCGGCCTCAGCTTCCCGGTTTTCGTCTCCGGCATCTTCCTGCTGCTGGTATTCGCGCTGCACTGGCGCATCTTCCCGGTGATCGGCAACGCCAACCTCGGCGACCCCATCGACCGCCTCAGCAAGCTGGTGCTGCCGGCGATCACCCTCGGCCTGGTCATGGCGGCCTACATCACCCGCGTCACCCGCAGCGCCATGCTGCAGGTGCTGGGCGAGGACTACATGCGCACCGCGCGCGCCAAGGGCGTCCCGGCGCGGACCATCGTGTGGCGGCACGGGCTGCGCAACGCGGCGTTGCCGGTGGTGACCGTGGTGGGGCTGTATGTCGGTATCCTGCTCGGCAACTCGGTGCTGACGGAGATCGTGTTCAACCGGCCGGGCCTGGGCAAGATCATCGTCGGCGCCCTGAACCAGCGCGACTACACCATGCTGCAGGGACTCATGGTGATCTACTGCTTCCTGATCGTGCTGGTGAACCTGGCCACGGATTTGACCTACGGGTTCATCGACCCGCGCGTCAAACGGGCATGATCCGCTACCCCATCGCCACCATCGGCGCCGTGCTGTGCCTGCTGATCGCCGCCGGCGCCTTGTTCGCGCCCTGGATCGCGCCATACGACCCGGTCGATCAGAACATCATGGAGCGCCTCAGCCCGCCCAACGCCGCGTTTCCCTTCGGCACCGACGCCTATGGCCGCGACGTGCTCTCCCGCATCCTGTGGGGCGCGCGCATCTCGCTGATCGTCGCCGTGTCCTCGATCACCGCCGCGATCGTGGTCGGTGGCGCCATCGGCATGGTCAGCGGCTACGTCGGCGGCCGCACCGACCTGGTCGTCATGCAGGCCATGGACGTGCTGCTGAGCTTCCCCAGCCTCATCCTCGGCCTGATCGTGGTGGCGCTGCTCGGCCCCGACCTGATGAACCTGGTGTTCGCCATCGCACTGACCGCCATCGCGCCCTTCGCCCGCATCGCCCGCGCGCCGGTGCTCAGCCTGAAGGAGCGCGCCTACGTCGAGGCCGGCCGTGCGCTGGGCTTCAGCCACGCCCGCGTGCTGTTCGTGCACATCCTGCCCAACATCGTCAGCGAAGTGCTGGTGATGGGCAGCCTGTGGATGGCGACCGCGGTGCGTACCGAGGCCAGCCTCAGCTTCATCGGCCTGGGTGTCGCGCCCCCCACCGCCACCTGGGGCGGCATGATGCGGGACGGGTTCGAGAACATCCTCGATGCGCCCTGGCTCTCCGTGTTCCCCGGCCTGGCGATCCTCATGCTCGTGCTCGGCCTGAACATGGTCGGCGACGGATTGCGCGACGCCACCGACCCGAAGCTCACCCAATGATCCTTGAAGTCGAGGGGCTTACGAAGCACTTCGTCCAAACCAAGGGCTTCCCGCGCCCGGTCACCACCACGGTGCGCGCGGTGGACGGGGTCAGTTTCGCCGTGGAAGCGGGCGAGGCGTTCGGCCTGGTGGGCGAAAGCGGATGCGGCAAGAGCACGGCCGCGCGCGCCCTGCTGCGGCTGATCGAGCCGGATGCCGGGACCGTGCGGTTCGGCGGCGTCGATGTGCGGGCGGCCCGCGGCGCCGGGCTGATCGCCTTGCGCCGGCGCATGCAAATCGTGTTTCAGGACCCCTATTCCTCCCTCAACCCCGCCCGCACCATCGGCCAGACCCTGGCCGAACCCTTGCGCGTGCACGGAATGCAACGGGGCGCCGCCGCCACGGCAGCGGCGGGCGCATTGCTGGAGGAGGTCGGCCTGCCCGGCGCGGCCATCACCCGCTATCCGCACGAGTTCTCCGGCGGCCAGCGCCAGCGTATCGGCATCGCCCGCGCCCTGGCGCTCCAGCCCGAGCTGGTTGTGGCCGACGAGCCGGTCTCCGCCCTCGATGTCTCCGTGCAGGCGCAGGTGCTTGTCCTGCTCAAGGAATTGCAGCGTGCCCGCGGCCTCGCCTTCGTGTTCGTCAGCCACGACCTGGCTGTGGTCCGCTGGTTCTGCGCCAGGGTCGCCGTCATGTATCTCGGCCGCATCGTGGAGCAGGGGCCGGTGGCCGCGGTGTTCAGCCGTCCGCGCCACCCCTACACGCGCGTGCTGCGGGATGCCTCGCCCATCCCCGACCCCACGCGCCGCGGCGTGCTGCCGCGCGTGGTGGGGGAGATCCCCTCCGCCGCGAAACCGCCGCCGGGCTGCCATTTCCATCCGCGCTGCGAGCGCGCAACCGAGGTCTGCCGCGTGCAATACCCTCCATGGACCGCTGCCCCGACCTCTAACTCCGGCTACGCCTGCCATCACCCGTTGCCCGGGGCATGATGCCCGCCATCGACGCCGCCCGCCTATGGCAGGCGCACATGGACATGGCCGCCATCGGCGCCACCCCTGCCGGCGGCAGCGACCGGCCCGCGCTCTCGACGGCCGATGCCGAGGCGCGCGCCCTGCTGCTGCACTGGTGCGCGCCGCTAGGCCTGGCGCTGCATCGGGACGGCATCGGCAACCTGTTCCTGCGCCGCGCCGGCGCCCAGGACCGCCCGGCGATCGCCTTCGGCAGCCATCTCGACACCGTGCCCACCGGGGGACGGTTCGACGGCGTGTTCGGCGTGCTGGCCGGGCTCGAGGCGCTGCGCACGCTGCACGACGCCGGCCTGCAGACGGCGGCGCCGCTGGAACTGGTGGTCTGGACCAACGAGGAGGGCAGCCGCTTCCCGCCCGCCATGATGGGCAGCCGCGTCCATGCCGGCACGCTGCCGCTGGAGCAGGCTCTGCTCACGCAGGACGACACGGGCGAGACCGTCGCGGAGGCGCTGGCGCAGACGTTCCAGATCGGCCTGGCGCCGCCGGGTCCAAGGGATTGGGCGGCGTGGCTCGAGCCGCACATCGAGCAGGGCCCGGTGATGGAGGCCGCCGGCGCCGCCATCGGCGTGGTGACCGGCACGGTGCAGGCGCGCTATTTCCATCTGGTCGTGACCGGCGAACCGAGCCATGTCGGCCCCACCACGATGGACCGCCGGCGGGACAGCCTGGCCGCCGCCGCCGAGATGATCCTTGCCGCCGAGCGCGCTGGGCTGAGCGGCGAGCCCGCCGGCCGCAGCTCAGCCGCGTGGCTGCAGAACACCCCCAACGTTCGCGGCGCCGTGCCCAGCGTGACCCGCCTGCACCTCGACGTCCGCCACGAGGACCCGGCCCGCGCCGCCGCCATGGAAGCCGAACTGCTCGCCGAGATCCGCGCCATCGCCGCCCGCCGCCGGGTGGAGGTGGCCATCGACCCCTACGCAACATTCGGCCCCGTGCGCTTCGACGCGGGGCTGGGCGCGATGCTCCGCGCGGCGGCCGAGGCGCGGCAGATGCCGGTGCGGGACATGGTGGCCTCGGCCGGGCACGATTCCGTGCCGATCGCGCCGCTTTGCCCCAGCGCCATGCTGTTCGTCCCGAGCCGCGGCGGCATCACCCACAACCCGGCGGAATACACCAGCCCGGACCACCTCGCCGCCGGGGCGCAGGTGCTGCTGGATGTGGTGCTGCGGCTCGCGGGTTGATCCCCGGACCCCCGGGGCCTAGCTTCCCCAAATCATTTCCGGGAGGAACGGCAGAATGCCGAACGCAGTGAAGAAGGCCTGGTCCGAGGGCAAGGCGACGGTCAACGGATGGCTTGCCATCCCCAGCGGCTTTTCCGCCGAGGTCATGGCCCAGGCGGGCTGGGACAGCGTCACGGTCGATCTGCAGCATGGCGTGCAGGACTATCTGTCCATGGTGCACTGTTTCCAGGCCATGCAGGTGCATCCCGTGGTGCCCATGGTGCGCGTGCCCTGGAACGAGCCGGGCATCATCGGCAAGGTGCTGGATGCCGGCGCCTACGGCGTGATCTGCCCGATGATCAACACCAAGGCGGAGGCCGAGGCCTTCATCAACTATGCCAAGTATCCCCCGCGCGGCAAGCGCAGCAACGGGCCGATCCGCGCCGCCATCTATGGCACGGCCGGTACCTACCAACAGGTCGCCAACGACGAAATCCTGTGCATGCCGATGATCGAGACGCAGCAGGCGATCGACAATCTCGGCGCCATCCTCGACGTGCCCGGCATCGACGCCGTGTATATCGGCCCTAGCGACCTCGGCTTCTCCATGGGCCTGCCGCCCGTGCTGGACCGCGAGGAGCCGCAAATCTTGAAGATCTACGAAACCATCATCGCGGAAACCGGCAAGCGCGGCCTCAAGGCGGGCGTGCATTGCATGAAGCCGGAATATGCCAAGCGCATGATCGACATGGGTTTCAGCATGGTCACCCTCGGCAACGACAGCGGCATCCTGCTGACCGCCGCCCGCGCCGCGGTGGCGGCCACCCGCGCGAAGTAGGACCTGGTATGACCCCCGTCATCCGCCTGCATCCCGATGACGGGGTCGTTATCGCGCGCTCCACCCTGCTGCCCGGCGTCGAGGTGGCGCCGGGCGTGCCTGCCCGCGAACGCATCCCGGCCGGGCACAAGGCGGCCGTGAAGCCGATCGCGGCCGGCGAGGCAGTACGCCGCTACGGCCAGATCATCGGCTTCGCCACCCAGCCCATCGCCGCGGGCACTCACGTGCATGTCCACAATTGCGGCATGGGCGACTTCGCCAAGGACTACGCCTACAGCCAAGACGTCCGCCCCACGGCGATGGCCAACGCCGCCCTCACCTTCCAGGGCATCCGCCGCCGGGACGGCCGGGTCGCCACCCGCAACTACATCGGCATCTTGACCTCGGTGAACTGCAGCGCCCACACCGCGCAGTTGATCGCCGACGTATTCAAGCGCAACCCCTTCACCGGGCAGGACCCGCTGGCCGACTACCCGAACGTGGACGGGGTGGTGGCGCTCACCCACAAGACCGGCTGCGGCATGACCGACGGCGAACCGCTGCGCCTGCTGCGCCGCACGCTGGCGGGCTATGCGCGGCACGTGAACTTCAGCCACATCGTGGTGATCGGCCTGGGCTGCGAGGTCAACCAGATCGGCGGCCTTTTGGAAGAGCAGCGCCTGGCCGACCGCGTCCGCAACATGGACATCCAGACCATGGGCGGCATCCGCAAGACCGTGGAAGCCGGCATCGCCTTCGTGCGCGAGGTGCTGGGGGAGGCCAACCAGGTGCGCCGCGAACCCGCCCCGCTTTCAGAGCTCACCATCGCCCTGCAATGCGGCGGCAGCGACGGCTATTCGGGTGTCTCCGCCAACCCCGCGCTGGGCGCCGCCAGCGACCTCGTCGTGCGCCACGGCGGCGCCGTCGTCCTGTCCGAGACGCCCGAGACCTACGGCGCCGAACACCTGCTGACCCGGCGCGCCGTATCCCAGGACGTCGGCGAGAAGCTTGTCGGCCTGATGCGCTGGTGGGAGGCGTATACCGAGCGCGAAGGCGCCGAGATGAACGCCAACCCCAGCCCAGGCAACAAGGCCGGTGGCCTGACCACCATCCTGGAGAAGTCCCTCGGCGCCATGGCCAAGGCCGGCACCACCAACCTGGTTGACGTGGTGGGCTACGCCGAACCGGTGACGTCCCGCGGCTTCGTGTTCATGGACACGCCCGGCTATGACCCGGTGGCCGCAACGGGCCAGGTGGCGGGCGGCGCCAACCTGGTGTGCTTCACCACCGGCCGCGGCAGCGTGTTCGGCTGCAAGCCCTCCCCCTCCATCAAGCTGGCGACCAACACGCCGATGTTCGAGCGCATGGAAGACGACATGGACATCAATTGTGGCACCATCCTCGACGGCACGGAAAACGTGCAGGAGTGCGGGCAGCGCATTTTCGAGATGATGGTGCGGGTGGCGAGCGGGGAGCGCACGAAGAGCGAGGGCTTCGACGTGGGCGGGGCGGAGTTCGCACCTTGGGTTATCGGGGCGACGATGTAGTGGCGCCCGCATCGTAGCAGGTGGCACGCTGAAGATCCCGCGCGAATCACCCCCCCACCGAAACCATCTCCGCCAACGTCCGGTCACTACTCAACGGCCGAACCACCAACCCTCGCCGCGCCGCCCAGATGTTCTGGTAATGGAACAGCGGCATGATCCCGACATCCTCGGCCACCACCCGCGCGGCCTCCTGCAGGATGGCCGCGCGCTGCCTCTCGTCGAAGGCGACCGTCGCCATGTCCAGCGCCCGGTCAACCGCGGCGTTGCTGTAATGGCCCCAGTTGGACACGCCGCGGCCCGCTGACGCATCCTGCGTGGCCAGGATGTTCAGCAGGCCGTAGCTCGCCTCCCCGGTGCCGTTGCCCCAGGCGATCATCGTCATCGCGAACTCGCCGCGGTTCACGCGGGAGGTATAGATCGTCCAGGTCAGGGTCTCGAGCGTGGTGCGCACCCCAATGCGGGACCACATTTGCGCCACGGCCTGCGCCGTCTCGCTGCCGCCGAGGTAGCGGTCCACCGGCACATGGATCACCAGCGAGAAGCCGGCCGGGTAGCCCGCCTCGGCCAGCAGCTTGCGCGCGCCCTCCGGATCGAACTCCGGCGTCGGCACGGCCGGGTTATAGCCGAACGTGCCCTCCGGCATCCATTGGCTCGCCGCGTTCACGGTGCCCTGCATCAGGCGTTCGGCTAGCGCGGGGCGGTTGATGGCCAGGTTCAGCGCCCGGCGCACCCGAACGTCCAGCAGCGGGTTCTGCGCCAGGGGCTTGCCGTCCGCCCCGGTTACGTAGCGGTTCGGTCCCGGCGTGAAGCCGGGCTGCAGCACCAGCACGCGCAAGCCGGGGTAGCCGAACACGCCGATGCCCGGGGCGGCGCGCAGCTTGGCGACGTCGGCCACCGACACCTTGTCGATCACGTCCACGTCGCCGGCCAGCAAGGCGGCGGTGCGGGCGGCGGGGTTGGCGATGTAGCGAAAATCCACCTCGGGCCAGATGCTCTTGCGCCCCCAATAGGCGTCGTTGCGGCGCATGGCGACGCGGTCGCCGGGCACGTAGCCGGCGAAGCGGAACGGCCCGGTGCCCACCACCGCGCGGCCGGCATTGTAGTCCTCCGTGGCCGCGCGCTCGCCCACGTGGCGGCTGACGATGTGCACCGAGGCGAGGTTCAGTGGCAGGTTCGGGTTCGGCTCCTTCGTGCGGATGCGGATCGAATAGGGGCCGCTCGCCTCGACCGAGGCGACGGTGCGGAGATAGCTGGCGAAGCTCGCGACGCTGCCGGGCACGTTGGGCGCGCGGGCGTAGGAGAACACCACGTCGTCGGCGGTAAAGGGCTGGCCGTCGTGCCACCGCACGCCCTGGCGCAAGGTGAACTCCCAAGTCAGCGGATCGACCGCGCGCCAGCTTTCGGCCAGGCCGGGCTGCAGGGCATTCTCGTTGTTGTTCACCAGCAGGTCGAAGAAGAACATATCGACCGAGCGGTCGCCGGCGTTGTTGTTGAGCTGCGGGTCGAGCGAGGAGACCGGGTCGGCGAAGGCGATGCGCAGCGGGCGTTCCTGCG
>CAXSDH010000028.1:26610-39569 GCA_964235765.1 uncultured Acetobacteraceae bacterium
CTGCGCCTGCGCCGGTGCCTGGCCGGACAGCATAAGCGCCAGCAGCAACAGGCGGATCACGCGGGCAGCTCCGGCTCGCCGAGGGTTTGCATCAACCGGTTGGCCCAGGCGAACATCGCCACCGCATGGATCAGGTCGAGGATTTCCAGGTCCGTGAGGCCCTGCGCGCGGAGTGCGGCCATGTGCGCCGGCGTCGCCCCGGCCGGCGTGGCGGACAGCGCCACCGCGAAATCCACGATCACCCGGCGGCGCGGATCGAGCGTGACGCCCACGCCCTCGTCCAGCATCGCCTGCGCCACCGCCGGCTCCCGGCTCAACTGCGCGAAGCGGGCGGCGTGCACGCTGGCGCAATAGACGCAGCCGTTGACGCGGCTCTCCGCCAGGCTCGCCAACTCGCGATCGGCGCGGGAAAGGCCGCGCGGCGCGTACATCGCCGCGTTGAACAGGCGGGAGCGCTGCCGCAAGGCCTCCACGTCATGCACCAGGGTCAGGTAATAGGGCGAGGTTTTCGCGCTCGCGTGGCTTTCCTCCAGCACCGCGAGCTGCTCCGGCGTGGCCTGGTCAAGCGCCACCGCGTCCAGCCACGAGGCCCAGGCCAAGGTGTCCATGGTCCATTTCATGGCGCGGGCTCCATCAACCGCAGCCCGGCCAGCAGCCGCGCCTGGAACGCGACCAGGGCAACCAACTGCGAAAGCGACACCACATCCCGCGCCGACAGCCCGGCGGCGAGCAGCCCCGCGATGTCCGGCCGCCTCGCCTTGTCCGGGTGCAGCGCCAGCCGTTCCACATGCACCGCGACGGCGTGCGCCCGGGGGCCCTCCGGCGGCGGCCCGCCCGCTTGATCCAGCGCCGTCCGGAACGTGGCGGCGAGCGGCACGTCGGCGTGCAGCATGGCGGTGCGGAGCGCGGCGGCGGCCCGTTCGGCCAACGACAGCCCGCCGGGGTGGGCCGGGCGCAGCAGGGCATCGAGGCTGGCCTGCGCGGCCGATTTCGCCTCGGCGCGCTGGTCCCGCAAGGCAGAGGCGTTGGGCAGCAGGTTGTCGATCAAGTCGGGTGCGGTCATCGGGCGAATGTAGCGCAGGTTGACGATCAGACCACAATCCAGGTCACCCGGCCCGACCCTACCTGCCTAGTGCAGCCCGCAGCCCTCCGGCCCAAAAGGCGACCCCGGCCCCGCAACATTCGTGGTATCCTTCGTCGGATGAGCACGTCCCTGCTGCAAACCCGGCGATTCCTCCCGCTGTTCCTGACCCAATCGCTCGGTGCCCTGAACGACAACCTGTTCAAGAACGCCCTCGTCGTGCTGGTCGTGTTCCGCACGGCCGAGGGCGGTGCGCCGCTGGTCGCCATCGCCGGCGGGCTGTTCATCCTGCCCTATGTGCTGTTCTCCGCCGTCGCCGGCCAACTCGCCGACCGGTTCGACAAATCGCGGCTGATGCGGGCGACCAAGGCCGCCGAGGTCGCCATCATGGCGCTTGCGGCGGTGGGCTTCCTCACCGGCAGCGTGCCCGCGCTGCTGGCGGTGCTGTTCTGCCTCGGCGCGCAGGCCACGTTTTTCAGCCCGCTGAAATACGGCATTCTGCCGCAGCACCTCGGCGAGCATGAGCTGGTCCGCGGCAACGCGCTGATCGAGGCCGGCACGTTCGGCGCCATCCTGGCCGGCACCATCGCGGGCGGCGCGCTGATCGGCCTGCGCTCCGGGCCGGAGATCGTTTCCGTCGCCGGGCTGGCTATCGCCGCGCTGGGTTTGCTCACCGCCTTCATGGTGCCGGCAGCCCAACCCGCCGCGCCGGATTTGCGCATCGGCCTCAACATCGTCATCCAGACCGCCGCCCTGCTCCGCACCGCGCGGGCCAACCGGGCGGTTTGGCTCAGCATTCTCGGCCTGTCGTGGTTCTGGACCATCGGCGCCACCTTCCTCGCCGAGTTCCCCGTGATGGCCAAGGACGACTTCCATGGCGACAACCGCGTGGTCACGCTGCTGCTGACCGGGTTCGCCGTGGGCGTCGGCGCCGGCTCCATCCTCGCGGGAAGGCTGAGCCGGGGCGAGGTCTCGGCGCGGCACGTGCCGTTCGCGGCGCTGCTGCTATCCCTGTTCACCTATGGCTTTTCGCAATTCGCGGGGGTGTCGGCCGCCGCCGGCTGGGTCTCGCCCGGGGCGATGCTATCGTCGCCGCCCGGCTTGGCGGCGCTGCTCTGCCTGCTCGGCGCAGCCGCGTGCGGCGGCCTGTTCTCGGTGCCGCTCTACGCCATCATCCAGGAACGGTCGGACCCGGCGCAGCGCGCGCGCATGATCGCCGCCAACAACGTCGTCAACGCCTTGTTCATGGTGGTGGGCGCCGGCGTCATCGCCGGGCTGGCTGCCGCCGGGGTGAAACCTGCCGCGGTGCTGGCGGTGGCCGCGCTACTGAACCTGCTGGTGGCCTTGCTGATCTGCCGGCTGCTGCCGGCCGACGTGCTGCGGGCGGTGTTCCAGTGGTATTTCCGCACGTTCCACCGCGCCGCCGTCACCGGGCTGGAGAACCTGCCTTCCGCGGACCAGCGCGCGGTGATCATCTGCAACCATCATAGCTACCTGGACGGCTGCCTGCTCGCCGCGTTCCTGCCGGGCCGGGCAACGTTCGCGGTCGACACCTTCGTGGCCGGCGCCTGGTGGGCGCGGCTGTTCCTGGGCGCGGTCGAGGTGCTGACCGTGGACCCCACCAACCCCTTCGCCGCCCGCGAGATGGTGCACGCCGTGCGCGACGGCAAGCGCCTGGTGATCTTCCCCGAAGGCCGCATCACCCGGACCGGCAGCCTGATGAAGGTGTATGACGGCGCAGGCATGGTGGCGGACCGGGCGGGCGCAGTGATCGTGCCCGTCCGCATCGACGGGCTGCAGCGCAGCCGGTTCTCGCGCATGCACGGCATTCTGCCCTTGCGCTGGTTCCCCCGTGTCTCGCTCGCCGTGCTGCCGCCGGTGCGGCTGGCGGTGGACGCCGGCGTCGCCGGGCACGCGCGGCGCCAAGCGCTGGGCGCCGCGTTGCTCGACGTGATGATCGAGGCGGAGGTCGCCACCCGGCCGCGGGATCACAGCCTATGGACCGCTCTGATCGATGCGGCCGAGACGTATGGGCCGGGCCACGTCATCGCCGAGGATCTGCAGTTCGCGCCAATGAGCTACCAGCGGCTGATCCTGGGCGCCACGGTGCTTGGCCGGGCGCTGGCCGGGCTATCCCGGCGGGAAGAGCGGCTCGGCCTGCTGCTGCCGAACGCCAATGGCACGCTTGTCACCTTCTTTGCCTTGCAGGCGTTTGGCCGCGTGCCGGCGATGCTGAACTTCTCCGCGGGCGCCGAGGCCATGCTGTCCGCCTGCCGCGCCGCCGAGGTCGGCACCGTGCTGTGCTCCCGCGCGTTCATCGAGAAGGGCAAGCTGGGCGCGGTCGTGGAGCGGATGCAGGCCGAGCTCCGCTTCGTGTGGTTGGAGGACCTGCGGGCCGGTCTGGGGCGCGGGGCGAAGCTGCGCGGCTGGCTGACGGCCCGCCGGCCGGGCCGGCTACCCGGCGCCGCCACGCCTGCCGGCAGCCCCGCGGTGGTGCTGTTCACCAGCGGTTCCGAGGGCACGCCCAAGGGCGTCGTGCTCAGCCACCGCAACATCCTGGCCAACATCGCCCAAATCCGCGCCGTGGTGGACATCAACCCGGCCGACCGGGTGATGAACGCCATGCCGATGTTCCACTCCTTCGGCCTCACCGCCGCAACCCTGCTGCCGCTGATGGCCGGCATCCGCACGTTCTTCTACCCATCGCCGCTGCATTACCGCGTGGTGCCGGAACTCACCTACGGCACCGACGCGACCATCACCTTCGGCACCGACACCTTCCTCGCGGGCTGGGCGCGCTATGCCAATCCGTACGACCTACGGACGATGCGCTACGTGGTGGCCGGCGCGGAGCGCGTGCGGGAGGAGACGCGGCGCCTCTACGCCGACCGCTTCGGCACGCGCATCCTCGAAGGTTACGGCGTAACCGAGACGGCGCCGGTGCTGGCGGTGAACACCCCCATGCACAACCGGCCGGGCACCGTTGGGCGCCTGCTGCCCAGCGTGCAGCACCGGCTGGAAGCCGTCCCCGGCATCGAGCGCGGCGGCCGGCTCTGGGTTCGCGGCCCCAACGTTATGCTGGGCTACGTGCGGGCCACCGCGCCCGGCGTGCTGGAGCCACCCGAGGATGGCTGGTACGACACCGGCGACATCGTGGACGTCGACGCGCATGGTTACGTGACCATCCTCGGTCGGGCCAAGCGCTTCGCCAAGATCGCCGGCGAGATGGTTTCGATGGCTGCGGCCGAGGCGTTGGCCGCCGCGGTCTGGCCCGGCGCGCAACACGCGGTGCTCAGCCTGCCGGACCCGCGCAAGGGCGAGCAGTTGATCCTGCTGACCACGCAAGCCGACGCCGCGCCCCGCGCCCTGCTCGCGCAAGCCCGCGCGCGCGGCGTGCCGGAAATCCAGGTGCCGCGGGCCGTGCAGGTGGTGGAAAAGATGCCGTTGCTGGGCACCGGCAAGGTGGACTACCCAGCGGCGCAGACGATGCTGGCGACGCACACGATGCTGGCGCGGCCTGGCGCGTTGGAAGAACCAGCAGACCAGCTAATGCCCGCCATGGACCCCGGCCAGTAGTTCCGGAGCGCGCAAGCGTTCCACCTCGCCTCACCAGCCCAAACAGCAGCGTCGTCGTCGCGTCCGCCACTAGGGTGGACTTTGGGGCCGAACCAGCGATAAGCGGGCAAGACGGAACCGCCTGCCGCACTGAGAGTAGCCGCATGATCCCTCGCCGCACCCTGCTCGCCGCCCCGCTCGCCGCCCTGCCCCGTATCGCCATCGGCCAGCCGGAGCGGCCTGCGATCACCGTCGCGGTGCCCAAGATCGCCAATACCGGCACGCTCGACCCTCTGCGCGAGCAGTCCAGCAACGCGAGCGAGCGCTGGCTTGGGCTGATCCTGGAGACGCCGATCGCGCGCGACCAGCAGCGCGGGCTGGAGCGTGTGCCCGGCCTGGCCGAGGAATGGCGCCGGGTGGACGAGCGCACGCTCGACCTGCGGCTGCGGCCGGGCGTCGTCATGCATGACGGCCGCACGCTCACCGCCGAGGATGTCGCCTTCAGCTTCGGCCCCCGCATGTTCGGCCCGGAACCCGGCCTGCCCGGGGACATCCCCGCCATCGCCCGCCGCCACTGGCCGGCGCTGGAGCGGGTCGAGGCCACTGGCCCGCTCACCCTGCGCCTGGTGAATCGCACGCCGGACGTGACCTTGGAGGGCCGGCTCGCGGCCGGTGGCAGCGAGGTTGTCTCGGCCGCCAGCTATGGCGGGTGGGGGGCATTCTCGCGCAAGCCCGTGGGCACCGGCCCTTACAAGGTGGTCGAGTTCCGCCCCGATACCTCGCTGACCCTGGAGGCGCACGATCCCTATTGGGGCGGGCGCCCGCCCTTGCGAACCGTGCGCTTCCTCGAAGTGGCGGAGGCGGCGGCGCGGGTGGACGGATTGCTCTCCGGCCAGTACGGCCTGGCGACCGACATCGCGCCGGACCAGATCGCGCAGGTGGAACGCGACCGCCGCTTCCAAGTCGTCGGCGGGCCTGTGCCGAACCACCGCATCATCACCTTCGACCACCATCACCCGGCGTTGCGCGACCCCCGCCTGCGCCTGGCGATGGCGCACGCAATCGACGGGCAGGCGATCGTGGACGCGCTGTGGGCGGGGCGCAGCCGGGTGCCGGCCGGGCTCCAGTGGGAGTTCTACGGCCCGATGTTCATCGAGGGCTGGACCGTGCCGAAACACGACCCGGCCCGCGCCCAGGCACTCATCCGCGAGGCCGGCTACAAGGGCGAGCCGATCCCCTATCGCATCCGGCACAACTATTACCCCGCCGAAATCGCCACCGCGCAGGTCGTGGCCGAGATGTGGAAGGCCGTCGGCCTCAACGTCGGCATCGAGGTGAAGGAGAACTGGTCGCAGGTGCTGGCAATCACGCCGCAACGCGGCCTGCGTGACTGGTCGAACAGCGCCGTGTTCGACGATCCGGTCAGCAGCATCGTCAACCAGCACGGCCCCAACGGGGCGCAGCAGCAGAACGGCGAGTGGAGCAACGCGGAGATGAACCGGCTGTCGGGCGTGCTCGAGACCAGCACCGCGCTGCCCGACCGGCGCGCCGCCTTCGCCCGCATGCTGCAGATCGCCGAGCGGGAGGACCCCGCCTATATCGTGCTGCACCAGAACGCGAGCTTCACCGCCAAGCGCCGCGACCTGCCCTGGCGCGCCTCGCCGTCATTCTTCCTCGACCTGTCGTCGCGCGGCTTCGGCGCCTGACGGCGCGCCGGCTGGACCCTAGGCTGCACTCACGTTATGGCGGGCCGCATGGACGAACTCTGGCGCCTCTCGGCCACCCAACTCGCCGACCGCATCCGCTGGCGGGCCGTCTCCGCGCGGGAAGCGGCCCGGGCGGCGCTCGACCGGCTCGACCAGGTAAACCCGGCCATCAACGCCGTGGTGGACCACCGCCCGGAGCAGGTGCTGGCCGAGGCGGACGCGATCGACCGGCGGATCGGCCGGGGCGAGGACGTGGGGGCCCTGGGCGGCGTCCCGGTCACGATCAAGGTCAACACGGACCAGGCGGGCTTCGCCACCACCAACGGGCTGACCCTGCAGCGCGGCGTGGTCGCGGAACACGACAACCCGGTGGTGACGAACCTGCGCCGGGCCGGGGCGGTCATGCTCGGGCGCACCAACACGCCCGCGTTCTCCCTGCGCTGGTTCACCAGCAACCGCCTGCACGGCGCCACCCGCAACCCGCGCGACCCGGCGCTGACGCCTGGTGGCTCCTCGGGCGGGGCCGCGGCGGCCGTGGCGGCAGGCATCGGCCACCTCGCGCAGGGGACGGACATCGCCGGCTCGATCCGCTACCCCGCCTATGCCTGCGGCGTGCACGGCTTGCGGCCGACGCTGGGCCGGGTTGCCGCCTGGAACGCGTCGGGTCCCGACCGCGCCATCGGGCCGCAGCTGATGGCGGTGTCCGGCCCGATCGGCCGCACCATCGCCGACCTTCGCCTCGGCCTGGCCGCCATGGCCGCGCCCGACCCGCGCGACCCGTGGTGGACGCCCGCGCCGATCGAGGGCCCAACCGTGCCCCGCCGCGCCGCCCTTTGCCTGCGCCCGGGCGGGCTGGCGATCGTGCCCGCAGTCGAGGCCGCGCTCCTCGATGCGGGCCGCCGCCTGGAAGCCGCGGGCTGGACCGTCGAACAGGTGGACGATACGCCCTCGTTCCAAGCCGCCACCGAGATGCTGATCCGCCTGTGGCTCGGCGACGGCCTGCCGTTCTTCGCCGAAGCGGTCGAGCGCGAGGCCGACGAGGGCGCGCTGGCCGTACTCGGCGCCTTCCGCCGCATGGCGCCTGCGATGGAGCCGGACGTGGTGGCCCGCACCCTGCAAGCCCGCATGGCGCAGACCCGCGCGTGGTCCTTGTTCCTCGACCGGCATCCCGTGCTCGTCGTGCCCGTCTCGGCCGAGCTGCCCTTCCCCGACGGGCTCGACCTGCAAGGCGACGCGGCGTTCGCCCGCGTTTTCGCCGCCCAACTGGTGCAGACCGGGTTGCCGCTCATGGGCCTGCCCGGTCTGACGGTCTCGACCGGCATGGCCGGCACCGCCCCCGTCGGCGTGCAGGTGATCGCCGGCCGCTACCGCGAGGACCTCTGCCTGCTGGCAGGCGAGGCGATCGAGGCGGGCGGCGTGCCCCCCGCCCCCATCGACCCGGCGGGCTAGACTCGCTCGATCAGGGCCGCGATGCCCTGGCCGACGCCGATGCACATCGTCACCACCGCCCGCTTCCCGCCAGTCGTTTCCAACGCGTTGACCGCCGTCATCGCCAGCCGCGCGCCCGAAGCGCCCAGCGGGTGGCCCAGCGCGATGGCGCCCCCATGCGGGTTCACGCGCGGGTCGTCGTCGGCCACGCCAAGCTGCCGCAGCACCGCCAGCCCCTGCGAGGCGAAGGCCTCGTTCAGTTCGATGACGTCGATGTCGCCGAGCCGGAGCCCGGCGCGGTCCAGCAGCTTCTGCACGGCGGGCGCCGGGCCGATGCCCATGATGCGCGGCTCGACGCCCGCCGTCGCCATCGCCACCACGCGGGCGCGCGGGGTCAGGCCGTGCCGCCTTGCCGCGTCCTCGCTGGCCAGGATCAGCATCGCCGCGCCGTCGTTCACGCCCGAGGCGTTGCCCGCCGTGACGGTGCCGGGGTTGCGGAACGGCGTCTTGAGCTTGGCCAGTTGCTCCAGCGTGGTGTCCCCGCGCGGGTGCTCGTCGCGGTCGACCACGGTGTCGCCCTTGCGGCCCTTGATGGTGATCGGCGCGATCTCGCGGGCGAAGAAGCCGCTCGCCTGCCCGGCGGCGGCCTTCTGCTGGCTGCGCAGGGCAAAGGCGTCCTGGTCGGCGCGGGTCACTTGGAATTGCTCGGCCACGTTCTCGCCGGTCTCCGGCATGCTGTCGGTGCCGTACATCGTCCGCATCAGCCCGTTGACGAACCGCCAGCCGATGGTGGTGTCGTAGATCTCGGCGCTCCGGGCGAAGGCCTCGGTGGCCTTGGCCTGCACGAAGGGCGCGCGGGTCATGCTCTCCACGCCGCCGGCCAGCATCAGGTGCATTTCGCCCGTCTTGATGGCGCGGGCCGCGGTGCCGACCGCGTCGAGCCCGCTGCCGCACAGGCGGTTGATGGTGCTGCCGGGCACCGAGGCCGGCAGCCCGGCCAGCAGGGTCGCCATCCGCGCCACGTTGCGGTTGTCCTCGCCGGCCTGGTTGGCGCAGCCCATGTAGCAGTCGTCGAGCGCCTCCCAGTCCACTTGGGCGTTGCGCTCCTTCAGCACGCGGATCGGGTGGGCGGCCAGGTCGTCCGTGCGCACGTCCTTTAGCGCGCCGGCGTAGCGGCCGATCGGCGTGCGGGCGAAGTCGCAGATGTAGGCTTCGGTCATGGCGCGCTCCCCAAGGCTTTCCCGCCCTGGTAAGACCGGCAGGCGGCTTCGTCCAGAGCGGCGGGCCCGAGGAGACAGCATGGATTTCACCATCCCGCCCGAGCTGGCCGAGTTGGCCGAGCGCACGCGCGCGTTCATCCGCGAGACGATCATCCCGCTCGAGGCCGATCCGCGGCAGACCGCGCACGGCCCCAGCGACGCGTTCCGGCGGGAGCTGAACGCGCTGGCCGCCGCGGCCGGGCTGCTGGCGCCGCATGTGGCGCGCGACTATGGCGGGCTGGGCCTGGGCCATGTGGGCCGGGCGGTGGTGTTCGAGGAGGCGGGCTACTCCGTGCTGGGTCCGCTCGCCATGAACCTCTCCGCGCCCGACGAGGGCAACATGCACCTGATGGAGGTGGTCGGCACCGCGGCGCAGAAGGAACGCTGGCTGCGTCCGCTGGCCTCCGGCGAGATCCGCTCGTGCTTCTGCATGACCGAGCCGCCGCCGGGCGCAGGGTCCGACCCCGCCGCACTCGCCACCACCGCCGTGCGGGACGGCGGGGATTACGTGATCAACGGCGCCAAGTGGTTCACCACGGGCGCGGTCGGCGCCGGGTTCGCCATTGTGATGGCGAAGGGCGAGGACGGGCGCGCCACCATGTTCCTGGCCGACATGGACCAGCCCGGCATCCGGGTGGTGCGCGTGATGGCGACCATGGACCAGGGGTTTCCCGGCGGCCACGCCGTGGTGGCATTCGAGGGCCTGCGGGTGCCGGAGGCGGACGTGCTGGGCGAGGTTGGGCAGGGCTTCCGCTACGCCCAGGTGCGCTTGGCGCCGGCACGACTGACCCATTGCATGCGCTGGCTGGGCGCGGCCCGGCGGGCGCAGGACATCGCGGTGGCCTACGCCGCCAGGCGCGAAGCCTTCGGCAAGCCGATCGCCCAGCACGAGGGCGTCGGCTTCATGCTGGCCGACAACGACATGGACATCCGCACCAGCCGCCTGACTATCTGGCACACGGCCTGGCTGCTCGATCAGGGCGAGCGCGCCGGCACCGAGAGCAGCATCGCCAAGGTGGTGTGCAGCGAGGCGATCTGGCGCGTGGCCGACCGCTGCGTGCAGGTGCTGGGCGGCCAGGGCGTGACCGGAGAGACCGTGGTGGAGCGCATTTTTCGCGAGGTGCGCGCCTTCCGGCTGTACGACGGGCCGAGCGAGGTGCATCGCTGGAGCCTGGCGCAGCGGATCGTCAGGCATGGGGCCAACCGGTGAGCTTCGACCTGACGGACCACGTCGCCGTCGTGACCGGGGGCGGACGCGGGCTGGGCCGGGCCATCGCGCAAGGGTTCGCAGCCCACGGCGCCAAGCTCGTTCTATGTGGACGCACCGAGGCCACGCTGCAGGCGGCGGCAGCCGCAATCGGGGGCGAGGCGCTGGTCCATGTGGCCGACGTCGCCCGGGAGGACGACGTGCTGGCGCTGCGGGATGCCGCGCTGGCCCGCTTCGGGCGGATCGACGTGCTGGTCAACAACGCCGGGGTGAACCCGATCTACAAGCGGATCGAGGATACCATGCTGGCCGAGTGGCAGGGGATCATCGACGTGAACCTCACCGGCGCCTTCCTGTGCTGCAAGTATCTCGGCGGCGCCATGGCCGCGGCCGGCCGGGGCTCGGTGATCAGCATAAGCTCGGTCGCCGGGCATGTGGGCTTGCGCCGGTCCGTGCCCTATTGCGCCACCAAGGGCGGGGTGGAGTTGCTGACCCGGGCCCTGGCGCTCGACTGGGCGGGCAAGGGCGTGCGGGTGAACTGCATCGCCCCCGGCTATTTCGAGACGGACCTCACTGCCGGCATGATGGCCAACGAGGCGATGTCGGCCAGGCTGCTGGCGCAGACGCCCATGGGCCGGTTCGGCCGCGACCCCGACATCGTGGGCGCGGCGGTGTTCCTCGCCAGCCCGGCCAGCGCCTACGTGACCGGGCAGAGCTTGCTGGTGGACGGCGGCTACGTGGCCGCCTGACGCAACCCGATCCACGGGCGAGCGCTTCAACCCCCAGGGCAGGAGGTCGGTGATGGCGGTGAAGGTCGAGGGCCGTAAGGTGCGGTATGCCGTGGTGGGCGCGGGTTGGATCAGCCAGGCTGCGTTCATGCCGGGCGTCGCGCACACCGGCAACTCCGAGATGACCGCGATCGTCACCGGGGACCAGCGGAAGGCCGAGGCGCTCGGCCGCCGCTACGGCATCGAGCGCACCTACCATTACGACGCCTACCGCGCCGCCCTGGACAGCGGCGGCTTCGACGCGCTGTATCTCGCCTTGCCGAACTGGCAGCACCGCGAATACGCGGTCCCGGCCCTGGAGGCCGGGCTGCACGTGCTGCTCGAAAAGCCGATGGCCACGACCGAGGATGACTGCCGGGCCATCATGCAAGCGGCCCGCAAAGGCGGCGGCAAGCTGATGCTTGCGTACCGCCTGCATTTCGAGCCCGCGACGCTGGAGGCGCTTCGGCTGGCGCATTCGGGCGCGCTGGGCCGGGTGGGCATGTTCACGTCCACCTTCGGGCAGCAAGTCTCGACCGGCAATCACCGGGCACGGCACGGGTTCTGGGCCGGGCCGGTGGCCGACATGGGGCCCTACCCGATCAACGCCGCCCGCAACTTGTTCCGCGCCGAGCCGACCGAGGTGATGGCGTGGGGCACCCGCACCCAGGGTTTCGGCTTCGACGACACCGTATCCGTGCTGCTTCGCTTCCCTTTCGATCGGCTGGCACAGTTCACCGTCGCGTACGGCCTCAACGGGATCAACGAATACCGCATCTGGGGCGCCGAGGGGGACCTCCTGGTCAATCCCGGCTTCACCCTCGCAGGCGCCCTGCACCACCGCCTCACCATGGGCGAGAGCACGACGGAGTCCAGCTTCCCCCACATCGACCAGTTCGGCGGCGAGACGGCCTACTTCTCGGAGTGCATCCTGCACGATCGCGACCCGGAGCCGGATGGCGAGGAGGGTCTGCTGGATGTCCGCGTGGTGGCCGCGATCGGCCGGGCGCTGGAGACGGGGCGGACGCAGGAGCTGCCCCCGATGCACCGCGCCAAGCAGCCCATGCCGGACCAGGCAAGCAGCCTGCCGCCGGTCGCTGCCCCGCCTTTGGTGAACGCGGCCGCGCCCGGCGCCTGACCAGGCTAGCGCCGCCGCGGCAAAGCGGTGAGAATGCCTGCAACAAGCCAGGGAGGATACAATGGCACGAGTGGCTCTGGTCACGGGCGGAACCCGGGGCATCGGCGAGGCAATCAGCGCGGCGTTGAAGGATGCGGGCCGAACGGTGGTCGCCAGCTACGCCGGCAACGACGCGGCGGCGGAGGCCTTCACCAAACAAACCGGGATCCCGGTCATGAAGTTCGACGCCGGCGATTTCGCCGCCTGCGAGACAGCGATCAAGCGCATCCATGACGAGCATGGCCCGGTGGAGATCCTGGTCAACAACGCCGGCATCACCCGCGACGGCACCATGTCGCGCATGTCACGAGACATGTGGGATGCGGTGATGGACACCAACCTCGGCAGTTGCTTCAACCTGTGCAAGCTGACGTTCGACGGCATGCGCGCGGCGAAGTTCGGCCGGGTGGTGAACATCGGCAGCATCAACGGCCAGGCCGGGCAATACGGCCAGGTGAACTACGCCGCTGCCAAGTCCGGAATCCACGGATTCACCAAGGCGCTGGCGCAGGAAGGCGCGCGGTTCGGCATCACCGTCAACGCGATCGCCCCCGGCTATGTGGACACCGAGATGGTGCGCGCCGTGCCGCCGGATGTGCTGACCAAGATCGTCGCCCGCATTCCGATGGGGCGGCTGGGCCACGCGGCCGACATCGCCCGCGGCGTGGTGTTCCTGACCAGCGACGACGGCGACTTCATCACCGGCTCCACGCTGTCGATCAACGGCGGCCAGCACATGTACTAGGCAAGCGCGTCGCGACCCTGGCCGGTTGCGGCGC
>CAXSDH010000029.1:0-32789 GCA_964235765.1 uncultured Acetobacteraceae bacterium
GCGGTCCTTGAACTCGTCGTACTGCTTCTTGCGCTCGTACTCGCGCACCCGCTGCACGATCACCTGCTTGGCGGTCTGCGCCGCGATGCGGCCGAAATCGATCGGCGGCAGCGGATCGACGATGTGGCCGCCAAGCTGGATGTCAGGCTGGAACTTGCGCGCGATGTGGATCGGGATCTGCGTCTCGTCGTTCTCGACCACCTCGACCGCCTCGGTCCAGCGCGACAGGCGCACGTCGCCGGTTTGCTTGTCGATGGTGGCGCGGATGTCCTTCTCGTGCCCGTACTTGGCGCGGCCGGCCTTCTGGATGGCCTGCTCCATGGCTTCCAGCACCTCGTCGCGCTCGATCGATTTCTCGCGCGCGACGGCGTCAGCCACCAGCAGGAGTTCGGGGCGGGAAACGGAAGTATCCATGGAGTGGCTCCTAGTTCGCCATCTTGGGAAGGGCAGTGGCTTCGATCAGGGCGTCCGTCAGCATCAGCTTAGCACGCCTGATCTCGGACAGGGTGAGCGTCACGTCGTCGCCGCCATCGAGCCGCAACCGGGCATGGGTCGCGTCCGCGCCGAGGATGATCCCGGTGAACCGGCGGCGGCCCTCATGCGGCATCAGCATCTCGACCCGCGCCTGGTGCCCGGCGAAGCGCACCCAGTCCTTCACCCGGGTGAGCGGCCGGTCGATGCCGGCCGAGCTGACTTCGAGGGTCCAGGCGCCGGGCAGCGGATCGTCCACGTCGAGCACGGCTGACACCGCGTGGGTGATGCGCTCGCAGTCCTCGACGCTGATCTGCACGCCGTCCGCGCGGTCCGCCATGACCTGCACCGTGGGCCGCTCGCGCCCCAGGATCAGCACGCGCACGAGTTCGTAGCCCATGTGCTCGATCGGCGGCGTGATGGTGGCGGCGATCTTGGCCTCTAATCCTGAATGGTTCGGCTCGTCGCCGGGCGGGCGTGTCATGGTGGCGTCCAACAAAAAAGGCGGCCCGCGAAGGCCACCCCGTTCAGCTTCGGAGAGTTTGGAATGACCCACATGTAATAGACCGGGGCGCGCTGTGCAAGGCGGGCCGTCACAAACGCCTTGCCGCTAGGTCCCGCCCGATCAGCGCCAGGCCCTCCGCCACGGACACGAACTCCCCGCCGCCGCTGATCGCCGCCGGGCCGAAGCGGTCGATGAACAACTGCCGCACCGCCGGCACCAGGGACGTGCCGCCGGTCAGGAACACGTGGTCGATGCCGATGCCCTGCACGCCGGGCGTCGCCAGCAGCCCGTCCACCGTCGCCGCGATGGACGCCAGCTCCGGCGCGATCCAGGCGTCGAACTCGGCGCGCCGCACCTTGCGCTTGATCGCGAGCCCGCGGTGCGAGAACTCGAACAACGCCGAGTCCTGCCGCGAGAGCCGCGTCTTGAGGGCGGAGACCGCCTGGTACAGGTCGTAGCCGGCCTCGTCCTCGATGATGTGCCGCAGCGCCAGCAGCCGTTCCGGATGGCTGGCGGTGCGCGCCAGGTCGGCGATCTCCCGCAGCACCTGCGGCGTCCGCATCAGCGAGAGGCGGTGCCATTGGGCCAGTTGGCGGTAGAGGCTGACGGGGATCGGCATGTCCTTGCCCATGATGCAGTAGGTATCGTCCTTGCCCAGCAACGGGCAGACGATCTGGTTCAGCAGCCGGCGGTCGAAACTGTCCCCGGCGATGCCGATGCCGGCGTGGCCAAGCTGGATGACGCCGCCGGGCTCGAACCGGAACACGGAGAAATCGCTGGTTCCCCCGCCGAAGTCGCCGACCAGCACGGTGGCCGGCGCGCGCAGCGTGCGCACGAAGCGGTAGCCGGCGGCCTCCGGCTCCAGCGCCACGTCGATCTCGGCGAACCCGGCTGCGGCATAGGACGCGCGCAGCCGCGCCTCGCCCAGCGCGTCATCGGGCGAGTCGCCGGCGAACCGCACCGGCCGGCCCGCGACGATCCGGCATCCCGCCAGGTCCGCGCCGCCCGCGCCCAGCATCTCGGTGAGGAACAGCGAGACCAGGTCCTCCAGCCGGAAATCCCGTCCGTAGATGCGGGTCTGCACGAAGCTGCGCTGCGCCAGGTAGGTCTTGATCGACATGATCAGGCGGCTGCCGAGCGGGTCGTCGAGATAGGCCTGCACCGCGAGCGGGCCGGCGGCGTGGCGAAGGTGCCGGGACCGCCCGTGCTCCTGCTGCCAGAAAGCCAGCACCGTCCGGAACACGTCGAGCGCGTCGGCGCCGAGGCCGAAGCGCAGGGTCGTCGCCGTGCCGTCGGCCGCCATCCGGCACACGACGCTGTTGGTGGTGCCGAAATCGATGCCGGCAATCATGCTAGCGCCGCGTGAAGGTCCAATAGAGCGGGGTGCGTCTGGCCCGCACGGCCTTGGCCTCGTAACGCGTGGCGGGCCACCCTGCGGGACGAAGCGCTGCCGGCGCTGCCGGGGCGAAGGCGTCCTGCGCCCGCATGACCTCGTCCACCCATGCCTGGTAAGTTGGATCGTCGGAGGCGATCCGCCACTCGCCGCCGGGCCGCAGCGCGCGGGCCACCAGGCTGACCTGCTCGGGATGCACGAAGCGCCGCTTGGCGTGGCGCGCCTTGGGCCAGGGGTCGGGGAACATCAGGAACAGCTTGTCGAGGCAACGCTCGGGCAGCACCCGCAGCAGCAGGCGCGCGTCGTCGTCCCAAAGCCGCAAATTGGCGGGCAAGGGCGCGCTGGCCTCGCCGCCCTCCGGCACCAGCCGGGACAGGATTGAACACAGGCCGGGCTCGAATACCTCGCAGGCGATCAGCCCAGCCTCCGGGTGGGCGGCCGCCAGCGCCTCGGCATGCTCGCCGCCGCCGAACCCGACCTCGAGCCAGAGCTGCCCGGGGAGCGGGTCGAAGGCGGCGGCCGGGTCGGTGGCCTTCGAGTCCGGGAAGCGCAGGCGGGGCAAAGCGAGGTCCAGCAGCGCCTGCTGCCGGGGCCGCAGCTTGTGGCCGCGGACCCGGCCATACAGGCGGTCGGCGGGCGACTTAACGCCCGAAGGCGCTGCGGAGTGCGGGGACAAGGTCCGTCCGCTCCCAGGTGAAGGTGTCGAGGGCCTCATCCGGGTCGCGGCCGAAATGGCCGTAGGCGGAGGTCACCGCATAGATCGGCCGGTTCATGCGCAAATGCTTGCGAATGCCGCGCGGGCTGAGGTCCATCAATTCCCGCAGCACGCGCTCGAGCTTCGCCTCGTCCACGTCGTGCCCGCTCTTGTCGAGGTCTACATATACCGAGAGCGGGTGCGACACGCCGATCGCGTAGCTGATCTGCAAGGTGCACTTCTCGGCAAGCCCGGCGGCGACGACGTTCTTGGCGAGATAGCGGCACGCATAGGCCGCGCTGCGGTCCACCTTGGTCGGGTCCTTGCCGCTGAATGCGCCGCCGCCGTGCGGCGAGGCGCCGCCATAGGTGTCCACGATGATCTTGCGGCCGGTCAGCCCGGCGTCGCCGTCCGGGCCGCCGATGACGAAGTTGCCGGTCGGGTTCACATACAGCTCGTCCTCGGGGCACATCCAGCCATCGGGCAGGGTCGACTGGATCAGGGTGCGCAGCTTGTCCTTGATCTCGCCCTGGTCCATGCCCTCCTCGTGCTGCGTCGAGAGCACGACGCTGCTGGCGCCAACCGGCTTGCCGCCGACGTATTTCAGCGTGACCTGGCTCTTGGCGTCCGGCAGCAGCCCGGCGGTGGCCGGGTCGCCCGACTTCCGGCCCTCGTTGATGCGGCGCAGGATCAGGTGGGCATAGTGCAGCGGCGCCGGCATCAGCGCGGGCGTCTCGGTGCAGGCGTAACCGAACATGATGCCCTGGTCGCCCGCGCCCTCGTCCTTGTTGCCCGCGCTGTCGACTCCGGCAGCGATGTCGGTGCTTTGCGCGTGCAGCAGGCAATCGATCTGCGCGTGCCGCCAACTGAAGCCGGACTGGTCGTAGCCGATGTCCTTGATCGCGTCGCGGGCCAGTTGGGTCAGCAGCTCCGGCGTCACGCTCTGCGGGCCGCGCACCTCGCCTGCCATGACCACCCGATTGGTGGTGACCAAGGTCTCGCACCCGACCCGGCTGTGCGGATCGGCCGCCATGAACGCATCGAGCACGGTGTCGCTGATACGGTCGGCAACCTTGTCGGGATGACCCTCGGAAACAGACTCAGACGTGAACAGGTACTCGCCCGTGTCGCGCATGGATTTCTCCTCTTGTCGCGGCAGACATGAAGCTGGAGCGGCGGGGAAGGGCCGCAGCACCGGCCGGACGCCGGGGCGGGGGGTGTGTGGCCTAGGCCCGGAGGTAGGTCAAGGCTACAGGCCCAATACGTCGTCCATCGTGTATAAGCCCGGCGGCTTCCCGGCGGTCCAGGCCGCGGCCCGCACTGCGCCGGTCGCGAACACCCGGCGGTCGAGCGCGCGATGAGTGAGCGCGATGTGCTCGCTGCCCGACGCGAACAGCAGGGTGTGCTCGCCCACGACCTGGCCGCCGCGCAGCGCCGCAAAGCCGATCGCCCCGGGCGGGCGGGCGCCGGTATGGCCATCGCGCCCGCTCTGCATGACGTCCTCGAGCCGCATGCCGCGCCCGCGCGCCACCGCCCGGCCCAGCGCGACGGCGGTGCCGGAGGGCGCGTCCACTTTCTGGCGATGGTGCATCTCGACGATTTCCGCGTCGTAGGCCTCGGCTGGCAGCGCCGCGCCAAGCTGCCGCGCCAGGGCGAGCAGAAGGTTGACCCCGGGCCCGAAATTGGCGGCGTAAACCACGGCGCTCGTCGCGGCGGCCCGCCCCACGGCGGCCTCATCCGCCGCCGACAAGCCGCTCGTGCCCAGTATCCAAGCCGTGCCGGCATTGGCGATGATTTCGGCATGCGTGGTGGCTGTGGCGGCGTGCGTGAAGTCGATCACCACTTCGGCGGCGGCCACCAGGTCCGTCAGCGGCATCACCGCCACGCCGTCGGGCGCGGGTGCGCGGTTGGCCGTCCCGCCAACGACCTCATGCCCGGCGGCGACGGCTTCTTCGACCAGCAACCGCCCCATTCGGCCGGCGATCCCGGCAATGCCGATTCTCATGGCGCCGATTTCATGGCGAGGTTCCCGTGCGATCTAGGAGGGCACGCACTTCGGCGCGGCGAGCATCGTTGGGGAACGATGTTTGCCGCGCCGGCAGTCCTGGTCCGAGCCGATCGGGGGGAAAGACATACGGACCTGGACCGCAAACGACGGGGACGAAACGCGGTTCTATGACAACGGCGTGAGCCGATGCGCGGCGAGGACCGCGGCGTATAGGTCGGCCGTGCGATGGGCGATTGCGTCCCAACTGAAGTGTTCGAGCACCCGCTTCCGGCCCGCTGCCCCGAACCGGGCGCGCAGGCCCGGGTCGGCCGCAATGCGGTTTATGGCCGCGGCGAGGCCGGCGGCGAAGCCGGCGGGGTCGGCCGGCTCGAAGGTGCCGGGTCTCAGGCCGGGATCGACCAGCAGGCCCGTGACCTCCGGCATGACGACCTCGGGAATGCCGCCCACCGCGGACGCGACCACGGGCGTCTCGCACGCCATGGCTTCCAGGTTGATGATCCCGAACGGCTCGTAGACCGACGGGCAGCAGAAGGCGGTCGCATGCGAATAGAGCTGGATGACGTCGGGACGCGACAGCATCTCCGGCGCCCAGATGACGCCGCTGCGCGCGGCGGCGACGGCTGCTGCCATCTCGCGGCCGATCTCGGGCGTGTCCGGCGCGCCGGCGCAGAGCACGACCTGGAGCGCCGGGTCGAGCATGGGGATGGCCCGCAGCAGGTGCATGATGCCTTTCTGGCGGGTGATGCGGCCGACGAACAGCAGGTAGGGCCGGGAGGGGTCGATGCCGTGGCGCAGCAGGGCGTCCTGCGCCGGAACCGGGCGGTATTCGTCGGGGTCGATGCCGTTGTGGATGACATGGACCTTGGAGCGTTCGACATCGAACAAGCGCAGGACGTCGGCCCGGGTCTCCTCGGAAACGGCGATGATCGCGCTTGCTTGCTCGATGGCGGTGCGCTCCATCCAGGCGCTCAGGTGGAAAGCCCGGCCGAGCTGTTCCTCTTTCCAGGGCCGCAGCGGTTCCAACGAGTGGATCGTCAGCACGGAGGGCACGCCCCATAGCTGGGCGGCAAGCACGGCCGCCATGTCGGTGTACCATGTGTGGCAGTGCACCAGGTCGGCGTCGAGCGTGTCTTTGGCCATCGCCAGGCTTCGGGCGAACGCATCCACGGCGCCGGTGAAGCGCGGGTCGGTGCCGCGGCTGGTTTCCGCCCATTGCGGGTAGAACCGGACGGCCGGGTTGCCGGGCCGGCTCGGCTGATCGCCGAACGCACGTACCTCGACTTGCATCAGGCGCGCCAAGGCACGGCTAAGGTATTCGACATGCACACCGGCGCCGCCATAGACGTTGGGCGGGTATTCCTTGCTGAATAGCGCGGCCTTCATTGCAAGGCGTCGATCATCGGCTGCGTGATCAGGCAGACGCCCCGTTCGGTGCGCCGGAAGCGGGCGGCGTCGTGCTCCGGGTCCTCGCCGACGACCAGATTGTCCGGGATGCGGACGCCTCGGTCAATCACCACGTCGCGGAGCCGGGCGCCGCGGCCGATGCTGGCGTAAGGCAGCACGACGGCCGCCTCGATGGACGCGAAGGAGTGCGTGCGGACGCCCGTGAACAGCAGGGACCGCCGTACCGAGCTGCCCGAGACGATGCAGCCGCCCGAGATCAGGGAACTGACCGCCTGGCCGCGCCGGGCGCTCTCGTCATGGATGAACTTGGCGGGCGGGACGATCTCGGCATAGGTCCAGATCGGCCAGTCCCGGTCGTAGAGGTCGAGGCCGGGCGTGAAATCCGTCAGGTCGATGTTCGCGGCCCAATAGGCATCGACGGTGCCGACGTCGCGCCAGTAAGTGCTCGCCTCGGCCGAACTGCGGACGCAGGAGTGGGTAAATCGGTGAGCGACGGCTTTGCCGTGGGCGACGATGTTCGGGATGATGTCCTTTCCGAAATCGTGCGTGGAGGTTGGATTGGCGGAGTCCTGGCGCAGTTGCTCCATCAGGAACTGCGTCTCGAACACATAGATGCCCATGCTGGCCAGGGTGCGTCCGGGCGCGTCGGGCAGACCTGGCGGGTCGGCAGGTTTCTCGAGAAAGGAGGTGATCTGGTCGTCGGCATCGACCGCCATGACGCCAAAGCCGGTCGCCTCCAAGCGCGCCACCTCGATGCATCCGACGGTTACGTCCGCCTTCTGCTCCAGATGCTGCTGCAGCATGGGCTCGTAATCCATTTTGTAGATGTGGTCTCCGGCGAGCAGGACGATGAAGCGCGGCGCGTAGGCCTCGATGATGTCGATGTTCTGGTACACGGCGTCGGCCGTGCCGGCGTACCATCCGGCCTCGTCGATGCGCTGGCTGGCCGGCAGGATGTCGAAGCTCTCGTTGCGCTCGGGGCGGAAGAAGTTCCAGCCGCGCTGCAGGTGGCGAATGAGGCTGTGCGCCTTGTACTGGGTCGCGACGCCAATGCGGCGGATGCCGGAGTTCATCGCGTTCGAGAGGGCGAAGTCGATGATCCGGCTCTTGCCGCCGAAATAGACGGCGGGCTTGGCGCGGCTATCGGTGAGTTCCATCAGCCGGCTGCCGCGGCCCCCGGCCAGGACATAGGCCATGGCGCTTCGGGCGAGCGGGGCCACGGGCGCGGAGCGCCGTCCGAAGGCGCGTGCTGCTGGTCGCTCCATACCGTGCTCCCTGGTGCGGCCGCTGCTGCCGGCGGCCTGCGCGTATTAGAGAGCAGGAACCGGCGTTCCCCAAATCTCCTTGGCATATTCGGCGATGGTGCGGTCCGATGAGAACCAGCCGATTCCCGCGGTGTTCAGGATGCTCGCGCGCCACCAAGCCTGCGGGTCGCGCCACAGACGGTCCACGGCCTCCTGGGCGGCGAAGTAGCTATCGAAATCCGAGGCGACCATGAAGGTGTCGCGTTCGAGCAGGTCGTGCATCAGCCCGGCGTAGCGGTCGGGGTCGCCGGGCGAGAACACTCCCCCGCGTATGGCCTGAATGGCCTGGGACAGTGCCGGGCTTGCAGCGGCCTGGTCGTGTGCGCTCAAGCCCCGCCGCTTCCGAGATTCCACCTGTTCCGAGGTCAACCCGAAGATGAAGATGTTCGCCTCGCCCACGTGGTCGCGGATCTCGACGTTCGCGCCGTCGAGCGTGCCGATGGTGAGCGCGCCGTTCAGCGCCAGCTTCATGTTGCCCGTGCCGGACGCCTCCATGCCGGCCGTCGAGATCTGCTCCGAGAGGTCCGCGGCGGGGATGATCTGCTCGGCCAAGCTCACGTTGTAGTTGGGCAGGAACGCGATCTTGAGCCGACCGGCCACCGACGGGTCGTTGTTGACCACCTGCGCCACGTCGTGCGCCAGGCGGATCACCTGCTTGGCGACCAAGTAGCCCGGCGCCGCCTTGCCGGCGAACAGCTTCACCCGCGGCACCCAATCCGTCATCGGCTGCGCCCGAATGGCGTCGTACAAGGCCACGCAGTGCAGGATGTTCAGCAACTGCCGCTTGTACTCATGGATGCGCTTGACATGCACGTCGAACAACGACGTGGGATCGACGGCCAGGCCGATGCGGTCCTGGATCACCCGCGCCAGCATCCCCTTCCGGACCAGCCGCTGGTTTGCGAATTCGGCTTGGAACGCAGGCTCGGCGGCGTGGGCCGCCAAGTCCTGCAACGCCCCCGTGTCGGTCAGCACCCGGTTGCCGAGCGTGTCCGTCAACAGCCGGGTAAGTCCGGGGTTGGCCCGATGCAGCCACCGCCGGAACGTGATGCCGTTGGTCTTGTTCTGAATACGGCCGCCGTAAATGCCGTCCATGTTCTGGAAGATCGACTTCCGGATCAGGTGGGTGTGCAAGGCGGACACGCCGTTGACGGCGTGCGAGCCTAGGAAAGCCAGATGGCCCATCCGCACGCGGCGGCCATGACGCTCTTCGATCAGCGAGGTCGCAGCCAGGAGATTGTCGTCCGCGCCGGCATGCGAGCGGACATGTTCCAAATGGCGGGCGTTCAGCAGGTAGATGATCTGCATGTGGCGCGGCAGCAAGCGCTCCATTAGCGGCACGGGCCAGGTCTCCAGCGCCTCGGGCAGCAGGGTGTGGTTCGTGTAGGAGATCGTGGCGACGGTGATCCGCCATGCGTCGTCCCATTCCAGCTCGTGCATATCCATCAGCAAGCGCATCAGCTCGATCACGCCGATGGCGGGGTGCGTGTCGTTGAGCTGGATGGCCACCTTTTCCGCCAGGTTCTGCACGGTGCCGAACTGCTCGATATGTCGGCGGAGCAGGTCTTGCAGCGAGGCGGAGGCGAAGAAAAACTCCTGCCGGAGCCGCAATTCCTGTCCGGCGTCGCTTTCGTCGCCGGGGTAGAGCACGCGGGACACGGCCTCCGTGCGCACGCGGTCGCGGAGTGCGCCTTCATGGTCGCCGCGGTTGAAGGCTTCCAGATGCAGCGGCGTGATGGCGCGGGCGGACCAAAGGCGGAGCGTGTTGGCGTGCTTGCCGCCGCCGCCGATCACCGGCGTGTCGTAGGCCACGGCGGAGATGCGTTCGCTCGGCTGCCATTCGAAGCGGGTGGGTCCTGCCGAGCTCGGCTGGACGGCCACGGTACCGCCGAAGCCGATGAGATAGGCGACTTCGGGCCGTTCGAATTCCCAGGGGTTGCCGAACAACAGCCAATCCTCCGGGAGTTCCTGCTGCACCCCGTCGGCGATGACCTGGCGGAATAGGCCATGTTCATACCGGATGCCGTAGCCGAAGGCATGAATCCCCAGCGTGGCCATGCTTTCCATGAAGCAGGCGGCCAGACGCCCCAGGCCGCCATTGCCGAGCGCTGCGTCCGGTTCCTGCTCGCGCAGGATATCCAGGTCCACGCCCTCCTGCGTCAACGCGTCGCGCACCGCTTCCATCAGGCCGAGGTTGCCGATCGCGTCCAGCAGCAGCCGGCCGATCAGGAACTCGAGCGAAAGATAATATACGCGCTTCGCCCCGCTCTCGTACGAGCGGCGCCCGGAGGCGAGCCAGCATTCCACCACGGAATCGCGCACGGCGAGGGCCGCGGCCAGGAACCAATCCCGCGGGCTGGCATGCTTCGGCGCCTTGCCGACTTGGTAGGTGAGCTTGCCGACGATGCGGGCCCGCATCTCCGCCGTTTTCGGCCCGTACCCGGGATCGGCCAGGGGGCGGGCCGGCAGTGTGTGTTGATCGTCCATGCCTGCGCCTTCACTCATCCACGGGAACGGTTTTCGCATCCCCGGTCCACTCCCGCCAGAGTAGGATGAGGGCGGCCATGACGGCTGGGCCTAGGAACAGGCCCAGCAAGCCGAACGTCTCGACGCCGCCGAGGATACCCAGCAAAACCCAAATAAATGGTAAACGCGTGGCGCCGCCGATGAGGGCCGGGCGGATCGCGTGGTCGGCGACGAATATCACCGCCATGCCGAAGCCGAACAGCACCGCTGCGGCCAGGGTGTTGCCTCCGGCCACCGCCAGCAGCGCCGCGACCGCCAGCACCAGCGGCGCGCCGAGCGGGATGACGGCGGCGATGGCCGTGGCGGCGCCCAGCAAGGCGGGGTGCGGCACCCCTGCCACCGCATAGCCGATCCCCAGCAGTATGCCCACGCCGATCCCGACCAGCACCAAGCCGTCCACCGTGCCGTGCACCGAGGCCACCATCTGGCGCGCAACCGGCTCGCCATGCGGGCCGAACAGCCGCCGGCTCGCCTCCAGCATCTGCGCGGTCAGCCGCGCGCCGTCGCGGAACAGGAAGAACAGGGTGAGCAGGGCGAACCCGAACAGGATGGCGCGGTGGGCCACCTGGGTGCCGAATTCGCGGCCGACCTGCAACATGTCCGCCCGGTCGATGCGGCCGAGCAGCGCCCGCGCGGCCTCGGGGTCGGCGAGATTGGCGCTCCACCAGCCGACCGCCTGGTCCTTGAGAAAGGGAAGCTGGACCAGCCAGCCCGGCGCCGGCGCGCCCTGGGCGCGCGTTTCGCTTACCCACTGGATCGCGATCCGCGCCTCATGCCCGACCTGGACGGCGACCAGCGCCAGCGGCACCACGAACAGCAGCGTGGTGCCCAGGGTGAACAGCAGCGGCATGAGAATATCGTGCCGGCCCGGCGGAAACCGCCGCTGGGCGCGCCGATAGAGCGGCCCCGTCGCGATGGCCAGAATGGCCGCCCAGACCAGCGCCCGCAGGAAGCCCTGCAGGATATACATGCCCAGCAGGGCCAGCCCGATCGCCAGCACCACGCGCGCCACGTATTGTCCGCGCAACCGGGCGACCCGGGTCTCGTCGACGCTGCTCATCCCTGGCGCTCCTGCCGTCCCGGACCGAGGTTGCCCTGTCGCGGCGGATTGGTCACGCTAGGCGTTCAGCAATGCGGGGCCGGCGCGATGACCGACTGGAAAAAGAACGGGGTGCGGGTGATCCCCGGCGGCAGCCTGGACACCAACACCGCGCAGACCCCCGGCATGAACCGGGCGGCGGCGATCAACCTCGCCCGGGTCGGCGCCCAGAAAATCTGGGCGGGGACCGTGCACATCCACCCCGACGCCAAGACCGGCGCACATCACCACGGCGCGCTGGAAAGCGTGATCTACGTCATCCGCGGCCGGGCGCGGATGCGCTGGGGCGACGCGCTCGAGTTCGTCGCCGAGGCGGGCCCCGGCGATTTCATCTTCGTGCCGCCCTACGTGCCGCACCAGGAGATCAACGCGAGCACCTCGGAGACCCTGGAATGCGTCCTGGTGCGGTCCGACAACGAGGCCGTGGTGGTGAACCTGGACATCGAGCCGGTGGAGAAGCCGGAGGCGGTGCACTGGGTCGACCCGATCCACCGGCATCCCCAATGACGGGATGCCGGCCGGGGCCTCGATCACGGCCTGCCCGGCGGCAGGTCAGTGCTGGAGGATTTTGGACAGGAACAGCCGGGCCCGGTCGCTCCGCGGCTGGACGAAGAAGGCCTGCCGGGGCGTATCCTCCACGATCCGGGCCCCGTCCATGAACACCACGCGGTCGGCGACCCGCCGGGCAAGCCCATCTCGTGCGTCACCACGATCATCGTCATCCCGTCCTGCGCCAAGGCCGTCATGACGTCGAGGACCTCCTTGATCATTTCCGGATCGAGCGCCGGGCGCCCCTTGCCGCATCGCGCCTACGCCGCCTGCTGCCGCGCGCCCTCCGGGCTGCCGCGTTCCCGGCCGGCGCGGTAAAGGCGGCAGGCGTCGCCGAAGGCCTCGAAGATGGCGCGGCTCGCCGGGTCGGTCGCGAAGTGCCATTCCGGGTGGAACTGCACCCCGAAGGCGAAGGCGCGGGCGTCGGTGACGCGCACCGCCTCGATCGTCCCGTCCTCGGCCACCGCCTCGATGGCCAGGCCCTCCGCCGGACGGTCGATCGCTTGCTCGTGCAGGGAGTTCACCATCACCGTCTCCGACCCGATGATGCGGGCGAGGTGGCCGCTGACCTGCACGGTGTGCTTGAGCCGGAACATATGATCGAGCTCGCCGTCGCCGGACCGGTGGTCGTTGCGGCCGTCGAGCATGTGGGTCTGCTGGTGCAGGGTCCCGCCCATGGCGACGTTCAGCTCCTGGATGCCGCGGCAGATGGCCAGGACCGGCATCCCGCGCGTGATCGCGGCGCGGACCAGCGGCAACGTCGTGCCGTCGCGCGACGGGTCGTGGCTGTCGGGCGTGAGGGAGGGGCCGGCGCCGTACAGCGTGGGGTGCACGTTGCTCGGGCTGCCGGAGAGCAGCAGCCCGTCCAGGCGGTCCAGCACCGCGAGCATCGCCTCGCCAAGCGGGGGCAGCAGGACCGGGACGGCGCCCGCGGCGCCCATCAGCGCGCGGCCGTAGCGGGCCGGGGTGGCGTGCTGAGGCTCGCCGTTGATCTGCTTGGAACAGGCTGGGATGCCGATGATGAGGGTCAAGGGGTGAAGCTCCGGGCGATCGCGGTTTGAACGGGGCGGTTCATATACGGTCCAGATGACGGTCCAGCTACGGTGTTGACAGGAGCCAGCTTCGGAGGGGCTATGCGTTCCCGTCAAGCGGCACGGCGGCATGGCCTTGCCTTGGAGGGCGCAGGAGACGGAAAGTGACCCGGATGCGCATGCGCCGCCGTGCCTTGACCGAACATGACCGGATGGCCTGGGCGGGCTACGTGCAGGACGTGGCGCCGCTCGCCGGCGTTGCCGTGCCGCCCCCGCCCGAGCCGCCGCCTGTGCCCCCGCCCGAGCCGCCGCCCGTGGCGGGACCCGCGCCTTGCGCGCCGCGCCCGCCACCGGGCCGGCGCCTCGCGCCCCTGGTCGTCGGCGCGCCGCCCGGCGGCGTGGATCGCGCGACCTGGACGCGCTTTCGCACCGGCAAGCTCGCCGCCGCCCGAACGCTGGACCTGCATGGGCGCACCGCACAGCGCGCCCATGCCGCCCTGCACGAGTTCCTCGGCCGGGCCATGGCCGATCAGCTGCGTTGCGTGGAGGTGATTACCGGGCGCGGCAGCGGCGAGGCCGGCGGCGTGATCCGGCGCGAGTTCCCGCTATGGCTGAACGACCCCGGATTGCGCCCGCTGGTGCTGGCGGCCTCGCACCCGCATGCGGCCAATACCGGCTCGGTGCGGCTGCTGCTCCGCCGGGTGCGGTGAGGCCGTTCGGCGCCCGGCTCTGCGCGCTCCGCACCGCGCGGGCATGACCACCGGGTATGCGAGGTTTTCGGCCTGATCTGGGACGAGGCGGACGGGTTGGCCCGGCTGCGCGGGGCGGCTGCGCGCGACAAGTCGTTGACGGACGAAGCCCGGCTGCCGCATCGTCGGCTTCATGCGTGCACCGCTCCTGGCCTGTTGCTTCGTCCTGGCCACCCCGGCGCTCGCGGACAAGCCGCCGCCGCTCGGCGCGCCCAGCGGCCCCGTGCGGCCCACCCTTCCGGCCGCCCCCACCGGCAAGCCGCCGCCTTTGGGTGCGGGAGAGGGCTTCGGCTCGCCGGAGCCCGACCTGCGCCGGGGGCCGGACACCGCCGGGCCGGATGTGCCGAACGGGCGGGAGCGGGCCGCCTCGAGCGGCACCGGATTCGTGGTGGCCGAAGGCCGCGTGCTCACCAACAACCACGTCGTCGCCGATTGCGGGCGCATGGTGGCGCGCAACGCCGCCGGCACGCGCGTCGCCGCCCGGGTGCAGGCGACCGACCGGCAACGCGACCTCGCGTTGCTGAGCGTTCCCGGCAATATCGGGCCGGCGCTGACGTTCCGGGACTCGCCGGCGGTCCGGCGCGGCGAAAACGTGGTCACCTACGGCTTTCCGCTTTCGGGGCTGCTGTCATCCGGCCCGTCGCTGACCACCGGCAACATCAGCGCCCTGGCGGGCATTCGCGACAACCCCGGCAACTACCAAATCAGCGCCGCGGTGCAGCCGGGCAACTCCGGCGGCCCGCTGTTCGACAGCCAGGCCAATGTGATCGGCGTCGTGGTCTCGAAGCTGAACGCGGCGCGGGTGGCCGAGATGACCGGCGGCGACATCCCGCAGAACGTGAACTTCGCCGTCAAAGGCAGCGAGGCGCTCGCGTTCCTGCGCCAAAACGGCGTTCAGCCGCGGACGGCGACCAGCATCGGCGGCGAGAAGCGGGCCGACGAGGTGGATGCGGTGGCCAATCCCTCAACCGTATATCTCCAATGCTATCGCTGACGCGGCTGACTCCCATGCTGCCGCTCACGCGGCTGACTCCTATGCTGCCGCTCACGCGGCTGGCCTGATCCGCCCGGACCTCCGCTCGCCCATGCCAGCCCCCGCGAGCGCACCAGCCGCCCGGTCCAAGCCGGTGCGGCTGCCGCTGCCCAGGCGCCGTCCGCTGCTGTGGCGGCTGCTGCGGTGGGGGCTGATCCTCGGTATCTGGGGCGCGCTGGCGCTCACTGCGATGATGATTTGGTTCGCGCGCGACCTGCCGCGGCCGGAAACGGCGCTCGACGCGGCGCGGCGGCCGGGCCTCACCCTGCAGGACCGCGCCGGGCTGCCTTTCGCGACCTTCGGGGACGTGGTGGGCGAGCCGCTGCGCCTGGGCGACCTGCCGCGTTTCCTCCCCGCGGCGGCGGTGGCGGTGGAGGACCGGCGCTTTCACCATCATTACGGCATCGACTTCATCGGCGTGGCGCGGGCCATCTACATCAACGTCCGGTCGGGGCGGCTGGTGCAGGGTGGGTCCACGATCACCCAGCAGGTGGCCAAGAACCTGTTCCTGACAAACGCGCGCACGTTCCGCCGCAAGGTGCAGGAACTGATGCTGACGGTGTGGCTGGAGCGCACGTTCAGCAAGGCGGAGATCCTGGAAATCTGGCTGAACCGGGTTTACCTCGGCTCCGGCGCCTGGGGAATGGATGCGGCGTCGCGGATGTATTTCGGCGTCTCGGCCCGCCGGCTGAACCTTTGGCAATCGGCGGTGCTGGCCGGGCTGCCGCGGGCGCCCTCCCGCATCAACCCGCGCGCCGACCCCGCCGCCGCCGCCGCGCGCGGACGGGAGGTGCTGACGGCCATGGCCGAGACGGGCGCCGTCACCAAGGCCGAGGCGGACGCTGCCGCCGCCGCAATCGCCTTTCCGCCGCGCCCGGCGACGGCGGGCTGGTTTGCCGATTGGGTCGCGGAAGGGTCGCAGTCCCTGGTGCCCCAAGGCGCCGACGCCGTGCTGCACACCACGCTCGATAGCCGGTTGCAGGCCGTGGTGGAGGCGCGGTTGACGGCGATGCTCGACGGTCCGGGCGCGGCGGCCGGGGTGGGGCAGGGCGCGGTGGTCGTGCTGGATGCGGCGACCGGCGCCGTGCGCGCCATGGTCGGCGGCCGCGACTACCGCGCAAGCTCCTTCAACCGCGCCGTGGCGGCACGGCGGCAACCCGGCTCCGCCTTCAAGCCGTTCGTCTGGCTTGCGGCGCTGGAGCGCGGCTTGCGGCCGGACGATCTGATCCTGGATGCGCCGATCCGCATCGGGGGCTGGAGCCCGCAGAACTTCGACGGGACGTTCCGCGGCGAAGTGACCTTGGAGGAGGCGCTGGCCCAGTCGCTCAACACCGCCGCCGTGCGCCTGATGCAGCAGGCCGGCGGCGCGCGCACGGTGGCCGCCACGGCGCGGCGGCTCGGCATCGCGGACGCGCTGCCGGACGACCTGTCGCTGGCGCTGGGAACCGGCGAGGTCGGGCTGCTGGAGCTGGCCGCCGCCTATGCCGGGCTGTTCAATGGCGGGATGCTGGTGACGGCGACCGGCATCGAGCGGGTGGAGGCGGACAAGCGGGCGGTGCCGGTGCCCCGCCCCGTCGCGGACCGCGTGGTGGACGCCGACCTTGCCGCCATGATGGTGCGGATGATGGCCGCCGTCGTCTCCCGCGGCAGTGGCCGGGCGGCGGCGCTGCCGGGCCGTTTCGTGGCGGGCAAGACGGGAACGACGCAAGACTTCCGCGATGCCTGGTTCGTGGGCGAGTCGGGCAGCACGGTCATCGGCGTGTGGCTGGGCAACGACGACAACAAGCCGATGCGCGGCGTCACCGGCAGCGGCCTGCCGGCGCGGCTGTTCCGCGAGGTGGCCCAGGCCGTCAGGTGACGCGCGCCATGCGCACGAGGTCGAGCCGGCGCAGTTGGGGCGCGCGCCAGGCTGTCAGGGCCACGATGCCGAGCGTGACCAGCCCGCCCGCCCAGACCGCGGCCGAGGCGCCGACCAGGCCGGCCAGCATGCCGCTCTCGAACGCGCCTAGCTCGTTCGACGAGCCGACGAACACGGACTTCACCGCGGCGACCCGCCCCCGCATCGCGTCCGGCGAGGCCAATCGCAGGATTGCCCGGCGGATCACGACGCTCACCCCGTCGCACAGCCCCGCCGCGAACAGCGCGAGCAGCGATAGCGGCAGCGAGCGCGAGAGGCCGAACACCACCATGCTGACGCCGAACCCGGCGATCACCCCCAGCAACACATGCCCGGCCCGGCGCTGCGGCAGCAAGCGGCCGGCGAGCAGCGCCGCGACCAGCGACCCGGCGGCGCTGGCCGAGCGCAGCAAGCCGAAGCCGATCGGCCCCACCTGGAGGATGTCGGTCGCGAACACCGGCAGCAGCGCGGTGGCGCCGCCAAAGAACACCGCGAACAGGTCGAGCGCCATGGAGCCGAGCAAGATCTGGTGGCCGAACACGTATCGCAGGCCCTGGACGATGCGCTGCCCGGCATTCTGCCCGTCGGGCGCCGTGTGGGACGAACTCTGCTCTGGAACGCCCAGCAGCAGGAAGGCGCCCGAGATGGTGAACATCGCCGCGATGGCCAAGTAGGCGCCCACCGGGCCGAGCGCGCCCCAGGCGAAACCGCCCGCCACCGGCCCGAGCACGCCGGCCAGCCGCGCCGTGGTCGCCATCAGGGACACGCCTGCCATGATCTGGTGCTGCGGCACGACCTGCGCTTCCAGCCCGGAGGCGGCCGGGTCGTCGAACGCGCGGACGACTCCGGTCAGGAATGCGAACAAGAACAGCAGCTTCAGGTTCTGGCCGGATCGCGACACCACCGCGAATGCAAGTGCCAACCCGATCAGCAGCGTGGTGGTGACCAGCAGGATGCGCCGGCGGCTGTGCCGGTCGGCGATGTGGCCGCCGTATAGGACGAGGCTGACGCCCGGAATGGCCTCGACCAGGCCGAGCAGGCCGAGGTCGAACGGGTTGTGGCTGAGCGCATAGACCTGGAACCCCAGCAGGATCGTCATGGCGCTGTTGGCGAAGCGCTCGAGCGCTGCGGCCGCGAGAACGGCGCGGAACGGCGGGTCGGCCAGAAGGGACGGGGTCATCCGACCCGCATCAGCCCGGCCCCGTGCAGCGCCAACCAGCGCGTCGCTGCCCGTTTGTGCGGCGTGAGTTGCGCGGCCAGCGCCCAGAATTGGCGGCTGTGGTCCATGTGGCGCAGATGCGCGACCTCGTGGCCGACGACGTAGTCCTGCACGTCGGGCGGGGCCATGACCAGACGCCAGCAGAACATCAAGGTGCCGTCGGCCGTGCAACTGCCCCAGCGGCTGCTGGTGTCCTTGACGACCACCCGCCGCGCCGGCAGCCCGGCGGCGCCGGCCTTGGCCATCGCCAGCGCTGCCAGCCGGCGGCGGGCCTCGCCGCGCAGGAAGTCGGTCACGCGGCGGGCCAGGAAGCTTGGGTCGCCGGACACATGCAACTGCTCCGCTTCGATCCAGGCCGCGCCGCGAACCCCGGGGCGATGCAGGATGCGGTGCGGCCGGCCGTCGATCGGCACCTCGGCCCCATCGGCGAGCGTGATCGGCCGGGGCAGGCGGGCCAGGCGCTCCGCCACCCAGCCCGTGTGCGACAGCAGCAGGGTGCACCCAGCCGACTCGGCCGCGCGGGTTGGCAGGGTGACGATGACGGCGCCCTCGCGGGCGTCGATCCGCAGGCTGATCCGGCTGGCGCGGGCGCTCCGGCGCCAGACGACCGGGGCCGGCCCTTGCGGGAGAAGGATCGAGTCGGGCAGGGGGGGACGCATGCGATAGGATGCGGGAGCAGGCGGCAGCAGGCAATGCTTGCCGCGGCCGGGCCAAAGATGGGAGTGGGGTCGTTTTCGTCGAGAACATGACCGACCCCCGCCTGGCCCAGGCCTTGGCGCGGGAGGCGGGCGCTGTCGTCGGCGGCAAGGTTTATTCGGGCGGCCCGTCGCCACAGGGCGGGCCGGCGGCGACCTACTTGGACATGCTGCGATATAATTCGGGCTGTTTGTGGCGGCGTTGAGCCGGTAGTAGATGGGGTGGGGCGGTCATGGCCCCAGCCGGACCGCGTCGGGCGAGGTCCCCGCCGCCAAGTCGTGCGCCAGCCGGGCCGCGATCGGCTCGCGGTAGTGCAGCGGGTCCCAGTAGTTGTCGCGGCGTCGCGTGATCGCGCTGGGGATCATGAAGTCCAGCGCCTCCGCTCCGGTTTCGGCCGCAACGGCCGCCGCGGCGCGCTTGCATTCGGCCCAGCGCCAGGCAGTGCCGGAGCCGGGTTCTCCTTGCTGCTCGAGGTGGTAGGGCGTGAAGAACAACACCTTGCGGGTGCTGCTGGGCAGGGGGCGCAAGGCCTGCCGGAGCAGGTCCATCGCGGGGAACACGGCCCTGGCGCCGGCCCCGGCCGGCGTGGGGTCGGTGGGGGGCCAGCGGCCGAAGGCGGCGTCGCGCCGGGCCAGGTCGTACTGTGCCTCGTCGGGGACGAAGCTGGTGTAGCCGTCGAGGCCGTAACGGCGGCGTTTAAGGTGCAGCATGACCGCGAATTGGTTCGCCGCTTCCTGGACAGCGTAGGGCGTCAATATCTCTCGATAGGCTGGCCAGAGGTTCCGCTCGTACATCCATTCGGGGAACGGCCTCGGCGTGTAGCGCTCCGGCCGACTGTCGCACCATTGCGCATCGAGGCCGATGATCACGGCGCGCGGGCTGGGATGGGCGCGCAGGAACACCTGTAAAAGCCGGGCCTGCTCGTAGGCAGTGGCGCTGTTCATGGCGAGGTTGGCGAAGCGGGCGCCGAACGCCGGGTCGAGCAGGGCTGGCTGCAGCAGCCGGGCGGTGGAGGTTCCCAACACAACGGAGTCGAACCGCGGGCTGCGGGCGAGCGCCGGGAAGGAATAGCGCGCGTTGGTGCTGATCGGCACGCGCGGCAGCGCGGGCGAGAGCGGCAGCGTGTCCCAGGGGTCGACCAGCGCCACGAAGCCATACAGCACGGCCAGCCCGGCGGCTACCGTGACCAGGAGCGTCCGCCCGAACCGGCGCCACGGGTCAGAACTGGAAATAGATGAACTCGTTCGGCACCCGCCCGCCAGCGAGGAGCAGCAAGGCAACCAGCGCGGCCCCTGCCGGTAGCGCGACCCAGGGTGAGGGCCGCAGCAGGCGAAGGGCCGCGCCCTGGCTGGAGGGGCCGATCAGGGCAATGGCTGTGGCCAGCAGGAGCACCGGGGCATTCTGGACGTGGACGCGCCCGATGCCCTCGGCTCCCGCCATCCCCGCCAGCACGCGCGAGGCGGTCGCAAAATCCGGGGCACGGAAGAAAACCCATGCGCAGACCACGAACAGCAGCGTTGCGGCCCAACCGAGGGGGGCCGGCATGGACCGCCCCGTTCGCGCCCAGGCGCCGTTTGCGGCCAACGCCAGCCCATGCAGCCCGCCCCAGGCGACGAACGTCCAAGCGGCCCCGTGCCACAAGCCGCCCACGAGCATCGTCAGCACCACGTTCCGCGCCTGTGCCAGCCCGCCGCCACGATTGCCGCCCATAGGGATATAGACGTAGTCACGCAGGAAGCGGGACAGCGTGATGTGCCACCGCCGCCAGAACTCACGGATGCTGGTGGATTGATACGGGGCGGCGAAATTGAACGGCAGGCGCAGGCCGAACATCAGGCCGAGCCCGATCGCCATATCGGAGTAGCCCGAGAAGTCGAACACGATCTGCAAGGCATACGACCCGGCCGCGGCCCAGGCCTCGGCGAGGTTCAGCGGCCCTAACGCTGCTTTCGCATAAAGCGGGTCGCACACCAGCGCGGCAGTGTCCGCCAGCGCCGCCTTTTTCGCGAACCCTATGGTGAACAGCACGAGGCCACGTGACACATTCTCCCACATCGCCGGGCCATGCGGGTTCGCACGGAATTGAGGGATGATCTCGTTGTGCCTCACAAGTGGTCCGGCAATCAATTGAGGAAAGAAGGTCACGAACGCAAAGAATTCCAGAAGACCATAGATATGCCGGTCGCCACGTCGTAAGTCGATCAGATAGGATATTTTTTGAAATGTAAAAAAACTGATGCCGAGCGGTAGGATGATACTCAGTGGCGTGAAGTGTGTGCCTAATAGGTCGGCCAGATTAGCCCCAAAGAAATTCGTATATTTGCACGCGGCCAGGACTGTCAGGTTCAAGACGATGCCGAACATCAACACGGCGTCCCGCCGCCTCGCTCCATACCAGCGCACGAGGCCCCAGTTCGCCAGGGTCAGCAGCACCAGCGCGGGCACGAACCGCGCATCCCAGTACCCGTAGAACGCGAGCGAGCCCACGACCAGCACGGCCTGCCGCATCCAGACTGCCGTGGACGAGTAGTACGCGGTCAGAACGATGGGCAGGAAGGCCAGCACGAACGCTTGCGAGTTGAACAGCACGGCCGGTCCAATACCCCAAAAGGCTTCGGCTGACAGCCCAGCGCTCTGCCACTACCCTGCCGGCTCTTCCTTAAGGAACACCCAAATGCGAATGCTGCTTGCGGCCGCTCTGGCCCTTACCGCCACCACCCCCAGCCTTGCGGCCAGCACTCTGGAGGCGGTCCGTGCCCGGGGCGCATTGGCGTGCGGCGTGAATACCGGGGTGGCGGGATTCTCGAGCCCGAACAGCCAGGGCGTCTATAGCGGCCTCGATGTCGATTATTGCCGGGCGCTGGCCGCCGCCACGCTGGGCGACCCCGGCAAAGTGCGCTTCGTGCCCACCACCTATCAGACCCGCTTCGTGCTGCTGCAATCCGGCGAGATCGACGTGCTCGCGCGCAACGTGACCATAACGCTCACGCGGGAAACAGCGCTCGGGCTGACCGGGGCCGGTGTGAATTTCTATGACGGACAAGGGTTCATGGTGCCGAAGCGGATGAACATCGCGGCGGCGAAATCCCTCGATGGCGCCAGCATCTGCGTGCTTCCCGGTTCCACGACCGAGCAGAACCTGGGCGACTTCGCCCGTAGAAACAAAATTAAGGTTTCTCCGGTAATCCTGGACAGCATGGACAGCATGTCAGAAGCTTATCAGGCCGGACGGTGCGATGCGATGACGACCGATGCGAGTCAACTCGCAGCGTTGCGCGTCTCGGCGATGCGGGACCCGGACAGTCACGTGATTCTGCCTGAGCGCGTCAGCAAGGAACCGCTCGGCCCTCTCGTGCGGAAAGGGGACGAGGGCTGGTTGATGATCGCGAAATACGTCCTGATGGCGCAGATCCAGGCTGAGGAACTCGGCGTGACGGGGGCGAACGTCGAGTCGATGCGTGCCAGCACCGACCCGGATGTTCGACGCCTGCTTGGTATCGAGCCGGGCCTGGGCAAGGCGCTGGGCCTCGACGAAGGCTGGGCGGCTGCCGCGATCAAGGCATCCGGCAATTACGGCGAGTCGTTCGACCGCCATTTGGGTCGCGGCAGCCGGATTGGCTTGGAGCGCGGCCTCAATGACCTCTGGAACCGGGGCGGGCTGATGTACGCCCTGCCGCTGCGGTGAGCATGGCTCGGGCCCTCGCTTCCCCGAGCGAGCCTAGTCCGGGCATTGAGGCCGGGCCCAAGCGGCTGCTGCCGGGCCGTTCGTTCCCCTGGCCCGGCGGCTTGTGGGCGCGCCTATCCCTCCCATTGCTGGCCGGCATTCTCCCGTTGCTGGCATTGCTGTTCGTGGCCGTTTCAGCTGACGGCAGCCGGGTCGTCCTAAATGCCCAAGCCCAGGCCGTGGAAGCGGCACGGCTTGGCGCGGCTCAGCAACACGCCATGCTGCAGGAGGCCGTCAGCCTACTTCATGTCCTGGCCCACGTGCCGGCGCTGGCGGCCGGTGGCGCCTCCTGCAACGCCTTCCTGGCGAGCATCTCCAGCGAGGTCATGCAACTCGCCGCCATCTCGGTCGCCGATGCCAGCGGCGTTATTGCATGCAGCACCCGCACACAAAGCCTTGGCTTAAACATCGCAGGCCGGTCCTACTTTGCGGAAGCGATGACTTTGCAGAAAGGAGCGCCGTACGCACTCAGCGAACTCGTTAGCAGCAGGCTCGATGGCAAGCCGACAATGTTCATCGGCGTCCCGCTCCAGCTTACGCCCGCAAGTTCGATCCCGCCTGGCGTGGTGGTAGCCGTGTTGAATCTTACCTGGTTCGATACTTTATGGCACCACGTTCCCGGCGCCGGTCGGCAGGTTCTGCAAGTGCTCGATAGCCGTGATGGCGCCGTGCTGGCACGTGCCCCCGACGACAGTCGATTCACCGGGCTGCGCTTCCCCGAGAGCGCCCTTGTCAAGGCGGCCAGGGCTTCGCCGCTTGGCGGCACGATCACCACGCCGGACCTCGACGGCGAAGAGCGGTTTTTTGCTTTCGCGCCTCTGCCGGGCCCTAGTCCGGGACTGCTGATCGCGGCAAGCCTTCCGGGCGACTTGATACGGTCCGGAACGGAGTGGCGTGTCACCCGGGCGATGGGCCTGGGTATCGGAGTGGCGGCACTCGCGATTGCGCTCTCCTGGATCCTCGCTCAACAGACCCTGGTTCGCCCGCTGCGTGCGCTATCCTCGGCGGTGGTGCGGCTGGGATCAGGCGACATGTCCAGCGCGGCAGATATCCCTGACGGGGGCGCCTGGGAACTTCGCGCGCTTGCGGCGACATTTAGCCGGATGGCCAGGCGGCTGCAGCTCCGGGACAGCCGGATCGAGGCGATGCAGATCGAGCTTGCTGCCAGCGAAGGCCACCATCGCCTATTGGCGGACGCGGCGAACGATATGATCACCCGGTTCTCGTCGGAGCTGCGCCGCATCTATGTGTCGCCGGCATGCCGGGACATCCTGGGCTACGAGCCCGAGGAACTGGTCGGCAACATGCCCGGGTCAATCGTCCACCCCGAGGATTGGGACGATCTGAACACCAAATTGAACGGCCGGCTGTTGGCGGGGCACCCCACGGCGCGAGCAACCTATCGTGCCTTTCGCAAGGATGGAGTCGAGATCTGGGTTGAGAGCAGCGGCCGCAGTCTTGGGGATGGCGAAGGCTTCGTTGTGGTCACCCGAGATGTCACCGAACGCAAGGCACTTGAACAGCAATTGGCGACGGCAAACAGCCAGCTGCGCGTCCTGGTGCAACAGGACGCCTTGACAGGCCTGGCCAACCGCCGCCGCTTCGACGAGGCGCTGGACGAGGAGTATCGCCGGCTGTTGCGGGCCGCGTCGCCGCTAGCCGTCATCATGCTCGACGTGGACTGCTTCAAGCTGTTCAACGACACTTACGGGCACCCCGCCGGAGACGCTTGCCTGAAGGCTGTGGCAGGCGCGATCGATCAAGCGAAGCGCCGCCCGGGAGACTTGACGGCCCGCTATGGTGGCGAGGAGTTCGCTATCCTGTTGCCGGATACCGATCACGCAGGGGCAATGTACGTTGCGGATCGCGTCCAGGCAGCGATCCGCGCTGCCGCGCTGCCACACTCCGCTTCCTCCCGTGGGATCGTGACGGTCAGCATGGGTATTGCGATCACGCTGCCATGCGAAGGCGACGGCGGGCCGGCAGCACTGGTCGAGCAGGCCGACGCTGCATTGTATTGCGCCAAGCGTGCCGGCCGCGACACCATCCATTCCGTCACGGCGCCGCCTGGTGCGGAGTTGACGAAACTCTAATCTCGGAGCGGCAAAGGCGCGAGCCGCCCGGCGGTATCACGCCACATGCAACGCGAGCAGGCTAGCGCCGGCTACCACCAGCAGGCCTGACGTCAAAACACAGAGTTGGCCGATAACGTAGCCGCGGTTCGAGGCCGGAGCACGACCGCCCGCTTCGATGTCGACCGAAGCGCCGACGACTGGGTCGACAACGAATGGGTCGGCAACGACTGGCGCGGCGGCGACTGGCCCGACGATTGGAGTGGTCAATGCCTCGGAGTCGAACGAACGTAGCATCTTGGGCGGCCTCAATTGCACACCGTTCCCTTATAGCGGGCCGGCTGTGCAGAAGAGCTAGGTTTTATGTAAGCAATTGTGGCAGTCGTGTATGTCGGTGGCGCTCTTACGCCTAGGTGCGGGCATCCTAAGCCGCCAGCCGATCGATCGCCGAGGAGAGCGGCCGTTCCGCCTCGCAATACTCCGCCCAGGCCAGGCTTTTCGCGAGCAGCGCAGGCGCCGTGCGGACCGTGAAACGGAGCGGGTCGAGGCCGGCCTTTACCTGCGACCACAGCAACGGCATCGAGACGGGAGCGCCCGGCCTGGCACGCGGCGTGAGCGGCGCGGCGGCCGTCGACAATCGATCGTTCCGGAGATAATCCAGGAAAATCCGACCGGTCCGCAGCTTCTTGGCCATGTTGATGACATACCGGCTGGGCTCCTTGTCCGCCATCTCGCGGCAGACCGCTTGGGCGAAAGCCTTGGCCGCCGGCCAGGCCGGGCCGGGGTCCTCGAAGGTCAGGGGCGTGACGACATGCAGGCCCTTACCGCCCGTCGTCTTGCAGAAGCTGATCAGGCCAAGCTGGTCGAGACGGTCGCGAACCGCCTTCGCCGCTTCGATCACCGCGGTGAACGGCACTTCGGGGCCGGGGTCCAGGTCAAACACGAGCCGGCCCGGCAAGTCGGGGTGGAACGGCGCACAATTCCAGGGGTGCAGCTCGAGCGAACCTGTCTGCGCAACGGCGGCGAGGCCCTCGATTCGGTCGATCTCGAGATAGGGTTTCCGGTCCCCGGACACAGTGACCAAAGCCAGCAGGTTGGATAGGCCAGGCATGGCGTGACGTTGAAAGAACGTCTCTCCGGCGTAGCCGTCGGGCGCGCGGATAATGGAGCAGGGGCGGCCCTTGAGGTGGCGCATCATCCAGGGACCGACTGCTTCGTAATATCGCGCCAGATCGAGCTTGGTGACCGGCTTGCCGTCGCCGGCGTCCGGCCACATGACCTTATCCGGCCGCGAGATCGTAACGCCCATGACGACTGCCCCGCCGGGCTGCGGCTTCGAAGGCTTGGGCGACGCGACCGGCGTGGATTCCGGCGGCGCCGGCGTCTCGGCCTGGACCTCCTCGGCCGGCTTGTCCTCACGAAGCCCCTTGAAGGCCGCCTGCCGCACCATGCCGGCGCCCGTCCAGCCGGCGAACTCGATCTCGGCGACCAGGCCGGGCTTCACCCAATGGATGTTCGCCTCGTGCTTGGGCGCGCCGATCCCGGTAAACGGGCTCCGATCGCTGGCCGCGCGCTGCAGCAAGGGCAGCAGGCGCCCGGCTTTGTCTCGTCCAAACCCAGTGCCCACCCGGCCGAGATAAACGAAATGCCCACCACGATGCGCACCCACCAGCAGGGAACGCAGGGCGTCGCCCGTACTGGTCCAGGCGCCGATCACCACTTCATGCCCGGCGCGGCACTTCGCCTTCGTCCAAGCCTCGCTGCGTCCGGAGCGGTACGGCGCGTCCAGCCGCTTGGAAACGATGCCTTCGAGCGACAAACGGCAGGCAGAGCGGAGCACGGCGTCGCCCCCGGTCTCGAAGTGGTCCACGTAGCGGAGCAGCGGGGATGGGTGGGCTTCGAGCAGGGCGCGCAGCCGCTGCTTGCGTTCGGCAAGCGGAAGCGGGCGCAGGTCCTCGGCGCCGGCCTGCAGCAAATCGAATGCAAAGAACACCAGCTTGCCGGTGTCGCCCTCCGAAAGGGCGGCTTGCAAGGCGGCGAAGTCGGGTGCGCCCGCGTCGTCAAGCGCCACGACTTCGCCATCGACGATCGAGTCCGGCAAGCCTTGGCCAGCCGCCGCGATGGCGCCGAACTTGGCCGTCCAGTCAAGGCCCTTGCGCGTCCGCAGCGTGGCCGCGCCGGCCGCGGCCCGAAGCTGCATCCGATAGCCATCGAACTTGATCTCGTGAACCCAGCCCTCGCCCGCCGGGGGGCGGTCCACGGTCTGGCAAAGCTGCGGCTCCATGAACTCTGGCATCGCTTCCGGCATCGCCTCCGGCGTCGATGGCCTCCAGCCCGGCTTGGCCGCCGGCTTCTCTGCAGCCCGGGCTTCGGCGGCGAGGCCATGCTTCGAGTCCCATACGGCGTCACGGGCGGGCTTCGGCTCACCGGCGCCAGCCATGAACGGCGTCGGCGCCCGGCCCTTGCCGGCCGCGATGTCCGCCATGGCCCGGCCCGAGGCAATCGAGCGGTCTTCCACGAGCAGGGAATCCGCGTCGCCCTCCCGCGCGTGCTCGTCGCGGTGTTTGATCAACAGCCAGTTGGTGCGCTTGCCCCCCATCCGGTCGTGCTTCATCCGCACCAGGACCCAGCTGCCGTGCAAGCGTCCACCCTCCACGGTGAACTTGAGGTCGCCGGATTGCAGCCCAGCCTCGGCCGTCATGCCCTCCGGCGCCCAGAAGCCGCGGTCCCATAGCTGCACCGTGCCGCCGCCGTATTGGCCCTTCGGGATCGTGCCCTCGAAATCGCCGTAGTCGAGCGGATGATCCTCCACTTCCACCGCGAGCCGCTTATCGTGCGGGTCGAGCGAGGGGCCGCGGGCAACGGCCCAGGACTTGAACACCCCATCCAACTCTAGCCGCAGGTCGTAGTGCAGCCGGGTGGCCGCGTGTTTCTGGATCACGAAACGAAGTCGGGGCGCGGCAGCCAGCCCGCCATCCCCGCTTGGCTCCCGCGTTTGGGTGAAATCGCGCTTGGCGCGGTAAGCCTCAAGTTTTTTCGTCGCCACCAGGGCCGCTCCAGCGAGGGTTGACCGGAATGGAACGCAGGACGGGCCGCTTCGTTGTGCCCGCGTCGGCTGCAACTTGCGGTATGCCCAAGTGCCGGTCCAGACTACCGGCAACAGCATTGCCGGAAAACGCCGCAGTGGATCGGATGGACGCGACCGCGCCTTTCAGCAGCACGGGCCCGCATGGCCACCGCGGCCGGATGCGGTCTCGGCTGCTCGCCGCGGAGGCGGCGCTCGCGGATTACGAGATCCTCGAGATGCTGCTGTTCCTCGGCATTCCGCGCCGCGACACCAAGCCGCTGGCCAAGTCGCTCATCAACCGGTTCGGCAGCCTTGCCGCCACGCTGGAGGCCGGGCGCGACGCCCTGCTCCGGACCGGGTTGCCGGAGCGTGCCATCGAGGCGCTGGCGCTGGCCACCGAGGCGGCGGCCTATCTCGCGCGGCCGGAGCGGATCAAGCGCGCCGTGCTGGGGAACTGGGCGGCGCTGGAGGCGCATCTCGACATCGCCTCCCGCACCCGGCAGCCGGCCGGGGTCAGCGTGCTGCTGCTGAACAACCGCAACCAGTTGCTCGGCGAGCCCGCGTGGGAACCCGGGGTCGATTCCGGCCGGCTAGCGACCGAAATGCTGCGCCATGCGCTCGACCAGCACGCGACGGCCGCCATCCTGGTCCGCAACCGGGCAGGGGCGGACGCGCGCCTCGGCCCCGACGACCACGCCTTCTACGCGGCCGTGCAGCGTGCGGCGGCGGCCCTGTCCGTCACGGTGCACGACCTGGTGGTGATCGGCCGTGGCGACTGGGCCAGCCTGCGCCAGCGGGGCAGGTCCTGATTGCGCTGGCGGTGGCCGTGGCGCGCTGAGGGCAGGGGCGGCGAGCCGGTCGCCGCCGGGCCGCAATTCGATGCGTTGGTCGATGTCGATCTGAACCATCTCGCCCCCGGCGCGCGGGCCGCGGCGGTGGCGGAGGTGGCCCGTGTCGTCGGGCTGATCCCCGGGGCCGGCTGGATCAGCGTGGAACCGCATGGCCGGGCGGCCGGGGTTGCGGCACGGGTGTTCCCGGCCGGCAACAGCCAGGAGCCGGCGGGGGAGCCGTGGCTCAGCCTGCGCCTGCGGGTCGAGGCGGCGGCTCGCGCGGCATTGGTCCGGCCGGCCAGCCCGGGGTGGGCGCCCGCTCCTGCCCCGCCCACCCGCGGGTTCGCCGAAGCGATGTCACCGATGCAGCTCGATGCGCTGCAGCAGCTCGCGTTCCTGGCCGAGGTCAGCCGGCCGGCCAAGCCAGATCCGATCAGCCCTCCGGCCGGGCCGGACCCGATCAGCCCTCCGGCCGGGCCGGACCCGATCAGCCCGGCCGAGGCTGTGCGGGACATCGACCCGGCGAGCGACATCGACCGGCTCGCGCACCTGTTGGGTTTCGTGCTGCCGGCCGATGGCCGGGCGGCGGCGGCGGCGGCGGTCCGGCGCTTCGGCAGTTTCGCGGGCGTGCTGGCCGCGCCGGAGGCGGAACTGCGCCGGGTCGCGGGGCTGGGCACGCACAGCATCGCCGCCGTCAAGCTGGTGCATGCGGCAGCGGTGCGGCTCGCGCGGGCGCGGGTGGCCGCGCAGCCGGTGCTGGACGACCCGAAGCAGTTGGCGGACTATCTTTCGGCGGCGCTGGCCCGCGAGCGGATCGAGCAATTCCGCATCCTGTTCCTGGACGAGCGGGGCATGCTGCGCGCCGACGAGGTGCAGGCGAGCGGCACGGTCAACCACACGCCGGTCTATCCGCGTGAAGTGGTGCGCCGCGCGCTGGCCCTGGGCGCGACATCGCTGGTGCTGGTGCACAACCATCCGAGCGGCGACCCGGCGGCATCGCCCGACGACATCGAGATGACCCGGCAGGTGCAGGCGGCAGCGGCGGTCATGTCGATCGGGGTGCGCGACCACGTCATCATCGGCAACGGGCGGTGGCTCAGCTTCCGGGACAGTGGTTTGCTGGAATAGGCAACATGGGGTTTGCTGGAATAGGCAGGATCGCCCGGGGCATCGGCGCCAGCGTCGCGAAGTCCGGCAGCGCCGCGGTCGCGAATCCCGGGCAGGCGAGTGAGCCGATGGCGAGGCGGCCTCCCTCGATGCGAAGGCGTACCCGGCCGTCGCTGCGGCGATACAGATCGGGGTGCGCGGTCAGGGTTGCCTCTGCTTCGGCCAGCGGCCGGCCGCCGAAGCCGTCGATGAAATGATGGCCGTTGCGCTCGACATGCGTCAGGCCGAGCAGGGTGGCGAGCGCCAGGTCCTGCTGCACGGAGAGGCCGGGTTGCGTGGTCAGGTCCTCCCCGGACATGAATGCGCCGCCGCCCCAATGGGCGCAGCGCGCGCGGTTGAGCAGGCTTTTGTACAGCCCCTTGCAGAGCTTGGATGAAACGCCGGTGTAGCCGAGCGCGCGGGCGCGGGGGAAGGCGGCGAGCGTGTCGTCGGACTCGTCGATCAGCACGGGGCGTTCGGCGGCCAGCGCGTGGACCGGCGCTGCCAGCGCGGCGGCGCGGCGGATCGGCTGTTCGATGAAGGCCACGGCGTCCGCCAGGCGCTGCAATCGGGGGTGGGCGGCGATGCCGCGCCATAAGGCCAGCGCGGCATCGGCGCCGGCGTACTGCTCGTTGCCGTCGATGGTGGCCTGGTAGCCTCCGGGGATGCGGTCCAGCACGGTGGCGATGCGGGCGAGGCGATCGAGATCGGCCGCGACGTCGCCACCGACCTTCAGCTTGAACCAGCGGTGGCCGTAGGTGGCGACCACCTCCTCGAGGGTCTCCGGCAGCCCGTCATCCACACGCTCCGCATGGTCGGCGGCGGTCACCGGATCCACGAGCCCTACGGTGTGCCGGGCCTCGATGGAAGCGGCGGGCTGCAGGCTGGCGAGGAAGGCGGCGAAGTCGAAGCCGGCGAGGTCGGGGACAGCAGGGTCGGCCGCGATGCCGGGCAGGTTGGCGCGGATCGCGGTGAACACATCCGTTCCCTGGGCGCGGCAGGCCGCGTCGAGCACGGCGCGGTCCAGCATGGCGGGGCCGAAGGCGGCAACCAGCGGGTTGAGCCCTTCCGCGGCGCAAGCCGCGATGTGGTCCGTGTAGGTGCCGGCGTAAAGGCCGAACGGCGTCCCCGGCCCGGCGGCGAGGTAGGCCTGTCCCGCCAACTCCAGCGCGCGGCGGAGCTGGTGCAGGTTGTCCTCGTCGGAGAGCGCGGGGTCCTTGTCGAACCACTTGGCGGCGAGCGACTCCGCGCCGTGGCCCCAGGCCTCGCGCCCGTCCGCCTGACGAACCCGCAGGCGGATTACGGCTTGCCGGCCATGCGTGATGGTGACCGCGCCGAAGCGGAACGGCATCCGGAGGCGGAACGGGCGCTCGTACCGCTCCACCTCCAGGACGCGCAGGCGGATCAGGGAGTCGCGTCCACCTCGAAGGAGCGGATGCCCTCCTGCATGCGGGGCCGCAGGGTGATGCCCTTGCGCATCGCCCAGATGTTCACCTGGTGGTGCAGCGGGATCAGCGCCTGTTCCGCCATGCCCATCTTGGTGGCTTCGACATACAGCTTCTCGCGTTCCTCCGGGTCGAAGGTGGCGAGGCTCTGCTCGACCACCTTGTCGATGTTCGCCCGGGCAAAGTGCGAGGGCCGGTTGATGGCGCCGCGGCCCTTCTCGGGATTGGTGGAGGCGATGATCTGGATCAGGCTGCTGCTGGCCTCGCCGGTGTCGCTGGCCCAGCCGGTCAGGCTCACGGTGTACTCGTCCTTGTTGGCGCCGGCGAAGAACATGCTGGAGGGCGCGGTCGCCACGGTGGTTTTCACGCCCACCCGCGTCCACATCTGCGCGATCGCCTCCACGATGGTGCGGTCGTTCACGTAGCGGTCGTTCGGTCCGGCGAGCGTCAACTGGAAGCCGTTCGGATAACCGGCGTCGGCCAGCAGCTTCTTCGCGCGCGCGGGGTCGTAGGGGTCGGGCTTCAGGTCCGGCGTATAACCGGCCGCGCCGGGCGGCAGCAACTGGCCGGTGGGCGCAGCATACCCGTCCATGATCTGCGTGCGGATGCCCTCGCGGTTGATGGCGAGCGACAAGGCCTGGCGGACGCGCAGGTCCTTCAAGGGGTTCTTCTCCAGCGGCTTGCCCGCCAGGTCGAAGGCGAACGGCGTGGGCTGCCGCTCGGTGTCCAGGTACAGATAGATTAGCCGCTGGCCCGCCGGCGACACGATGGTCAGCTTCGGGTCCGCCTTGAGCGTGGCGACGTCGCGGGTCGAGACCTGGTCCACGATGTCCACGTCACCCGCTTGCAGGGCGGCGGTGCGGGACGCGTTGTTGGCGATCAGGCGGTAGTTCACCCGGTCCCAGTAGGGCCTCGGCCCCCAGTAGGTCTCGTTGCGGACGAACACGATCTTGTCGCCCAGCAGCACGGATTCCATCTTGTAAGGCCCGGTGCCGATGGCGGCCTTGCCTGAGTTGTAGTCGGCCGTGACCGCGCCCTGCCCATGTTTGCGGCTGACGATCATGGCGCTTGCCAGCAAGTAGGGCAGCAGCGGCTCGGGAACATGGGTGTGCATGCGCACGGTGAGGGGGTCCACGATCTCCAGCGTCTTTACGGGCTTCACGGCCTGGGTGAAGCTCGACGGGCTGTTGAGCACCTTTGGAATGCGCTCGAAGGTGAAGGTGACGTCGTCCGCGGTGAACGGGGTACCGTCGCTGAATGTCACGCCGGGCCGGAGCTTGAACTCCCAGGTGCGCTCGTCGATTGCCTTCCAGCTCACGGCCAGCTCCGGCACCGGCTTGAACTCGCCATCGAGGTCGACGAGGCGGTTGAACAGATGGTAGGCGATGACGTTGTTGGGCGTGAGGTTGTGATAGTGCGGGTCGATCGAGGTGAAAGCGCCGCCGGTGCCGACGTTCAGCACGTTCTCGGCGCGAGTGGCGGGCGCGGCGGCCAGGCCGCAGAGCAGTAGCAGGGCAGGCAGCCAGGGCATGGGTCGTCGCATCGTCTGCTCCGGGGAATGGGTTGTGGGATAGCTCGCACGATCCGGGCCAGGGGGGAAGCCGACCCGGCTGCGATTTGTGAGCGTCGCGGAGGCGACCACCGGCCGGGACGCGCGTTGGCTGGGTTCGGCTGAAGCAGAGGAGCGAACGAATGGCTGATTTAAGCAAGGTCCAGGAGCATGCCGAGGTCATCGGCGCCGACGGCGTGCATGTCGGGACCGTCGACCACGTCGATGGCGACCGCATCAAGCTGACGAAGAAGGATTCGGGCGACGGCGCGCACCATTACATTTCGGGCGGCCTGGTTGCCGAGGTGGAAGGCGGCAAGGTGCGGCTGTCGGCGAACGCGGACGTGGCGGTGACGATGGAAGAAGACCAGTAGGGGG
>CAXSDH010000029.1:32889-39218 GCA_964235765.1 uncultured Acetobacteraceae bacterium
GAAGACCAGTAGGGGGAGGACGACCAGTAAGGTACGAGACCAGGCAGGCCCAGCTTCGGCCCGCGCGGCGCGAGGGCTACTGCGGAAGGCCGAGCGCCTTGCGCAATTCGAGGCGTGCCGGGCCGAAATCGGCCAGGAACTCTGGATTTTGCAACAACACGGCAGCCATCGCCGTACCGGCCCGGCCCCCTGCGGCGAGGTCGGACCGGTAATGCACTCCGCCGATCACCCGGCTTTCCGCGTACTCCTGCATGCGGGCGAAAACCCGCGCCCGTTGCTCCGGCAGCATCACGGCGAGGACGATGCCCTCAAGGGTGCCCCGTGTGGCGTGTCCCGAGGGATACGAGCCGCTGCGGGAGATGGGGACCGCGGGCTGCACCGCCGGGTTGGCGAGATAGGGGCGCAGACGGCCGAACCCGCTCTTGGCAGGGCCCACGACGTCCTCCTCCGTCTCCCCAAGCCGGTCGAACAGCCTGGTGACGAGCGGCAAGCCGTCCGGCCGGAAGTTTTTGCCCACGACCACGCCATACATGTCGAACACAGATTCCTTCGCGTCGGCCACCGCCAGCGCCGTGCGTTCCGGGGTGCGCGACCCCTGAGCGGCCATGATCTCCGCCATCTCGGCCCCGGCCTCGGCGGAATCCGCGGCGGGCGGCGGCGGCAGCAGCCGCAGCAAGTCCACCTGTGACGCGGTGAGATAGGGCTTCTCCGCGGCGGCGGCCGGTAGTCCGACCGTGAGCGCGATGGCGAGCAGGAAGCGGGTCACTGGCGGAACTCCGGTGCGTCGCGCCTCCTTGTCGTACCCAGGCCAGCCTGGCAAGCCAGGCGGGTGCAACCACTCCTGCAAGGCCTGACCGATTTGGCCGATCAAGCGGTCGTGCTGCCGCTGATGGCGGCGGTCGGGGCGATGCTTGCGGCCGGGCGCTGGCTTCGCGGCGCGGCCGGCTGGTTCGCGGGCGTCGCTGCCACGCTGGCCGCGGTTCTCGCGCTCAAGCTGGCGGCAACGGCCTGCGGCCTTTGGCCGCAGAGCCCCAGCGGGCATACGGCCTCGGCCGCGGTGGTGGTGGGCGGGCTCTGGTGGGTGTGCGGCCGGGGGCGCGGGGCGCTCGTGGCCGCCGGGCTGGCGGCAGTGCTGATCGGGGCGACGCGGCTGGCGCTGGGCCTGCACTCGGTGGCGGATGTGCTGGTTGGCGGCCTGGCCGGGGTTGCCGGTGCGGCGCTGGTCCGCCGGCTGGCCGGACCGCGGCCGCTCGCCGCCCGGGCAGCGCCGGTGCTGTTCGCGGCGGCGCTGCCGCTCCTGGCCATGCACGGCATCCATCTCGGCGCGGAGGCGGTGATCCGCGGCATCGCGGCGGATCAGGGCTGCAGGATGCGCTGACGCCAGTCGGCCAGCACATCGGCCAGCGTCTGTTCCCACGGAATGGCTGGCGCCCATCCCAGCAGCCGGCGCGCAAGGCCAGCGTCGCCCGCGGCCAGCGGAATATCGGTCGGGCGCAGGCGGGCGGCGTCGGGCTTGATCTCGGCCTGGACGCCGGCCGCTTCCAACAGCGCGTGCAGGATGCCGCCGACCGCGCGGGGCTGGCCGGAGGCGATGTTCAGGATCGTGCCGGGCGGAAGCCGCTCGCAATGCGCCAAGGCGGCGGCGTAGGCGGCGCAGACGTCGCGCACGTCCAGGAAGTCCCGCTGCGGATCGAGCGCGCCCACCCGTAGCACCGGCGGCTGCAGCCCGGCGGCGATGCGCGCCACCTGGCGGGCGAAGGCGGGCACCACGAAGGCCTCGGTCTGGCCGGGTCCGGTGTGGTTGAACGGCCGGGCGCGGATGACGCGCAGGCCCTCGGCTGCCATGGCGCCCAGGGCCAGGTCGGCGGCGGCCTTCGTGGCGCCATAGGTATTCAGGGGCGCGAGCGGGGCGGTCTCGTCGAGCGGCAGGCCCGGCCGGAACGAAGCGCCGTAGGCGTCGGCGCTCGATGCGAACAGCAGGGTGCAGCCGGGCGGGGTGGCGCGGGCAAGGTTGAGCGTGCCGTGCAGGTTCACCTGCCAGGCGGCGTCTGGCGCCTCGCGCGCCTGCGCCGGGGCGGCGATGGCGGCCAGGTGCACCACGGCATCCGGCCGGGCATCGGCGATGCCGTCCCGCACCGCCGGGCCGTCGGTGACGTCGAAGCGGGCCTCGTTCAGGACGGCGTTCGGAAAGGCCTGCCGCAACGCCGGCAGCAGGTGCTGGCCGACGAAGCCGGCCGCCCCGGTGACGAGGATGCGCCGGGGCGGCACCCTACCGGGCCATGCGGGCGCGGTGGCGGGCCAGGTCGGCCTCCACCATCTCGGCCACCATGTCGGCCAGCGGCGCCTCGGGCGACCAGCCCAGGCGTTGGCGGGCCTTCGATGCATCGCCCAGCAGCACGTCGACCTCGGCCGGGCGCATGAAGCGCGGATCGACCCGGACCTTCTCCTCGTAGTCGAGCCCGACATGCGAGAAGGCGAGCCGGCACAGGTCCCGGATGCTGGTGGTGGTTCCCGTGGCGATGACGTAGTCGTCCGCGCGCTCCTGTTGCAGCATCAGGTGCATGGCCCGCACGTAGTCGCGCGCATGGCCCCAGTCGCGCCTGGCGTCGAGGTTGCCCAACGGCAACTCGGTGGCCAGCCCCAGCTTGATGCGGGCGGCGCCGTCGGTGACCTTGCGGGTGACGAACTCGATGCCGCGCAGCGGGCTTTCATGGTTGAACAGGATGCCGGAGCTCGCGTGCAGGCCGAAGCTCTCGCGGTAGTTGACCGTCATCCAATGCGCGTACAGCTTGGCCACGCCATAGGGGCTGCGCGGGTAGAACGGCGTGCGTTCCGACTGCATCGGCTCCTGGATCAGCCCGAACATCTCCGAGGACGAGGCCTGGTAGAAGCGGGCTTCCGGCCGGGCGATGCGGACGGCTTCGAGCATGTTTCCGGCGCCCAGCGCAGTGACGCTGCCGGTCAGCAAGGGCTGTTGCCACGAGGCGGCGACGAAGCTTTGGGCGGCGAGGTTGTAGACCTCGTCCGGCTTATGCTCCTGCATGATGCGGATGAGGGATGAAAGGTCGGTGAGGTTGCCGTCGACCAGCTCCACCTGGTCCAGCACGCCCAGCCAGCGCAGCCGCTCGCCGATGACGTCCGAGGAGGCGGAGCGGCGCATCAGGCCGACCACGCGGTAGCCGTGGCCCAGCAGCAGTTGCGCCAAGTAGGCGCCGTCCTGGCCGGTGACGCCGGTGATGAGGGCAGTGGGCATGGCCGTCTCGCATGGTGTTCGGGTGGCCGATGGGGGTAGACCAGGGCCGCCGTTCCGTCCACCGCAGCAGGCCGCACCATGCCCGAGCCGTTCATCTCGTACGCGCAGACCATGGAGGACGTGATGCTCTGGCGCGCGCTGGGCAGCGTCGGGCCGGGTTTCTACATCGACGTGGGGGCGGCCGACCCGGACCGGCTGAGCGTGACGCGGGCCTTCTACGAGCGCGGCTGGCATGGGCTGGACGTGGAGCCGCTGCCCGAGCAGGCCGCCCGGCTACGCGAGGCCCGGCCGCGCGACGTCGTGGTCCAGGCGGCGCTGGCAGCGGCGCCGGGGACGGCCACGTTCTACCGCGTGCAACGCGAGGGCGATCTGGGCCTCTCGACGCTCGACCCGGTGGCGGCGGCGCGTGCGGGGGGCGCCGTCGAGGCATTGCCGGTCGAGGTCACCACCCTGGCCGCGCTGTGCCGCACGCATGTGACCGGCCCCGTCCACTTCCTCAAGGTGGACGTCGAGGGATCGGAAGGCGAGGTGCTGCGCGGCGCGGAGTTCGCCCTGGTGCGGCCCTGGATCGTGCTGGTGGAGGCGGTGCGCCCCCTCGGCGGCGAAGTTTCGGCGGAGTGGGAGCCGGTCCTGCTTCGCGCCGGTTACGTGTTCGTCTGGTTCGACGGGCTGAACCGCTTCTACGTGGCACGGGAGCACCACGCGCAACTGGCGCGGCACTTCGAGACGCCGCCCAATCCATTCGATCATTACAAGGTGGCCGACCTGCCCCGCGAGGAGCTGCTGGCGGCAACCACCGCGCTGGCGGAGGCGCGGCTGGAGACGATCCGGGCGCTGGAAGCGCAGCTTGCTTCCAAGCCGGCTGGGTTCGCGCCCCCATCGGCGCGGGAATAGCTGGGGCCCGCGCCTAGGCCGTCCCGCTCAGCACCAGCCGCCGGGCCCGTCCGCGAGCGACCGGCAGGGCGGCATAGGCGTCCTTCACCGCTTCGGTGATCGTGACTCCGGCAAAGCGCGGCGCCAGCCGGCGCCCGCCCTGTTCCCACAACCGGGCGCTGCGCAGCACGGCGCGCAGCTTGGTCGGCGGCAGATAGAGCGCGGTGTCCCGCCGCTCCACCCGGAACAGGCTGGCGGCCAGCAGGCGGCCGATCTGGCCCGGCGAGTACGGCTGCCCGAAGCCGAACGGCGTGCTTTCCACATGCGCCCACATGCCCATGCGGTTGGGCGCGACGACGAGCAGGCGGCCATCATCCTTCAGCACGCGCCACACCTCGCGCAACAGTTTGCGGGCGTTGTCGGCGGCCTCCAGCCCGTGCACCAGCAGGATGCGGTCGAAGCTGAGGTCGGCGAACGGCAGCGCGTCCTCCTCCACCGTGCAGGACAGGTTGGGGCTGCCTGCGGGCCAGCGCGACACGCCGACTTGCGCCGGCACCGCGGCGATGCAGCGCTCGGCCTGGCCGTGCCACGTTCGCATATAGGGGGCGGCATAGCCGAGCCCGAGCACGGAGTCGCGGCCGAGGTCCGGCCAGACCAGGGAAAGCCGCTCCCGCACCAGGCGGCAGGCGACGCCGCCGCGCAGCGTGCCGTAAAACTGCGATGCCATGTGCGCGTCGGCCGTCATACCGGCCCTATAGCACGCCTTGCACTCCGCCACGCCCTGGGACAGGTTCGGCCGAACCTGTCCCCCTCAGCTCACCTCCGGAGCCCCAATGCCCCTTTCAGCGCACGCGATCCCGATCCTGTCGGACAACTACGCCTGGCTGCTGCGGGACAGCGGCAGCGGCGCCGTGGCGATCGTGGACCCAGCCGATGCCGCCGCCTGCATCGCCGCCATCGAGGCCGAGGGCGGCCGGCTCGACCTGATCCTGATCACCCACCATCACGACGACCACATCGCCGGGGTGGATGCCGTGCGCGCCCGGTTCAAGTGCCCCGTGGTGGGCGCCGCCGCCGACCGCAGGCGGCTGCCGCGGCTGGACCAGGCGGTGGCCGAGGGCGACCTCGTCAGCCTGGGCGAAAGCAGCCTGCTGGTGATCGACACGCCGGGCCACACGATCGGGCACGTCGCCTACTATGCGGCGCAGGGCAACGTGCTGATCTGCGCCGACACCTTGTTCAGCCTGGGCTGCGGCCGGCTGCTCGAGGGCACGCCGGCCGACATGTTCGCAAGCCTGCGAAAGCTGGCCCGGCTGCCGGGAGACACGCTGATCTGCTGCGGCCATGAATACACCCAGAGCAACGCCCGCTTCGCGCTCACGGTCGATCCCGGCAACGCCGCGTTGCAACGCCGTGCGGCGGAGGTGGACCGGTTGCGTGCCGAGGGCAAGCCGACCGTGCCCACCCGCCTCGAGGACGAGTTGGCGGAGAACCCGTTCCTGCGCGCGCCGGACGTGGCGACCCTGACCGACATCCGCAAGCAGAAGGACAATTTCCGGTGAAGCTGTTCCACTCCCCAGCCAGCCCCTATGTCCGCAAGGTCGCCGCCTGCGCCATCGCCTGCGGCCTGGAAAACCGGATCACGCCGGTGGCCACCAACCCCTGGCAGTCCACGCCCGAACTGCTGGCGCAGAACCCGCTCTCGAAGGTGCCCTGCCTGGTGACCGAGGACGGGCTGGCCCTGTTCGACAGCCCGGTGATCTGCGAGTACCTGGACAGCATCGGCGACGGCTCGGTATTCCCCCCGTCCGGCCCCGCCCGCTGGCGCGCGCTGAAGCTGCAAGCGATCGCCGACGGCATCATGGACGCGGCCATCCTGCGCCGCCTGGACCAGGCCCGCCCCGTGGAGGAGGCCCGCAACGGCGCGATGGCCCGTCAGCAAGCGGCCGTCACCCGCGGGCTCGACGCGCTCGAGAAGGAGCCGCCCGCCGACCACCTGGACATCGGCACGATCAGCGTGGCCTGCGCGCTCGGCTACCTGGACTTCCGATTTGCATCGGAGGACTGGCGGCCGGGCCGGCCGAAGCTCGCCGCATGGTTCGCGGGCATGCAGGAACGCCCGGAGATCGCTCAGACTGCGCCAACATAGCGCCGCAACCGGCCAGGGTCGCGACGCGCTTGCCTAGTACATGTGCTGGCCGCC
>CAXSDH010000030.1:0-38747 GCA_964235765.1 uncultured Acetobacteraceae bacterium
AAAGCAGTGATCCTCGCCGGCGGGCTCGGCACGCGGCTTATGGAGGAGACCGAGAGCCGGCCGAAGCCGATGGTCGAGATCGGCGGCAAGCCGATCCTGTGGCACATCATGAAGTCGTATTCGCGGCACGGCGTTAACGAATTCGTCATCTGCCTAGGCTACAAGGGCTACGTCATCAAGGAGTATTTCGCCAATTATTACCTGCACATGGCGGACGTCACGATCGATCTCGGCTCGAACAGCATGGAGGTGCATCGCGGCAACGCCGAGCCCTGGAAGGTCACGTTGGTGGATACCGGCGCGGCGACCATGACCGGGGGGCGGCTGAAACGGATTCGCAGTTACCTCGGCGCCGGCCCGTTTTGCATGACGTATGGGGACGCTGTCAGCACGGTGGACATCAGGGCCCTGATCGCGTTCCACAACGACCACGGCAAGCTCGCGACCGTCACCGCCGTGCGCCCGCCGGCCCGGTTCGGCGCGCTGGAGATGGAAGGCGACAACGTGCTTGGCTTTCGCGAGAAGCCCTTAGGCGACAATCTCTCGGTCAATGGCGGCTTCTTCGTGCTACAGCCCGAGGTGCTCGACCTTGTGGAGGGGGACGCCACCGTCTGGGAACGCGAGCCACTCGAGCGTCTCGCCGCCCAAGGCGAACTGCGCGGCTTTCGGCATGACGGGTTTTGGCAACCCATGGATACATTGCGGGAAAAGCGCATCCTCGAGGACCTGTGGAACTCCGGCCAGGCGCCGTGGCAAAAATAACGGGCGCCCTGCCCCGGGCCGCATCGTGGGCGGGCCGGCGGGTGTTCGTCACTGGCCATACTGGGTTCAAGGGCGGCTGGCTCGCACTGTGGTTGCAGCAACTCGGCGCGAGCGTCACCGGCCTGTCGCTTGCCCCGGAGCCCGGCAGCTTGGGGGAGGCGCTCGGCATCACGAGGTTGATGCCGTCGATCCCAGCCGATATCCGCGACGCCGCCGGGCTGCGAACGGCCATGGCGGAGGCGGCGCCCGAGATAGTGTTCCATCTCGCCGCCCAGGCCTTGGTGCGGCCGTCATATGCCGACCCGCTCGGGACATTGGCGACCAACGTGATGGGCGCCGCGCACCTGCTTGACGCCGTCCGCACCACCCCATCCGTCCGCGCCGTGGTCATCGTGACCACCGACAAGTGCTACGAAAACCGGGAATGGCCCTGGCCCTACCGCGAAACGGACGCGCTAGGCGGGCACGACCCGTACAGCGCCAGCAAGGCGGCGGCCGAGTTGGTCACGGCCGCGTGGCGGCGCTCGTTCCTGGCCGAGCGCGGGGTGGGCGTCGCTTCCGCCCGGGCCGGCAACGTGGTCGGCGGCGGGGATTGGTCGGCCGACCGGCTTGTGCCCGACTGCATCCGCGCCTTTGCGGCCGGCCAGCGCGTCCAAATCCGCAACCCGGCCGCCACCCGCCCCTGGCAGCACGTGCTCGACCCCCTGTGCGGCTACTTGCTGTTGGCCGAGCGGCTGCTGCACGAGCCGGACGCGGCGCAGGCCTGGAACTTCGGCCCCGCCCCCGACGACGTACAGCCCGTCACCGAGGTGGTGCGAATGTTGGCGGAATCCTGGGGTGACGGCGCTGCCTGGAGCATAGATGCGGGAACGCATCCGCACGAGGCCGGGCTGCTGGCCGTGGACGCCGCTCAGGCGCGCGCCCGGCTGGACTGGCGCCCGCGCCTGCCGCTCGCCGCTGCGCTGCGCCACACGGCGCGTTGGTATAAGCGCCAGATCGCCGGCGAGGACCCGCTCGGCTTGATCTTGGCGGAAATCGAACGCTATGCCGGGGAACCCCGATGCTGAACCGGCCCTGCCGCAACTGCGCCGCCCCGCTGACCGAGACTTTCGCCGACCTCGGCATGTCTCCGCTTTCCAACGCGTTCATTACCCCGGCCGCGGCCCGCAACATGGAGCCGACCTACCCGCTGCATGCCTGGGTCTGCAGCCAATGCCGCTTGGTGCAACTCGAGGAATTCGAAAGCCCCGAGCACATCTTCAGCGACTACCTCTACTTCTCGTCCTATTCCGAAAGCTGGTTGCGCCATGCCGAGGCCTATGCGGACGCCATGGTCCAGCGGTTCGGCCTCGGCCCACGCTCCAGCGTGGTCGAGATCGCCAGCAACGACGGCTACCTGCTGCAATACTTCCAGCGCCATGGCTGCCGGGTCTTGGGCGTGGAGCCGGCTGCGAACGTCGCCCGCGTCGCCGTCGCGAAAGGCGTTCCCAGCGAAGTCGCCTTCTTCGGCAGGGACACAGCGCGGCGTCTGCGCGACGCCGGCCATGCGGCCGATCACATGGCGGCCAACAACGTGCTGGCGCATGTGCCGGACATCAACGACTTCGTGGGCGGCTTCGCCATCCTGCTGCAGCCCGAGGGCGTCGCCACCTTCGAGTTCCCGCATCTGCTGCGGCAAATGCAGGAGACCCAATTCGATACCATTTACCACGAGCATTTCTCCTACCTTTCCCTGCATGTCGCCGGCCGGATCCTCGCAGCCCATCGGCTCCGGGTGTTCCACGTGGAACATATTCCTACACACGGCGGATCACTGCGTGTGTTCGCCTGCCATGACGGGGCGGCGCACCCGAAAACCCCGGCGGTGGGCGGGGCCTTGGCGGAGGAGCGGGCGGCGGGCCTCGAGGGGGCCGAGGCCTACCGCGCGTTTGCGGAGCAGGTCGTCGAGGTCAAGTCCGGGCTGCTCCGCTTCCTGCTGGACGCACGGGCGGGGGGCAAGCGCGTCGCGGCCTATGGCGCCCCGGCCAAGGGAAACACCCTGCTGAACTACTGCGGCGTCGGCCCGGAGCTGATCGCCTTCACCGTCGATCGCAGCCCGCACAAGCAGGGCACGCTGCTGCCCGGCACCCGCATTCCCGTGCACGCCCCCGAGGCCCTGCTCGCCGCCCGGCCGGATTACGTGCTGATCCTGCCCTGGAACATACGGGACGAGATCATGGGCCAGATGGCGGCGGTGCGGGACTGGGGCGGCCGGTTCGTGGTGCCGATCCCCCGCCTCGCCGTGCTCTGATGCGGTTTACGCCGCTCGCCATCGCGGAGGTCTGGCTAGTACAGCCGGAACGCCGAGCCGACGCGCGGGGCCATTTCGCGCGCACCTTCTGCGCGGCCGAGTTCGCCGCACACGGCCTGCCCGTCGCGTTCCCGCAATGCAACCTGTCGTTCAACCGGCATCGCGGCACCTTGCGCGGCCTGCATTGGCAGGACGACCCCTACCAGGAAGGCAAGCTGGTTCGCTGCACCCGCGGCGCCGTATTCGACGTGGCGGTCGATCTGCGGCCGGGTTCTGCCACGCGCGGGCATTGGGTGTCGGCCACCCTCTCCGCGGAGGACGGGGATGCGCTGTATGTCCCGCCCGGCTTCGCGCACGGGTTCCAGGCACTCGAGGACGGCGCCGAGGTGTTCTATCAAATGACCGAACCATACCGCGACGGCCTGGCGCGCGGCCTCCGCTGGAACGACCCGGCGCTCGCCATCGCCTGGCCCCTGGCCGACCCCATCCTGTCCGAGCGCGACGCCGCCCTGCCCTTGCTGTCATGACCCGGCGCGTTCTGCTGACCGGCGCCAGCGGCTTCCTCGGCCGCCACGCGCTCCCGGCGCTGCTGGAGCGCGGCTTCGAGGTGCACGCCGCCGCCCGCCGCCCGCCGCCCCTGCCCGGCGTCACGCCGCACAAGCTGGACCTGCTGGACGCCGCCGCCGCAACGGCGCTGGTGCGGCGATTGCGGCCCAGCCATCTGCTGCACCTGGCATGGGACGTGACGCCGGGCCGCTACTGGACCGCGCCGGACAACCTCGACTGGGTGGCGGCGAGCCTGCACCTGTATCGCGCCTTCGCCGCCGCGGGAGGCAGGCGCGCCACCGTGGCCGGCACCTGCGCGGAGTATGACTGGAGCATCGGTCAACTGGACGAGGACGCCCCGCTCCGCCCCGCCACGGTGTACGGCGCCGCCAAGCACGCCCTGCATCTACTGCTGGCGGCTGCGGCGCCAAACGACGGTGTGGGCCTGGCTTGGGGCCGCGTGTTCTTCCTCTATGGCCCTCACGAAGCGCCGGGCCGGCTGGTGCCGAGCGTCGTCCTTCCCCTGCTGCGCGGCGAGCCGGCCCTGGTCGGCGACGGGCTGGCCCGGCGGGACTTCATGCACGCCCAGGATGTCGCCGACGCGCTCGTCGCCGTGTTGGACAGCGCCCACACGGGGCCGGTCAACATCGCCACCGGCCGCAGCACGCCGATCCGCGAGGTGGTCCTGGCCATCGCGCAGCAGATCGGCCGGCCCGACCTGGTGCGCCTGGGCGCCCGCCCCTCGCCGCCGGGAGAACCAGCCGTGCTGGCGGCGTCGGGCCAGGCGCTCGCCAAACTCGGCTTCCAACCGCGGCACACGCTCGAAACCGGCCTTGCGGACACGATTGGCTGGTGGCGTCGCCAAAACCCGGGCTAACGAAGCCGCCATCGGCCACCTGCCCCGCGGCACACACGCACCGGCGTCTTCTTCGACCTCTTCCCCGTTATCTGGACCTGCTGGCACACGGTATCCATACGATGCCCACCATACCGCGCCGCGGCTTTATGGCGCTCTCGCTACCGTTGACCGAGGCGGATTTCGGCCAGTCGGAGGCCGTGCTGGAGGAGTTCGTTGCAGCGCGGCGGTCTCTCCTGGCCTGAGTGGCATGGTGCTTGCTACCCATGCGGCAGACGTGCTCCGCTCGCATCGGTGGTATGCAATTTCTAGGGGGACTGACCATGATCTCACGCCGTTCAACCTTCAAAGCCGCCGCTGGCGCCGTCGCGGCTGCCACCTTGAACGGCCGCGCAGCCCTGGCCGAAGACAAGGTGCTCAAGATCGGCATCAACCTGTCGTTCACCGGCGCCGACGCGGAAAGCGCCGCACGGATTGGCAATGGAGCCGTCATCGCCTTCGAGGAGGCAAACGCCGCGCACACGGTGAAGGGCTACACCTTCCAACTGCTCAAGCTCGATGACGCGACGGCCACCGCCGGGCAATACGACCCGGCGCAGGCCGCCACCAACGCCCGCACCATGGTGTCCGACCGCGGCTATGTCGCGGCACTCGGCCCGCAAATGTCGGGGGCCGGCAAGGCCATGGCGCCGATCCTGAGCCAGGGCAACCTGGCGATCATCACGCCGTCCTCCACCAACCCGGACCTCACCGATCCGAAATTCGCGGCGCAATATCGCCCGGCGGGCAAGGCGATCTACTTCCGGACCGTCGCCACCGACGCCTTCCAGGGCCCAAACATGGCCAACTACATGGCCGACACCTTGAAGGTGAAATCAATCTACATCCTGGACGATTCCGGCGCCTACGGCGTGGGCCTCGCCGACGCCTTCCAGGCCCAGGCGGAAAAGAAGGGCATCAAGGTTCTCGGCCGCGACCGGCTGGACCCGAAGGCGGCCGACTATGCCTCCGTGCTGACCAAGATCAAGGCGTTGAACCCGGAGGCGCTGTATTACGGCGGCGTCGGCCAGGCCGGGGTGAAACTGGCCAAGCAAGCTTACGAAATCATCCCGAACGTCATCAAGGCCGGCGGAGACGGGATGCAGAGCGCCGACCTGCTCAAGGGCGCCGGCTTCCCCGCCGTGGAGGGCTGGTACGCCACCGTCGCCTCGCCGCACGTAACCGAGGACCCGAAGACGTCGAAGTTCAGCGACCGGTTCTTCGGCCGCTTCAAAATCCGGCCGGACGACTACACCATCACTTGTTATACGGCAGCCCAGGTGATCATCGAAGCGGTGAAGGGCCTTGTTGCTGCCGGCAAGACGGTCGACCGCAACACGGTGCGCGACGCGATCCAGGCCGCCAAGCTTCCCGACAGCCTGATCGGCCCGCTGGAGTTCGACGGCAACGGCGACCTCAAGAACAAGGTCATCAGCGTGTTCAAGATAACCAAGGACGGCGCAAAGCCGCTCGACGATCCAAGCTCGCAATACAAGTATGTCGGCGTAGCGCCGATGGCCTGAGGCCCGCCAGCCCATGACCTCGTTCGATATCGTCGTCCAGCAGGTCATCAACGGATTGAGCCTGGGGGCGATGTATTCACTGCTCGCCCTCGGGTTCACCCTGGTTTACGGCATCGCCGAGTTGATCAACTTCGCGCATTTTAATGTGTTCATGGTCGGCTGCATGATCGCGATGCTCACCCTGCAGGCATTCGGCCTGGTCGGACAGGAGACCATCCTGACCGGCCTGCCGCTGCTGGCGGCGCTCGTGACCGGGTTCGCGGTCACCATGGTGGCCTGCGGGCTGATCGGCGTGGCGATCGAGCGCTTCCTGTTGCGCCCTCTCTCGGCCGTGAAGGGCCCAGCGGCGATGATCACCACCATCGGCGTATCATACGTGCTGTTCAACGTGGTGCTGCTCACCTTGGGGTCCGACAGCAAGAACTTCCCAAACCCCATGCCGCCCATCGTCTTCCCGATCGGCGGCGCCGTGCTGCGGCTGCGCGAAGTGCTGATCTGGGGCATCGCCCTCGCGCTCATGGGGGCGCTCACCTACTTCGTCACCTACACCAAAATGGGCAAGGCGATGCGCGCGACCGCGCAGGACCCGGATGCCGCGCGCATGATGGGCGTGGAGGTGGACCGCGTCGTCATGACCGCGTTCTTCGTCGGCTCCGCGCTCGCCGGCGCCTGCGGCATGATCTTCGGGCTGTATTATAACCTGGCCAAGGTGGATATCGGCTTCGCGGCCGGGCTCCGGGCCTTCACGGCGGCCGTGCTGGGCGGCATCGGCAACGTGCCCGGCGCCATGCTCGGAGGCGTGCTGATCGGGCTGATCGAGGCGTTCAGCGGACAAACGATCGGCACCGCTTGGTCGGACGTGGTGATCTTTGGCCTGCTGGTGCTGGTGCTGGTTGTGCAGCCCTCCGGCTTGCTGGGCCGGCTAGCCCCGAACAAGTCGTAGCCCATGGTAGCCGCCGCCATCGCCTTCGTCTCGCGCCCCTTGCTGGGCATCTCGGCCGAGCGCCGCCGCGCGCTGGGGCTGCTGCTGCTGGCGGCCGTGCTGCTGCTGTTCCCGCTGATCCATGACGACGACGCCGACATCGACAGCGCCGCCAATGCCATGTCGTACGCGGCCCTGGCGCTCGGCCTGAACGTGGTCGTCGGGTTCGCCGGGCTGCTCGACCTCGGCTATGCCGCGTTCTTCGCCATCGGCGCCTACTATTACGGCATCCTGACCAGCTTCCAGGTGATGCCCGCCTGGTCTGACCGCTGGATGCCGCTGGAATGGCTTGGGCTGGTCGAGAAAATGAACCAGGGCGGGCCCGACCTGGTGCACTTCACCCTCTCGTTCTGGCTGGCGCTGCCCACCGCGGCCTTGGTCAGCGCGGGGTTCGGCATCCTGTTCGGCGCGCCCACCTTGCGGCTGCGCGGCGACTACCTGGCCATCGTAACCCTCGGCTTCGGCGAGATCGTGCCGATCGTGGCCCGCAACGTGGACAGCGTGACGAACGGGGCGGCCGGGCTGAACGGCGTGCAGGCGCCACGCCTGTTCGGCTATAACTTCGGCGTGGATTCCACACCCTATTACTATGTGGGCCTCGGGCTGATCGCCTTGCTGGTCTTCGTCTCGATCCGGCTGCGGGACAGCCGGATCGGGCGGGCCTGGATGGCCATCCGGGAGGACGAAACCGCCGCCGCCGCCATGGGCGTGAACCCGACGCGCTACAAGCTGCTGGCATTCGCCATCGGCGCGGCGTTCGCCGGCATGACGGGCGTGTTCTTCGTGGCCAAGCTGCAGACGGCCACGCCCGAGATGTTCAACTTCTCGGTCAGCTCCATGCTGTTGGTCATGGTCGTGCTGGGCGGCATGGGCAGCGTGTGGGGCGTGGTGCTCGGCGCCGTGCTGCTGCAACTGATGCAAACCGTGTTCCTGCCGCAGGTCAGCAACTGGCTGCACGCGCTGGGCCGGGTCATCGGAAGCCAGGTCCTGCAGCAGGTCGATCTCGTGCAATGGACGCAGCTGTTCTTTGGAATCATCCTGATCGGCATGATGCTGTACCGGCGCGAAGGGCTGATCCCCGCGACCCGGCGCACGCCGCCGCTCAGCTTCGCCGCGCAGCACGCCGAGGTCACCCGCGGCGGCTTCCAGGACCTCGAACGCATCCCGCGCTGGGATGAGGCGAGCGCGCTGGAGGTCAAGGGCGTGACCGTGCGGTTCGGCGGCCTGGTGGCGCTGAACGGCGTGGACATCACCGTGCCGGCGGGGGGCGTGGTCGCTGTGATCGGGCCCAACGGGTCCGGCAAGTCCACCCTGTTCAACGTGATCACCGGGCTGGTGCCGGCCACCGGCTCGATCCGGTTCCGCGGCCGCGAGTTGCTCGGCCTGGCGCCGCACGAGGTGCTGGCGCTGGGGGTGGCGCGGACCTTCCAGAACATAAGGTTGTTCCCCACCTTGACGGTGCTGGAGAACGTGCTGGTCGGCCGCCACGCGCGGCTGCGCAGCGGGCCGGTGGCCTCGGTGCTGCACACGCCGGCGCAGCGGGCCGAGGAGGTCGCGGCCCGGCAATCGGTGTCGGACATCATCGCCCTGTTCGGCAACCGGCTGGCGCCGCGGATCGTGCAGGCGGTGGGCGGGCTGTCCTATGCCAATCGCCGCCGGGTCGAGATCGCGCGGGCCTTGGCGTCACGGCCACGCATATTGCTGCTGGACGAGCCGACCGCCGGCATGAACCCGGCCGAAACGCTCGAGCTGGCCGAGCAGATCAAGTCCTTGCACGCGACCGGGCTGACCATCCTGATCATCGAGCACAAGCTGGACGTGGTGACGGCGCTGGCCGACACGGTCATCGTGCTGGACCACGGCGACAAAATCGCCGAGGGCCGGCCGGAGGAGGTGCGGCGCAACGAACAGGTGCTGACGGCCTATCTGGGCCGCGCCGCCCGGGCCGAGGTGGAGCGGGCCGAGGTGGAGCGGGCGCAGTTGGAAGCGGCACGTGACTGAACCGCTTCTCGAATTCCGCGGCGTCAACACGCATTACGGCGACCTGCACGTGTTGAAGGACGTGAACTACAGCATCGGCCTCGGCGAGATCGTCTCCCTGCTGGGCGGCAACGCCTGTGGCAAGTCGACGACGATGAAAACCATCATGGGCGTCGTGCGGCCCACCACAGGCTCGGTGCTGTTCGAAGGCGTGCCGATCGAGCGGCTGCCTACCAGCACCCGGGTCGCGCGCGGCATCGCTCCGGTGCTGGAAGCCCGGCGGCTGTTCCCGCGCATGACCGTCTACGAGAACCTGGAGATGGGCGCCTATACCCGCAAGCGCGGCCCGCAATTCGATGAGGACCTGGAGCGGGTGTATAGCCTGTTCCCGCGCGTGAAAGAACGCCGCGCGCAAGTGGCGGGCACGCTGTCCGGCGGCGAGCAGCAGATGGTCGCGATCGGCCGCGCCCTGATGGCCCGCCCGCGGCTGATCTGCATGGACGAGCCCTCGATGGGCCTCTCGCCGCTGTTCGTGGAGCAGGTGTTCGACATCATCCAGGCCATCAACCGGCAGGGCACGACGATCTTCATGGTGGAGCAGAACGCGGCCATGGCGCTATCCATCGCGCACCGGGCCTACGTGCTGCAAACCGGCGTGGTGGTGCTTTCGGGCACCGCCGCGGAGCTGCGGCAGAACGAGGATGTGCGCCAGGCCTATCTCGGCGAGATGCAGGTGGCTGTGGCGTAACGTCCGGCGGAGACGCTTGCTCAGCCCGGCCCGGTCTTGATCCAGAACAGCAGCTTCGCCTCGCCCCGGCCGCCCGTCTCCGTGCCGGCAGGCGGGGCACGGCCTTGCCGCCGCCGCCGATGATGGTCCCATCCTCACGCGTTTGGCTGGCCAGGAAGGCGGCGGGGTCCGCCTCGATGGCGGCCAATTGCTCGGGCGCCACATTCCGCAACTTTCTCGGCGACCAGCCGGCTTGCAACGCCGCCGTATAGGCGGGGAGCATCGCCATGTCGGGCGGCAACAGCTTGACGGCGCGATTGGTCGGCATGGCAACCCCCTCGAGTTGACTGGACAGCCCCTCGGCCGCGACGCAGGGTGCCGTCCGAAATCCCGGACGAGGTAATGAAATGCGACGCAGGCTGTTCCTATCTACCGCTGCCTTGATGCTGCTGGCCATGGCCGCGCCGGCTTGGGCGCAGACCACGCCGAAGCGTATCCGCGGCACGGTGACGTCGCTTGCGGGCAACACGCTGACCGTCGCGAGCACTGCCGGCGAGGCGCTGCGGGTCGTGCTGGCGCCGAACTATACGGTTGGGGCGATCGTGCCGACCACGCTCGACAAGGTAAAGCCGGGCTCGATGATCGCCGTCGTCGGTTTCGGCCCGCCAAAGCAGCAGCGGGCGGCCGTGATCTCCATCTTCCCGCCCGGTGCGACCGTCGCCGATTCGCAGTTCCCCTGGGACTCGCAGCCCGACAGCGTCATGACCAACGCGCCAGTCACGTCCGAGGTGGCCAGCTCCGCAGGCCGCGTGCTGACCGTGACCGTGAAGGGCGAGCCGATCCAGGTAACCGTCCCGCCAAACGCGATCATCCAAGAGACCGAGCCGGGTACGCCGGCGATGCTGACGCCCGGCGCCAAGGTGCTGATCTTTGCGCAGCAGGCCGCGGACGGCACCATCACCGCGCCGCGGGTCAACGTGGGCAAGGACGGCTTTACCCCGGCAAATTAGGGCACGTTCCGGCCAGGCGGGGTTGCCTGGCCGGGCGTCGTGCTCGCCGAACCAAGGGCTCCGGCGCGGATTTCCGCCAGCCCGCGCCGGGCGGCGCCGTCCGGCGCGAAGTTGCCGGCGTCGAGCCAGGCTAGCAGGGCGTCTCGCCGGGTCGGCCACTCCTCGGCCAGGATGCTGAAATACGCGGTGTCACGCAGCCGGCCCTTGACGATCATATTGGCCCGCAGCGTGCCCTCATAAATGAAGCCCAGCCGCTCGGCGGCCCGGCGGGAGGGCGCGTTCAGCGCGTTGCACTTCCAGACCAGGCGGCGGTAACCCAGGTCGTCCGCGGCCAGGCGCAGCAGCAGCAGCATGGCTTCGGTCCCCGCCCGGGTGCGTTGCATGGCCGGGGCGAACCAGATGTGGCCCAGCTCGATCGCCGCATTCTTGGGTTGGATGTCCATCAAGGTCAGCCAGCCGCTGACGACCCCGGTCGCCACCGGGCGGATCGCCCAAGCCATCGGGTCGTGCGTGGCAGCGAATTCGGCGACGAAGGCGGCCATGGCCTCGAGGGAGGCGAAGGGGCCGTAGCCAAGGTAATCCCAGCTCACCCCGGCGGCTTGGGCCTGTGCGGCATGCCATAGCTCGGCCGCGTGGCGGCGGTGCAGCGGTTCCAGCACCGCATGCTGACCGCGAATCGCGACCCGGGCGGGAAGCGGCCGCGGGGTGGCATCCACGGCGGGCCCGATGGGCCGGCCTGGGTCTACCGGTTCTAGTTTCGTCTGCTGTTGCATTGGTGGAGCCTGCCCGTTCGATGACAATTCGCGCGCGGCTGAAATCGGCACAAGACGCGCGGTTCGACGTACGCCATGATATTCGGGCGTAATGCAAGATATGGGAGTAATAATGAAACGTTCTCTTATGCTGGCTGGCGTTTGCGCCCTTGCCTTGGCGGGATGTGCGGCGCCGATGAAGTTTGCCGGCCCGCTGAGCGCAGGCCAGGCGGGGACCCGTAGCGCGGGCACCGGCATGGCGACCGCCACGCTGCAACCGGATACGAAGGCGCTCACCTACAACGTTCAGTACACCGGCCTCTCCGGCCCGGCGACCGCCGCGCATTTCCATGGCCCAGCTGCACCGGGCGCCAACGCCGGCGTGGTCGTGCCCTTTCCAACCGCCGCCACCCCCATCACGGGCGGCGCCACGCTGACCGACGCGCAGGCCTCCGACCTCATGGCAGGCCGGTGGTACGCCAACGTCCACACCGCCGCGAACCCGAACGGCGAAATCCGCGGGCAGATGCAGCGTACCCAGTAGCCTCGTCAACGCCCCCTCCCCATGCGGGAGGGGGCTACGGCTTGAGTTGCCCCGCTGCAAGGCCTGCACTCCCCGCCTCGATGGTCGCCAGCGCCCAATCCTGCATGGCCATCAGCCCTGTCCCTCCAAGGCTTCGCAGCGGAACCCCTCGCCCCAGCGCGTCAGGCGGCCGACCGAGGGCGAGGGAAAATGCGTCATGCAGCAGACCGTGCCGGTGTCGGCATAGCGTTCGAGGAAGGCGCGCCGCGTCACCGCCGCGGTGTCCATGTCCGTGTCGAACTTGATCGACAGGTCGGGGTAGCGCGCCTGCAGCGGCGAGTGGATCAGGTCGCCGGAAATCACCGCGTCGGCGCCCCCTGCCCCGAGCGCCACCGAGACATGGCCCGGCGTGTGGCCCGGCGTCGCGAGCAGCCGCAGGTGGTCGCCGAGCTGGTGGTCGCTGCCGACCAGCTCGGCCCGCCCGGCTTCGACCACCGGCAGCACGCTATCGGCAAACACCGGGTTCTCCGCCTTGGCGTGCTGGCCCTGCCAGTAGTCGAACTCGGCTTCGGCAAAGACGTAGCGGGCATTGGGGAAGGTCGGCACCCAGCGGCCGTCCCGCAGCCGGGTGTTCCAGCCGACATGGTCCACGTGCAGGTGCGTGCACAGCACGAAATCGATGTTCTCCACACCCAGCCCACTGGCGGCGAGCCCGCTCATGAAGCGGTCGTCGGTCTTCATGTTCCAGGCGGGCCGGGTCGGGCGCGGCTTGTCGTTGCCGATGCAGCTATCGATCAGGATCGTGTGGTACGGGGTGCGCACGACGAACGACTGGAAGCACATGCGCAGGGCGCCCTCGGCGTCGAGCGCCTGCGGCGCCAGCCAGTGCCGGTTTTCTTCGAGCAGCGCCGGGGTGAGCTTCGGAAACACGTCCAGGGCCGGCAGGAACGAGCCCTCCTGCTCGACGATCCGGTCGATCGTGATCTCGCCGATACGCACCGCCTGGGTCATGCCGCTCTCCTCGTGCCGGGAAGGCTACACAGGCCGTGGCGTTTCGGCCATGGTGCGGCACGCATTTGGGGGCGTGTTGGATGGAAACTGGCGCGGCCGGGCCACTATCGCACTTGCACGTGCTGGACCTGTCCCGAGTTCTGGCGGGGCCGTGGGCAGGGCAGTTGCTGGGCGACTACGGCGCCGACGTGATCAAGATCGAGCGGCCCGACACCGGCGACGACACGCGCGCCTGGGGCCCGCCCTGGATGCGGGACGCGGATGGGCGGGATACGCGCGACGCCGCCTATTTCCTGTGCGCCAACCGCAACAAGCAGTCCGTCACGGCGGACATCACGCAGCCGGAGGGCCAGGCCATCGTGCGGGCGCTGGCGCGGCAGAGCGACGTGGTGATCGAGAACTTCAAGGTGGGCGGCCTGGCGGCCTACGGGCTCGACTATGCCTCGCTCAGCGCGGAGCAGCCAGGGCTGATCTACTGCTCCATCACCGGGTTCGGGCAGACCGGCCCCTACGCGCCGCGGGCGGGTTACGACTTCCTGATCCAAGGCATGGGCGGGCTGATGAGCGTGACCGGGCGGCGCGACGGCGAGGCGGGCGCCGGGCCGCAGAAGGTGGGCGTGGCGCTGACCGACGTGCTGACCGGGCTGTACGCAACAACGGCGATCCTGGCGGCACTCGCGCACCGGGACCGCACCGGACAAGGCCAGCATATCGACTTGGCCTTGCTCGACGTGCAGGTAGCGAGCCTGGCGAACCAGACGATGAACTACCTGGTCTCGGGCGCAGCACCCGTGCGGATGGGCAACGCGCACCCGAACATCGTGCCCTACCAGGACTTTCCGACCCGAGATGGCGACATGATCCTCGCCGTGGGCAACGACGCGCAGTTCGCCCGGCTCTGCGCCGCCGCGGGGCATGCGGAGTGGGCGGCCGACCCGCGCTTCGCCACCAGCCCGGCGCGGGTGGAAAACCGGGATGCGTTCGTCGCGGCATTCACCGCGGTCTCGATCACGCGGACGACCGGGGAGTGGATCGCCGCGCTGGAGGTGGTCGGCGTGCCGTGCGGGCCGATCAACACGTTGGCCGAGGTGTTCGCCGACCCGCAGGTGGTGGCGCGCGGGCTGCAGACCGCGATGGCGCACGGCAGCGGCGGCGAGGTGCGGCTGGTCGCCAACCCGGCCCGCATGTCGGCCACGCCGCCCACCTACCGCCTGCCGCCGCCGTTGCTGGGCGCGCATACGCGTTCGGTGCTCGCGGAGCGGCTCGGCATGGGCGAGGCGGAGATCGACGCGCTCGCGGCCAAGCGGCTGATTTGACCCAGGAGAAGCGCGCGTGATCACCATCGTCGCCGGCCCCTTCACCTTTCGCGCACGCTTCGAAAGCGACGCGGCGCCGGAGACCTGCGCCAAGTTCCACAGCCTGCTCCCCTACCGGGAGCGGATCATCCATGTGCGCTGGAGCGGGGAAGCCTGCTGGATCCCGCTGGGGGAGCTGGACCTAGGGCTGGACTACGAAAACCACACGAGCTTTCCCGCGCCGGGCCAGGTGATCCTGTATCCCGGCGGGATCAGCGAGACGGAGATCCTGCTGGCCTATGGCGGCGTGCGGTTCGCCAGCAAGGTGGGGCAGCTCGCGGGCAATCACTTCCTGACCATCACCGAGGGGCTAGAAAACCTGCTAGCCCTTGGGAGGATGACGCTTTGGGAAGGCGCGCAGCCGATAACCTTCTCGACGTGAAGCGGGCAAGTCGCTAGTCCTCGTGCGGCGCAACTTCGGCCTGGGCGCGAAGATGGCCCTCGCGGCTCTGCGCTTCGACGAAGATGCGGCGGATCTGCGGATGGGCCTGCTTGATCCGCTGCTCGATGGCGCTGACGGCCGCCTCGACCGCGTCGGCCCGCGCCGAGTCGTCGAAGTCGAGGCTCAACACTGCCAGCACGTCGGTGGGGCCGAAATGCATGGTAAGCACCTCGTTGACGCCGGTGATCTCCGGCCGCTCCAGGGCGATGCGGCGGAGCGACTCCCGGACCTTGGGTTCCGCGGCCTCGCCGATCAGCAAGCCCTTGCATTCCCGCGCCAGGAACCCGGCGGTCACAGCCAACAGCACGCCGATCAGCACGGAGGCCACGCCGTCGAACAGCGGTTCGTGGAACCACTGCGCGGCGGCGAGGCCGGCCGCGGCGATCAGCAGGCCGGTGAGGGCCGCGCTGTCCTCCAGCAAAACGGTGAATACGGTCGGGTCCTTGCTGCGCTGCACGGCCGTCAGTACGTCGAGGTGCCTTGTTCCGGCACGAAAGGCGCGGAGGGCGATGATCCAGGTCGTCCCCTCGAACAGGAACGACAGGGCGAGCACCCAATAGGCCACCTTCGCGGACTCGACCGCATGCGGATGCCTGATCTTGTCGATCCCTTCCACCACCGACACCCCGGCGCCCAGGCCAAAGATCAATATGGCGACGATCAGGGTCCAGAAATACAGCTCCAGCCCGAAGCCGAACGGGTGGTCGGCCGTCGCGGGGCGCCTGGAGCGGCGGAGGCCATACAGCATCAGCATCTGGTTGCCGGTATCGACCAGCGAATGCACCGCCTCGCTGAACATGGCGGAGCTGCCGGTTATGAATGCGGCGCCAAACTTGACAAGGGCGATCGCGGCATTGCCCGCGAGGGCCGCGTAGATGGTGAACTTCGAGGAGTGGGCCATGACAGGGCACTCAACGCCCGCCGGTGGTTTAGTTGCAGGCCTACTCCGGCCAGCGCCAGTCGCGTATCTCCGGCATGTCCTCGCCGTGTGCGCGGACGTAGGCCGTGTGGTCCAGCAGCCGGTCGCGCAGATGCTGCACTAGGTGCGCCGAGACGGCGGCCATGCGGGGCACGCGGGCGAGCGCGGCCATGGCAAGCGTGAAGCGGTCGAGCTTGTTCAGCACCGTCATGTCGAAGGGGGTGGTCGTGGTGCCCTCCTCGATGAAGCCGTGCACGTGGAAGCGCTCGGCGCCGGAACGGCCGTGCACCAGGCGGTGGACCAGCCAGGGGTAGCCGTGGAAGGCGAACACCACCGGGCGGGAGGTGGTGAACAGGCTGTCGAACACCGCGGGCGCCAGGCCGTGCGGGTGTTCGGTCGGCCGCTGCAGCGCCATCAGGTCCACGATGTTCACCACGCGCACCAGCAGGTCCGGCGCGTGGGTGCGCAGCAGGTCGACCGCCGCCAGGGTCTCGAGCGTCGGCACGTCGCCGGCGCAGGCCATCACCACATCCGGCTCCATCCCGGCATCGTTGCTGGCCCAAGCCCACAGCCCGGCGCCCGCGGCGCAATGGCGCACCGCTTCGTCCATGGTCAGCCATTGTGGGGCGGGCTGCTTGCCGGCCACGACCACGTTCACGTAGTTGCGGCTGCGCAGGCAGTGGTCCATCACCGAGAGCAGGGTGTTGGCGTCGGGCGGCAGGTACACCCGCACCACGGCGGCCTTCTTGTTGGCCACATGACCGATGAAGCCGGGGTCCTGATGGCTGAACCCGTTATGGTCCTGCCGCCAAACGTGGCTGGTCAGCAGGATGTTCAGGCTGGGGATCGGCCGGCGCCACGGGATGCGGTTGCAGGCCTCAAGCCACTTGGCATGCTGGTTGAACATGCTGTCGATGATGTGGATGAAGGCCTCGTAGCAACTGAACAGGCCGTGGCGGCCGGTCAGCACGTAGCCTTCGAGCCAGCCTTGGCAGAGATGCTCGCTCAGCACCTCCATCACGCGGCCGTCTGGGCCCACGTGGTCGTCGGTGGGCAGCAGGAGGGCCATGCTCTCGCGGTCGGTCGCCTCGAACACCGCGTCGAGCCGGTTGCTGGTGGTCTCGTCGGGGCCGAACAGCCGGAAGTTGGCGGGGTTGCGGCGCATGATGTCGCGCAGGAAGGCGCCGAGCACGCGGGTCGCCTCGCCGTCGGCGCCGCCGGGCCGTTCAACGGGGAGGGCGTAATCGCGGAAGGCGGGCAGCACGAGGTCGCGCAGCAGCAGGCCGCCATTGGCGTGCGGGTTGGCGCCCATGCGGCGCAGCCCGGCCGGAGCCGGGGCCAGGACCTCCGGGCGGGGGCGGCCCGCCTCGTCGAAAAGCTCCTCCGGACGATAGCTGCGCATCCAGTCCTCGAGCTGTTGCAGGCGCTCCGGGTGCTGGGCCAGCTTGTCGAGCGGCACCTGGTGGGCGCGCCAGGTGCCCTCCACGGGCTTGCCGTCCACCGTCTTCGGCCCGGTCCAGCCCTTGGGCGAGCGCAGGATCAGCATGGGCCAGGTTGGGCGCGTGGCCTCGCCGGCCCGGGCGGCCGACTGGATTTCCGCGATGCGGTCGAAAGCTGCGTCGAGTGCGGCCGCCATCAGGCGGTGCATGGTCAGCGGGTCGTCGCCCCGAACCATCACCGGGGCGTACCCATAGCCCTCGAACAGGCTGAGCAGCTCCGGTTTCGGCAAGCGGGCGAGGATGGTGGGACCGGCGATCTTGTAGCCGTTGAGGTGCAGGATGGGCAGCACGGCGCCGTCGCGGGCGGGGTTGAGGAACTTGGTGCCGTGCCAGCTTGCGGCCAGCGGCCCGGTTTCCGCCTCCCCGTCGCCCACCACGCAGGCGGCGAGCAGGCCCGGGCTGTCGAACACCGCGCCGGTGGCGTGCAGCACGGAGTAGCCCAGCTCGCCGCCCTCATGGATGCTGCCGGGCGTGTCGGGGGAGGCATGGCTCGGAATGCCGCCGGGCCAGGAAAACTGGGTGAACAGCCGGTCCATGCCCGCGGCGTCCTGGGTGACGGCGGGGTAGAACTCGCTGTAGGAGCCTTCGAGCCAGGTATTGGCGACCATGCCGGGTCCGCCATGGCCGGGCCCGGCCACGTAGATCACGTCGAGGTCCCGGGCGCGGATGGCGCGGTTGAGGTGGGCGTAGATGAAATTGAGGCCCGGCGTGGTACCCCAATGGCCAAGCAGGCGTGGCTTGACGTGGTCGAGCGTCAGCTTCTCCCGCAGCAGCGGATTGGCCCTGAGGTAGATCTGGCCGACGGAGAGGTAGTTGGCGGCGCGCCAATACGCGTCGATCGCTTGGAGTTCGGCGTCGTTCAAGGGGGGCGCTCCGTTGCTGGGCCAGGCTTGTTTATGGGTGAGGCTTGGCACGCCGGGCCGGTCCGATCTACCGCAGTCGCGGAATCGTGCGGTGTTGCGGTGCAGCATAGAATGCTCGCATTCCGCACCGCCACGGGGTAGACGGTGCAGCATGCTGCAAATCGACGAACTGGTCTTCAACGCCTGGGGGCGGCGATTCTTCGACCGCGCGACCGTGACCCTGCCGGCCAACGCGAAGGTGGGCCTGGTCGGGCGCAACGGCGTGGGGAAATCCACCCTGTTCAAGCTCGTGCTTGGCGAGCTGTCGCCGGACGGGGGCGATATCGGGCTGCCGCGCGGCGCGCGCGTGGCTTCGGTGGACCAGGAGCATCCGGCCACCGAGGTCAGCCTGCTCGACACCATACTCGCGGCCGACGTGCAGCGGGACGCGCTGCATGCCGAGCTGGAGACGGCGGCGCCCGAGCGGATGGCCGACATCTACGCCAGGCTGGTGGAGATCGACGCCGATCGCGCCCCGGCCCGGGCTGGGGAAATCCTGGCCGGGCTGGGCTTCTCCACGGAGGATCTCGGCCGGGCGATGCGGGAGTTCTCCGGCGGCTGGCGCATGCGGGTCGCCTTGGCCGCCGCGTTGTTCGCCGAGCCGGACCTGCTGCTGCTCGACGAACCGACCAACTACCTCGACCTGGAAGGCGCGATGTGGCTGGAGGCACGGCTGCGCAAGTACCCGAATGCCGCCATCATCATCAGCCACGACCGCGAGCTGCTGAACAACTCGGTCGACAGCATCCTGCATCTGCAAGACGGCAAGCTGGAGCTGTATACCGGCGGCTACGACGATTTCGAGCGGCGGCGGGCGGAGAAGGCGCGGCTGCAATCGGCGTCCCGCGTCAAGCAGGAGGCGGAGCGCGCGCACCTGCAAAGCTTCGTGGACCGCTTCCGCGCCAAGGCCAGCAAGGCCGCCCAGGCGCAATCGCGCATGAAGCGGCTCGCCAAGCTGGAGCCGATCGCGGCCGTGGTGGAGGAGCGGGTGACGCCGTTCACCCTGCCCTCCCCGGCCCGGCCGCTGGCGCCGCCGCTGATGCGGCTGGAGGCGGCTTCGGTGGGCTATGGCGCCGCCCCCGTGCTGAGCGGGATGGACCTGCGGCTCGACGTGGACGACCGGATCGGCCTGCTGGGCGTCAACGGGGCGGGCAAGTCCACCTTCGCGAAAATGGCGGCCGGGGCGCTCGGGTTGCAGTCCGGCCACATGCAGCGGGAGCGGCGGATCAAGGTCGGCTGGTTCCACCAGCACCAGATCGAGGCGCTGGAGCCCTCCGATACCCCGCTCGACATCATCCGCCGCGCCCGCCTGCAGGACAGCGAGACCCAGCACCGCTCGCGGCTGGCCGGGTTCGGCATCGGCTTCGACAAGCAATCCACGACGGTCGAGAACCTATCGGGCGGCGAGCGGGCGCGGCTGCTGCTCAACCTCGTCGCGATGGAGGCGCCGCATCTGCTGATCCTGGACGAGCCGACCAACCACCTGGACATCGACAGCCGCCGGGCCTTGCTGGACGCCTTGAACGATTACGAGGGAGCGGTGATCCTGATCACGCATGACCGGTCGCTGATGGAGCTGGTGGCTGACCGGCTGTGGTTGGCGGCGGACGGCACGGTGGCGCCGTTCGAGGGCGACATGGACGACTACGCGCGCTTCGTGCTGGACCGGGCTAAGGGTGGTGCGGCGCCGGGCCAGGGGCGGGCAGCACGCCAGAAGCGGCGGAAGGCGGCATGACACAGGACGAGATCAAGGCTTGGGCGCTGGGCGCGGGCTGGCAGATGATCGCCGGCTTCCCCAGCCTGACCAAGCCGTCCCGGCCCAAGGAGGCGATCGTACGGCTGGTTCTCAAGGCAACCGTGGTCCACGTCGAAGCAAAGAAGCCGGCCGGAAAGTGGGAGAAGCTGAGCGGCGCGGCCTACGCCCAGGTGGTGGCCGACGAGGAAACCGGCGTGCCCGGGGGTTTGGGCCTGGAGACCATCCCGGGGTTCCGCATGCTGATGCAGGAGAACCGGGACCGGCAGGTGTTCGCCAACTTCGCCGGCGGAAAGGGCCCATGAGTCAGGGCCGCACTCCCGGCGTCTCCATCCGCAAGCCGTTCGAGCGCCAGCCTAGGTAAAACTCCAGCGCGGCGAGTTCGGGCGAGTCCGGGGGAAAGGGCTCGGCGCGGACCCCGGTCATGCAGTTGCGCAGCCGGCGGTAGAGCGAGCCCATGCCCTGCCATTCCAGGCGATACAGCGGATAGGCGTTCGGGTGCGCCTGCGGAATGCGGCTGCCGCCCAGGCGCTGGCCGGCGAGGGTGTCGTGGCACTGCGCGCAGGACAGGTTGAGCTGGCCCATGCGTTGATTGAACAGGGCGCGCCCCTGCTCGAGTGCGGCTTCGCCCTCGCCGCCGGCGTCGATGGAGACGGGCAGGCCGCGGGACTGCAGGCCGACCAGGGCGGTGAGCGCCAACAACTCGTCGCTGTCCGGGCGCAGCGCCGGGGCCCCCTGCCGCTCCGTGCGGCAGAGGTTCACCTGCTGTGCCAGGCTGATGGGCCGGTTCTCGAACCGGGGATAGCGCGCGGCCACGCCGCGCATGGCCGTCGGCGCGCCGTGGCACGAGGCGCAGGCTTTGCCCGTGCTGCCGCCCGGCTGGTTCCACAGGCCGATGCCTTGCTGCACCCACAGCATGGCCGGGTTCGCGCTGTCGTCGTCCTGCATGGCCTGCACGGCCGGCGTCGCGTCATCGTAGCCGCTATGGCGGTCCGCGGCGGCGGTGAGCAGCAGCGCGGCCGCCAGCACGGCCCGGCGGATCATGAAACCTCGATGCGGGCGCTCTCCGTGCCGGCCACGCCCTCGTCGTCCATCCAGTGCAGCTCCACCGTGCCGCTCGCCTCGGCGCGGAAGGCAAATGCGAGGAAGGGGTTCGCGGCAACGGCGGCGAACAGCTCGAGCCGCAGCACCTCGGCGCCGCCATAGGTGCAGCGGAACTCCTTGATGATGTTGCGCGGCACGGCCTGGCCCGCGTCGTCCCGCCGCTGCCCGCTCTCCATCGGGTGGGAGATCAGCAGCTTGACCTCGACGGCCTCGCCGCGCTTGGCTGCCTTTGGGATGTTGAGCAGCACGCGGGCCATCCCGGCTACTCCAGGCACGCGGCGAGAACCACGATCAGGTCCACGCTATCCGTCCAGCAGGTGCCGTCGGCCAGGCGGGCGACGGCGATGACGGTCTGCGACGTGGCGAGGCGGATGCGGGTGGCGACGCGCGGGCGGGCCGCCGCCGGGCCAAAATAGGCGTGCAGCACACGGGGCAGCGGGTTGCCCTCGGCGAACACGTGCAGGCTGAGCACGCGCTGCTCCGGCGGCAGCGCCTCGTCCACGCCGACGGTGAGGCCGACCGCGTTGCCGTTTTCCACCATGACCGGGATGTCGAGCTTGACCCGGCCGGGTTGCAGCTTCGCCTCGCCGGTGATCTCCCGGATCGCCGCGGCGACCTCGGATGGGGTTGCGCGGGCGGGCTGGCCCGTGAGCGCGACGAGGGCGGCGCCGGACAGGACGAGGGTGCGGCGGCCGATCATCGCAGCGTCGCCAGATAGGCGACCGCGTCCTCGATCTCGGCGGCGGAGAGGATGGGCCGGCCGCGCCAGGCCGGGCCCACGCGGGTCAGGTCCTTCGAGGCGTAGAAGGACGGCATGACCGTGTCCGGGTTGGCCCGCGAGGCATCCACCAGGCGCAGACGCAGTTGAGTTGCGGTCAGCCGGGCGCCGACGCCGTGCAGGTCCGGGCCGATATTGCCTTGCAGATGCGGATTCGGATAGGGCCCGGCGTGGCACAGCACGCAGGTGCTGGCCTGCCGGGCGACGACGACGGCGCCGCGGACGGGGTCGCCGTGCAGGCCGAGCAGCGGCGCGTCCAGGCCGTCATCCGGCGCCGCTGCCACGAGGAGCAGCGCCAGGCTAGCCAAACACCTGGCCCGTGATCGTCTGGTACCAGGCATCCGCGTATTGCGCCTCCTCCGCCCGCACGTCCGGCCCGGCATCGGGCGCGCTGGTGCCCCCGGCGCCGTCGATGTCGGTGAGCTGGCCCGACTTGGGACGGTAAACGCCGGCCACCGAGATGCCGTACTCCGGCGCGACCAGGCTGTAGCACGTGTTGATGAGCCGCGGCTCCTCCGGGGCGCGTCCATCCAGCAGGGCCAGGATGGCGGCGGCGGCCACCTTGGCCTGCGCGTTGGCGGCGAAGGCGGATTTGGGCATGGCGCCCATGATGGCGGAATCGCCGATCACGTGGATGCCCGGCACGAGACGGCTCTCGAAGGCCACGGGATCGACCGGGCACCAGCCGGTACGGTCGGTCACGCCCGCCGTCGCGGCAATACGGCCGGCCCGCTGCGGCGGGATGACGTTGGCGACAGCGGCTTTGTGCGCGCCGAAGTCGGTGCTCAGCGTAAGTGTCGCCGCATCGACGCCGGTGACGTTGCCGCCCTCCGACAACGACACCCACTCCAGGATACCGGGATACAGCTTCGCCCAGGCCGCCTGGAACAGGCGCTGCTTGCTGAACACGTCCTTGGCGTCGAGCACCAGCAGCTTCGAGCGGGGTTTCTGGGTTTTGAGGTAATACGCGATCAGGCTGGCCCGCTCATACGGGCCGGGCGGGCAGCGGAACGGGTTGGCCGGCACCGCCATCACCACGAGGCCGCCATCCGGCATCGCCTGCAACTGGTCGCGCAGCAGAAGGGTCTGCGGCCCAGCCTTCCAGGCGTGCGGCATGCGCTCCGCGGCGGCCTCGTTATAGCCCGGCAGCGCGTCGTAGCGCATGTCCACACCGGGAGAGAGCACGAGCCGGTCATACGGCAGGCGGACGCCGTCGTGCAGGAGAACCTGCCGGGCGGCCGGGTCGATGGCGGTGGCCGTGGCCTGGACCAGGCGCAACTCGGCGGCGACGCGGCCATAACCGAAGCGCTGGGCGTCCATCTCGCGCAGCCCGGCCACCACCGGATTGCTGAACGGGCAGGAAACGTACTCGGCACTGGCCTCGACGAGGGTCACGTCCAGCTCCGGGCTGGCCTGGCGCAACGCGCGGGCGCAGGTCGTGCCGCCGAAGCCGCCGCCGATCACGACGACACGGGCCCCGCCTAGCGCCCGGCCGCTGCGCACCCAGGGCGCCGCGAGCGCGCTGCCGAGGATGGCGCGGCGGCCGATCATGGCCGCGCGAACCAGGCGGCGAGGGCACGGACCTCGTCGGGGGAGAAGCCCTTGACGATCCGGTTCATCAGCGTCGCTGGCCGGGCGCCGGAGCGGAACGCCTCCATGGTGGCGGCCGTGTCCCCAGCGGCGCGGCCTTGCAGCAGGCCGATGCCGCCCCCGGCCACGTGGCAGCCGGTGCAGGAGGACGCACCCGGCGGCGGCCCGGCGGCGGCGCCGAGCGCCGCCGCGAGCAAGGCCGCACGGATCATGCGCGCTTGAGGTCCTGATCCTTGAGCGGCAGGGTGCGAATGCGCTTGCCGGTCGCGGCGAAGATCGCGTTCAGCACGGCCGGGGCCGCGACCGCGATGGTCGGCTCGCCGACGCCGCCCCAGAACCCGCCGGAAGGCGCCAGCACGGTGTCCACCTTGGGCATCTGCTCCATCCGCATGACCTCGTAATCGTGGAAGTTGCTCTGCGCCACGCGGCCCTTCTCGATGGTGTTCTCGGAAAACAGGACCGCGCTCAGGCCATAGACGAACGACCCCTCGACTTGCGCCGTCACCTGGTCGGGGTTGACCACGTACCCGGGGTCGGTGGCCGCGGTAATCTTCAGGATCTTGAGCTGGCCCGCGTCGGAGACCGAAACCTCGGCGACGGCGGCGGTGTAGCTGCCGAAGCCGTTGTTCTGGCAAATCCCGCGGAACACCCCGGGGGCGGCGGGCGTGCCCCAGCCGGCGCGCTCGGCGACGGTGTTCAGGATGGCGAGGTTCTTCGGGTTCTTGCCCATCAGCGCCCGGCGGAACTCCAGCGGGTCGCGCTTGGCCTCGTGCGCCAGCTCGTCGATGAAGCATTCCAGGTAGATGGCGTTCTGGTTGTGGTTCACCCCGCGCCAGAAGCCGACCGGCACGTGCGTGTTGCGCATCGCATAGTCGATCAGCAGGTTGGGGATGCCGAGATAGCCGAACTCGTCGGCGAGCAGGCCTTGGAATTGCAGCGCGTCATAGCCGTTCTGCACGCGGGACGGCGCAATCGAGGCGATGATGCTCTGGCCGGAGAGGCGCATGTGCAGCGCGGTCAAGTTACCCTTGTCATCGAGCGCGCCGGTCAGCTTGCACTGGGTGATCGGCCGGTAATAGCCGTGCTGCATGTCCTCTTCGCGGGACCAGATCAGCTTGACCGGCGTTCCGGGCACCTGCTTGGCGAGCAGCACGGCCTGGCGTGTGTAATCCTGGAAGCCGCGCCGGCCAAAGCCGCCGCCGAGCAGGTACTTGTTCACCTTGACGTTGGCCAGCGGCACCCCGGCGGCCTCCGCCGCTGCCGCGAGCGAAGCGTCGCCGTTCTGGCTGCCGACCCAGATCTCGACGCGGTCGCCCACCATGTGGGCGGTGCAGTTCATCGGCTCGAGGGTCGCGTGGTTCAGGAACGGGGTGCCGTACACCGATTCCACGCGGCGGGCGGCGGCGGCCAGGGCGGCGGGCGCGTCGCCGATCTTGTGGCCGGATGCGGCGTCGTTGGCCGTGAGGCCCTCGCGCAACCGCGCGCCGATGGTGGCGCTGGAGACGGCGGCGTTCGGGCCTTCGTTCCAGATAATGGGCAGCTTCTCGAGCGCGGTCTTGGCCTGCCACCAGCTATCGGCGACGACGGCGACCGCATTGTCCTCGATGGCCAGCACGTGGCGCACGCCGGGCATCGCCTGCACGGCCTTGGCGTCGAAGCTGGCGAACTTGCCGCCGAACACCGGGCATTGCGCGATGGCGGCCTGCAGCATGCCGGGCAGCCGCACGTCGATGGCGTATTGGGCGGCGCCGTTCAGCTTCTCGGCGGTATCGAGCCGGGGCAGCGGCTTGCCGATCAGCTTCCAATCGGCCGGGTTCTTCAATGCCACGTTGGCGGGCACCGGCAGGCGCGCGGCCTGCTCGGCCAGCTCGCCGTATCGCAGGGTGCGGCCGCTGGCGGCATGGGTGACCGCGCTGTTGGCGGCGCGGCACTCGGCCGCCGGCACGCCCCAGCGCCCGGCCGCGGCCTGCACCAGCATGGCCCGCGCCGCAGCGCCCCCCTGGCGCACGTAATCGACCGAGGTGCGGATGCCGCGGCTGCCGCCGGTGGACATATCGCCCCAGGCCCGCTTGTTGGCCAGGTTCACCTCGGGCGGCACGTATTCGGCGCGCACGCCGCTCCAATCCGCCTCGAGTTCGTCCGCGACGAGCTGGGCGAGGCCGGTCAGCGTCCCCTGCCCCATCTCGGAGCGCGCGATGCGGATGGTCGTGCTGTCGTCGGCGCCGATGACGACCCAGATGCCGAGGGCGCAGCCCTTGTCGGCGGCGGCGTAGCCGGGCATCACGTTCTGCGCCAAGGCGCCGGGGACGCCCCAGCCGAGGGAGAAGCCGCCCGCGGCGGCGGTGGCCAGGAAGCGGCGGCGGTCTATGCGTGCCATGCTCATGCGCTCCTAGGCCTTGCCGCCGGCAGCGGTGTGGATTGCCGCACGCATGCGGTTGTAGGTGCCGCAGCGGCAGATGTTGGTCATCGCGCCGTCGATGTCCGCATCCGTCGGCTGCGGCTTCTCCGCCAGCAAGGCCACCGCGGCCATGATCTGGCCCGACTGGCAATAGCCGCATTGCGGCACCTGGTGCGCCAGCCACGCCGCCTGGATCGGGTGCGTGCTGTCCGCCGAAAGGCCCTCGATGGTGGTGACCTTGCCCGCCACCTCTCCCACCGGCAGTTGGCACGAGCGCTGCACCGCGCCGTCGATGTGCACGCTGCACGCGCCGCACTGCGCGACCCCGCAGCCGTACTTGGTGCCGGTCATGCCCAGCGTGTCCCGCAGCACCCACAGCAGCGGCGTCTCGGGGTCCACGTCCACTTCGTGCGTGCGGCCGTTGATCTGCAGCTTCATCATGGACGGGGTCCTCCGGAACGGTATTGTAATAGAGTTAACGACAGCTTTCGCTGCTGGGCGGCTTTGTGCAAGAGCTTTGCGTGTGAAGGTCATCGGGCTCACGGGCGGAATTGGGATGGGCAAGTCCACGGCGGCGGCGGCGTTCCGCCGGGCTGGCCTGCCCGTGTTCGATGCGGACGCTTCGGTGCACCGCTTGCAGGCGCGAGGCGGCCAGGCCGTGCGGGCCATCGGCCAGGCGTTCCCGGGCACGATCCGGGATGCGGCGGTCGATCGCTCCCTGCTGCGCCAGGCCGTGGTGAAGCAGCCCGGCGCCTTGCAGCGGCTGGAGCGGATCGTCCACCCGATGGTGCGGCAGCGTGAGCGCGCCTTTCTCGCGGCCGCCCGCCGGACCGGCGCTCGCGCCGCGATACTGGACGTGCCGCTGCTGCTGGAGACAGGCGGCCAGAACCGCGTGGACGTCGTGGTGGTGGTCAGTGCCCCGAAAGCGGTGCAGCGCGCGCGCGTGCGGGCACGCCGACGCATGACGGATGCGCAAATCTCCGCTATCATCGGCCGGCAAATGCCCGACTCCGATAAGCGCCGCATCGCCGATGTGGTGATCAACACCGGCCTGTCCCGCCACCATGCGTGGCGGCAACTGCGCCGGCTGATCCTCGGCCTATACGCATGACGCGCTCCGTGCTGTTCGACACCGAGACCACCGGGCTCGACCCCTCGACCGGCGACCGGGTGATCGAGGTCGCCTGCCTCGAGCTGATCCGCGGCCTGCCGACCGGCGTCAGCTTCCACGCCCTGATCGACCCCGAGCGGGACATTCCGGAAGATGCGACCCGGGTGCACGGCCTGACCCGCGCCGACCTGCGGGGCAAGCCGCGCTTCGCCGACGTCGCCGGCGAACTGCTGGCCTTCCTGGGCGATGCCCCGCTGGTGGCCCACAACGCGCCGTTCGACTTCGGCTTCATCGATGCAGAGCTGCAGCGGCTGGGCCGCCCGGCGCTCGACCGCGGGCGCATGGTGGACACGCTGGCCATGGCCAAGGCGCGCTTCCCCGGCCTGCCGAACAGCCTCGACGCCCTGTGCCGCCGCTTCGGCATCGACCTTGCCGAGCGCACCAGCCACAACGCGCTGCTGGACTGCCGGCTGCTGGCGGACGTCTATGTGGAGCTGACCGGCGGCCGGCAACCCATGTTCCTGCTGGCCGAGGACGCCGAGGCGGCGCTGCCCGCGATCACCTACGCCAGCACCGGCGCGCGCACGCCCGTGCTGGTTCAGGTGGACGCGGCGGCGCTGGCCCGGCACGCCGCCTTCGTCGCCCGCCTGCCGCAGCCGGTCTGGTTGAGCTGATGGCGCGCAAGCTGACCTGGCGCTCGGTCCGGGTGCAGGCGGGGGCGCTCGTGCTCGCCGTCGCCCTGCTGCTGGGCGGCGGGATCATCGCGGCGCAGCAGGTCGGCGCGTCGATCGGCCAGTTGGTCGCTGCCACCACCACCGCGCGCCTGCAAGCCGCCGCCGCGCAGGACGTGCTGTTCAGCCTGCAGGAGGCGGAGACGGGACAGCGCGGCTTCCTGCTGACGCAGCGGACCTATTACCTGGAGCCGTATTACCAGGCGACGAGCCGGATCGACCGGCTGCTGGCCCGGATGGCGGAACTCGCCGGGGGGACGCCATGGCTGCTGGCCGAGGCGGCGGTGCTGAGCGAGGCGTCGCGGAGCAAGGTCGCCGAACTGGAGGAGACCGTACGGCTGGCGCAAGCCCAAGGCATCACGGCGGCGTTGCGCACGGTACTGACCGATTCCGGCAAGGTCTATATGGACGCTGCCCGCGCGAGTGCGGCACGAATCATCGGGCACGCCGAGGCGGACCGGGCGGCGCGCGCCAGCCTGCTGCAATCGCGCCAGCAAAGCGTCTCTACGATCGTGACGAACGCGTTGGGCGCCGGGCTGGTCCTGCTCGGTGCGGCCGCGCTGCTGCTGCTGTGGAACCGCGCCCAATTGCTGCGTGCGGAGGAGCGGCAGCGGTTGGGGGCGGCCCGGCTGCAGGCCGCGGTCGAGCACATCCGGGACGGGGTCGCGGTCTTCGACGCCGAGGAGCGGCTGACGTTGCAGAACAGCCGCTTCTCCGCCACGATCGGTCTCCCGCCGGCGCTCGCGAGCCCCGGCGTAACGCTCGCGCGCTTGGCGGGCGAGCTGGATATGGAGCCGCCGGCGCTGGCCGGCCCCCGCCCCGGCGCCACTCCCGTGATCGCCGAGGTCCGGCAAAAGGGCCGCATCCTGGAAGTCTGGCGTAGCGCGATGCCGGATGGCGGCCAGATGCTTGCGGTGGGCGACATCACCCGCCGGGTCGAGGCCGAGGAGATCGCCCGCCAGTCGCAGAAGATGGAGGTGCTAGGCCAGATGACCGGCGGCATCGCGCACGATTTCAACAATCTGCTGCAAGTCGTGTCGGCGAACCTGGAACTGGTGACCAGCAAGCTGAGGCGCGGCGGAGGCGACGCGATCGTGCTGGAACGGCTGGAGGCGGCCGCGGCGGGCGTGGCGCGCGGGGCGCGGCTGACCCGGCATCTGCTGGCCTTCGCCCGCCGCCAGCCCCTGGCGCCCGAGGCGCTGGACCCGGCGCGCCTGCTGATGTCGATGGAAGACACGTTGCGGCGCAGCCTCGGCGAGGCGATCGCGCTGGAGCTGGTGGTGGGCGGCGGCCTATGGACGATGCGCGCGGACCCCAACCAGATGGAGAGCGCGCTGCTCAACCTTGCGCTGAACGCGCGCGACGCCATGGTCGGGGAGGACGGCATTCCGGCCGGCCGGCTGACGATAGAGGTCGCCAACGCCGCGCTGGATGACCAGTACGCCGCAAGCCGGACCGAGGTGGCCCCGGGCCAGTATTTGATGTTCGCGGTAACCGATACCGGCTCGGGCATGACGCCGGAGCAACTGGCCCGCGCCACCGAGCCATTCTACACCACCAAGCCGGAAGGCAAGGGCACCGGGCTCGGCCTGCCGATGGTGTTCGGCTTCGCCAAGCAATCGGGCGGGCACTTCCAGCTTTATAGCGAGCCGGAGCGCGGCACGACGGCCCGCCTATACATCCCTCGCACCAGCATGGCTCTCGAGACCGCGCAACACGTTGCGCCGGCCGGGCGGCCCGCCAATGGCGAACTGGTCCTGTTGGTGGAGGATGACCCGGCCGTGCGCCTGGTCGCGTCCGCAGCCCTGGAAGCGCTGGGCTACACGGTCCACGAGGCGGCCAGCGCCGACGAGGCCCTGGCGCTGCTGAAGGCCGGCGCCCGGCCCGCCGTGCTGTTCACCGATGTGGTCATGCCGGGCACGATCAGCTCGCGCGAACTGGCGTCGCAGGCGGTGGCGCTGGCGCCGGGCATCGCCGTGCTGTTCACGTCCGGTTACACGCAGAACTCCATAGTCCATAACGGGCAGTTGGACCAAGGCGTGAACCTGATCAGCAAGCCGTGGCGCACCGAGGATTTGAGCCAGGCCCTGCGTGCCGCGCTCGATGCGGCGCGCCGGCCGAAACCGCCGCCCCCGCCACGGCGCGTGCTGCTGGTGGAGGACGAACCGCTGGTGCGCATGACCACCGCCGACGCCCTGGCAGACCTTGGCTTCGACGTGATCGAGGTGGGCACCGGGATGGCTGCGCTGGAGCGGTTGAAGCCTGCGCCGGACCTGATGATCACCGACCTCGGCCTGCCGGACCTGGATGGGCTGGAGTTGGTGGCGCAGGCGCGAGGCCTGGTGCCGGGCCTGCCGGTAGTGGTCGCCTCTGGCCGCACGAGGCGCTCGGCGGGCGGCGTGGTTTGGTTGTCCAAGCCGTATGACGGCGAGGGATTGCGGCGGGCGGTGGAGCAGGCCCTGGGCGCCCCAAAGCCCATCTCGACAACCGTCGAGGGTTAGGCCGCTACCCGCTCCAGCCCACCCATGTAGGGGCGCAGCGCCTCCGGGACCGTGATCGACCCGTCCACCTGCTGGTAGGTCTCCATCACCGCGATCAACGCGCGGCCGAGCGCCACGCCGGAGCCGTTCAGGGTGTGCAGGAACCCGGCCGCGCGGCCGTCGGCGCCGCGCATGCGCGCGTTCATGCGCCGGGCCTGGAAGGCGCGGGTGTTGGAGCACGAGCTGATCTCGCGCCACGCCTGCTGGCCGGGCAGCCACACTTCCAAGTCGAAGGTCTTGGCCGCGCCGAAGCCGGTGTCGCCCGCGCAAAGCAGCATGCGGCGATAGGCGAGGCCCAGCGCCTCCAGCACCGCTTCGGCGCAGGCGGTCATGCGTTCGTGCTCCTCGCCGCTCCGGTCGGGGTGGGTTATGCTGACCAACTCGACCTTGCGGAACTGGTGCTGGCGCAGCATGCCGCGCGTGTCCCGCCCCGCGGACCCGGCTTCGCTGCGAAAGCAGTCGCTGAGCGCGGTCACGCGCATCGGCAGCAGCGCCTCCGGGACGATCTGGTCCATGACGAGGCAGGCGAGCGGCACCTCGCTGGTGGGGATGAGCCAGCGGCCATCGGTGGTGCGGAACAGGTCCTCGGCGAATTTGGGCAGCTTGTCGCTGCCGTAGGCGGCGGCGTCGTTGACCAGGAGCGGCACTTGGGTCTCGGTGTAGCCATGCCGGGTCGTGTGCATGTCCAGCATGAATTGGCCGAGCGCCCGCTCCATGCGCGCAAGCGGCCCGCGCAGGATGGTGAACCGCGCGCCGGACATTCGGGCGGCGGCCTCGAAGTCCATCATGCCGAGCGCTTCGCCGAGCTGGAAATGTTCGAGCGGGGTGAAATTGAAGGCACGCGGCTCGCCGGATTGCTTCATCGCCAAGTTGGCCGTCTCGTCGGCGCCGGGGGGCACGTCGGGGTCCAGGAGGTTCGGCAGCACCTCGAGCAGGGACCGCAATTGCTCGTCGCATGAGGCCGCTTGTTGCTCCAGTTCCGCCATCTCCTGACGCAGTTGGGTCGCCTCGGCTTCCAGCACCGACGTATCGGCACCCCGCCTCCGCTCGGCGGGTATCTGCTTGGCGATGGCGTTCCGCTTCGTCTGCGCCTCTTGCTGCCGGGCCAGGGCGCTCCGGCGTTGCGCGTCAACCACCAAGACGCGCTCCGCCGCGGGTAACAGCCCTCGTCGCGCAAGCGCCTCGTCGAACCCGTCCGGATCGGTCCGGATCGCGCGAATGTCGTGCATCTAATCAGCAGCCGGCTTCGGCTCGACCCACCTGGCGGTCACGATCGAGATTTCATACAGGACGATCAGCGGAATGGCCAAGCCGGTCTGCGTTATCACGTCGGGCGGGGTGATGATGGCGGCGACCACGAACATGCCGACGTAGGCATACCGCCGATAGCGTTTCAGCCCGGCTGCCGAGATGATGCCGACCTTGGCCAGCAGCGTCAGCAGCACCGGAAGCTGGAAGGCGATGCCGAAGGCGAAGATCAGCTTCATCACCAGGCTGAGGTATTCGCTGACCTTGGCCTCGAGTTGCACCGGCAGGCCGCCGGCGCCATCGCTCGATTCGAAGCTGAGGAAGAAGGTCCAGGCCGCCGGGAACACGAAGTAATAGGCCAGGGCCGCACCCGCCACGAACAGCACCGGCGTCGCCAGCAGGAACGGCAGGAAGGCGCGCTTCTCGCTTCGATAGAGGCCGGGCGCGACGAAAAGATAGAGTTGGCTCGCCACGACGGGGAACGAGACGAAGGCGGCGCCGAAGAACCCGACCTTGAGGTAGGTGAAGAACGCCTCGTACAGCGCCGTAAAGATCAGCCTGCGGTTCGCGCCCCGGTTGGCCAGGATGTCGGCCAGCGGCTGCACCAGGAACGAGTAGATGCCCCGGCTGAAATAGTAGCAGAGGGCGAAGCAGACCAGGAACGCGGCCATGGACCATAGCAGGCGCTTGCGCAGCTCGACCAGGTGTTCGAGCAGCGGCATGGCTTTGTCGTTGATGGGGTCGTCGGCCGGGTCAGCCACGATGTTCGGCCCCACTATACACTCCTGATCTCACGGCGGCCGGGATCAGGCGTGCTGGGTCTGCGCCGCGGCGTCGGCGGGCGGCATGAAGGCGGGCGGCACGAAGGCGGGCGCTGCGAAGGCGGGCGCGGCCGACGGGGACGAAGCCGCGTCCGAGGGGAATGGGGCCGGAGAGAAGGCCGGCGACAGGAACGAGGCCGGCACGAAGGCGGGCGTTGCGAAGGCGGGCGGCACGAAGGCGGGGACTTCCGGCACGGGCGCCGGGTCGAAGCCGGGAATGCTGTGCAGGTCGCGCTCGGCCACGACCGTGTCGGCCAGCGCCGTTTGGGGCGCGCTGTCGGCAACCGGCACCACCGGGGGCGGCGGCGAGAAGTCCATCGGGTTCTCGGAGAAGGTCTTGCGCAGGCTGCCGTCGTCGTCGACCGCCTTCAGGATCTTGCCCTTGATGTCCATGCGGCGCAGGTCGTTGAACTGGTCCCGCACGTCATGCAGGTTCGCCTCGCGCACCATCTCGTCCACGTGGGTCTGGAACTCGCCGGCCATGCGGCGCGCCTTTTTGATCATCTCGGCGACGGCCTTGATGGCCACAGGCATGTCCTTGGGCCCGATGGCAATCAGCGCCACGACCCCGATCAGGGCAATTTCGGACCAGGCAAAATCGAACATGCGCTGTCCTAGCACGGGACCCCAGCCGGGGGAAACGGGGTTGCCGGACCGGAACCGCGCTCCATCGAGCGCGGTCCCGGTCCGGAGGCGTACTCAGACCGCAGGAGCGGGAGGCGGCGGCGGCGGACGGTTGCGGCGCTCCGTCATGAAGGCGTCGAACTCGCTCTTGTCGCGCGCCTGGCGCAGGCGTTCGAGGTACTCGAAGAACTCACGCTGCTCCTCCTCGAGCCGCTGCAGGGTCTCGCTGCGGTACTCGTCGAAGGCCCGGTTGCCGCTCGGCGCCGCCGCCCGGTTGCGGCGGGACCGGCAACCCCGGCCAGAGCGGCCTCCCGGCCCATCGCCATGCGCCATATTGTACCACCGGCCCGGCCCCGGCCCGGCGCCCGAATCCGGCCCGTACCGGTACCGGCCAAAGGCCAGGTAGCCCAACAGGGCCAGGCCGACCGGCCACCAGAGCCAAAAACTCAAAACAACGAGCGCGACCCATGCGCCCCGGGGAAGCTCGTCCAAGCGTGCAAAAACCACGATGTGCCTCCAGGTAGATGTTAAGCATGTTCACATTGGGCACGACGCAGCCGCGCTGCAAGAGGTTCATTCGACGATCCGGTCATTCCGGCGGGGAAAGGCCAGCCGATCGCAGGTAGATCAGCAGCCCGGCCTCCAGCAGGTCCTCGGGCGGCATCGGCACGCGGAAGCGCGCCACGTCGTTGCGGCCGACGAACAGGGCCGCGACCCCGTGCGAGAGCGCCCAAATGTGCAGGGCCATCATCATCGCCGGCGGCCGTTGCGACCGCTGCACCGTCGCCGCGGCCGCTTCCGCCGCCTGCCGCAGCACGTCGAAGGCGCGTGCGGACGCTTCGCCCAAAGCGGCATGGTCGGCGATCGGGAAGCCGGGGTTGAACATGGCCGCATAGGCGGCGCGCTCCCGCCGCGCGAAGCCGAGATAGGCCCGGCCGCAATTCTCGATGGCTGTCGCCGGGTTGGGGCGGCCGGCATCCCAGGCGGCGGCCAGGTCGTCTTCGAGGCGCTTGAAGCCGCGCCGGGCCACTTCGGCGATGAGGGCGTTCAGGTCGCGGAAATGCCGGTACGGCGCGGCAGCGCTCACCCCGACCGCGCGCGCAACCTCGGCGAAGGTGACCTCCGCCAGCCCCCGCTCGGCGATCAAGGCGAGGGCCGCGTCGATCAGCGCGTCATGCAGGTTGCCGTGGTGGTAGCCGCGCTTGTGCTGCCGGAAGTCCATGCCGGACAGCTTAGGCCAATTGCGCGGCTGGCGTCCCGGACTGGTCCAGCAGCAGGTCGTCCCGCCGAGGCAGGTCGCGCAGGCTGCGCAGGCCGAATTGGCCGAGGAAGGCGGGGGTGGTGGCCCAGAGCGTGGGGCGGCCCGGCACCTCCTTGCGGCCCTTCGGCTCGATCAGCCCGGCTTCGAGCAGCGCGTCCATCGTGGCTTGGCCCAGGCTGGCGCCTCGCACCGCCTCGATCTCGGCGCGGGTGACCGGCTGGTGGTAGGCGACCACGGACAGCGCCTCCATCGCCGCGCGCGGCAGGCGGCGGGGCTGCTGCACCACGCGGGTCAACTGCGGCGCCAGGTCGGCGGCGGTGCGGAACTGCCAACCGCCCGCGACCTCGGCCAGTTCCACGCCACGCCCGGCATAGCGCGCGCGCAGTTCGGCCAGCACGGGTTCGACGTCGACCGCTTGCGGCAGCAACCGGGCCAGGGCCGCGGCGCCGACGGGCTCCGCGCTGGCGAAAATCAGCGCCTCGGCGAGCCGGACAGCCGCATCGAGGCCGCTCGCTTCCCGGTCCGTCATGCGGCGGCTCGTAGCAGGATGGGGCCGAATTGCTGCTCCTGCCGGAGGTCCGCGCTGCCGGCCCGGGCCAGTTCGAGCCCAGCCAGCAAGGTGCTCGCCAGCGCGGCCCGGCGCTGCATCGGGTCAAGCGCCAACTGGGGCAGGCAATCCTCCAGCGCGGTCCAGCGGCGAGCCTGGCCCAGCAAGCGCGTGAGGCGGGTCATGGCATCCTGCACCGTCCACAACGGCGCGCGCGCCGGGCGGTACGCCACGCCGGCGGCGCCGCGGCGGCGCGCGGCCATGTAGGCGCGCAGCAGGCCCGGCAGGTCGGCGGCAAGGCCGGAACGGTCCACCGCCAGCAAGGCTTCCGGGCTGCCGCGTCCGAACACCTCCTGGCCGAGTTGCGGCCGGGCCGCAAGCCAGGCGGCGAGGTCCCGCACCGCCTGCAACTCGTGCAGCCGCGCGGCAAGCACGCCGGCGGCGTCCTCGCCCTCCTCCGCCGCATCCGTGCCCGGCGGCAGCAGCAATCGGGACTTCAGCCAGGCCAGCCAGGCCGCCATGACCAGCCAATCCGCCGCCAGCTCCAGGCGGATGCGGCGGGCGCCCTCGATGATGGCAAGATACTGCTCGACCAGGGAGAGGATGGAAATGCGCGCGAGGTCGAGCTTCTGCCCCCGCGCCAACTCGAGCAGCAGGTCCATCGGCCCGTCGAACCCGTCGAGATGCAGGACGAGCTGGTCATCAGGCGTCATGGAACGCCAGCCGGTACACGAGGTCCAGGGCCCAAGGGACGACGCGGCTCAAGCCCTGCCCCACCGGGTCCCATACGATGCCGAACTCGGCCAGCAGCCGCGGCACCAGGAACACCAGAAGCAGGACGATGACGATGCCGGCGCGTTCCAGCCGGGCCCAGACCGCCGCCAGCCGCTCCGGCAGCAGGCCGACCACGATGCGCCCGCCATCGAGGGGCGGGATCGGCAGCAGGTTGAACAGGCCCAGCACGAGGTTGGCGAGGATGAACATCTCGAGCATGCGGTCCGCGATCTCGCCGGCCGCGTCGGGCAGCAGGGCGGAGCCGTGCAGCGCCAGGGCGGCAAGCCATGCGAGCACGAAGTTCATCGCCGGGCCGGCGGCCGCCACCAGCATCATGCCGCGGCGCGGGTCGCGAAAGCGCCAGGGCGAGACCGGCACCGGCTTGGCCCAGCCGAACAGGAACACGACGCGGCCGATGGTCAGCAACTGGCCCAGGAGCAGGGCACCGGGCAGCAGCAGCGTGCCCACGCGGTCCACGTGCCGCAACGGATTGAGCGACAGGCGGCCGGCGCGGCGCGCGGTGTCGTCGCCAAGCGCCAGCGCCGCATAGCCGTGGGCGGCCTCGTGCAGGGTGATCGCGACGACCGCCGGCAGGGCGGCCGTCGCGAGCAGAAGCAAGAGGGCGATCAAGCGAGCAGGCCGTCCCGTTCCGCCGCGAGCGCGGGACCGTCGAGCGGGACCCGGCTGCGGGCGGCGAGGGCCTGCGCGGCTGCCATGCGGGATAGAGCGGGGCCGCTGGCGTCCGGCACCCTGCGCAGCACCTCCGCACTGTCATCGAGCGCGCCGGTGCAGTGCAGCGCGAGGTCGCAGCCGGCGGCGATGGCCGCGCAGGCCAGGGCGCCCGGCGTGCCCGAGAGGGCGCGCATCGCAAGGTCGTCCGACACCAAAACCCCCTGGAACCCGATCCGCCCACGGATCACCTGCCCGATCACGGCGGGGGACAAGGTCCCTGCCCGCTCCGAGTCGAGCCCATGATATCGCAGGTGGGCCGTCATCATCCAAGGCAGGCCGGCGCAGGCGGCGAAGGGTGCGATGTCATCGTCCAGCGATTGCTCCGCGGGAATGCTGGGCAGGTCGAGATGGCTGTCCACCCGCGCCCGGCCGTGGCCCGGCGCGTGCTTGGCCACCGGCTGCACGCCCGCCGCCAGCAGCCCGGCGGCCAGGGCGGCGCCAAGGGCGGCCACGGCGGCCGGGTCCCCACCGAACGAGCGGTCGCCGACGACGTCGCTGGCGCCCGGGACATGCAGGTCGAGCACCGGGGCGCAGGCGACGGTGATGCCGGCCTCCGCGCAATCCAGGCCGATCAGTGCGCCGGTCAGCCACGCCGCGCGGAGGCCGGCGAGGCGAGGCAGTTGGCCGATGGTGGCCGCCGGGGGATGCGCGCGCCAATGCGGCGGGCGCATCCGGGCGACCCGGCCGCCCTCCTGGTCCACGGCGATCACGGCGGCGCTGGGCAGGGTATCGCGCAGGCGCTGCGTGAGGGCGCGCAGTTGCGCCGGATCATGGATGTTGCGTGCGAACAGGATGACGCCGGCGGGCGGAACGCCGCGGAACAGGGCGGCTTCCGCATCCAGCAGCCCGGGCCCGGCGATGCCGACGACGGCCGCCTTCAACGAGGCCTACGGCGTCAGAAGCTGGCGAGGGAACACGCCGCGCCCTTGGCGCGCACGCGGGTGCAAAAGCCAGTGGCTTCGGCGATGTCGGCGAAGCCGCCCGTGCGGACGCGCCAGACGGCATGGCCATCGCGCTCGGCCCGCTGCACCACGGCGCGGCGGTCACCCAGCAGGTCGGGCATCCGCTTGGCCAGGCGCTGCCATTCGGCTTGCGCCGCCTGCTCGTTGTCCACCGCGGCGAGCTGAACGAGGGTGCCGCCCGCAACCGGACGCGCCGGCGCCGGTGCCGTGGTCCGGGCCGGCGTGCGCGCGGCGGCGGCGGGAGTGTCGGGCAACGGGGAGATCGCGGCGCCCGGGGCGGGCGTGCCTGGCTGCCCCATCTGCGCCCGGAGCGCCTGGGGTGCGGGCGCCTCGGCGGCCGGGGCCATGGCGTCGGCGCCCCCGGCGCCGGAGCCGCCCATCACCTGCTCGTCGGCGCCCGCCACCTGCATGCCGCCGGGATTGTCCGGCTTCACGCGCAGCGGGCGGCTATCGGCCTCGATGACGGGAACGCTCGCGGGCCGGCGGCCCATCAGCGCCCAACCGCCCATGCCGGCCAGCAGGAGGACGCCCAGGGCGGCGCCCGCCAGCATCAGCCGCTTGGCGCCCGCATCCAACCCGCTGCGGCGCGTGCTGTAGGATTGCGTGAAGGGCGCGCGCCCCGATGCAAACGGAATGCTGATGTCGTCTGCCACGGTTCAACGCATCTCCTCAGCCGGCGTTACCCCGAGCACGCCGAGCCCGGAGCGAATGACGATTGCCGTTGCGGCCACCAGCGCCAGCCGGGCACGGGTTTCAGCCGGACGGTCCGCTTGCAGGAAACGAAGGGTCGAATCGTCCCGCCCGCGGTTCCACAACATATGAAAGTCGCCTGCCAAGTCATAGAGGAAAAACGCAATCCGGTGCGGCTCCTGTGCGAGGGCGGCCCCCTCCACGGTGCGCGGCCAGGCGGCCAGGCGGCGGATCAAGGCCAGCTCGGCCGGATCGTCCAGGCTGTCCAGCGGCGTGGCGGCCAGGGCGGCGTGCGCCACGTCGTGCGACTCCGCGGCCATGCGCAGCACGGAGCGGCAGCGGGCGTGGGCGTATTGCACGTAGAACACCGGGTTCTCGCGGGTTTGGGCCACCACGGCGTCGAGGTCGAACTCCATCTGCGCATCGGATTTGCGGGTCAGCATGGTGAAGCGCACGGCGTCCCGCCCCACCCATTCCAGCAAATCCGCCAGGGTGACGTAGGTGCCGGCGCGCTTGGACATGCGGACGGGCTGGCCGCCGCGCAGCACGTGGACGATCTGGCACAGCACGATCTCGAGCCGTGCCGGGCCATTGCCGGCCATGGCTTTGACGGCAGCCTTCAAGCGGGACACGTAGCCGCCGTGGTCGGCGCCCCAGACGTCGATCATGAGCGCCGCGCCCCGCCGCATCTTGTCGGCGTGGTAGGCGATGTCGTTGGTGAAGTAGGTGTTGCTGCCGTCCGACTTGCGCAGCGGGCGGTCCACGTCGTCGCCGAAGCGCGTCGCGCGGAACAAGGTTTGTTCGCGCGGCTCCCAGTCCTCGGGCGCCTTGCCCTTGGGGGGCTCGAGGACGCCTTCATACACCAGCCCGTCCGCGTGCAGGCGCTCGACCACCCGGTCGGCTTCGCCCGCGTCCACCAGGGCGCGCTCGCTGGTGAACACGTCGGGCACCACGCCGAGGGCGGC
>CAXSDH010000031.1:0-38267 GCA_964235765.1 uncultured Acetobacteraceae bacterium
TATGCGCCCGCGTCCGGATCGATCCTGTTCGACGGCAAGCCGATCGACACGGTGCCGCGCAGCGCTATGGCGCGGCTTGGAGTCGGGCGAACCTTCCAGAACCTGGCCCTGTTCGACAGCATGTCGGTCCGTCGGAACATACTTGTCGGCACGCATTGCCTGAGCCGCGGCGGATTGCTTGCGGAGGCCCTGCAACTGCCTTTCATCCGGCACGATGAGGGCGTGCAGCACGAGCAGGCCGATCGACTGATCGAACTGCTAAACCTGAATGACGTGGCCGAATTGCCGGTCCGAGTCCTCCCGTTTGCCACGAAGAAGCGCGTCGAAATGGCGCGGGCGCTCGCGGCCAAGCCGCGTCTCCTTTTACTGGACGAGCCCGCCGCCGGGTTGAACCAGGAGGGCGTAGGTCGCCTCCTGGACCTCATACGCCTCATCCGGGATCGGCTCGGCATCACCGTGCTGCTTGTGGAGCACCATCTCAATCTGGTCATGCGGGTCTGCGACAAGGTCGTTGTCCTGAACTTCGGGAAGAAGATCTGCGACGGCATACCCGCCGTCGTGCAGAAGGACCCGGACGTGATCCGATCCTATCTGGGTTCGTTTGCCCCGGCATGACGCCGATACTTGCCATCGACCGTCTCACCGCGGGGTATGGGCAAATCCAGGTCCTCCGCGATGTGACGCTGCAGGTGGCGGCGGGCGGCACGACGGCCCTGCTGGGCGCCAACGGTGCGGGCAAGACGACGCTGCTGCGGGCGATCTGCGGGATGGGGATCCGCGGCCAGGGCGAGATACGGTTTCAGGGCCGGCAAATACTCGGAACGCCGACAGAGGAGATCGCCCGGGCAGGAATCGCCCATGTTCCCGACGGGCGTGGCACATTCCTGAACTTCACCGTTCAGGACAATCTAGCCGTCGCCGCCACGACCCGGCGGGACCGCCAGGCGGTCAAGGCTGATCAGGAGCGGATCTTCACCTACTTCCCCCGGCTGAAGCAACGGCTTGGTCAACAAGCGGGCACCCTGTCCGGTGGCGAGCAACAGATGCTCGCGATCTCCCGCGCCCTGATGCTCCGGCCGAAACTCCTGCTTCTTGATGAGCCGTCCTTCGGGCTTGCGCCCCTGATCGTCGCCGAAATCTTCGAGATCGTTCGGACCATCAGCCGCGACGACGGCGTCAGTATCCTCATGGTCGAGCAGAACGTGTCGCTCGCGCTCGACGTCGCGACGGACGCTTACCTTCTCGAGCAAGGCAGGGTCGCGCTGTCGGGGAGCGCTGCCGAGTTCCGCGGGTCCGAGGCGATCCAACGCGTCTACCTGGCCGGCTGAAAAGGGCATGAACTCGCTCGTCCAGCAGATCGCCGACGGGTTCACGACTGGCCTCATCTACGCAAGCCTCGCGCTTGGCATCGTGATGATCTACCGGTCTACGCACCAGGTTAACTTTGCGCAGGGGGAGATGAGCGTGTTGTCGACGTACATCGCGCTCAGCCTGCTCTCTGCCGGCGCGCCATACTGGCTCGCGTTCGTGCTCTGCCTGATTGTTTCGTTCGTGATCGGTGCAGCGATCGAGCGGCTTCTGGTCCGCCCGCTTGCCGGCGCGCCGCAGTTGAACGTCGTCATCGTCTTCATCGGCCTATTCGCCATCATCAACAGCCTGTCGGGCTGGATCTGGGGCTTCAATATCCGGGTGTTCCCCTCGCCGTTCACGGCCGGGCAGTGGTACAGCGGCGGATACTTGTCGCAGCATCAACTCGGGATGGCGCTCCTGATATTGGTCGAGCTTTTGGCGGTGTTTTGCTTCTTCCAGTTCACGACGTTGGGCCTGTGCATGCGGGCGGCCGCGGAGAATCCAGTTTCGAGCCGCCTTTGCGGGGTGCGTGTCGGGCGAATGCTGGCCATCGGTTGGGGTCTGGCCGCCGCGATCGGTGCGGTGGCGGGCATGCTGACCGCGCCGATCGTATTCCTCGACCCGAACATGATGGGCGGAGTCCTCATTTACGGTTTTGCCGCAGCATTGCTGGGCGGGCTCGAGTCGCCGGGCGGGGCCGTGGCGGGCGGCATCCTGGTGGGCCTGGTGGAGGCCCTGTCCGGAGCGTACCTTGTCGGCCCCGAACTCAAGCTCAGCGTGGCCTTGGCGATCATCGTTGTCGTATTGCTGGTGAGGCCGGCGGGTCTGTTCGGCCGCCCCGCCGTGAGCCGGGTTTAGGGTGCGGCCGTGAACGCCAGGTATCGCTCTGCCGCCGTGGCGCTCGCGATACTCGCGGTGCTCGCCACTGCGCCGCTCGCCTTGCTCAAGGGATTCGTGCTGTTCCAGATGAGCACGGTCCTGGTCTATTCCATAGCGGTGCTGAGCCTTGTTCTCCTGACGGGGCTGAACGGGCAGATCTCCCTGGGAAACGGGGCATTCTTCGCTGTTGGCGGATACGGCACGGCAATCCTGGTCGCCCATTACGGCCTGCCCTATTGGGCAGCCGTGCCGTGCGGCAGCCTCGCCTGCTTCCTGATCGGCTACGCGATCGGCACGCCCGCGGTAAAGCTGGAAGGGCTCTATCTCGCTCTCGCGACCTTCAGCCTGGCCGTCGTGACCCCGCAAATCCTGAAATACAAGGGTCTGGCTCCCTGGACGGGCGGGTTCCAGGGGCTGGTGTTGGACCCGCCGGAAGCGCCTGCCCTTCTGCGCCTGAATCCGGATCAGTGGCTTTATCTTGTCTCCCTGTTCAGCGCGGCTGCTTGCATGCTGGTCGCCCGGAACCTGCTGCGGGGCCGTTACGGCCGCGCGCTGGAGGCGATCCGGGAACAGCCGACTGCCGCAAGCGCGATGGGGATCGACGTCCCGGCTACGAAGGCCTTGGCTTTCGCGGCCAGCGCGATGCTCGCCGGGTTGTCGGGCGGTCTGAACGTGATGCTGACCCAGTTCGTGTCGCCGGACGCCTTCAACTTCTTTCTCTCGATCTCGTTGATGGTGGGCGCGGTGATCGGCGGTTTGACCAGCATCTGGGGCGGCGTGCTGGGCGCGGCCTTCATCGTGTTCATTCCGAACATCAGCGAGAGCATCTCGAAGGCCGTGCCATGGGCCGTCTACGGCGTGCTGCTTATCGCCGTGGTCTTCCTCATGCCCACCGGGCTGGCCGGTCTGTTGCGGAAGGCGTTCGAGCTCACACGTTCACCGGGCGTGAAGCCCGGCACTACAACGGCCCCGAACGGGCCGATCAACGGGAGGATCGTCAATGATTGATACAGGTTTTAAGTTGAAGCTGGCTGGTGGGCTCACACGCCGCGCGACGCTGCTGAGCACGGCGGCGCTGGCGGCCTGGGTGGTTGCCGGACCGACGGCGGCGCGGGCGGAGAATGCTCCCGGCGTGACCGCAACGGAGATCAAGATCGGCCAGACCGCCCCGTACAGCGGCGGCGCCTCGAACATGAGCACGATGTCGAAGGTCGAGGCAGCCTATTTTGCGAAGATCAACGCCGAGGGGGGTATCAATGGCCGGAAGCTCACCCTGATCAGCCTTGACGACGGCTATTCTCCGCAAAAGACGGTCGAGCAGACACGGCGCCTGATCGAGCAGGACGAGGTCGCTTTCCTGTTCCACCCGATCGGCACGGGCGGCGCCCTGGCGGTTTCCCGCTACCTGAACCAGCGGAAGATCCCGCACGTCCTGGTCGCGACGGGTTCGACGCGTTTTCATGACCCGAGCACGCTCCCTTGGAGCATCGGCTACGACGCATCCGGAGAACTCGAAGGCATCATCTTTGCCAAATACATCCTCAAGGAACGTCCAAACGGCAAGATCGCCATCCTCTACCAGAACGACGATTTCGGGCAGGCGTACTTGAAGGGAGTGCGCGAGACCTTGGGGACGAAGGCGGGGATGCTGGTCGCATCTGCCAGCTACGAGGTGACGGATGCCACGGTCGACTCGCAGTTGACGACGTTGCGCGATTCCGGGGCGGACGTGTTCATCAACGCGGCGATCCCAAAGTTCGCCGCACAGGCCATCCGCAAGGTCTACGACATGGGCTGGAAACCCCTGCAGATCCTGACCATGAAATCGAACTTCTACAGCGTCACGCTCGAACCCGCCGGGATCGAAAAGGCCAAGGGGCTCGTCTCGGTCCGCTATCGAATGGACCCGGCGGACCCTGCCTGGGACCACGATCCCGGCATGATCGAGTGGCGTGAATTCATGAAGAAGTACAATCCTTCGGCAGATGTCCGGGACGGCCAGAACGTCGACGGCTACGTTGCCGCCAGGATCATGGTGGATATCCTTCGACGCTGCGGCAACGACCTGAGCCGGGAAAACATCATGGCAAAGGCGACGAGCATCACGGATCTGACCGTGCCCACGCTGATTCCCGGAGTACGCATCAACACAAGCAAGACGAACTACAGCCCGATCAGCCAGCTTCAGATGATCCAGTTCGACGGCGCAAACTGGAAGGCGCTCGGCGATGTCATAAGCCCAGATTAGCAGACCGCGGCGAGGCGAGGAGAGATGCGCCTGACGCAGACACTTCGGCGTGCCGCGCAGACGTGCGGCGCCCGGCCAGCGACCATCTTCGAAGGCCGGGTTCGGACGTGGCAGGAGATGCTCGGGCGTGTTTCGCGCATCGCCGGCGGCCTGCAACGGTATGGGGTTCGGCCAGGCGACCGGGTGGCCGTGCTCGCGCTGAACAGCGACCGTTATCTCGAAGCCTTTTATGCCACCGCCTGGGCCGGCGGAATCGTGGTGCCGCTCAATACACGCTGGGCGCTGGCGGAACTCCTGCATGCCCTGCGAGAGTGCGAACCGACGATCCTGCTGGTGGATGACAACTTCGCCCATCTTGCGTCCGAGATAAGGGAGCAAATCGGGTCATTGAACGCGCTGGCCTGTCTCGGCGACAAGGAGACGCCGGGGGGTTCGGTACGGTACGACGATCTGGCGGTCGGTCCGCCGGTTCCCGATTTTGCGGGGTCCGAACAGGACATCGTCGGCATCTTCTACACTGGCGGCACGACGGGCCATCCGAAGGGCGTCATGCTGTCGAACCGCAATGTCGTGCAGGCGGCGCTCAACTGGATCGCGGACCTGCATTTCACCGACGACACGCGATTCATGCATGTCGCCGGCCTGTTCCACTTGGCGGGCACGGCCCCTGCCCTTGCACTGACCATGGCGGGAGGCACTCACATCCTGCTGCCGAAGTTCGACCCGGCCGAGGCCTTCCGCACCATCGAGGCCCAGCGGGTGACCTATACATTGCTCGTTCCGACCATGCTGAACGCTCTGGTGAACCACCCCGATATCGGACGGTTCGACCTGACAAGCGTCGGTATGTGCGAGTATGGCGGCTCTCCCATGCCGGACGCCCTGGTCCTTGCAGCCCAGCGGCACCTGCCGGGCTGGCGGTTCATCCAAGGCTATGGCCTGACGGAAACGACCGGCGTCGTCGTTACCCTGCAGCCCGACCGGCATGTGCTCGACGGCCCCAAGGCCGGCAAGCTGACGTCGATCGGCCGCCCCTCCTATGTGTGCGAAGTCAGGGTGACCGACCGGAACGGCGAGGACGTCCGTCCGGGTGAAGTCGGCGAGATCGTCGTGCGCGGACCACTGGTGACCCAGGGATACTGGCGTCAACCCGAGGCCACGAGCGCCTTGTTCCGGGATGGGTGGCTGCTGACCGGCGATGGCGCCCGGGTCGACGAGCAAGGGTTCATCTACCTGGTCGACCGGATCAAGGACATGATCATTTCGGGCGGCGAAAACGTCTACTCGGTCGAAGTCGAGAGTGCGATGTACCGACACCCGGCCGTGCAGGAATGCGCCGTGGTCGGCGTCCCCGACGCGCACTGGGGAGAGGCGGTGCATGCCGTCATCGTGTTCAAGCAAGGGCAGTCCGCGACCGCCCAGGAGCTGGCCGTCCACTGCCGGACGCTGATCGCCGGCTACAAGTGCCCCCGCTCGATCGAGATTCGCGAGGAGCCTTTGCCGAAGTCGGCGGCGGGGAAGATCCTCAAGCACGTTCTACGAAACGAATGGAGGCGGCCGGCCGGGATGCCCAGCCGCACGGCGCCGCATGCGGAGCGCGGCCGGGCGCCTGATTGAACAACGGCGGGTCGAGGCAATACCGGGAGCGATGCGACATGTTGACACCCCAGGACGACTTGATAGGCCATCAGACGCCGGCCAGCTTTGCCTATACTGGAACGAGCGATCCTGCCTGGATGGAGCGGCTCTGGTACACCGGGCATCGCGTCCCGGACGGTGGCATGATGCTGGATATCGGCCTGGGCTATCACCCGAACCGAGGCGTGGTGGATGCGCACGCCGGCGTGACGGTCGGCACGACCCAACACACCGTAAGGCTGTCGCGGCGGCTCGGTGCAGACCCGCTCTCCATGGAGATCGGGCCGTTCAAGGTGTCGGTGCTGGAAGGCATGAAGCGGCACCGGCTGACGTTGCAGGAGAACGGGTCAGGCCTGTCCTTCGACCTGGAATTTCAGGCAACCATGAACTGCCACGAGGAGGAGCACCATTTTCGCCGGCGGCTGCTTCGGGTTTCCGAGGACATGGCACGCTACCAGCAGGCCGGCCGCTATGCGGGCTGGATCAAGGTGGAGGGGGAACGCCACGAGGTCGGGTTCGATCAGTGGTGGGGCCAGAGGGACCATTCCTGGGGCGTGCGATCGGATTTCGTGACAGACCAGAAATCCGCGCCGCTGACACGCTTTCCCCCGTTCATGTTCGTTTGGCTGATCGGGCAGTTCAAGGGCGGCGCCGTGCACCTGTTCGCCAACGAACGGGCGCCAGCGGACTACATCTATCTGAGCGGAGAGAAAGTCTCTGCGCTGGGCACGCCAGCGAACCGGGGCAAGCGGATGAAGGGGTTCGACCACGACTTTACCTGGTCCGACGACCCGCTGGGGCAAACAGCGAAATCGGCTCGCTTCGATTTCCACTTTGACGACGGCACCTCGGAGGAGGCGCATGTCCGGATGTTGCCGGCGCGGTTTTTCCTCAAAGGCGGATTGTACGGCGGCCTGAATGGATGGCGCCAAGGCGACGACAAGGGCGTGCTCCACATCGAGCACGAACGCTGGGACCTGACCGACAAGCATACCCGCTCGATCACCCGGGCGCTTGCCGACTGCGCGATGGAAATCCGCATGGGGGACGATATCGGCTACGGCATTTGCGAATACGGGGTCACCGCCGGATATCCAAAATACAAGGCGGTCCAGATCAATCCAGCGCCCTAAGCCATGCAGATCACCCACACGCTGCTTCGCGCTGCGGAACTGTTTCCGGACCGTACGGCAACGATCTTCGGCGACCGGCGGCGAAACTGGGCGGAGGTCGCCGGGCGGGTGGCCCGGCTTGCCGCCGCCCTTCGCCATCTCGGGGTCGGCGACGGCGACCATGTCGCCGTCATGGCCTTCAACAGCGATCGTTACGTCGAGCTTTTCTATGCGATCCCCTGGGCGGGCGCCGAGATCATCCCCTTGAACATCCGGTGGGCCGAGGCGGAAATCCTTTCTGCCCTGGCAGCGACCCGGCCGGCCGTGATTTGCCTGGATGACTCCTTCATTCATCTCGCAGGCGCGTTGAGCTCGGCTATTCCCTCGCTGCGCAGCGTCATCGCAATCGGGGACCGCGCCCCGGACATGGGGGTGGCATGGTACGAGCAGCTCATCGGGGAGCATTCACCGGCTGCGGACCGTCGGCGTTCCGGGACCGATCCATACACCTTGTTCTTCACCGGAGGCACGACGGGCAAGCCGCGGGGCGTCAGCATCTCCCACCAGAATGTAACCTTCGCTTCGTTGAGCTATATTGCAGAACTACAGCTCACCCACGAGATGGTCCATATGCACGTGGGTGGTTTCTTCCATCTCTCGGGCGCCGGGCACATGTGGTACACGACGATGGTCGGTGGCGCCCATGTGATCCTGCCGAAGTTCGATGTAGACGCCGTGCTGCAGGCCCTGCATCGGCACCGGCCGACGAACACGGTGCTCCTGCCGACGATGGTCAACATGCTCCTGAACCATCCTGATGCGTCGCAGTACGACCTGACCAGCATGCGGCTTTGTATCTACGGGGGCTCATCGATGCCGGAGGCGCTGATCAAGGCGTTCATGGTAACTCTTCCGTCCTGGTCTTTCGTCCAGGTATACGCCATGACCGAATCGACCGGCTTGGCGACGTTCCTGCCATGGCATCGCCACGTCGATTCGGCATCGGGCGGGAACAAGATCGGTTCGGTCGGTTGCGCTGCTCTGGGCGTGGATGTCCGGATCATCGATACCGACGGTCACGAAGTGCCTCGCGGCGATGTGGGAGAGATCGCGATCAGCGGCTTCAATGTGATGGCGGGTTATCGGGAACAGCCGGAGCTGTCGGCCGCAGCGCTGCGTGGCGGCGTCCTTCGGTCCGGTGATCTTGGGACCATGGACCGGGATGGGTTCGTTTACGTTGTCGATCGCGCCAAGGACATGATCATCTCGGGGGGCGAGAACGTCTACTCGGCGGAGGTCGAGAATGCGTTGTACTCGCATCCAGCCGTACAAGAATGCGCAGTGATCGGAATTCCGGATGAGACCTGGGGCGAGGCCGTGCATGCGATCGTTGTCTGTAGAACCGGCAACTCGGCAACGCCTCACGAACTGATCGCCCACTGCCGCATGCGGATCGCCGGATACAAATGTCCGAAGGCGGTCGACGTCCGGACGGAAAGGCTCCCGCTCTCTCCGGCCGGCAAGATCAAGAAGGACGTGCTGCGCGCCCCGTATTGGCCGAAGGCGTGACGCTGGACCCCATGCAGGCCGGCACAGTCAGCCGCCTTGCGCCTGCTCGCGCAGGAAGCCGTTGAGGAATTGCCGCGAAACGCGTGACGATATCTGCTTGGCTGTCAGGGCGCCCCGCGGGCGGAACCATTCGTTGAGGCCGTTCAACGATCCGAACAGCACGAGGGTGAATGGCTTCAGCAACACCGTGTTGGCGGCCAGATCGGGATTCACCTGCAACAGCAGGGCTGAGACGCGGTTCAGCATAGCGCGTGAAAGCTTGCGAATCTCGCTCCTTTGCGGCGGCGGCAGATAGCGTTCGGCCTGCACAAGGACGGTGTGGCACCGGCGGAGTTTCGCCGATTTGGTAATGTAGGATTCCACAAATAACGTGAATTTCTCTATCGGGGTCACCGCAAGCAACTCGATCCCGTCAAGGGAAGCGAGCATGGAATGGCTGTAGTCCTTCAGTATGGCAAATAACACGTCTTCTTTGCTGCTGAAGTAGTAATACAGAAGCGATTTGGAACCATTGCACCTTACGGCGATGTCTTGCATTTTGGAGTTTGGATAGCTCTGGGCAGCGAACACCGCTGTCGCGGCCTCCAGTATAGCATTCCGCTTGTCGTCGTAGTCACCGGCCCGCGCACGCGTCAACCCCGCCTCCCTAAATCACCTTCTGACTCTGGAAGAGGTCCTTACGGAACGCAGCGACGCAAAAACCGAGGCCGAGGAGTTCCTAGGGGGATGCGACCAGATTGGCGAGCCGTTCGATGGCGGTATGGTCCCAATAAGCCTCGTCCCGGGACACCTTGTCGCCCCTAACCATCACGATATCGAAGCCGCGCGTCATCACGAGTTGCGTCATGATGCGACCCTCGGCATCCCGCGGCCGGATCGCGGCTTCCCAGATGGTCGCTAGGCCGTCCACGTCCTTGAGGCGATGCTCCTCGGTGACGCGGAACTTGATGTCGTAGCGTTGGACGAAGCGGGTGATGTAGCGCCTCAGGTTCTCTCCGCCGATAATCCGTCCGACCGCCTTCATGTCGCTGTAGACGACGTCGTCGGTATAGCTGTCGACGATCGCGGCAGCGTTGCCGGTCTCCCACGCGTCGTAACACCGCTTCGTCGCCGCGATGATGTCCTTGTCGCTCAGCATGACGTCCACCCCCCGAATGCTTCAGCCCTACCAAAGTCCGACGGGTCGGTCAATTACGGTTGACCGACCCGTCGGTCTATGGTCACATCGGCTCCGAAGGCGACGAATAATGCGGCAGGACCGCAGGGCCGGGAGAGGAGGATGTCAATGGCGCACAGCGGCCGGAGCACGACACCCGCCAGCCCGGCCATGCCCGCCGGTCCCAACCCGCTCGCCTCCGAATTCCACGCGGCGGCCAACAGGCACGGCGACGCGGCGGCACTCCGCGAGAAGAGATTGGGTTTGTGGCACGAGGTCACCTGGGCGGATTACCGGCGGCGGGCGCAGTGTGCCAGCGTCCTCATCGGCCGGGCAGGTGTCCGCTCCGGCGACGCGGTGCTGATCGTCGCACGCCCCTCCGTAGAGTGGCTTGCGGCCTTCATGGGTGCGGCGCTGGCCGGTGCCGTGATCGTCGTCCTCGATGAGAGCGCCGCCCCGGCCGACATCGCCCGCGCGCTCGCCAGCGTACGCCCGAGCGCCGCCTTCACCGATACCGAGGCGCTCGCGCGGCAGATCGCAGCCGCCGCGCCCGATGTGCCGATTTTGATGCTGGACGCGGGCGGCGAAGCGCTGCTGCGCGGCCCCGTTCCGGCTGCATCGGCCGTGCCGGAGGGTGTGGAGGCGGCTGCCGGGTCATCGAAAGCGGGCGACATCGCCCTCATGGCCTTCACGGCCGGGACGACGCGAGCGCCTAGGCCAGTTCGCTTCACCCACGCGAACATCCTGAATGCCATGGAGCACGGCCCGGCGGCGGCTGAAGCGGGTGGCGAGCGCCTCGCCTTCGCGTCGCTCGCCCGCGTCCACAACCTGCTGTTCCACGTGCTCGCCCCGCTTCGCCACGGTGGTGTGACGAACTTTGCCGAAAGCGCGCGAACGGTCGGCAACGACCTGCGCGAGGTCGCCCCGACCGTACTGACGGGCTCGCCCCGTTTCTGGTGCAGCCTGAGGAACACGATCGGCCGCATGGAATCCCGTGCAGTGCGCCCCGGGCGGTTTCTGCTGCGCCGGGCGATGGCCAGGGCGCGTCCATCGTTGGCCAGCCGGATGCTTTTGGCGTCGGTCCGCAGGCGGTTCGGCCTCGACCGTCTTCGTCTGGCCGTTGTGGCGGGCTCGCTGCCTCCCGGGACGTTTCTATGGTTCGGCCGGCTGGGTGTCCGCCTCACGAGCCGTTACGCCATGACCGAGCTTTGCGGGATCGGCCTGCCCGCCGATGGGGCGGAAGGCAACGCAAGCTATAACCTCTGCCTTGGGGCAACCGGCGAGATACTGATCCGCAGCCCGGCGGTACCGACGGATTGCTTGGATGGTGACGGCTGGTTCCACTCCGGTGACGCCGGGCACACCGGACGCGATGGGATCAGCGTGCTGGGCCGGGTCGGTGCGGATCGGGCGGGTTCAAGCGATCCGGCTTGCACCGTCGAACGGGAGATCGCGAAATCGGAGTACGTCGTCGATTGCGTCGTGTCCGGCGGTGGCGAGCGCCTGTCCGCGCTCGTCGCCGTCGACGAGCATGTCCGGCTGGCTGCCCAATCCCTGCGCCGTGGGCGGGAGTCGCAGGACGAGACGATCGCCGAGTTGCTGGATGCTGATCTCGCCCGGATCACGGGTGAGCCGGGCTGGCTCCGGCGCCGGGCGGCCATCACGATCGTCCATGCCGATGCCCAGGATGACGACGACCGCTTCACTCCTTGTTCCCGCCTCCGGCGGGGGCACGAGCTGTCCGCTGCCGCTGGCCTGCACTCAGTCGAAGGTGATGCACATGTTTGAGAGAGCGCTTGCCGCCCTCGTCGCGGCGCTGCTGTTCAGCGCAGGCAACTCCTTCGCGGCAACGGACGGGGTGACGTCCAGCGAGATACTCATCGGCACGATACAGGACCTGTCGGGCCCCATCGTATCGATCAGCCGGCCCGTCCTGAACGGGATGACGATGCGCCTGGACGAGATCAACGCCGCCGGCGGCGTGAATGGACGCAAGCTGCGGCTGCGGTTCGAGGATTCGGGCTACGATCCGAAGAAGGCGGTGCTCGCCACGCAGAAGCTGCTGTCCAGTGACCATGTCTTTGCCATGCTGGCCACGACCGGGACCTCCGTGGCGCTCGCCTCCGCGCCGCTCGTGGTGGAGGCGGGGGTTCCGCAGCTTCTGCCGATCAGCGCGCACCGCGCCAACTTCGAGCCGTTCCAAAGGTTGAAGTTCGCCCTGCTGACCCCGTTCGAGATCGGCACGAACGCCGGATTGAATGCGATGCTGCGGCGGGGCGACCACCACCGTGCAGCGATCTTCTATCAGGATGACGAACTCGGCCTCAGCATCCTGCGCACGACGGAGGAGGTGCTGAAGGCCGCCGGCGTGAGCCTGGTCGAAAAGACGTCCTACAAGCGCGGCGCCACCGACTTCACCTCCCAGATGCAGTTGATCTACGCCGCGAAGCCCGACCTGATCGTCCTCGGCAGCGCCGTGCGGGAGACGGTGGGCGCGGTGGCCGCCGTGCGGCAGCTCGGCTACGCCGGCGACATCGTCGGCAGCCAGGGGACCTTCGTCGGGGACGTGCCGAAGATCGGCGGCGCTGCCGTCGAAGGCCTGTTCGCCGTCAGCGAGTACCCCATGATGTATCCCGGCGATGCCGGCAACTCGCCCGCCCTGGCCGCCTGGATCGGCGAATACCAGCGCCGTTTCGGCAGCGACCCGGACATCTATAGTGCGACCGGCTGGGTCGCGATGGACATCTTTGCCGAAGCTGCCCGCAAGGCAGGGCCCGACCTTACGGTGGAGTCGTTCCTGACGGCCCTGGAATCCATGACCTATCCCACGGGCTTCCTCGGCAACCCGGCCTATGCCTGGTCGCCGACCAACCACCTGGGGGGCACGCAGGTCCGCCTGGCACAGGTCAAGGGCGGAAGGTGGACCATCGTATCGGACTACCTTTCCGCAAAATAAGGGGCAGGTTCCCATGCGCGTACCCCACGCCGTTACTCGGGCCGCGAGCCGGCGTCCGGAGGCCCCCGCGACGATCTTCGCCGGCAGGCGCCGGTCCTGGCGCGAGATGGAGCTTCGCATTGCAAGCTGCGCCGCCGGATTGGTCGGGTTGGGGCTTCAGCCGGGCGGACGTGTGGCTGTGCTGTCGTTCAACAGCGACGACTTCGTGGAGATGCTCTTCGCCCCCGCATGGGCCGGTGGGGTGGTCGTGCCGCTGAACGTGAAATGGGCCGTGCCCGAGTTGCAGTATGCGATCGACGACTGCGGCGCCGAAATCCTGGTGCTCGGCGAGGATTTCGCGAGCCTCGGGCCATCGCTTGCGGCGGCTTGCCCAAGCCTGCGTCAGCTTATCTATGCCGACACCGATGCCCCCCAGGGTGGCACCAGCCTCGCGGGCCTGATCGCGTCGCACGCGCCTGCGGAGCCGGCGGACGGCGCGGACGGCGAACTCTACGGAATCTTCTACACGGGCGGCACCACCGGATATCCCAAGGGGGTGATGCTGTCACATCGCAACGTTTTGTCGACCGCACTCAGTTGGATCGCCGGGATGGGCTACGCCGAAGACAACGCCCACCTGCATTCCAGCGGCCTGTTCTACCTTGCCGGCGCAGGCCAGGTCTGGTTCACGACGCTCGCGGGCGCCACCAACGTGGTGCTGCGCCGGTTCGATGCGGAGGAGGTCCTGACGGCCGTTCCGGAACATGGCGTGACCTCCCTCACCCTGGTGCCGACGATGGTGAACATGCTGCTCGCCAGCCCATCTTTCAGCCCGGCGAAACTGGGCAGCATCCGCCTATGCGTGTACGGCGGGTCGCCCATTCCGGAGGCCCTGCTCGCCGCGGCCATGGTGAACCTTCCGACGTGGCGCTTCGTCCAGGCCTACGGCATGACGGAAACATCCGGCATGTGCACCTTGCTCGCCGCCGCCGAGCATTCCCTGGACCCGCAGCATCGTGGGAAGCTCCGCTCGGCCGGGAAGCCGAGCCATGTCTGCGAGCTTCGGATCGTCGATGAAGCGCATCGGCCGGTGGAGGCGGGCCTGGTTGGCGAAATCGCGGTCCGCGGGGACAACGTGATGCTCGGATACTGGAACAAGCCTGACCTCACGCGCGCCTGTCTGACCGATGGCTGGCTCTATACCGGCGACATGGCGCGGCGGGACGCGGACGGCTTCCTCTTCATCGTGGATCGCCTGAAGGACATGATCGTCAGCGGCGGCGAGAACGTCTATTCCGCCGAGGTCGAGAACGCCATCCATGCGCACCCTGCGGTGCACGAGTGCGCCGCCTTCGGCATCCCCGATCCGAAATGGGGAGAGACCGTGCACGCCGTGGTCGTGCCGAAGGCCGGCATGACGGTTCCGGGCGACGAGATCATCGCCCACTGCCAGGGATTGATCGCCCGCTTCAAGTGCCCCAGGAGCGTCGAGGTGCGCGCCGACCCCTTGCCCAAGTCCGTGGTGGGCAAGATCCTGAAACGCGAGTTGCGTGAGCCCTTCTGGTCCACGCAGTCGCGGCGGGTGCACTAGAGCATGATCCGACCATACGGGATCACCCGTCGGATAAACATGCTCGCACAAACAACAGCTAGAGCGCGAGCCGTGCGCCTATCAGCACGGATCGTGCTCTAGGCATGGATGGCGGGGCCATCCGTTACGATGAGGCTGCATTGCAGTCACGGCTGGCTGGGCCACTTGGCGCAGCACTCGGCCATGCCGTCGCCATCCGCCAGATCGAAAAGTTCCCGAGTGGATTTTCCTGGGCGACCTATGGCTTCCATGCCGACGGCCATCCCGAGGGTGGCAGCCGGGCGCTGGTGCTGCGGCTCGGCCTCGAAAACGGCTTGCTGGCGCCTTACACGACACGGCCGGAAGCGCTGGCGCTGACCGCGTTCGGTTCGGCCGCGCGCGTGCCGGTGCCGGGCCTGCTGCTGGCGTCGGACGATGCCGCCGTGCTCGGGGCGCCATTCCTGGTTTGCGACCGGATGCCCGGCGAGGTGCCGCTGCCATGGAAAGGGGCGGCGGCGGTCGGGGAGGCTACCCACCTCCAGCCGGTCGCCGAGCAGTTCGTGCGCATCCTTGCCGAAATTCACCGGCACGATTGGCAAGGCTCGGCGCTGCGAGCCATCGCCGAGGAGGACTCTACGGAGATCGGCACGGCCGCCCAAGTCGGGCGGTGGGCCGAGATGGTCGCCCGGAACAGCACGGAGCCGGTGCCGATCCTGCGTGTCGCCGAGCGGCTGCTGCGTACCGGCGTCCCGGGCGGGCGGGCCACGACGGTCGTGCACGGCGACTACCGGGTCGGCAATTATCTGCAGCATGACGGCCGGATCAGCGCGATCCTGGATTGGGAGCTGGTGCATCTCGGCGATCCGCTGGAGGACCTGGGGTGGGCCTATCTCAAAATGTTCCGCGCAGGCTCCGACCGGGTGTGCGGGCTCATGGGCGAGGATGCGTTCCGTGCCATCTACGAGCAGGCGGGCGGCGCCCCCGTCGACCGGCGGGCGGTTCGTTACTTCGAACTATTGGCCCTGTTCAAGATCGCGGCCATGAACCTGGCCGCCATGGCGTTGGTCGAGAGTGGACGAGCGACCGATTTGAGGCTCGCCACAATGGGGTTCGGCTTCCCGGGAATCCTGCTCGAGATACAGCGGGTCGTGGAGGACCTGTGGTGATGAAGAACTCCGTCGCACGGCTGACGGCCTCCGTGATCCGCATGCTCGAAGACGAGGTGTCGCCACAACTGCGGGACGCCCATGCCACAGGCCAGTTGCGGGCGGCCACGAGCATCCTGGAGAACATCGGAGTGGGCGCGGTTTGGGCTCAGCCCGCTTGCCAACCCTCGAAGGCCCTGCGTACCGCCGCCGCCGCCGCGGGCCTGGAGCTGCCGGATGGGGATATCGACCTCTCCGGGCTCGTGGATGCCGTGTTCGACGGTCCGCCCACGATGCCCGAAGCAGCCCGTGAGGCGCTTCGGCGGGCGCTGCTCGACGCGATTCGCGAGCACCTGCTGGCGGCCCGTGCGCTGACCGCCAAGCCGCTGATGGCGCGCTTGTCCGGCGCTCCGGCCGGCTGATCGGAAAGGAACAGGCGATGTTGACGGCTCAGGACGACCTGATCGGCCACCAGCTCCCCACGACGTTCGACCATGTCGGAACCAGCGACCCGAACTGGATGGAGCGCTACTGGTACACGGCCCACCCGGTGCCCGCCGGGGACATCATCTTCGACCTTGGCCTCGGTTACCATCCGAACCGCAACGTGATGGACGCCCATGCAGGGGTGACCATCGGTGAAACGCAGCATAATTTCCGCGCTTCGCGAAACCTCCGGCCGAATGCCCTGGAGACTGCGATCGGGCCGTTGCGCATCACCGTCCTGGAGGGGATGCGGCGCCATCGCCTGACCCTGTCGCCCAACGACTCCGGACTGTCGTTCGATTTGCAATTCGATGCCTCGATGAACGCCAACGAGGAGGCGCACCACTTCATGCGCCGCCGTGGCCGCGCGGAGGAGGACATGGCCCGGTACCTGCAGTTCGGCCGTTACGAAGGGGTGATCAACGTCGATGGCCGCGAGCTGCATGTGGAGCCAGGCACGTGGTGGGGACAGCGGGACCACGCCTGGGGTGTCCGCTCCAACTGGCGCACCGACGCGACGGCGCCGCCGGTCACCAAGTTCTCGAATTTCCTATGGATGTGGGGATTGTTTCAGTTCCCCGACCGGGGCTACACGCTGTTCCTGAAGGAACGTGCGCCGGGCCAGCACCTGTACCTCCACGGGGCGGAAGTCGGCCCGCTCGGCACCCGGCCGCAGCTTGGCCGGGAGGTCGTCACCCTCGCCCACGATCTGGTGTGGAAAGACGACCGGTTCGGCCAGATACTCGACCACGGCGTCCTGGATCTCGGCTTTTCCGACGGCTCCAGCAAACGCCTTCATGTCCGTGCGCTGCCGGCTCGCTACTACATGAAAGGCGGTCTGTATGGCGGGTGGGACGGCTGGTTCCAGGGGGATGACAAGGGCAAGCTATTCCTAGCCCATGACCGATGGGACCTGACCGATCCGGAAACGCGAACCCGTCTTCGCACCACCGCCGATCGCGTGGTCGAGGTTCGGGACGGGGAGGCCGTCGGATACGGCATCCTCGAGGGCGGCGTCGCAGCCGGGTACCCGCGCTACCAATCCATCCAACACCTGCCCGCGCTTTGACCGTGGTGTCGGGGCGTTACAAGTGATCGTCTTGCAACTCGCGCTGACGGGCGTCGGGGTCGGCTGTGTCTATGCGCTGGTCGCGTTCGGCTTCGTGCTGATCTACAAGACGACATCGGTCGTGAACTTTGCCCAAGGCGAGTTCCTGATGCTAGGCGGCTTCCTGGCCTTCACCGTCACCGGTATCCTGCACGCACCGTTCTGGGTAGCGGCGCTGCTGGTCCCCTGCTTGATGGCTCTGTTCGGGGCCGGATTGTTTCTACTCGTGCTCCGTCCGTTGACGGGGCAGCCGGCCTTGGCGACGGTGCTTGTCACGATCGGCGCCGCCTACGTGTTGCGGGCGGTGGTGACCATGGTTCCCGGTTGGGGAACGGACACGCACGTTTTCCCGTCGCCCTATTCGGCGGGCGTGGCACTCGGGCCGCTATCCATCTCGGGCAATTACCTGGCGACCATGGCCGTTACCGCAATGGTCTGCACCCTCCTGTATCTTTTCTTCAAGCGCACGTTGCTGGGCATTAGCATGCAAGCCACCGCGGATAACCAACTGGCCGCATACTATGTCGGCGTGCCGGTCTCGCGCATCTATGTCCTGGTCTGGGCGCTGTCCGCGGCGGTCGCCGGGTTGGCGGCGGTGCTGATCGCTCCGGTCAGCTTCGTGCACAGCAACATGGGCGTGCTTGGATTGCGCGCCTTTCCGGCGGCGGTGATCGGCGGACTGAGGAACATCCCCGGGGCCATCGCGGGCGGCCTCGTCGTGGGGTTGGTGGAGTCCTTTGCCGGGTATTACCTGCCGGAAGGCGTCAAGGACATCGCGCCTTACATCGTCGTCCTCGCGGTGCTGCTGTGCCTGCCGAGCGGCATCTTCGCCCGACGCGCCATGAGGAAGGTCTGAGCCATGCCGCAACGGCTCCCGACGTCCTACGCGGCAGACCTGGTTTTGCTTCGGACGGGAGCCGCCCGGTTTGGGGCGGCCGCGCTGATCCTCGCCTTGATCGCTGCACCATATCTGCTCGGCCCGTACGCGGTGTCTCTCGTCACCTTTATCCTTATCTACTGTATCGCCGGGTTCGGCCTTTCCATGCTGATGGGCTTCACTGGGCAATTGTCCCTCGGCCAAGGAGCGTTCTTCGGCCTTGGCGCCTATAGCGAGGCCATCCTGCAGTCGCAAGGCTTCTCGATCGGCTGGACAGTGCCTGCCTCGGTCGCGATCGCGGCTCTGGCCGGAGTTGCGATCGGCATCCCCGCTCTTCGGCTGAGCGGGATCTACCTCGCCCTCGCCACGCTGTCGTTCAACTTCATCGTGGAGGAAGGATTGGCACGCTGGGAGAGCGTGACGGGCGGGAATGCCGGGCTGGCGGTCCGTGCGCCGATCCTGTTCCGCACGCCGATCCGGGATCCGGTGTTCGGTTATTTCCTGGCGCTCGTTTTCGCCATTGGTGTTCTTCTGGTCTGCTTGAACCTGCTTCGCACCCCGATGGGGCGCGCCCTCATCGCCGTGCGGGACTCGGAGATCTCGGCACGCAGCATCGGCGTCAACCCTGCCGTCGCCAAAACCTTCAGCTTCGCCTTCTCCGCAGGGGTGACCGGGCTCGCTGGAGCCCTGTACGCTCACCAGATAAGGTTCCTGAGTCCGGACCAGTTCGGCCTGCCGCTGTCGATCGAGTTGCTCATGATGGTGGCGATCGGCGGGCTTGGTTCGCTCTGGGGCGCCGTCCTCGGCGCGGTTTTCGTCGTTGGCCTTCCTGAGTTCATCAGCTTGCTGAAGGCCGTGCTGCCGGCTTCGGTCGCTGGTCAGACTGGGCTGCAACCGGCGGTTTTCGGAAGCGTGATGATCGCCGTCGTGCTGCTGGAGCCGGCCGGCCTGGCAGGCTTGCTTGGCAAGGCCATGACGTTCGTTCGGGAGTTCCCGTTGTCGGGACGGGGCATCTTCCGCCGTGCCGCCCCCGGGCGGCAGAGTGGCGGGACGGCGTGATGGCCACCCTGCTGAGCGTCGATGGCCTATCGAAGTCGTTCGGTGGCATCACGGCTGTCGAGGGCGTGTCGTTCGACGTGGCGCCCGCCGAGGTGTTCGCCATCATCGGTCCGAACGGCGCGGGCAAGTCGACGATCTTCAACCTGCTGAGCCTCATCTACCGGCCCGATAGCGGCACGATCATGTTCGACACGACGGACCTTCGTTCCCTCCGGCCGCATCAGGTCGCCGCGCGCGGCATCGGCCGCACCTTCCAAAACATCGAACTCTTCGAAAACGCGACAGTGCTGCAGAACCTGCTCGTGGCCTGTCACGCTCGGGCCCGCTTCAACGTCCTGCAGGAAATGCTGTTCACCCCTGCAGCCCGGCGCCGCGAGTGCGAGTATCGGCTGATCGCCGAACGGGTGATCCGCTTCTTGAAGCTTCAGGACGTCCGGGACCGGCTCGTGCGCACGCTGCCATACGGCACGCGCAAGAACGTCGAACTGGCGCGCGCACTGTGTACCCAGCCGAAGCTGCTGCTGCTGGACGAGCCGTCATCCGGGTTGAACGATGACGAGACGATCGACATCGGAACGCGGATACTCGCGATCCGCGACGGGCTCGGGACGTCGGTCATCCTGATCGAACACGACATGACGCTGGTGTCCATGGTGTCCGATCGCGTGCTTGCCATAAGCTATGGACGACCGCTCGCGATCGGGCGCCCCCCAGAGGTGCAGGGCCACCCCGATGTGGTTTCGGCCTACCTTGGATAGCGGAGCGGCCCATGCCCCAGCCGATGCTTGAGCTGCGTGACCTGGATTGCGGGTACGGGCCCATCACCGTCGTGAGCGGGTTGTCGATGGCGGTCGAGCAGGGGGCGGTGGTGGCGCTGCTTGGGGCAAACGGCGCCGGAAAATCGACGATCCTCCGGGCGATCTCCGGCACGCTGGTCCCGCAGCGCGGCAGCATCGTCTTCAATGGCTCCCCAATCGGCGGCCGAGCGCCGGACTGGATCGTGCAGCAGGGACTGAGCCACGTGCCGGAGGGGCGTGAGTTGTTCGCCGGTCTTACGGTGCGCGAAAATCTGCTGATGGGGGCCTACACCCGCCCGCGCGGCCATGCCGTCCAGACCGACCTCCAGACGGTGCTCGACCACTTTCCCATCCTGGGAGAACGGCTCGGGCAGGCGGCCGGGATGCTCTCCGGCGGCCAGCAGCAGATGCTCGCGATTGGCCGGGCGCTCATGGCCCGGCCGCGCATGCTGCTCCTCGATGAGCCAAGCCTGGGATTGTCCCCGAAAATCGTGAAGGAAATCTTTGCGATCCTGGCGCGGATCAATCGCGAGGATGGCGTGACGATCCTGCTGGTCGAGCAGAACGCGTCTGTGGCGCTGGACGCGGCCGGGTCGGCGTACGTGCTCGAACTCGGAAGGATCGCCTCGCATGGGACGTCGGACGAGTTTCGCCGGGGGGGCGAGTTGCAAGAGCTTTATCTCGGCCGGACGGGCGGCGGCACTCGGCGCCAGTCTGAACAGCGCAGGCCGGATTGGGGATGACCGGCACCCGACGCTAGCCAAGCCTGGATACAATTGGGAGGAAACTTAACATGAAACTTCAAATCCGGCCTGTCGCCCAGCTTATGTCATGCCTGTTGGGCGCCGCCTGCTTGTTCGGCGCGCCATCGCCCGCCCGGTCCGACCCGGCGCTGGGTGTGACCAAGGACCAGATCCTGCTCGGATCGATCCAGGACCTGTCCGGCCCGATAATGTCGGTGAGCAGCCCGCTCATAAACGGGATGATCTTCCGGATGGATGCAGCCAACGCCGCCGGCGGCGTGAACGGCCGCAAATTGCGTCTCGTGATCGAGGACTCCGGATACGATCCCAAACGCGGGGTGCTGGCAGCCCAGAAGCTTCTTTCCAACGACAATGTCTTTGCCATGATCGGCACGGCCGGAACGTCGATCGCACTTGCGACGGCACCGTCCATCATCGAGGCGGGCGTCCCGCAACTGTTTCCCGCAGCGGCGGCGCGCGAGACCTATGACCCGTTCCAGCGCCTGCGGTTCGCGATGCTGACACCCTACGAGGTCGAGACCCGGGCCGGCCTGATGGAGATGCTGCGACGCGGACATTACAAACGCGTCGCGATCCTATACCAGGACGAGGCATTCGGCCTGGATGTGCTTCGCGCCACCGAAGGCGTACTTGCCGCGGCCGGTATGCCGCTGGTCGAAAAGACCTCGTACAAGCGGGGGGCCACGGACTTCTCGTCCCAGGCGCAGCGGCTCGTGGGGTCGGCGCCCGATCTCGTCGTTCTCGGGGCGGCCGTGCGCGAAACCGTGGGCGCCGTAACGGCGATGCGCCAGCTCGGTTTTAAGGGCGATTTCCTCGGCACGCAAGGAACGTTCCACAAGGACGTGCCGGGCTTGGGCGGGGCCGCCGTGGAGGGCCTGTATTCGGTCAGCGGCTATCCGATGATGTATCGTGACAACCCGGACAACAGCGCGGAGCTCAACGCCTGGATGGACGCCTACAAGGCAAGGTTCGGCCGCGACGCCGACCAGTATAGCGCAACCGGTTGGGTGGCGATGGACATCTTCATACGCGCGGCGACCGCCGCCGGGCCGGACCTGACGGTCGATCGCCTGGTCTCCGAGTTGGAGCGGACCAGCTATCCCCGAGGCTTCCTCGGCAATCCCGCCTATTCCTGGTCTCCGACGAAGCGGCTTGGCGGGTCGGATGTGGTGATCTCGCAAATCCGGGATGGGCGGTGGCACGTCCTGTCCCAGGGCATCCGGACCGAGTGAGAGGGACGCCGTCGTGCTCAGCGATCGCGAGATTTCTGCCGTTGTCGATCGGCTGTGGGGCCTCTCCGGCAGCCCGGACGCAAACGACGTGCTCGCGGCTGACGCGGTGGTCTATGACAACCGCAGCGGCGCGGTCACGATCGGTGTTGCTGCCCTGAACGCCCTGCTGCCTTGTCTCGGGGAATTGCGCGGCATGCGGTTCTCGGAGCGGCACAGGTTGGCAGGAGTCGATGGCGAGGCATGTGTCTTCGTCGGGGACGTGGGCCGCGAGGGCATGCCCCTCGCCGGAGCTGCCGGGCTCCTGCTGGTGCGGGACGGCCGGATATCACGGTGCGAGATGTGGTTCCGGCCATGGCCGCCACATGCCGGAGTCAACACCGAGGCACGGAACGGGACATAGGAACAATGGACCCAGCATCGATCATCCGCCGGTCCAGCCGGTGCTTCGGCAAGAACGTGGCCGTGTCCTTCGAGGGGCGGCTGCAAACCTATGCTGAGATGTTCGAGCGGGCCCGTAGGTTGGCCAACGCGCTACGCGATGCCGGCGCCCGTCCTCACGAGCCAGTCGCCGTTCTCGGTGAGAATGCCTTCGAAACCATCGAGCAGGCAGCGGCCTGCGCCCTGGGTAACTTCCCACGGGCTACATTGTACGCGTACCACGCCCCGGCGACCAACCGATACCTCCTGGAACTGACTGGCGCCCGGGTCTTGATCGTCCAAACAAAGTATCATGCGGCACTCGAGCCGCTGCTCGCCGGGCTCGACAGGCTCGCGGCCGTGTTCGTCTATGGCGGCGACCCCGGTCCATCGGCCACGAGCTATGAGGCCGCGATCGGGTCGGCGAGGGACGATGACGTGCTGGTGCCCGTGGCCGGCGACGACATCACCATCATCCGGTTCAGCAGCGGCACCACTGGCAGGCCCAAGGCGGTATGCCACTCGGTCAGCCGCTGGGTCGCTTACAACAGCGAGTGGCGTTGGGTGACGCCGATGATCGATGAGACCAGCCGGTATCTCACGCCGACCTCGTTGGCCCACCTCGGCGTCGCATTGCTATGGGGCATCCTGTCGGTGGGTGGCCGAATCATACCAATGGCAACGTTCGATGCCGGCCAGACGGCAGAGCTGCTGGAAGCCGAGCGGGTCAGCCACACCGTCATGGCGCCGATCATGATCCGGTCGGTGCTGGACGACCCCACGATCCGCAGCCGCGACCTGTCGTCCCTGAAGTGCCTGATGTACGCCGGGTCGCCGATCGCGCCGTCAACGCTGCGGAGCGCGATCGAGGTATTCGGGCATACCCTGTTCCAGCTCTATGCGCAGAGCGAGGCGATGCCGATAACGATGCTGCTGCCGCATCAGCATCGGACCGAAGGCACGGAGCGGGAACTGCGACGGTTGCGTTCGGTCGGCAGGGCCACCCCGAACTTCACGGTCACGATCAGGGGCGAGGACGGCGCGGTGTTGCCGCTCGGCGAAGTCGGCGAAGTCGCCGCAACCGGCCCAAGCACGATGAGTGGCTTCTGGAACGACCCGGCCGCCACCGCTTCACGCACTCTGTCGGACGGCGCGCTGCTAACCCGCGACATGGGGTTCATGGACGAGGATGGCTTTCTCTACCTGGTCGATCGCAAGGACGACATGATCGTGTCAGGCGGATTCAACATTTGGCCCACGGAGCTGGAAAACGCCCTGCTGGAGCATCCAGCCGTCGCAGAGGCCTGCGTTTTTGGGGTTCCCGACGAGAAATGGGGGGAGACGCCAAAAGCAGCCGTCGTGTTGCGGCCCGGCAAGCAAGTTTCCGAGACGATGCTCATCGATCATGTCAGGTCGATCGTCGGAGGCGTGAAGAAGGTCACCTCGGTTGCTTTCCTGGATATGTTGCCGCGGTCTGCGACGGGGAAGGTCTCCCGCAAGGACCTGAAGGCGCCGTATTGGTCTGATCGGGCGACGAGGATCAGCGGATCGTAGCGATCCGATCGGGCTTCGCGGACCTGCCGGACCCGCGCAACGGCAGTTTGGCGGCGCTGGGGAAGTGATCGCGAAGTCGCCGATTTCACACATGGCTTGAATTTGGCCGCAAATCCCAGCAGCTTGCGGGTAAGCCGAAGACGGCAACACGGGGCTTGGGGAGAGACACAGGTGCGACGGTCAACATTCGTTCTATGCGCAGCCGCCTTTGCGGCGTATTTCGGCACCGTCGGCATCGCGGCCGCGCAGGCGCCGATCGTTATCAAGTTCAGCCATGTCGTGACCGACGCCGCGCCCAAGGGCAAGGCCGCGCTGCGGTTCAAGGAACTGGCCGAGAAATACACCAACGGCCGGGTCAAGGTCGAAGTCTATCCCAACTCGACGCTCTACAAGGACGCGGAAGAGATGGAGGCGCTGCAGCTTGGCGCCGTGCATATGCTGGCGCCATCCACGGCGAAGTTCGCGCCCCTCGGCGTCAAGCAGTTCGAGGTGCTCGACCTGCCGTTCCTGTTCCATAACCAGGCGACGTACGACCGGGTGATCAACGGCGAGCTGGGCCAGCACCTGTTCAAGCTGCTCGAGGCGAAGGGCGTGCGCGGGCTGGGCTATTGGGATAACGGGTTCTACGTGATCTCCGCCAACAAGCCGTTGATCAAGCCGGACGACCTCCGCGGCCTCAAGATCCGCATCTCCGGCTCCAAGGTCGATGACCAGACCTTGCGCCTTATGGGCGCCAACCCGCAGATCATGGCGTTTTCCGAGCTGTACCAGGCGCTCCAGAGCGGCGTGGTGGACGGCGCGCAGAACACGCCGTCGAACTACACGACGCAGAAGCTGAACGAGGTGCAGAGCAACATCACCACGCTCTATCACGTGCACCTGCAATATGCCGTCATTACAAACAAGAAGTTCTGGGACGGGCTGCCGCCGGATATCCGCAAGGAACTGGACCGCGCGATGGCCGACGCCACCACCTATAACAACTCCATCTCGGTCGAGGAGAACACGCAGGCGCTGGCGGCAATCCGGGCCACCGGCAAGACCGACATCCATGACCCGACCCCGGCCGAGAAGAAGGCCTGGCGGGACGCGATGATGCCGGTTTACGACACCGCCGCATCGCGGATCGGCAAGGACATGGTCGCCGAGGCCCTGAAGGCCGTCGGTCCCGCGCCAGCCAACTGATCCATCGCAACGGCGCCATCTCGATGTTCATGAAAGTGCTCGATCGGCTAGAGGAGATCTTCATCTCCTGCCTGATCGGCGGGGCGACGCTGCTGATCTTCGTGGCCGTGCTGCACCGATACGGCAGCACGGTCCCGTTCCTATTCCCCTATCTGCACCAGATCGACATGACCTGGGCGCAGGAACTGTGCATCTACATGTTCGTCTGGATGGCCAAGTTCGGCGCGGCCTATGGCGTCCGCCAAGGCGTGCATGTCGGCGTGGACGTGCTGGTGAACCGGCTGGGGATCAACCGGCGCACGAAGGTGATCCTGCTCGGGTTGCTGGCCGGCGCGCTGTTCACCGGCATCATCGCAGTCCTCGGCGCCAGCTTCGTGTGGGATCTGTCGGATACCGACAGCCGCTCGAACGACCTCGAGGCGCCGAAATGGATCGTCTATCTCGCGATCCCGCTCGGCTCCGGCCTGATGTGCTTCCGCTTCCTGCAGGTCGCCTGGGCCTTCTGGCGCACGGGTGAGGTGCCGCACCCGTCGCACCATGTGGAGGGCGTGGACCAGCCGAGCCCGGCGCTGCACCTGCAAGGGGCTACGCCCTCCATCAATGTCCCGGAGATCAAGGCGTGAGCAGCGTGGCCGTCGCGACCGAGCAGCCCATCCCCCCGAACCGCGGCGCGGCCAGCGCCGCCATCATGGTCGCGGCACCGCTGGTGCTGCTGGGCGTCTGCCTGCTGTCGAAGTTCGGCTTCATCGTGGTGCCGCCGGGCGGGCGCGGGCTGATCATCGCCGGGCTGCTGATCTCGCTGTTTGTCACCGGCATGCCGATATCGATAGCGCTCGGGCTCTCGGTGCTGACGTTCATGTTCACCATGACCGACGTGCCGATCGTCACGGTGTCGCTGAAGCTGTTCACCGGGATTGAGAAGTTCGAGATCATGTCGATCCCGTTCTTCATCCTGGCCGGCAACTTTCTGACGACGGGCGGTGTCGCGAAACGGATGATCCATTTCGCCACCACCTTGATCGGCCATTGGTATGGCGGGCTTGGGCTGGCGGGCGTCGTCTCCTGCGCGCTGTTCGCGGCGATCTCGGGCTCCTCGGTGGCGACCGTCGTGGCCATCGGCTCCATCCTGCTGCCGGCCATGGTCCGCCAGGGCTATCCCAAGCGCTTCGGCGCCGGAGTGATCGCGACCTCCGGGGCACTCGGCATCCTGTTCCCGCCCTCGATCAACCTGGTCATCTATTCGGTCGCGACCAGCGGCATGCGCCCGATCGGCCCGGAGGGCCACCCGGTCAACTCCGCCTCGATCGGGGAGCTGTTCATCGCCGGCATCGTGCCCGGCCTGACGCTGGCGACGCTGCTGGGCGCCATGACCTTCTACCAGGCGTACAAGAATGACTACCCCCGCATGCCGCGGGCGAGCTGGGCAGAGCGCGGCCGGGCCTTCGTGGACAGCTTCTGGGGCTTGTTCCTGATCGTCATCGTGATCGGCGGCATCTACGCCGGCCTGTTCACGCCGACCGAGGCGGCGGCGATGGCCGCGGTCTATTCCTTCATCGTCGCCGTATTCGTCTACAAGGACCTCACGCTCAAAAACGTGCCTTCCGTGCTGCTCAACAGCGCGGCAATGAGCTCGATGATCCTCTACATCGTAACCAACGCCGTGCTGTTCTCGTTCCTGATGGTCTCCGAGCAGATCCCGCAAGGCATGGCGGAGTGGATGAGCATGCAAGGCTTCGGCGTGGTCAGCTTCCTGCTGCTGTGCAACATCATCCTGCTGGCCGCCGGCAACGTCATGGACCCCTCGGCCATCGTGCTGATCTTCGCGCCGATCCTGTTCCCGGTGGCGGTGCGGCTCGGCGTGAACCCGATCCATTTCGGCGTGATGATGGCCGTGAACATGGAAATCGGGCTGTGCCACCCCCCGGTCGGGCTCAACCTCTATGTCGCGTCCGGCATTTCGAAAATGGGCATCAGCGAGCTGACCGTTGCGGTGCTGCCCTGGCTGCTGGTCATGCTCGGCTTCCTCGTCGTGATCACCTATTGGCCCGGCCTCACCCTGTTCGTGCCGCAGCTGCTCGGGATGGCAAAATGACCTTCGCCCCTCGCGCTTGACAAGCGCCGGGTTGGCGCCTGAATCCCGCGGCATATCCCTGCGGAGCCTCGTCATGCAGAACCAACGCCCGATCCCCTGCCTGCTCATGCGCGGCGGCACCTCGAAAGGTCCGTTTTTCAAGGCCGGCGACCTGCCGTCCGACCCGGCCCAACGCGACCGGGTGCTGCTGGCCGTCATGGGCTCCCCGGATCTGCGCCAGATCGACGGGTTGGGCGGGGCTGACTCGCTGACGAGCAAGGTGGCCATCGTCTCGAAGTCGGAGCGCGACGGCGTCGATGTGGACTACCTGTTCGCGCAGGTGGACATCGGCCGCGCCCTGGTGGACACCTCGCCCTCCTGTGGCAACATGCTGTCGGGCGTCGGCCCTTTCGCCATCGAGACCGGCATGGTCGCGGCCCGGGAAGGCACCACGCCGGTGGTGGTGTTCGATGTGAACACCAGCAGCCGGATCGAGGCCGTCATCCAGACGCCGGGCGCCGCCGTGAACTACACCGGCGATGCCGCGATCGACGGAGTGCCCGGCACCGCCGCCCCAGTCATCCTCAACTTCCTGGACGCGGTCGGCGCCAAGACCGGTGTGATGCTGCCGACCGGGCACGCGACCGAGACGATCGACGGCGTCGAGGTCTCCTGCCTCGACGTGTGCATGCCGATGGTGATGATGCGGGCCGCCGACCTGGGCCTCAGCGGCTACGAGGGACGCGCCGAGATCGACGGCAACTCGGCCTTGCTGGCCCGCATCGAGAGCATCCGCATGGAGGCTGGCCGCCGGATGGGCTTCGGCGACGTGAGCGGCAAGGTCATCCCGAAAGTCGGCCTGCTGTCGCCGCCGCGCGGGACCGGGGCGATCACCTCGCGCTATCTGACGCCGCACAAGCTGCACTCGGCACATGCCGTGACCGGCGCGGTCTGCGTTGCCACGGCCTGCCTGCTGGAGGGTTCGGTCGCCTATGACCTGGCGGTGCGGCCCAAGGGCAACCCGTGCACGATCTGGATCGAGCACCCGTCGGGCATGGTGGACGTGCGGATGGACACGCGCGGCGCCGGGCCGACGCTGCAGGTGCTCCGCGCGGGCATCCTGCGCACGGCGCGGCCGATCATGCAGGGCCAGGTGTTCGTGCCGGAAGCTGCCGCCTAACCCTCGATGGGGGTGGCCCGGGCGCAGGCGGCCGATAAGCCGCCGCCTCTCGCGCTCGAGTCCTGGGGCAGCTTCCATGTCGGCGGCCAGTTCGTGCAGGTCAGCGGTAAGCCGATGCAGGAGGTGGTGTTCACCCAGCCATCATATAAATTGCCCCCGCAAAAAGCCAAGCGCTGGCAGGGGCTTCCATGCACGCGGCAGGTCCGCCGGACGGATCGGCGCGACGCTATACTGCGGCGCGGGCTGCCGGCAGCCTTGCAGCAGGCTGGCGTAGGCGCGGATTTGCTGTTCCCGCCAAGCCCGGTCGGCTAAGGCGCGTTCCCGGCTCGGGAATATCTCGGCCACGCGGCTGGCGCGCCCGATCGAGGCCACAACCGCCCATAACGTATCGTCCTTGCGGGGTTTGAACTCGACGACCGCGCTCATGGGCGGGGATATTGGCAGGTGCTCCGGCCCGGGCAAGCCTAATATGCCGCGGCATCGAAGCCGTTGGGCATGACCCCGCGCGGCCGGATGAGGTCATAGGCCGGAACCGGCAGGTATTCGCCGCTGCCGGGCCGCGCCTGCACGCGGCCGTCCTGCATCGCCACCTCGCCCCGCCGCACCGTGGCGACCGGCCAGCCCGTCACCACCATGCCCTCGAACGGCGTGTAGTCGATGGCGTGCTGCATCAGGCTGTTCGTGATGGTCACTGTCCGGGTGGGGTCCCACAGCACCACGTCCGCGTCGGCTCCCGGCATCAGGCTGCCCTTGCGGGGATGCAGCCCGAACAGGCGGGCGGGCTGCGTCGCGGTCAGGCGCACGAAGTCGCTGGCCGAAATCCGCCCCTTCGCCACGCCCTCGCTGAACAGCAGCGGCAGCCGGCTCGCCAGGCCCGGCACGCCGTTCGGAATGTCCCGGAAGTTGGCGTCCCGCCCGTTCACGCCTTTGCCGCGCGGGCCTTCGAAGCTCCAGCCGCTATGGTCGCTGCTGACCACATCCAGCGTGCCCAGCCGGATCGCCTGCCACAGGCCTTCCGTCGCGGCGGCATCCCGCGGCGCCGGGCTGCACATGAACTTGGCGCCCTCGAACCCCGGCCGGTCTAAACTTTCGGCCGACAGCACCAGGTATTGCGGGCAGGTCTCGCCCCAAACCCGCAATCCGCGCCGCCGCGCCCGGGCGATCTCGTCCGCCGCCTCGGGGCAGGAGACGTGGAACACCTGGATCGGCTGGTCCACCAGCTCGGCCAAGGCGATGGCGCGGCCGGTCGCCTCGCGCTCCACGACGGGCGGCTGAGCCCAGGCATGGTATTTCGGCGCGGTCAGCCCGGCGGCCAGCAGCGCCTCGGTGCGCCAGGCGATGGCGTCGTAGTTCTCGCAGTGCACCGTCACCAGCGCGCCCGACCGCCGGGCCGCGGCCAGCACGCGGAGATACTGCCGGTCGTCCAGCCGCAACGGATCGTAGGTCAGGAACACCTTGAAGCTGCGCACCCCGCCGGCGACGATTCCCGGCAGCTCCGCCAGCACCGCGTCCGTCGGGTCCGTCACGATCTGGTGGAACGCGTAGTCCACCATCGCCCGGCCCGCCCGAGCCCGGTATTCGGCGAGCGACGGCCCGATCGGACGGCCCTTGAACTGCGTCGAGAATGTGACGACGCTCGTCGTGCCGCCTGCCAGCGCGGCGCGGCTGCCGGTTTCCCAGGTTTCCTCGTCCGCGCCGCCGTTCGCTTGCAACTGTTCGATGTGGCAATGGCTGTCCACGCCCCCGGGCATGACCAGCAGCCCGCCGGCGTCAAGCGTCCGCGCTCCCGTGAGCCCGGCGCCCAAGGCGGCGATGCGGCCATCCCGGATGCCGATATCGGCGCGGAACTGCTCGGCCGAAGTCACCACCGTGCCGCCGCGGATCACCAGATCGAATTCGTCCACTCATCGCCTCCCTATGCCGGATCAGGATCGCCCGCAGGGCTGGGTCCATGCAACTAGCGGTCCGCGGCCGGCGTATGTTCGCGGACCGCAGGAACCCCGCCTCACCATGAAGATCTTCAAGTGCCAGTACTGCAACCAGATGCTGTTTTTCGAGAATCGCAGCTGTGAGCGGTGCAGCCACCGCCTGGGTTTCATCGCCGAGCCGGCCGAGTTGAGCGCGCTGGAACCGCGAGAGGGCGGGCAGTGGCGGGCGCTGGCCGCCCCGGGCAAGACCTGGCGCTTCTGCGACAATGCGGAGCGAGGCGCCTGCAACTGGCTCGTGCCCGCGGGCTCGGCCGAACGGTTCTGCCTCGCTTGCCGGCACAACCGAACGGTGCCCGACCTCTCCAACGGTAAATACCTGCGCGACTGGCAACGCATGGAGGTGGCCAAGCACCGCCTGTTCTACACGCTGCTGCGCCTGGGCCTGCCCACGTTCAACCGCGCCGACGACCCCGAACGCGGCCTGGTTTTCGACTTCCTGACCGATCCCACCGACCCACAGGGACCGAAGGTGCTGACCGGGCATGATGAAGGGCTGATCACCATGTCGCTCGTCGAGGCCGACGATGCCGAGCGCGAGGCCCGGCGGACCTCCATGGGCGAGCCCTACCGCACCCTGCTCGGCCACTTCCGCCATGAGGTCGGCCATTATTATTGGGATCGGCTGGTGAGGGACGAGGGGCATCTGGCCGAGTGCCGCGCCGTGTTCGGCAACGACGAGGAGGATTACAACGAGGCGCTGAAGCGGCACTACGCGGAGGGCGCGCCCGCCGGCTGGCAAAACGCCTTCGTCAGCACCTATGCCACGACCCACGCCTGGGAGGACTTCGCCGAGACCTGGGCGCACTACCTCCACATCGTCGACAGCCTCGAGACCGCCACCGCCTTCGGCATCGAGGTGCATCCCACCATCAGCGGCGACCAGGGCCTGCATGCACAGGCCTGGGTGGACCCTTACGCCGCGGCCGGCTTCGACCGGCTGATCGGCGAGTGGCTGCCCTTGACCTATGCCATGAACGCGATGAACCGCAGCATGGGGCTGAACGACCTATACCCGTTCGTTCTCAGCCCGTCCGTCATTGTCAAGCTCAGCTACATCCACGACCTGGTGCACGCACCCCGCAAAACGGTGTATCAGGCCGCCTCTTCCAGCGCGTAACGGCGGCAATGCTCGAGATACGCCCCCTCATGGGCCGCCATCAGCTCCACGATGGTGGCCCATAGCCACCCCGGCGCGTCCAGCGTCTTGCTGCGGCCCCGCTTCAGTTCCGCCTGCCAGCGGCGCCGGGTCGGCGCGTCCATCTGCCGGGCATGGGCCAGGCCCACCACCCCAGCCAGGAAGCGCGCGACGGCCATCGCCTCCTCGCGGCCGATCTGCGCGATCTCCACCTTCAGGTCCTGCGGGCGCAGCTCGCGCAGGAACACGGCCCGCTCGCCCATGCGGGCCGCCAGCATCCGCTCGCCGAGGTGGGGCGCCAGGTGCCGCGCCCCCTCCACCACGCGCTCCGCGTTGTCGCGCGGCATCTTGGCGTTCGCGCTGCGAGGAGCGGCGGCCTGCACGGCTTCCTTGATGTCTACGAGGCACTGCTCCTGCTTGCCCACGCGCAGCAACACCGCTGCCCGCAGCCGGCCCAGCGAGCTGCAACCCTTCACCCAAAAGGCCGCGTCCAGCAGTTCGATTTCGGCCGCGTCGTCCCGGTTGTGCAGCAGGGTGACCAGCCGCCGCACATCCTCCCGTGCGAACAGCTCGCCCACGTCGGCCGATTCCTCCGGCGAGAGCGGCCAGAAGCGCTTGCCCAGCGGGATGGCCGGGCGTTCGTCGCCGATGCGCTCGCGGGCCAGATGCTTCCAGGAACGGCCGAGCGCTTCCTGCATCACGAGCTTCACCGTCCCCGGCCGGGCCTCCCTCTCCGCGGCCCGGTCGAAGGCGCCCTCATAGCCGTCGATAAGCTGCTCCAGGATGTGCACCGTGGTGACGCCCGGCAGGTCGGAGCCGCGCGCGGCGCTGGCGAGCGAGAGGCCGAGGCGGATCAGGTCGTGCGCCGGGTTGCCGATAACGGTCTGGTCCAGGTCCCGGATCTGGATTTCCACTTGCCCGGCGGCGTTGGCCACCGGCCCCATGTTGCCGACATGGCAGTCCCCGCAAATCCACACCGGCGGACCTTGCGGGACGGCAGCGCTCACTCCTGCCAGCCATTCGTAGAACTTCGCCGTGTTGCCCCGCACATAGGCGTGCGCGGAGCGGGCCATCTTGAGGTTACGGCTGGCAGCCAGCAGGGCGGCCCGCTCGTTGGGCATAACGTGACGGTTCTGCGGCATGCCAGGCCAACGTGGCCGCGGCACTCCTGGTTTTGCGCTGCCGGCTCCCCGTGGCAGAATTGGCGCGGACCACTTGCCGGAGCCCACCATGCCCCTCGACGACACCGGACCAAGCCGCCAAGCCCGCAACGTGCTGGGCGGCGTGCTGGAGCTGTGCTCGCTGGCACCGCGCACCGGCTTCACCCGCACCGGCTGCTGCGAGACCGGGCCGGAGGACACGGGCAGCCACACGGTCTGCGCCGAGATGACGGCCGAGTTCCTCGCCTTCAGCCGCGCCCGCGGCAACGATCTCAGCACGCCGCATCCCGAATGGGGCTTCGCCGGCCTCAAGCCGGGGGACCGCTGGTGCCTGTGCGCGCCGCGCTGGCAAGAAGCGCTGCAGGCCGGGTCGGCGCCGCGCGTGGTGCTGCGGGCGACCCACGCCATGGCGCTCCAGTATTGCGCCCTGGAGGATTTGCAGCGCCATGCGGCGTAAGCGCCTAGCCTAGGAACGCCGCCTTCAGCAGCAGCTTGTTCTCCTGCCTTTCGAGGTATCCCGCCTCGCCGCTGACCTTGAGGTAATCCTGCCACTCCGGATCGGCCTGCATCGCCGCACGTTTCCTGGCCCGGTCGTCCACGCTGTCATAGGCCCAGACATGCACATACTGGTTGACGTTGCCCACCTCGGTCACCCCATACAGCACGGGCTGGCCCAGGTGGCGGCTCTGCGCCTTGAAGCCGTGCGCGGCATAGAGTTCGAGCGCCTTGCGGAGCGTGCCGGGCTTGCAGGTGTAGGTGCGGTGATCATACAGCATCGTGGTTCCTCTCCTGAACGCCACCCAGCCTACGCGCGCCGCCGTCCCTGTGTAAGACGCGCGGCCCGTGTAAGATGCCGGGCATGAACGCCTGGCGCACGTTGCTCATCCTGCTGGCCGCCCTCGCACCCCTCGCGGCGAGCGGCCAAACGACGCTGCTCAACGTTTCCTACGACCCCACGCGCGAGCTGTATGCCGCCATCAATCCGCTCTTTGCCGCCGCCTGGAAGGCGCAAACCGGCCAGACCCTGCAACTCCGCACCTCGCACGGCGGCTCCGGCGCCCAGGCCCGCGCCGTCATGAACGGGCTCGAGGCGGACGTGGTCACCCTCGCGCTGCAGCCGGACATCGACGCCATCGCCGAGCGCTCGCGGCTGATCGCGCCCAACTGGCGGGAACGGCTGCCCAACGGTGCCGTCCCCTACACCTCGACCATCCTGTTCGTGGTGCGCCGCGGCAACCCGAAAGGGATCCACGACTGGGCGGACCTGATCCGGCCCGGCGTCCAGGTCATCACCCCGAACCCAAAAACCTCCGGCGGCGCACGCTGGAACTACCTCGCCGCCTGGGGCTGGGCCTTACGCGCCAACGGCAACGACCCCGCCCGCGCCCGCGCCTTCGTCGCCGAGCTATTCCGCCACGTCCCCATCCTCGACAGCGGCGCGCGCGGCGCCACCATCACCTTTGCCCAGCGTAACCAGGGCGACGTGCTGCTCGCCTGGGAAGACGACGCCAACCTCGCCATCCGCGAGCTGGGCCGCGAGCTGGGCCGCGAGCTGGGCCGCGACAAGCTGGAGATCGTCGTGCCCTCGCTGACCATCGTGGCCGAGCCGGTCGTCGCCGTGGTGGACAAGGTCGCCGACCGGCACGGCGCCCGCGCGGCCGCGGAAGCCTACCTCGCCTATCTCTACACGCCGGAAGCGCAGGAGATCGCCGCCCGCCACTTCTTCCGGCCGATCGACCAGCAGGTGCTGGCCCGGCACGCCTTCCCCGAGGTCAAGACATTCAAGCTCGCCGAGGTTTTTGGCGATTGGCCCCGTGCCCAGGCCGAGCATTTTGCCGATGGCGGCACGTTCGACCAGATCTACCAGCCCGCCAAGTGAGCCGAACCGGCGGCGCCCTTCCCGGTTTCGGCCTCACGCTCGGGCTGGCCACGGCCTATCTCGGGCTGATCGTGCTGCTGCCCCTGGCCGGGTTGCTCGGGATGGCCGCCCAAGCCGGGGCCGGCCCGGCCTGGGCCACGCTCGCCAGCCCCCGCACCCTCGCCGCCTTCAAGGTCAGCCTGCTCGCCGCCGCCGGCGCCGCCGCCATCAACGTGCCGCTCGGCCTGCTGCTGGCCTGGACGCTCACCCGCTACCGCATGCCCGGCCGCCGCCTGCTGGACGCGATGATCGACCTGCCCTTCGCGCTGCCCACCGCGGTCGCCGGCATCGCGCTGACCACGCTCTACGTGCCCGATGGCTGGCTGGGCGCGCCGCTCGCCGCCCTGGGCGTCACCGTCGCCTTCACCCCGCTCGGCATCGGCGCGGCCCTGCTGTTCATCGGCCTGCCCTTCGTGGTGCGCACGGTGCAGCCGGTGCTGGCCGGGCTCGACCGCGAGGCGGAGGAGGCGGCGCTGACCCTCGACGCCTCGGCCTGGCAGACCTTCCGCCTGATCATCTTGCCGCCGCTGCTGCCGGCCATCGCCACCGGCGCCGCCCTGGCCTTTGCCCGCGGGCTCGGCGAATACGGCTCGGTCATCTTCATCGCCGGCAACCGGCCGGGCGTTTCGGAGATCGTGCCCCTGCTGATCGTCGGCAAGCTCGAGCAGTTCGACCTTCCCGGCGCCGCCCTGCTCGGCACGGCCATGCTGGCGCTATCCTTCGCGCTGCTGCTGGGGATCAACGGCTTGGAGTATTGGGGCCGGCAGCGTGGCGCCTGAGCGCAGCATCGGCGAGAGCCCGGCGCTGCGGACGGCCCTGGTGGCCGGCGCGCTCGCGGTGATGGGCATCCTGCTGCTGCTGCCCTTGCTGACCGTGTTCGTCGAGGCTGGGTCGAAGGGGGCGGCCGCGTTCCTGGCCGCCATCGCCGACCCCGACGCGCTGGCCGCCGTGCGGCTGACCCTGCTGGTGGCCGCGATCGCCGTGCCCTGCAACGCCCTGTTCGGCCTGGCCGCCGCCTGGTGCATCACGCGGTTCCGATTCCGGCTGCGGCGGCTGCTGATGCTGCTGATCGCCGTGCCGTTCTCGGTTTCGCCGGTCATCTCCGGGCTTGCTTACGTGCTGCTGTTCGGCCTGCAGGGCTGGTTCGGGCCGCTGCTGTCATCGACCGGCATCAGGATCGTGTTTGCCCTGCCCGGCATCGTGCTCGCCACCCTGTTCGTCACGCTCCCGCTCGTGGCCGGGCAGCTGATTCCGCTGATGGACAGCCAGGGCGTGGACGAGGAGGAGGCGGCGCTCACCTTGGGCGCCAATGGCTGGCAGATGTTCTGGTCCGTCACCCTGCCGCGCATCCGCTGGGGCCTGATGTACGGCGTGCTGCTGTGCAATGCCCGCGCGATGGGCGAGTTCGGCGCGGTGTCGGTGGTTTCCGGCCACATCCGCGGCCTGACCAACACCGTGCCGCTGCATATCGAGATCCTCTACAACGAGTACAACATTGCCGCCGCCTTCGCGGTCGCCACTCTGCTGGCCGCGCTGGCGCTGCTGACCATCGCCCTGCGCTCCCTGCTGGAATGGCGCGAGGCGCGGACCCAGGCGCACGGCCAGGCGGCCCGGCTGGCCGTCGCGTGATCAAGCTTTCCCGCGTTTCCAAGCGGTTCGGCCCGACGACGGTGCTGGACCAGGTGGACCTCGAGGTCGCGGCCGGCAGCTTCGTTGCCTTGCTGGGGGCCTCAGGCTCCGGCAAGACCACGCTGCTGCGCATCGTCGCCGGGCTGGAGCAGCCCGACGCGGGGGACCTGGCCATCGGCGGCCGGCCCGCGCTCGCCCTGCCGCCGGGCAAGCGCGGCATCGGCTTCGTGTTCCAGAGCTACGCCCTGTTCGGGCACATGACGGTCGGCGCCAACGTCGCCTTCGGCCTGCGCGTCCGCCGCCCCCGCCTGCCCGGCGCCGAAATCCGGGCCGAGGTGCAGCGCCTGCTGGCGATGGTGCGCCTGGACGGTCTTGAGGCCCGCCTGCCCACGCAATTGTCGGGCGGCCAGCGGCAGCGCGTGGCGCTGGCCCGTGCGCTGGCGGTGCGGCCTCGCATCCTGCTGCTCGACGAGCCATTCGGCGCGCTCGACCGCCAGATCCGCGAGGAACTGCGCCAGGGCCTCAAGGCGCTGCACCAGGAGCTGGGGGTCACCACCCTGTTCGTCACGCACGACCAGGAGGAAGCCCGCGCGCTGGCCGACCGGGTCGTGATCCTCGACCGCGGCCGGATCGCCGCCGACCTGGCCGCGGCCGATCTCGCCGGGGCCACCGGCCTCGCAGCCCGGTTCCTCTCGCCGCCAGCCTCCGGCGGGTAAGCCGCGGCCGGGGCTCCAGCCAAATGCGATAGCCCTGCCGCACTAGACCAGCCGGGAGCGCTGTAGATCGCGAGGCTGGCGGGCATTGCAGCAAGAAGGCGATAGCTTGCCGTGTCGGGCTCACGTTGTCCCTTTTACCACCAAGACTTCACGCCGCCTTTGCAGCAGCACTCTGCGCTAGCCGGGAGCGGACCTGTGACGATGTCGCCGACGCATCAATGCACCCCCGGAGAACCACGATGGATCAAAATGTCTCGGATGCTGGCTTGGTCGGCACGGCCCTGCTCAACGACCCGATCCACAGCAAGGATACGGCCTTCAGCGCCGCGGAGCGCAAGGCGCGCAAGCTTGAAGGTCTTCTGCCCCATTCGGTCGAGACGCTGGACCGGCAGTTCGAGCGGGCGATGCTGCAGCTGTCGGCCAAGGACTCGGATCTGGAGCGTTACATCTACCTGACCGGCCTGAGCGACCGGAACGAGACGCTGTTCTACCGCGTGATCATGTCCGATCCGAAGCGGTTCGTCCCCATCGTATACGACCCGACCATCGCCGAGGCGTGCCTGAAGTTCGGCCATATCTATCGCCGGGCGAAGGGCATGTATGTTTCCATCGACATGCGCGGCCGGGTGGCCGAGGTGTTGCGCAACTGGCCGGTCAGCGAGGTGCACACGATCTGCGTCAGCACCGGCGGCCGGATCCTCGGGCTCGGCGACCTCGGCACCGACGGCATGGGAATCCCCATCGGCAAGCTGCAGCTCTACACGGCTTGCGCTGCCGTGCCGCCGGACGGCATGCTGCCCATTCTGCTCGACATCGGCACCACCAACGCAGCCTACCGTGCGGACGCGCTCTATCTCGGCCTGCGGCAGCTTCCGCCGCCCGACGAGGAGCTTGACAGCTTCGTCGACGAGTTCGTGGCGGCGGTGCAGGAGGTGTTCCCCGGCTGCTGCATCCATTTCGAGGATTGGAAGGGCACGGACGCGCTGCGGATGCTGGACCGCTACCGCGACAAGATCCTTTGCTACAACGACGACATCCAGGGGACCGGGTCGGTGACCATCGCCGGGTTGATCACGGCGCTCGAGATCAAGGGCGAGAAACTGGCCGATCAACGCTACTTGTTCTTCGGCGCCGGTTCCGCCGGCGTGGGCATCGGCAACCTGATCGCTTCCGCGATGATGGCGAAGGGCCTGTCGGAGAAGGATGCGCGGGCCCGCATCAGCATGATGGACATCGACGGCCTGATCGAGCCGTCGCGCAAGGACCTCAACCAGTGGCAGAAGCCCTATGCGCACGAGGCTGAGCCGACGAAGGACCTCGTCAAGGTCGTCGAAACCTTCAAGCCGACCGTCCTGATCGGCGTCAGCACGGCCGGCGGCACCTTCACGC
>CAXSDH010000032.1:0-22567 GCA_964235765.1 uncultured Acetobacteraceae bacterium
CGAACGAACCGGGTCGCAGCAGCAGGAAGCAGGCCGCCGCAACGGCCAGGATGGCTCCAGTGCCACGTAGTTGCGGCCCTTGTTGATGAAGTTCGCGAGCTTGTAGTCACCCGTCGGCCCGCTGATGGGCAACTTGAGCTTCACGGTCCTGGTCCGCGGCGGCCAGCTTGGTTGGCGCCGCGGGTGCAGGCCCGGCAGTGGTCGGGGTGGTGCAGCGCCCTTGCGGCTGCGGCGGGCTAGGTGCCGGGCTGCACGATCCTTGTGACAAGGGCGCCGACCCCGCCGACCTCGATCCGGACCTCGTCGCCGGGCTGGAGGAAGACGCCATGCGCCATGCCGACACCGGCGGGCGTGCCGGTGGCGACCACGTCGCCGGGCAGCAGCGTGACGCGGGTGCTGAGGTGCGCCACCTGCTCCGCCATGCCGAAGATCATGTTGCGGCTGTTGGAGTCCTGCATCAGCCGGTCATTCACCCAAAGGCGAACCGCCAGGTCGGACGGGTCGGGGATGGCTTCCATCGGCACGATCCACGGCCCCATCGGCTTGGCGCCGGTGAAGCACTTCTGCGACATCCAGTCCCAATGGAACGGGGATGCCACCGGCACGCCCGGGCGGAACACATGGTCCCGCGCGGAAAGATCGTTCACGACCGTCAGCCCGGCGACATGGGCCATTGCGTCGTCCACGGACACGTTGCGCGCCGGGCGGCCGATGACGACGCCAATCTCCGCTTCCCAGTCGAGCCGGGCGCAGTAGGCCGGAATTTCCACCTCCGCACCGGGTCCGACAATCGAGTGCGACGGGGTGGCGATGAAGTGCCAGGGCTTGTCGCCCTCCTTGCGCCCGCCGTCGTCGGGCAGGTCCAGCACGCGCGCCATCTCCGCCACGTGGTCGGTGTAGTTCGCCCCGGCGCAGAACAGCCCGCGGGGATACAGGATGGGCGCCAGGAGCCGCACTTGCCCGACCGCGCCCACGCCGTCGCCGTCCATCCGTGCCGCCGCCAGGCCGGCCCGCACGCCGTCCCAGTCCTCCAGCGCCGCCAGCATCGTGCCGGGGCCGCTGCCGCCGAGCAGGGCCTGCATGTCGTGCACGACGCCGTCCCGCACCACGCCCGCGCGGGGCTGACCGCCGGATGGGGCGGCGTAGGTCACGAGCCGCAATTCGGCGATCGGGTTCACGCCGCCGGTCCGAACACGCTGTCGAACAGCCGGCCCGGGCGGTGGCAGATTTCCCACCAGTTGCTGTCCATGTCGCGCAACAGGAAGCCGGTCTGGCCGCCATCACGGACAACGGTCCGGATCTCCTGCATGCCGTACTCGTCCTGCAAGCGCAGGGCGGCGGCGTGCGCCTCCTCCACGTTCTCCGCGGTTGCCATGTCCAGGCACCAGCGCACGTCGGGTGGCAGGGGCAGCATGGTGTCGCCGGTCATCACGGCCGCGACCATCCAGCCGCCGCCGCAGCGAAGCCAGATGGCCATCTCCCCGCGCTGGACCGTCTCCAGCCCCAGGAACTCGTTGTAGAAGCGGCGCGCGGCCACCAGGTCGCGCGTTTCCAGGGTGCCGTGCGACAGGGACAGCGTCAGGCTGCCGCTGTCGGGGACGAGTTGGGTCATGTCGTTCATGGCTGTGCCTCCCGGCCCTAGTTGAAGCCGCCGTCGCCGCGGGCGAACACCTCGTCCGTCGCCTCGCCCGGGGGGCGGCACTCGACCTCCCACCAGTTGGAGTCGAAATCCTGCAAGTAGAACGAGTAGGTGCCGTGCTGCATCCTGGGCTTGCGGACGGCCCGCAGGCCCAGGCTCGCCTTGTTGGCGACGGCGTGGGCGTGGACCCGGTCCACCTCGGCTGCGGAGGCGACGTCGATGCCCCAATGCTTGAACAGGTTGGTGGTGACGCCGTCCTTGGCTTCCATCACGTCCATGACCCAGTAGGGGCCGCCGTTGCGATGGCGCAGCCTCGCCGGGTCGGTGTCCCTGACCATCATGCGGCCGCCCTCCATGCGCTTGCATTCCAAGCCGAGGAAGGTTTCGTAGAACGCCTGCGCCCGGTCCAAGTCGGCTGTCAGGATAGTGCCACGCGACAGGATCAGCGGCTTGAGCACCGGATTGGCGGCGCTGCGGCGGACCTCGGAAGGCAGGGCGGGCGGCGGCGCGTCAAGGATGGCGGACATGGGATGCTCCTTGGCAATGGGTCAGCGGTCGATGATGAGCTGCTCGCCCGGCATGGCACGGGAGATGCAGATATGGATGGTGTCCTGGGCGGCCTTCTCGTCGTCCTCCAGGATGTCGTCGCGGTGGTCGGCCTTGCCGCCCAGCAGGGCGGTCTGGCAGTTGCCGCACCAGCCTTCCCGGCACACGTACGGGGTCTTGATCCCCGCCGCGAGCACCACGTCCAGGATGGACTTGTCGGCCGGCACGTGCAGCATCCCGCCGCTGCGGGCCAGCACGACCTCGAACGGCTGGTCTCCTTCGGGCGTTGCCGGCGAAGGTATAGCGGGCGTTGCGGGTGGGGAGGCGAACAGCTCCACATGCACGGTGCCGGCCGGCCAGTGCGCGCTCGCAGCGCGTGCGGCCTGGATCAGTCCGCGCGGGCCACAGACGTAGGCGTGGGCGGCGTCCGGGTAGTCCCGCAGCAAGCCGGCCAAGTCGAGGCTGCGGCTCGCGTCGCCTTCGTCGTGGTGCAGCAGCAGGCGCGGGCCATGACCCTCCAGCAGCTCGGTCCGGTAGGCCGTGTCGGCGGCGCTGCGCGTGCAATAGATGACCCGGAACGGTGCGCCGATGGCCTGCAGGCGGTGGATCATGGACCGTATCGGCGTGATGCCGACGCCGCCGGCGACCAGCACATGCTGCGACGCTCCCTCCTGCAACGGAAAGGCGTTCCGCGGCCCGGCGATCTCCAGCCGGTCACCCACCTGCACGCTGCCGTGCAGCCAGCCGGAGCCCCGGCCGTCCGGCTCCCGCAACACGCCGATCACGTAACGGTCGGCGTCCCGGGGATCGTTGGCCAGTGAATAGGAGCGGATGATGCCGTCGCCCGCCGCGACCTCGATGTGCGCCCCAGCCTCGAACGGCGGCAGGGGCGCGCCGTCGCCGGCCAACACGAACTCGCGTATGCGCGGCGTCTGGTCGCGGATCGCCCGGACGCGCGCGGCACGGCGCGGCAAAGAGGGATCGAAGTCCTGCATCCGGCACGCCCTCCGTCAAGGGCCGGCTTGGCGCCGGCTTCCACACCTCCAACAATGATTGCAGTCAAGTTTGAGCGCAACACATTTTAGGGGTTTGCTTGCCTCGGTTTGGTTGCAGGCTTACGAAACCGGGCCGGGTGCGCGGGGTGGCCGAGGTGCGTGGGACGGATGCGTAAGATGGAGGCGGACGGGCAGGTGCTGGGTTTGCGGGAGCGCGGCAAGCGCGACCGCCTGCGCCGGCTGCACCAGGCCGCGGCAGAGGTGTTCCGCACCCGTGGCTATGACGCTGCGACCACGCGGGAGATCGCGCAACTGGCCGACGTGTCCGTCGGCACCCTGTTCGTGTACGCCAAGGACAAACGGGATCTCTTGTTCCTGGTCATCAACGATGACCTCGACGAGGTGCTGCGGCGCGCCCTGGTCGCGGCGAGCCGCCCGGCCGCGCCGCTGGACCAGTTGGCGGAGCTGCTAGGGCCGATCTACGCCTACTTCGCGCAAGAGCCGGAGTTGGCGCGTCCAACCTTGCGGGAGGTCGTGCATTACGACCGGCTGTCACCTGGGATCGGGGAACAGGCAAGCCGCTACCTGCACCGGATGGAGACGTGGCAGGACGCAATTGCGACCTTGCTTGAGGGCGCCCACGACGCTGGGTGTTTGCATTTGGATGTGCCGGCGGCGCTGCTGGCCCAGATCCTGTTCGACGTTCACTTGGTTGAGGTGCGGCGTTGGATGGGCGTCGGCCAGCCGGACCCAGCGCAAGGGCAGGCGACGCTGCGCCAGATGTTCGCCGCCGTCTTGGGAAGCCGTTTGCACGCTGCGGGCCGCAAGTGATCCGAACCGCGGTTTGTTGAAGTGTGCGGCCCAGCGCAGAGTGAGCTTGGTTCGCCGATGAAGGACGGACCTGATGATGGGCAAGCGGCAGCGGTATTCGGCTGAGTTCAAGGCCAAGGTGGCGATGGAGGCGTTGCGATGCGCGAGCGGCTTGGCGCCCTGCTGGCCGATGACGGCGGCGGCACCGCCCAGGCCCGCCTGGCGGCCGATCCCGGCCGGGTCGGCTTGGAAAGCCTGCTGGCCGAGGGTAAGTATCCGGCGAGCGCCGTGGATCAGGTTGAGGGCGTGCGGATCGCGCGTAAGGGCCACCGCCGCCGGAGAGAATTGAGCATGATCAGGGGCAGGCCAAAACCCAAAACCGCGGCGGCCCACATCGCGCTGGTCTTGCCAGCCGTGATCCTGCTGGCCGTGTGCCTCATCGGCCCAATCGGCCTATTCCTGCTCCGCAGCGTCGAGAACGCCGAAATTCCGGGGACGCTGCCGCGCACCGTCGCCGCGCTACAATCCTGGGACGGCCATGGCTTGCCGGACGATTCTGCGTTCGCCGCACTGGTCGACGAAATGCGGGGCGCAGCGCAGACCGATGCCATAGGGATACTGAGCCGGCGCCTAAACTTCGCCGTGGCCGGCTACCGCGCCCTGGTGATGAAGACGGCAAATGCGCTCGTCGGCGCGTCGGCCGGGGATGCCCGCGCCCAGCTCACCGCGATCGACCGCCGTTGGGGGGCGCCGGAAGTATGGACCGTGCTGCGGCAGCAATCTGGTCCCTACACAGACTTCTACTACCTGGCCGCAACCGACATGCGCCGTGGCGCGGACGGCGCGATCACGCGCTTGCCGGACGGGGACCGCCTGTTCATCGGCCTGTTCGCCCGGACGCTGGCCATCAGCGCCACGGTCACGCTGCTCTGTTTGGTGATCGGATACCCTGCGGCGCACTTGCTGGCCACGGCGTCGCCGCGCATGTTGCCGTTGCTGCTGACCCTGGTGATGCTGCCATTCTGGACGCCGCTGCTGGTGCGCACGACGGCCTGGATCGTGCTGCTGCAGACGGAGGGGCTGGTGAACCGGATCCTGCGTGCCAGCGGCGTGATCGATGGCCCGCTGCCGCTGTTCGGCAACCGCTTTGCCGTCATCCTGTCGATGACCCAGGTGCTCCTGCCTTACATGATCCTGCCGCTCTATGCCGCGATGCGGAAAGTGCCGCCGGAGCTGCTGCGGGCCGCAGGGAGCCTTGGCGCCAATCCGTGGCGCGGGTTCCGGCGGGTATACCTGCCGCAGACCGCGCCCGGCATCGTGGCGGGCATGCTGTTCGTGTTCATCCTCGCGCTCGGCTACTACATCACCCCATTGCTGGTCGGTGGTCCCGGCGACCAGATGATCAGCTACTTTATCGCCCTTTACACAAACGAGTCGCTGAATTGGGGACTGGCCTCAGCGCTGGGAACGCTGCTTCTGGCGCTCGCCTGCCTCGTCTACGCAGGCGTCAGCAGGTTCGGCAGGGGCGTTGCGGCGGCGATGCCGTGAGAAGCCGGCTCTGGTTGTTCGGCTTCCTGTCGCTCGGCGCCCGGGGGCTTGGCTTGGCCGCCTTGCTGTTCATGATGACCCCGATCCTAGTCGTGATCCCGCTCTCCTTCACGGCGGGGGTGGAGCTGGTCTACCCGGTGCCGGCCTGGTCGCTGCGCTGGTACGAGGCCTTCTTCACTCGCCCCGAATGGCTCGCTTCGCTGCGGAACAGCCTCATGGTCGGCACGGGCGCGGCCTTGCTGGCAACGACCCTAGGCACGACGGCGGCCCTCGGCCTGCGGAAGCTGCCGGGCGCGTGGCGGGACCTGGTCGGCACTTTGCTCGTGCTGCCGATGGCAATCCCAGCGGTGATCGTCGCTGTGGCGTCGTTCTTCTTCTATGCGCGCCTGCATCTGGCCGGGACCTATGCCGGGCTGGTGCTGGCCCATACCATGATCGCGCTGCCCTTCGTGGTGGTAAGCGTGCGGGCCTCCCTGGCCGGGTTGACCGACGACTACGCCCGCGCGGCCGCCAGCCTCGGCGCACGACCACATCGCGTCTTCATGCGGGTCACCGCGCCCTTGATCGCGCCCGGCATCGCCACTGGCGCGCTGTTCGCCTTCGCAGCGTCCCTCGACGACGTGATCGTTGCGATGTTCGTCGGCGGCCCGTCCCAGCTCACGCTGCCGCGGCAGATGTTCAACGGGCTCCGAGAGAACGTCAATCCAACGATCCTGGCGGCCGCCACGCTGCTGACGGCCGTCTCGGTCGTGCTGATGATGTTGACGGGCCGGATGGCTGCGCGAACCCGGCGGATGGCGGGCGAGCGCGACACATGACCGGAGTTTGTATACGGAACCTCCCCTTCCGGCACTCGCCTGGCTCGCGGAACCAAAGTTGCAGCGGCAGGCTTATCTGTATACCGTAGACCAAACTGCGGAGATATCGAATGACCAGCAGCTTCCGCTTCGGCGCAGTGATCGCAGCGGCGATCGCCCTCGCCGCTCCGCCGGTGCTTGCGCGGGATCTAACTTGGGTCTCATTCGGCGGGGGGCTGCAGGACGCGATCAGGGAGGCGTTCGTGAAGCCGTTCATGGCTTCGGCGAAGGTTGCGATGATCGAAGACACCTATTCTGGCGCACTCTCCGCGATCGCCGCGCAGGTCATGGCGAAGAACGTGACCTGGGATGTCGTGGACGTGGATGCGGACATCATGTTCGCCGGATGCGAGCAGGGCTACTTCGAGAAGCTGGACTGGTCCAAGCTGCCCGCCAAGTCGAAATTCCTCCCGGCTGCGGTATCTCAGACGGAATGCGGCCTCGGATTTCTCACCGGCGCCCTGGTTATGGGTTACGATGCAAGCAGGATCCAGGGCGACGGGCCGAAAACCTGGGCTGACTTCTGGGACGTGGCGCGGTTCCCCGGTAAGCGCGGGATGCGGCAGGATCCGCGCCTGACGCTCGAAGTCGCCCTGATGGCCGACGGGGTGGCCCCGGCGGACGTCTACAAGGAATTGGCCACGCCGGCCGGCGTGGAGCGAGCATTCCGCAAACTCGACGTGCTGAAGCCCTACATCGCGTGGTGGACGGTGGGCGCGCAGTCGGTCCAGGCACTCGCCGCCGGCGAGGTGGTGATGACCGCGGCCTACAGCGGCCGGATGATTTCCGCCAATCGGACGGAAGGCAAGCACTACGCGCTGAACTGGGACGCTGGTTCCATCTACTTCCATGACTACTGGGGAATCCCCAAAGGCTCGTCCAACCGCGAGCAGGCCATCCTGTTCATCGCATCGACCGCCGACGTGCAGCGCCAGCTCGCCTTTTCCAGGGCCTCCGGCTACGGCCCCACGCTCCTGGTGCCCGCCAGCGAAGTCGACGCCGCCCTGCAGCCCAACGTGCTGACGCCAGAACGGCTGCGGCATTCGGTGGCCCTGAACGATGGGTTCTGGGCCGAGCAGACCGAGGAGCTGACCCGCCGCTTCAACATCTGGGCCGGCAAGTAGATCGTCTGCGTGGCGGCATGGATGACCTGATCCGCGCCTTGGATCCGGCGCCCCCGCGCCGCACGGATCTGGTGACGATGTCGGTCGTCGGCGAGGCGCTCGGCTCCATCGTGCGCGAGATGCGGCGTGCGATGATCCGCTCGTCCTACAGCTCGATCATCTACGAGGGATATGATTTCTCCTGCGTGCTGATCGACCGTCACGGGCGGCTGGTGGCGGAGTCGGGCGAGGATCACCCGTTCCACATCATCCCCGTCGCTAGCGCCGTCGAAGCGGCGCTGCAGGTGCACGACGCGATCGGCCCTGACGACATCCTGCTGCACAACGACCCCTACACGGGCGGCACCCACCTCAACGACATCGCGGTGATCTGGCCGGTGTTCATCGGCGGGACCGCGGCCTTCTATGTCGTCGTCCGCTCGCACTGGGGCGATGTCGGCGGGATGACACCGGGATCGCTGAACGGCGCGGCGACCAGCATCCTGCAAGAAGGCTTGCGCCTCAACTACATCAAGATACCACGCGAGGGCGCATCCGAGGTGATGCGACTGATCTTCGACAACGTGCGCGTCACACGCGAGGCGACGTCGGACTTTCAGTCCACGCTCGGCATCTGCCGCGTGGCCGAGCGGCGGCTGCGCGACCTCGACCGGAAGTATGGGCCCGAGGTGCTCGGTCAGGCGATCGACGACCTGCTGGACGCCTCCGAGCGCCGCCTCCGCGCCGCGGTTCGCGCGCTGCCGGACGGGCTCTACCGGCACACCGCCTATCTCGACGGCAACGCCTCGACCCCGCACCCGCTGCGTGTGACGGTGGCCCTGACCGTGGACGGCGACACGCTGCATGCCGACTTCACGGGCAGTTCGGACCAGGTGAACGCGCCGCTCAACGCCGGCCCGGCGATCGCGCCGACCTCGGTGCTGACCGTGGTCAAGTCGTTCCTCGATCCGCGCGGCGCGATCAATTCCGGCACGCTGCGGGTGCTGACCGTGACCGCTCCGCCCGGAACCATCGTCAACGCGCGCGCTCCAGCGCCGTGCGGCGGGCTGAACGAGGTGCGCTTTGCCTGCGACGCCGCGGTAATGGGCGCGCTGGGCCGGGTGATACCCGAGCGCATCACCGGGGACGTGCGCGGCACCTCCAACCACACCTATATCGGTGGGCACGACTTCATCTTCTACGAGTATCCCTCCGGCGGCACGGGCGGCTTCCAAAGCGGCGACGGCAATCCGGTGGTGCGCGCCTTCAACGAGGGCGAGAACGTCTCCATCCAGTCGAGCGAGGTGATCGAGACGATCTACCCGCTCCGTGTGCTCCGCAACGAGATCCGTCCGGACAGCGGCGGCGCAGGAGCGCATCGCGGCGGGTGCGGGCTGATCCGCGAAGTGGAGATCCTGCAGCCGGACGCGTTCCTGTCGGTGCTCTCGGATCGCAACATCGTCCCGCCGGCCGGTGCAAATGGCGGGGTGTCCGGCGCGCCGAACGCCTATGCGGTGCGGCGGGACGGCATCCCGGTCCGCGTCTCCGATTTCCCCGGGAAGATTGCGAACTTTCCCCTGCGGACCGGGGATGTGCTGGTCATGCAGAGCTCCGGCGGCGGCGGCTGGGGCGATCCATCGCTCCGCGCGCCGGCCGCCATCGCCGAGGACCTCGCGGATGGCTATGTCACCGAAGCGGGCCTGCGCAGCTATCTCGACCGGGCTGCCCCGGTCCACGCGCGGGCGGCGCCTGGGCTGACGGTCGAGCAATGCCGGCTGAGCCCGGAGCGGGCCGCAAGTCTCGGCGCAAGTTTTGGCGCGATGCTGGAGATTGCGGCGGCGCAGGGGCCGTCGGTGCGCCTGTGGCTCGCGGGCGTCGACTCCGATCTGGACTCCGGCGAGATCGCTGTGATGCCGGGCCTGGAATGGGGCGGGCCGGCGGTGCTGCGGCTGTTGCGGGCCGCCCTGGTCTGACCGGCATGGCAGCGCAACGCACCTACATCGCCGGCATCGATGTTGGCGGCACGTTCACCGATCTCGTGCTGTACGATCAGGACACAAGCAGCTTCCGGGCGGTGAAGGTGCCCTCGGTCCGCGCGGCGCCGGACGAGGCCGTCATCGCAGCGCTCGACAAGTCCGGCGCGCCGGCGGAGTACCTGGACCGGGTCGTGCATGGCACCACGGTTGCCACCAATGCGCTGCTGGAGCGGCGCGGCGCGCGTGCGGCGTTCGTGACCACGGCGGGATTCCGCGACGTGCTGGAGATCGGACGGACGACGCGGCTGGTGCCGGGCACGCTCTATGACCCGTATTTCCGCCGCCCCCTGCCGCTGATCCGCCGCCGGGACCGCCACGCCGTGCCCGAGCGCATCGCCGCCGGCGGCTGCGTCCAGGTTCCGCTGGAGCAAGCGGCGCTGGAACAATTGGCGCTCCGCCTGAAACAGGACGGAATCGAAGCAATCGCGATCGGCTTCCTCAACAGCTACGCCAATCCCGCGCACGAGGCGATGGCGCGGGACGTGTTCGCCCGGCATTTCGAGTTCGTCAGCATCTCGTCGGACGTGTTGAACGAAATCCGTGAATTCGACCGGTTCTCCGCCGTGGCCATCAACATCTATGTCATGCCGGTCATGGCCCGTTACGTCGGCCGCCTCACGGCCGCGCTGGCCGCACGGAATCCGCGCACGAGCTTCTTCACCATGGCCTCGCACGGGGGCCTGCTGTCGTCCGGCATGGTCAGCGCGCAGCCGGTGCGCACCATCCTGTCCGGCCCTGCCGCAGGGGTCATGTCCACCGTCCACTTGATGCGCACCGTGGGGATCGCCAACCTGATCACCTACGACATGGGCGGCACCAGCACCGACGTGGCGCTGGTCGCCGGCGCCCGCTTCCCGCTCCGGCGTGAGACGATCCTGGAAGGCCTCGTCGTCCATCTGTCGCAACTCGACATCCACACGATCGGGGCTGGCGGCGGCAGCATCGCGGCCGTCGACGCTGGCGGCGCGCTGCATGTAGGGCCAGAAAGCGCCGGCGCGGCGCCCGGCCCGGCGTGCTACGGCCGGGGCGGCACACGGGCGACGGTGACCGACGCGAACGTGGTGCTCGGGCGCATCGGCGCGGCGCAGGAACTCGGCGGCTCGCTGACGGTGGATCGGGTGGCCGCCGCGGCGGCCATCGGGGCGTTGGCGGACCAGGCCGGGCTGGACGTGCCCGCGATGGCGGAGGCGATCCTGACGCTGGCAGTCGCCAAGATGACCGCGGCGGTTTACGAAATCTCGGTCGCGCGCGGCTTCGATCCGCGGGAGTTCGCGCTGCTGAGCTATGGTGGCGCCGGCCCGCTGCACGCTTGCTTGGTGGCGGAGGAGGCCGCCATTCCCCGGGTGGTCGTCCCGCCCGCGCCGGGGGCATTCTCAGCGTTCGGGGCGCTGTGCGCGGCGTTGATGAAGGACCGCTCGGCCACGTTGCTGCGCCCGCTGGATGAACCGGGCCTGGCGCTGGCCATGCAGCTTCTGGATGGCCTCGCGGCCGCGCTGCGGCAGGAGTTCACGGCGGAGGGGATCGCGGTGGATGCTTACGAGGCGGAGTTCCAGTTGGATCTGCGCTACGAGGGGCAGGCGCACGAGCTGACGTGCGCCGTGCCGCGATGCGCGGACTGCGCGGCGGTGCTGTCGCTGTTCGAGCAGGATTTCGAGCGGGAGTATGGCCGGCGCGACGTGGGGCGCGGGGTGGAGATCGTCACGGTGCGCGCGCTCGGCAGCGTCGCGTCCGAGCGTCCGTGTTGGACCCGGCCGCTGCCGGGCCATGGAAGGCCGGCCGGCACGCGGATGCTTCTGTCGACGAAGGGGCCGGTGGAATGCCCGGTCTATCGCCGGGAAGACCTGGCCTACGACGTTTCGGTTTCCGGACCCGCCATCGTGGAGGAAATGTCTTCGACGCTGTATTTGCCCAATGGCTGGTGCATGTCGGTGGGCGCGATCGGCGAGCTCGACCTTCGCCGCCGCGAGACGGGCGCTGCAGCGCCGGCTTTGGTTTCCCCCTGAGCGGCAGCGCCGCCCTCGCGCTGAGTGGCAGTGCCGCCCCCGCGCTGGAGTTGCGCGGCGTCACAAAGTCGTATGGCGGGGTGCGCGCGGTGGACTGCATTTCGCTGGTGGTGGAACGGGGCGAGTTCCTGACCCTGCTCGGCCCCAGCGGCTGCGGCAAGACGAGCCTGCTGAACATGATCGCCGGGTTCTTTCCGCCCAGCTCCGGCCGGATCGTGGTGGACGGGCAGGATGTGACCGACCGCCCACCCTATCTGCGCGATGTGGGGGTGGTGTTCCAGAACTACGCCCTGTTCCCCCACATGACCGTGGCGCAGAATGTCGCGTTCGGCCTGGAGGAGCGGCGGCATCCGAAGGCTCGGATCAGGGAACGGGTGGACCAAGCGCTCACCATGGTGCGGCTGGAGGCGATGGGCGCGCGGCGGCCCGCCCAGCTTTCCGGTGGCCAGCAGCAGCGCGTGGCTCTGGCGCGTGCCCTGGTGATCGAGCCGCGGCTGCTGCTGCTGGATGAACCACTTTCGGCCCTGGACAAGAATCTGCGCACGCAGATGCAGATCGAAATACGGCAAATCCAGCGCCAGACCGGCGTGACCGCGGTCTTCGTGACCCATGACCAGGCAGAGGCGCTGAGCCTGTCCGACCGCGTGGCGGTGCTGAACCAGGGCCGGATCGAGCAGCTCGGCACGGCGCGCGAGATCTATGGCGCCCCGCGCTCGGCGTTCGTGGCGTCCTTCGTAGGCGAAACCAACGTGTTGTCCGGCGTTGTAGGCGCGTCCGCGCGCGACGGCCTGCGCATCGACCTGGACGTGGGCGCGGTGCTGTTCGTCGAGCGGCACCAGGGCCGCCTGGCGCCCGGCTGCAAGGTAGACGTGTTCGTCCGCCCGGAGGACGTGGCCATCGTGCCGCCGCTCGGCGACCGGCTGAACGTCGTGACCGGCATTGTCAGCGCCCACAGCTATCAAGGCAGCTTCACACACGTGGTCGCCGGGATCGGCTCTCACCGTCCCATCCTGATGACGGTACCGGGGGCCGAGGTGATCGACCGGCATCCCGCTGGCACGGCCCTGCATATGCGGCTCGACCTGAACCGTGCGGTGATCCTCGAACAATGATTTTGGCACGGCGGCAGGAAGCGCCGATTGCCTTCGTGCACTGTATACGGCACGATGTTTAGCGGGCGGGAGTTTCAGTTGGATAAGGATGGGCTTCGATGAACGTCGTTGCAGCACCGGTGATCGGCCGTCATGCCAAGGTGTCGGAGTACGAGGAAGCGGAGTTCGCGGTCGCTGCGCGCACCCTGCCGGGCGGTGTGCTTGGCGGCAACGCGCTAGCGCCCGACGTGCGGTTCGTAGTCCGCAACGGTAGCGGCCCGCGCTTCTGGGACACGTCGGGCAATGAGTATATCGATTACGTGCTCGGGTCCGGCGCGCTGTTCCTGGGCCATGCCCATCCGGCCATCCAGCGGGCTGTGATCGACCAGGTCTCCAAGGGCACCCATTTCTTCGCTTACCTGAACGAGCCCGCGGTCGAGCTGGCGCGCCGGGTCACGCCCTATATGCGCTGCGCCGAGCGCATCCGGTTCACCACGTCCGGCTCAGAAAGCACCTTCCACGCCATCCGGCTGGCGCGCGGCTTCACTGGCAAGATGAAGATCCTGAAGTTCGAGGGCGCGTATCACGGCAACCACGACTACGCGCAGCTCAGCACCACACCGAAGCAGACCAGCAACTTCCCCGCGCCGCACCCCGACACCAGCGGCATCCCAGACGTGGTACAGGATCTGATGCTGGTCGCGCCGTTCAACGACCTGGATGCGCTGCGCTCGATCCTGGAGGCGCACGCGCACGAGCTTGCAGCAGTGATCATCGAGCCGATCCAGCGTATCATCTCCCCATTGCCCGGTTTTCTCGCGGGCGTGCGGGAGCTGACGCAGAAGCATGGCGTGCTGATGATCCTGGACGAGGTGGTGACCGGGTTCCGCTACGGCCTGGGCGGGGCGCAATCGTACTTCGACCTGCTGCCGGACTTGGCGACCTACGGCAAGATCCTCGGCGGCGGATTGCCGGTGGGCGCGGTGGCGGGCCGGGCGGACATTATGGAGCAGGCAGACCCCAGCAAAAAGGGCACGGCCGGCTTCGTCTACCAGAACGGCACGCTGCAAGGCCATCCGCTCGGCTGCGCCGCGGCGCTGGCCACGCTGGACGTGCTGGAGCAAGCGGGGTTGTACGACCGCGTGTTCGCCATGGCCGACAAGCTGCGCGCGGGCTTGCAGGAGGTCGCCGACCGCAACGGCATGGGGCTGACCGTTTTCGGCGAAGGGCCGATGTGGCACTTCCTGTTTGCCGCCAAGCCGCCGGTCAGCTACCGGGACATCACGGCGACGGACACCAAACGGCAGGCCAGGCTGGAGACCGAGATGCTCCGCCAGGGCTTGTTCGTGCTGCCCAACAATCGCCGCTTCATTTCCATCACCCATACGGACGATGACCTCTTACAAACGTTCGACGCATTCGACCGCGCCTGCCGCGCCCACAAGGACTGATCCGGCGCAATTCCTGTCCGAGGCTGAACATTGGAGGGTTTATGCGCGCTTGCCGCCTCTGGCTGATGACCTGGGCGGCACTTGCTGCCCTGACGCTGGAAGTAGGGGCCGCGCGGGCTGCCGAGCCGATCAAGCTCGGCTGCGTCGCCGCGCTGTCCGGCGCCGGCGCCGATATCGGCAATCGGCTGCGGGAAGGGGCGGAGCTGGCCGTCGCGTCGATGCCGGAGATCGGCGGACGGCCGGTGCAACTGCTGATCCGGGACAGCAAGAGCGACCCCTCGGTGGCGCAGCAGCAGGCGGTCAGCCTGATCTCGGAAGGCGTCTCGGGCCTGTTGTGCTCGTCGCTCAGCAGCGAAGGGGCGGCCCTGGCGGCAGCGTCCCGCGCGGGACGCCTGTCGGTGCCGAACGTGCTGGGCAGCGCCGTTGCCGATGAGATCACCGGCAAAAGCTGCAATCCTTGGACATTCCGGGTGGTGCCGTCGGCCACCACCATCGCCCGCGCGGTGGCCCGCTTCAAGGACACCCAGCCGAAGCTGGCCGAGGGCGGTTTCTACATCCTGGCCAGCGACTACCTGTACGGCCGCTCGTCCGGGAGGGCGTTCTCGGAAATCCCGGGGATCAAGATCGTGGGCGAGAGCTACGCCCCGCTCGACACGGCGGATTGGGCGCCGTACCTGAACAAGGTCTTGCAGTCCGGCGCCACGGGCCTGTGGCTGCCTGTGGCGCTGGGATCGCCCTACGTGCAGTTGATGATCGCGGCCAACAACGTGAAGTTACTGGAGCGGGTCACCGTGCTGGCGCCGACCGGCCTGCCGCAGGACCTGATCGACCAATTGAAGGACGCTGCGGTGGGAACCGTGGAGCCGGCGAGCGCGGCGCCGATGACCGAACCCGCGTCCGCCCCGGTCGCGGAGGCCTATCGCAGCAAGTTCGGCCGCGCGCCGAGCGAGGGCGTGCTGCAGTCCTACATCGCGACGACCGTCATGCTGCAGGCCCTTGCGACGGCGAAGGACGCCAGCCCGGCCGCGGTTCGCGATGCGCTGCAATCCGGCACGTTCAGCACCATCGTTGGGCCATTGCGGTTCCGCGGCGGCGACCAGCAGGCGATCAGCCCGGTTTGGTCGGCGAAGGTGCAGAAGCTCGCGTCGCCGGTGGCTGGCTCGGATTACGGGTTCGTGGCCGTACAACGGCATGAGGCGGCGGACGTCATGCCGCCGCTCGAGCAGACGGGCTGCCAAGTGCGCTGATGGAGGTGTTCGGCCTGGCTGTGGTCAGCGGGCTGCTGTACGGCTGTTCGCTGCTGCTGGTCGCGATGGGCCTGACGCTGATCTTCGGCGTGGGCCGGGTGGTCAACTTTGCGCACGGCACGCTGTATGCGCTGGGGGCGTTTATGGGCGCCAGCATCCACACGGTGGCAGGACTATGGGTGGCGCTGCTGGCGGCGCCGTTGATGGTTGGGGCCGTGGCGGCCGGGCTCGACCTGCTGGTTGTCCGCCGCCTCCGTCGGCATGGCGAGATGGCGGTGCTGTTGTTCACGTTCGGACTGGGCATCGTGATCGACGCCGCGATCGTCGGCATTTGGGGCGCGCGCAGCTATTCGACGCCTATTCCCGCCATGCTTTCAGGCGGAATCTCGCTGTTCGGCGGACATATTGCCACCTATTCCGTCTTCCTTGCCGCAATCTCGCTGACTGCCGCCGGGCTGCTCGTGCTGGCGCTTTACGGCACGGGTTACGGTCTGCGGCTCCGTGCGGCGGCCGAGGACCCGGATACGGCGGAGATCGCCGGCGTGGACGTGGACCGGGCCTTCACGGTGGTGTTCGCCATTGGCTCCGCCCTGGCCGCTTTCGCCGGCGTGCTGGTACTGCCGATGATCGGCGCCAGCAACGGCATGGACCTGACGGTCACCGTGCTGGTGTTCATCGTCGTGATCGTGGGCGGCCTGGGCAGCCTCCCCGGCACGGCGCTGGCGTCGTTGCTGGTGGGCGTGATCCTGACCCTAGGGGCAACCTACGCCTCGCCGGCCGCCTATTTGCTGCTGTTCGTGGCTGTGATCGGGATGCTGCTGGTTTGTCCGTTCGGCCTCGTGCCGAGCCGGGCCGGATAGGTGGCGGCGTTGACCAGCCTCTGGTCCGGCTGGCGCAAGCCGGACCTGCCGGCTGGCCTCGTCACCTGGGTGCTGCTGTTGACGGGCGCAGCGGCCCCATTGGGCCTGCCGGGGTTCTACGTCCACCTGTTTGCGCTGGTGCTGGCCTACGGGACCTGGGCGATGAGCTTCGGGCTGGTGATGGGGCAATTGGGCCTGACCTCGTTCGGTCATGCGGCGCTGTTCGGGGGTGGCGCTTACGCCGCGGCATGGACCGCGCTTCACGTGTCGGACGGGCTGCTGGCCGGACTGGCTGCCGGCTGCCTGTTCGGGGCGGCCTCGGGTGCGGTGCTCGGGGTGGTGCTGGGACGGCTCTCGGGCGTCGCCTTCGCCATCGGGTCGCTCGCCTTCGGGGGAATGGTCGCCCAGATCGCCAATAGCTGGGTGGCGGTGACCGGCGGCAGCGATGGCCTCGTCGGCCTGCCGTTTCCACGCCTGTTCGGGCGCGAGTTGGACGACCGGGCACTGTACTGGACCGCGTTGGCGCTCGCAGGCGCCGCCGTGTTCGGGCTACGCACGTTGTTGCGGAGCCGGCCCGGCATGGTGCTGCATGCGGTCCGGGACAATCCGCTAAGGGCGGCCAGCAGCGGCATCGACGTGCTAGCGGTGCGGATCGCGACGCTCGCGTTGTCCGGCGCGCTCGCCGGCCTGGCCGGCGGGCTGTCGGCCTATATCGTGGGGTCGGTCGCGCCATCGGCGGTGGACTGGTCGGCCTCGGGGACGGTGCTGGTCATGGCGGTACTGGGCGGCGCCGGCAGCGTGACCGGGCCGTTGCTAGGCGCTGCCGTCTATACGCTGCTGGAACAGGTCCTAAGCCAGGCGGTGCCGAACTACCGGCTGATCCTGGGACTGGTGTTCATCGGCATCGTGCTGATTGCGCCGCAGGGCTTCGGGGTGCGGCGCCATGGCCGCTGAGGCTGTGCTGGAGGCGGTGGGGCTGTCCAAGCGCTTCGGCGGCAAGCAGGCCTTGGACGGTGTCGCGCTTGCTCTGGCGGCGGACTGCATCCATGGGGTGATCGGCCCCAATGGCGCCGGCAAATCCACCCTGATCGCCGTGCTCTCGGGGACGGCCGTCCCGGACGCCGGACAGGTTCGGTTGGGCGGCACGGCGCTGGACCGGGCCGGACTGCGCCGCCGGGCGCGGCAGGGCGTGGGGCGGACGTTCCAGACGCCGCAGATCTACGAGAGCCTGACCTTGCGTCAGCACATCCAGCTCGGTGCGAAGGACGGCGGTTGGGGTTACGAGGCGGCGTCCTACCTGGGGCTGGACCCGATGCTGGACCGTGCGGCCGGCACGTTCAGCCATGGGCTGCGGCGGCTGGCGGAGCTGTGCCACGCCGCGGCGCTGCGTCCGCGGGTGCTGCTGCTCGACGAGCCTGCGGCCGGGCTGACGGCGCGTGAGATGGCGCAGTTGGACCGCACGCTGCGCTGGCTGCGGTCCCGCGTCGCGATCTGCCTGGTCGAGCACAACATGGGATTTCTACTGGACGTGGCCGATACCGTGACGGTGCTGGACAATGGCCGCGTGATCGCCTCCGGCACGCCCGACAGCGTCGTAGCCGACCCGGGCGTGCGGCAAGCCTATTTGGGGGTGGGCTTTGCCCGTCATTAGCCTGGACGGGGTGCATGCGGCCCGTAGCGGGGTGGTGATCCTGCGCGGGGTCAGCTTCGACGTGCGGGCCGGGGAGGCCGTCGCACTGTTCGGCCGAAACGGCATGGGCAAGACCACCACGCTCGACTGCATCGCGGGCGTGGTGCCGCCCAGCGCGGGGCGACTGATGGTGCTGGGCCGGGCCGGCGGACCCGGCAAGCCGCACCGGGCGGTGCGGGCCGGCCTCGGCTACGTGCCAGAGAGCCGCGGCATCTTCCCGCGGCTGAGCGTGGGAGAGAACCTGGCCGTCTCGCGCAAGCCCGGCACAAGCTGGCCGCTGCCGCGCCTGTTGCGGCTTTTCCCGGCCCTGTCCGGGCGACTGCACGAGCAGACCGGCCGGCTGAGCGGAGGGCAGCAGCAAATGGTGGCCATCGCCCGCGCCCTGTCCGGCGACCCGGCCGTGCTGATGCTGGATGAGCCGACCGCCGGCCTGGCGCCACTGGTCATCGATTCCATCGCGGCAGCGCTGGCCGAGATCAACGCCGCCGGCGTGGCCTTGCTGGTAGTGGAGCAGACGATGGCGGCGGCGGGCAGGATCGCGAGCCGGTTCCTGTTCATGGAGGACGGCTGCGTGACCGCGGATGTGACGCGGCCTGCATTGGAGGCGGAGCCAGGGCTGTTCGACCGCTACCTCGGCGTGGGCCGGGCAGCTTAGCCATGAACGGCATCATCGCCGAAGCGCCCGGATTCCAGATACCCGAGGTTCTGGCCAAGGAGTTGGCGCGCTTCCTGGAAGACCAGATCGTGTTTGGCGAGATCGCGCCCGGGACCCGGCTGGTGGAGGAGGACGTCGTCCGGCGCTACACTGTCAGCCGTTCCCCAGTCCGCGAGGCGTTCCGCATCCTGGAGCAGGATGGCTTGCTGGTGCGCGACCGGCGGCGCGGTGTCCGGGTCGGACTGCTGACGGAAGGCGACCTGGATGAGATCTACACCTGCCGAATCCCGCTGGAGGGCCTGGCGGCCGCGGCCGCGGCAAACCATCGAACGGATGCGCACGTCCTGGCGCTGCAGGCGGCGCTGAGCGGACTGTCGGAGGCGCATGGTGCGGCCGACGTGCGCAGGTATTTCGGGCAAAACGTGCGCTTGTCCAACCAGATTCATGTCGCCTCGGGCAACGCGACGCTCCGGCGCCTGCTGGGCAGCATCGGCAAGCAGGCGCTGCGTTACCGCTTCCTGGCCTACAGCCGCACGCCGGACCTGATGCAGCTTTCAATCGAGGGCAATAGGGAGATCATCGAGGCGATCCTGCACAAGCGAGGCCGCATAGCGCGCGCGCTGACCGAAGACCTGATCCAGCAATCCTGGCGTAGCATCCGCTCCACCTTTGGCGCCGCTTGAACCCGGATGGTTATCGGATACAGTATACTAAACCTGAAGGAAAAGCCCCATGCCGAAAGTTGGAAGTTCCGGCCGGCGCCTATTCTGCCTTCGGCCGATGCTCGGCGCGGCCGTTGCCGGCCTGCTGTTCGCCTCGGCCATCCCGGCTGGCGCCCAGGACACGCTGGCCCGCATCCAAGCTGCCGGAACCGTGCGGGTCGGGTTTCCGAACCAGGTGCCCTATGCCTTCGCCGACGAGGCCGGCAAGCTGACGGGCGCCGATGCGGAGGTGGCGCGGCTGGTGTTTGCGCGCATGGGCATCAAGACCATGGATGGGGTGCTGACCGAGTTCGCGGCCCTGATCCCCGGCCTGCGGGCCAACCGGTTCGACACCGTGCTGGCGATGTTCGTGACGCCCGCGCGCTGCGCCCAGGTGACGTTCTCCGAACCGATCTACGCCATTGGCCAGGGCATGGTGGTGAAGGCCGGCAACCCCGCCGCCATCCACGGCTACGAGGACCTGGTGCAAAAGCCGCTTCGCCTGGCCGTCATGGCCGGCGCGGCGCAGAATGGCTATGCCAAGGCGCTCGGCATCCCGGAAAGCCGGGTCATGGCCTTCCCAGACGGACCCAGCGCCATCGCCGCCGTATCGGCTGGGCGCGCCGACGCCTTCGCCATCAGCGATTTGCCGGCACGGCGGCTGCTGGCCACGAGCGGTCCCGCCAGCGGGCTGGAGCTGGTCGCAAACTTTCCCGACCCGGTGATCGATGGGCGGGCCGCGCGCGGCTTCGACGCCTTTGCCTTCCGACCTGCCGATGCGGATTTGGCCCGCGCCTTCAACGCCGCACTGGCCGAGTTGAAGCAAACCCCCGATTTCCTGGCCGCCATGGCCCCGTTCGGCTTCACCGCGGCCAACCTGCCGGACCGCACGACGGAGGCGCTGTGCCGCTGACGGGCCGGCCCCATGCTGCTGCTGTCGGGCGCGCTCGTCACTCTCGAGATCGCGCTCCTGGCCGGCGTCCTGGCATTCGCAGCTGCGGTGCTGGCCGGCTTGGCGCGGCAAGCGCGGCTGCGCGTGCTGCGCTGGCCGGCGGCGGTCTACATCGAGGTGTTCCGCGGCACGGCGCTGCTGATTCAGTTGTTCTGGATGTATTTCGTCCTTCCCGACTTCGGCATCTCGCTGCCCGCCTTCGCCGTCGCCGTCCTGGCGTTGGGCCTGAACTACGGCGCCTATGGCGCGGAGGTCGTCCGCGGCGCCATGCAGGCGGCCGGGCGGGGGCAGCGGGAGGCGGGGCTCGCCTTGGGGCTGACCGGCGGGCAGATTATGCGCCACGTGGTCCTGCCGCAGGCGGCGGTGGTGATCGTGCTGCCCTGGGGCAACTTGATGATCCAACTGGTCAAGGCGACGTCGTTGGTGTCGCTGATCACCATCAGCGAACTGTCGTACCGGGCCTACCAGCTCAACCAGGTGACGCTGCGGACGGCGCATATCTTCGGGACCGTGCTGGCGATATACTTCGCCATGACCCAGGGCGTCGCGGCCTTGACGCGATGGACCGATGCACGGGCCGGGCGGTGGCGCCGACTGGCCATGGCATGACGCAAGCCTGGGACTGGAACGCCGCCTGGGCCGCGCTGCCGCTCCTGCTGGGCGCGCTCGGCACAACCCTGACCGCTGCCGCGGCGGGGTTCGCAGTCGCGATCGTGGCCGGGCTGCCCCTGGCGCTGGGGCGCGACGCTCCCTGGCGGTCGGTCAGGGTGCCCGTGACGGCGCTCGTCGAATTCGTCCGCGGGACGCCGCTGCTGATCCAGGTATATTTCCTCTACTTCGTGCTGCCCTCGATCGGCCTGGTCATGCCCGCCCTGCTGACCGGGATCGGCGCGTTGGGCCTGCACTACGCGGCCTATGTCTCCGAGGTGTATCGCGCGGGCATCCGCAATGTCGGCCAAGGCCAGCGCGACGCGGCGGCGGCGCTGGGGCTGCGCAGCCCGGCCGCGTTCTGGCGCGTGGTGCTGCCGCAGGCGCTGCCGCCGATCGTGCCGGCATTGGGCAACTATGGCATCGCCATACTGAAGGAGACGCCGATCCTGGCCTCGATCTCGATCTTGGAAATGCTGCAGCGCGCCAAGCTTATCGGGGCGGAGACGTTCCGTTATACCGAGCCGCTGACCCTGGTGGGCCTGATCTTCCTGACGGTGAGTCTGGCCTGCGCGGCCGGCCTGCGCCGCGTGGAGCGCGCGGTGGCGATCCGATGACGGGCCGGCTGAACGAGGCGCAGGCCCGCGCCGCCTTTACCCAGGCGATCGCCACCCATGAGCCAGCGTTCGGCACGTTTTTCCTGGCCCGCCTGCTGGGGCTGGAGATCGCCTACGCCGATGACCGCTGCACCGTCGCGTTCACGGTCGCGGACTGGATGTTCAACCCCCAAGGCACCTTGCACGGCGGGCTGATCGGCACCGCATTGGATATTTCGATGGGCCATCTTCTGCATCATGCGGCGGGTGCTGGAACCACGCTGGAAATGAAGACCCAGTATTTGCGGCCCGTAACTGCCGGGCAAGCGACGTGCATCGCATCGTTCCTGCGCCGCGGCAGAAGCATCAGCTTCCTTGAATCCCGCATGGCGGACGGCTCCGGCCGACTTGCGGCCGTGGCGACCTCCACCTGGCGCCTGCTCTCCCCTCCCGATCAAGGACCAGACCATGGCTGACGCGGATTCGATCAAGGCTTCCATCAAGGTGTGCATGTTCGACCAGTACGGCACCGTGGTGGACATGCAAGGCGGCCTGGTGGAGGTCGCGACTCCGTTCCTGGCCGCGAAGGGCTGGACCGGCAATCCCAATAGCTTCGTGACCTGGTGGCGGCGGACGCATTTCGAGAACTCGATGATTGACGCCCTGCTGCATCGCGCACACACAGCGTATCGCGAGATCGGCCACCGCGCCGTCGCGCACGTAATGGATCGCGCCGGCATCGCCCATACCAGGGGCGACGTGGAGTTCCTGGTGGGCGAGATCGTGAAGCTGCGCCCCTTCCCCGAAGTGCCCGAGGCCCTGGCCCGGCTGCAACGGCGCTACAAGCTGGTCGTGCTCAGCAACGGCGATCCGGACATGCTGGAAGGGGCGAAGGCCTATCACCAGGTGCCGTTTGACCGAGTGATCTCGGTGGCCGAGGCGAACAGCTTCAAGCCGCATGCGGCGACCTACGCCAAGGCCGCCGAGCTTCTAGGTGTGGAAATGCACGACGTGCTGTTCGTCGCCAACCATGCCTTCGACTGCATCGGCGCGAAGGCCGCCGGCATGCGGACTGCGTTCATCGACCGCCGCAGCCGCCCGTTCGGGGAAACGCCGCACCAGCCGGACCTGCTGATGCC
>CAXSDH010000032.1:22667-35519 GCA_964235765.1 uncultured Acetobacteraceae bacterium
CGCGCCTGCCGCCCACCTCCAGCAAGGATGAACCGCCATGCCGCAAGCCAAGATTTACGGAATCCGCGAACACCTGGTTCCCGTGCGCGACGCCATGTCCGAAGCGGTGAACGAATCGATTTCCGTTGCGTTCTCCTTCCCAAGGGAACGCCGCCTGCAGCGTTTCTTCCCGATGGACCGCGCGGATTTCATCTTTCCGCCGCATGAACGGTCCGAGCGCTATACGATCATCGAGATCGAAACCTTCCAGGGGCGCTCGAAAGAGGTGCTGAAGACCCTGGTGCGCGAGATCTACGCCCGCGTGCCCGCCGCCACCGGGATCGAACCGCGCGACCTCGACGTGATCGTCTCCGAGCAGCCGAAGCACGCCTGGGGCCTGATGGGCGAGTGCGGCGATGAGATCAAGCTTACCTACAAGGTCGAGATTTGACGGGCTCGATGACACGCCAGGCCGCCGCCAGCCCCGAACTGGTCCGCTACGAGCATGTCATCGGCGGCCAGCGCGTGCCGCCGGCCACAGGCGCCTACTTCCCCAGCGAGAACCCGTATTCCGGCCAGGCCTGGGCCGAGATTGCGCGAGGCGATGCGGCGGACGTGGACCGGGCCGTGGCCGCCGCTTCCGCCGCGTTTCCAGGCTGGTCGAAGCGCAAGCCCGGCGAGCGGGGCCGCCTGCTATGCCGCGCATTCCGGGCCGCGGAAGCGATCCAGGCCGGCACGATCTGGATCAACACCTACCGCGCGCTGAGCTACACGTCGCCCTTCGGCGGCTACAAGCGCAGCGGCCTGGGACGTGAGGGCGGGCTGGAAGCGTTGAGGGAATACGTGCAGACCAAGTCGGTTTGGATCAGCACCAAGCCGGACAAGAGCTACCCGTTCGTTATGAAATGACGGCCGGGATGCGAGGCGCGCCGGCGCCAGGCCGGATCGAAGACGCGGCGATGCTGACCGGGCGGGCGGGCTTCACGGCGGAGCACGCGGCAGGCGCTTGCGTGGGCCGGTTCGTGCGCTCCGCTATGGCCCATGCGCGGATCACCGCGATCGACACCGGGGCTGCGCGGGCGACACGCGGCGTGCTCGCCGTCTTCACGATGGCGGAGCTGGACGCTCTGCTGCCGGGCGTGCCGGCGCCGCTCGACACGGTCCGAAACCAGGACGGCACGATCACCCCCGTGCCGCCGCGCCCTGCCCTGGCCCGCTTTCGCGTCCGCTTCGCCGGCGAAGCCCTGGCCATCGTCGTTGCAACATCGGCAGCCGCCGCCGCGGATGGGGCGGAAGCCGTGATCGTCGATTACGACGAGCTTCCAGCGATTTCCGCGGCCGGACCCGGCCCAGCCGAGATCCATGACGGCGTTCCCGGCGGACTTGGCTTCGATTGGGCCGGCGGTGACGCCGCCGCCGCCGGCCAAGCCTTCGCGCAGGCGGCGCACATCGTGTCGTCGCGCATCACCGTTCCCCGCATCCTCGGCGTGCCGCTGGAGCCGGCTGGGGCCGTCGCCAGCTACGACGAGGCTGCCGGACGCTGGACCTTGATCGTGCCCAGCCAAGGCGCACACGCCATTCAGCGGGAGCTCGCGACCTGCTACCTCGGCGTCGAGCCCGACCGTCTGCGCGTCGTGACGCCCGATGTGGGCGGCGCCTTCGGCCTACGGATCCACGCGTTGCCCGAACACGCCGTGCTGCTCGCTGCCGCACGCTTGGCCGGCAGGCCAATCGCGTGGCAAAGCGACCGCTCGGAGAGCAACCTGTGCGAACCGCACGCCCGCGACCTGGTGGTGGAGGCGGAGCTTGCGCTGGACGGGGACGGGCGTTTCCTTGGGCTGCGCGCCTCGGCCCTATGCAACCTTGGCGCTTACGTGCATCCGGGTGCGCGCGGGACGCCCACCGCCAGCCTGCTGTTTGGTTTGCAGGGCGCCTACCGCATGCCTGCACTCAGTCTGCGCGTGCGCGGCTATTATACGAACACGACGCCAACCGGCCCGTTCCGCGGGGCTGGCCAGCCCGAGGGAACCTATGTCATCGAGCGGCTGATCGATACCGCGGGAGGGCAGACGGGCTTCCCGCCGGCGATCCTGCGCCAGCGGAACGCCCTTGCCGCAGCAGACTTCCCGTACCTTAGCGCTAGCGGGCACAAGGTGGACAGCGGCGGAGCGGCCGCGCTGCTGCAGCAGGCAACGACGTGGCTCCGGAGATGCCCGGTTGCCGATGCGGCCGGCTTGCGGCACGGATCCGGCATCGCCCTTTATATGAAGGTCAACGGGATGGGGCGGCAGGAGCAGGCTGAAGTCGCGGTGACCGCGGAGAGCGACTTTGTGCTGGTGCGCATCGGCTCCCAATCCAACGGGCAAGGGCATGCGACGACGATCGCCGCCATCGTTGCCGACCAGTTGGGCCTGGGGTTGGCGGACATCCAGGTCGTGCAGGGGGACACGGATGCGGTGGCATTCGGCACGGGCACGGGCGCGTCAAGCGTGTTGGGCACCACGGGGGCCGGGGTCTCCCGCAGTTGTGCCGACCTGCTGCGCCGAGCGCGCGAAGCCGCCGCCAGGTATTTGGGTGCGCCGCAGCAGACCCTCGATTATGCGGGAGGCAGATTCGGGGCGCCAGGGACGAACCGGTTCGTGACGTTGCGGCAGCTCGCCAAGGACGAGGGGGGCGAACTGGCCGGGCGATCCGAAGTCGGCGTCACCCTGAGCTACACGTTCGGGTGCCATGCCTGCATCGTCGGCGTGGACTCGGAGACCGGGCTGGTGCGGCTGCTGGACTACGCGGCGTTCGATGACCTTGGGCCGCTGTTGCAGCCAGCGATTGCGGCTGGGCAGATCCACGGTGGTGTGGCGCAAGGGATCGGGCAGGCCTTGCTGGAGGCCATGCAGTATGCCGGCGCGGCCCAGCCGGTGACGGCGTCGTTGCTGGATTACTGCTTGCCGAGGGCGGCCGACCTGCCGGCCTTCGTGTGCGAAATGGCCGAGACCCCAGCCGCGGCAACCGATCTCGGCGTGCGCGGCGCCGGCGAGGCCGGCGCGGTTGCCTCGATGGCGGCTGTGGTGAACGCCGTCGCCGGCGCGATCGGGGCCGGCTGTGCAATCGACGCGCCGCTGACGCCGGAGCGCGTGTGGTGGGCCCTGCGCGACCCGGCACTGCTGAGGAGAGCCACCCATGGCGCGTGACCCCCGATATGACATCCTGTTCGATCCGGTGCGGCTCGGGCCGCTCACCCTGAAGAACCGCTTCTACCAGGTGCCCCATTGCAACGGCCTTGGGTCCAACCTGCCGTATAGCCACGCCGCAATGCGTGGCGTGAAGGCAGAGGGCGGCTGGGCCGCGGTGTGCACGGAAATCCTCTCGATCCATCCATCATCGGACTCGACGCCGTTCCCCCAGGTCAAGCTCTGGGACGCCGACGACGAGCGGTCCCTGCGGCTGCTGACCGATGCCGTGCATGAGCATGGCGCGTTCGCCGGGGCGGAACTCGCCCATGGCGGCTGGGCCGTCGCCAACCGCTACACCCGGGAATATCTGCTGTCCCCCACCAGCATCCCGTCCCGGCGGGACCCGATCCAAGCCCGCGCCATGGACAAGGCCGACATCCTGGAATACCGGCGCTGGCACCGCCGCGCCGCGCTGCGGGCCAGGGACGTCGGGTTCGACATCGTCTACGTCTACGCCGCAGACGACCTCGAATTGCTGCAGTTCTTCCTGTCGCGCCGCCGCAACCACCGCGACGACGAATACGGCGGCAGCCTGGAGAACCGGACCAGGCTGCTTCGGGAGGTGATCGAGGACACCAAAGATGCGGTCGGCGGCACCTGCGCAGTGGTGGTGCGGCTGACCATCGATGAGATGAGCGGTCCGGATGGCATCTGCGCCGACGCCGAAGGCCGCGACATCGTCGCGCGCCTGGCCGAACTGCCGGACGCCTGGGACGTGAAGGTCAGCGGCTGGCCGAACGACAGCGAGACGTCACGCTTCCAGCAAGAGGGATATCAGGAGCCGTACGCGTGCCACATCAAGCAAGTCACCACCAAACCGGTCATCGGAACGGGACGCTTCACGTCCCCGGACAGCATGGTGTCCCAGATACGGCGCGGCATCCTCGACATCATCGGCTGCGCGCGGCCTTCGATCGCCGATCCGTTTCTGCCGAAGAAGGTCGAGGAAGGGCGGCTCGAGGATATCCGTGAATGCATCGGCTGCAACATTTGCGTGGCCACCTACAACCTCGGGTCGCCGATCAACTGCACGCAGAACCCGACCATCGGCGAGGAATACAAGCGCGGCTGGCATCCCGAGCGGTATCGGCCAGCGGGTTCGTCGGATGCCGTCCTGATCGTCGGCGCCGGGCCGGCCGGCCTCGAATGCGCCCAGGCGCTTGGCCGCCGCGGCTATCGAGTTCATCTGGCGGAGGCGTCTCGGCAGCTCGGCGGACGGGTTCTCGTCGAATCGAAGCTGCACGGCCTGGGCGAGTGGATCCGGGTGCGGGATTGGCGAGTCGGCCAAATCCAGGCCACGCCGAACGTCTCGGTATACCTGGAAAGCCGGATGACGGCCGAGGATGTGCTGGCGATGGACGTGCCCAACGTCATCCTGGCGACCGGCTCGGCCTGGCGGCGGGATGGGTTCGGCCGCCGCAACCACCGTCCGATCCCAACCGAGCCCGGCGCCATGGTTCTGACGCCCGACGACATAATGAGGGGCACGCCCATCGAAGGCTCGGTCGCGATCTTCGACGATGACGATTACTACATGGGCGGCGTGCTGGCGGAGACGCTTCGGCGGCGGGGTCACGACGTGATGATCGTGACACCGTCGCCCCTGGTGTCGGCCTGGACGGTCAACACGCTGGAGCAGGAGAAGATACAGCGGCAGATCCTCGAGGCGGGCATCGAGGTGGTCGCCAATACCAATCTTGCCGCGATCCGGCCCGGCGCAGTCGACCTGTCCTGCGTGTTCACCGGGCGCAAGCACACCCGGCCGGCCGGCACCGTGGTCCTCGTGACCGCGCGTCTGCCCGACACGAACCTGTACGATGGTCTGAAATCCAAAATCGGTGCCAGCAACGGACCGATCAGGACCCTGTTGCGGGTCGGCGACTGCATGGCACCAGGCACGATCGCACACGCCGTGTTCAGCGGCCGCCGCGCAGCGGAGGCACTGGATGAAGCGGCCCCGGACATCCTGTCATTCCGGACCGAGCCTGTCGCCACGGAGTGGCCGCTCAACCAAAACCCGTCGGCATGCGAGCGGCTGCTAACGGCCGAGTAGAGTAGATGTGCGTGCCTTCCAGGTGCCCCTGGGTAAACAGGTCCGATCATTAGGGCCAGCCACCCCCGCCGTGGTTCTGCACCGGGGTGCCGGTCGCTCAGGGGAGAGGGCGACGCTGGCATTATGGAGGGAGCGGACACCTGCCGTCTGCTACCGGCCGGAAGGCGCTTTCGGCGGGAATGTTCGCCAGCGCCCTATAGTAGTCCCAAGGTTTGACACTCTCGGCCGGCGCTTTCACCTGATAGAGCGTCATGTCATACAGGACGCGCCCATCCGGCCGAATCCTGATCGGCTTGCCGAAGTAGTTCCCGGCCGCGAGCCGCATCTGCGCGTTCACGGCGATGCCATCGGTATTGCCGACGGTTTGGGCGGCCTTCAGCCAATGCGTCACGGCCGCATAGCTCGCTGCCTGCGACTTCGTCGGCATCGCCCGGCGTTCACGGAAGAAGCGCTCGCTGAAGCGGCGTGCCTCATCGTTCTGGTCCCAGTAGAACCCGCTCGCGACGAAGAGTCCCTGGGCGCTTTCCAGTCCGATCGCATGGATGTCGGAGATGAAGACCAGGAACCCGGCCAAGCGCTGGCCGCCACGCGTGATGCCGAACTCTGCCGCCTGCTTCAATGCCGTGATCGTATCGCCCCCAACGCTGGCCAAGCCGATCACCTTTGCGCCGGAGGTCGAGGCTTGCAGCAGATACGCCGAGAAATCGGTCGTGCCGAGCGGATGCCGCACCGAGCCGACCACCGTGCCGCCCGCCGCACGGATCGCCGCGGTCGCATCCTGCTGCATGGCGGTGCCGAACGCATAATCGGCCGTCAGGAAAAACCAGCTGTCGCCACCGCCCGACACTATGGAGCGCGGGGCGGCGTTGGCCAGGGAATAGGTATCGTCCGTCCAGTGCACGTTGGTCGCGGAGCACTTCGGGCCCGTGAAGTCGGACGTGGCTGCTCCGGTGATGATCGTGGACTTCTTGCGCTCTCTCGCAACGTCCACCACGGCCATCGCCGCCGGGGTCAGCGGCAGGTCGAGAATGAGGTCGACTCCCTCCACGTCATACCACCGCGCCGCAATCTGGGCGGCGACGTCGGGTTTCAGCAGCATGTCGCCGGCGACCACTTCAAGGGCACGGCCGCCCAGCTTGCCGCCGAAATCGGCGACCGCCATCCGCACGGCAGCTACCGAGCCCGGTCCGGCCGCGTCCGCGGAGATATTGCTCTGGTCGCCGAGCACGCCGATGCGGACCGGCGCCGGGTCCGCTGCCCGGGCGCGGCGGACCAGACCGGCCGCCCCGGCCAGCCCGATCCCTAGGGCGGCACGCCTGCTTGTGTCCACCATGGTCTGAACCTCCGCTTTACCCGTCCGGGCTGTGTTGATCCGTCGTCATTCGCCGCTGTGTTCGGCAAGGTCCAGCCGCGCTGCGGCAATCGCACGCGCAACCCGGTCGGGGTCGCCAGCCTCAAAGGCAAGCAGCAGGCACAGCTTGCACAGGAACAGTTCGGTCCGCGCAGGGCTGACCGTGTCCAGCGCCTTGCTGAGGGCCTCGAACACAGCTTCCGCCACAGGTGCTGGTTCCGTCACTGGCCATACCCCGCGTCGGCTGGTAGCTCGTGGCCCAACTCGGCGCACGTGGCGATCGCAAGTGCCCGCCTGATCTCGTCCCACTCGAACGACGCCCAGCGCGCCGCGATGTGGTGGTCGGGGCGTACTAAGTAGAGGGCCTGGCCGCCGGGACAGAGGCGGGCGAAGATTGCGCCGCCCCGGTCGAAGACGTCCGCATCCCCGTGCTCCCGGCTCGTGACGGACACGCGGCGCAGTCCGGCCGGATCGGCGAGCCCTGGATCTTCTGGCTCACCGAGGACCAGCAATGTGAAACCCGGCCCCAGCGCCAAGTGCAGGCAGCCCGCACGCCAGCTTCCGTTCTCCCGCACGTCGGCCACCAGATTGGGCAGCACCTCGCCAGGGCCGGGGCCGCCGCCGACCTCGGCGGACCGGCCGGGAAAGCTGCTCAAGGGCGAGCCTTCCAGCCCGAGCAGGCTCGCCTGCCGCGGGTTGATCAAATCGCGGACCATCGTTTGGGTCAGGGCCAGGGACAGTACGGCATCCCGCATCATGCGCCATCCGCGGCTCGGCGGGGTCATGAACCGCAGGGCGCGGTTGGCGAGGCGCAGGTTCTCCCGCGCTGCCGCGACGCGCTCGGTGGAATAGGTCTGCAACAACGCAGGGGGCGCCCACCCTTGCAGCACGAAGGCGATCTTCCATGCCATGTTCCATGCGTCCTCGACGCCCGAATTGAGCCCTCGGATGCCGAAGATCGGGATCAGGTGGGCGGCGTCCCCGGCCAGCATCACCCGCCCCGCGCAGAAGTCCGGCAGTGTCCTGGCATGGGCGCGATAGGTGCTCGACCAAACCACGCGCCAGGCGCCGGCGACGCCGATCATCCCGAGGTGGGCGGACACCAGCGCCTCGATGCTGTCCGGCGTGGAGATCGCGGTCAGGTCCTCGTCAGGCGAAATCTGCCAGTCGATCCGCCAAACATTGTCGGGCTGCCCATGCATCAAGACGGTGGCCCCAGGCCGGTACGGCGGGTCGAACCACGCCCGCCGGCCCATCTCCATCGGCGCCTCGATCTGCACGTCCACGATCAGGTAGTGGGCTTCGCCCGAGACCCCCTCCATGCGCAGGCCGAGTTGGGACCGCACTTGGCTGCGCGCACCGTCGCAGGCCGCGAGGTATCGGCAGCGGAGCGCGTACGGACCAGCCTCCGTCTCGATGCCGGCCCGGACATGGCCGCCTTCGTCCACCACGCTCGACAGGCGATGCCGCCAGCGCAGGTCGATCAACGGAGTCCGCTCGATCTCGTCGATCAGGAACTGTTCAGCATAGCTTTGCTGCAGGTTCAGCATCGGCGGATGCCGCAACGCCGGCTCATGCGGGATGCGGTATTCCAGCACGAGCTGCTCGCGGTAATAGGTCCAGCCGCCATACCAAGGCCGGCCTTTGTTCCCGACAGCGTGCTGCAACCCCAGCGCGGCCCAGATGTCCTGCGTGCGCCGCGACATGCCCAGGGCACGGCTGCCCTCGTTCACGGCGCCGTCCTCTTCCAGCACCACGCAACGGATTCCCTGCCGGGCCAGGGCCAGGGCAAGGGTTAAACCGACGGGGCCGCCGCCCACGACCGCGACGGGCCAAGGCTCCTCGTCTCCGGGGGCGAGGAGTGGCGTCAGGATGGGCGAGCCCGGCAGCGCAAGGTCCGCCGGCTCACGCCAGCAACCCTTTGCGACGGCTCCAGTCCAGGACCGTGGCAATGCAGCGGGCCAGTTCCGCGGGCTGGCCCAGATAGTAGTGCGTCGCGCCCTCGATCCGGACGAATTCCTTGTCGCTGGTGGCCAGCGCGGCATGGATTGCCGGGTTGTGGGTGGCCGGAACGGCGTCGTCCGCGCCGTTCTCGATTTGCAGCACTGGCACCGTACGGACACGGGCCGCGTTGGCCGGGCCTTTTCCGTTGGAATGCTGGAGGGACCACTGGGACACCCAGGAGCGCAGCGTCGAGAAGCGCGCCAACCCGGCGGGCGCGGCATTGGCGATCTCAGGCTTGCCCAGATAGGTCCAGCCCGGCTTGCGCCCGTTCGGGTCGATGGACGTATCATACCAGCGCACGTCGCACATGGTCCGGTGGACGATGAAGGCCCGCTCCATCTCCCCATCGGCCTTGCCGCGCAGCCAGTCCAATTTTTCCAACGCCCAATTGGAGATCCGGGCGTTGCGGGCCCGCTGCTGGGCACGGAATGCAGCGACGAATGCGGCGCTGTAGGGCGGACGGTTCGGGCAGCCAGTGTTGTAGATGTCGAACTCGATGTCGCGCGTGTCGGGATACAGTTCGTCCGACACCGAGGGGTCGAGCCATTCAGTGAGCGTCTCGGCGCGGCTCAGGTGCGCGGCGATGAAGATGATCCCATCGACGGGCAGCAGCTTCGCCGCGACCAGGTCCACCGGGTCGCCGGCGGGCGTGCGGATGATGGTCGGCTGCTCCGCTTGCGCCTGGTAGAATAACGACAGAGACCCGCCGCCGGACCAGCCCACCAGGACGACAGTGCGGTATCCCAGCTGTTCCCGGGCGTGACGGACATAGGCGCCAAGGTCGAGGGCCACCTTTTCCAGGATCAGCGCGGCGTCGTTCTTGGCATAGCGGCTGCCTGCGCACAGCACGTGCAGGCCTGCATCCGCCAGCGACATCGGCATCGGCAGCAGCTGCAGCGTGGATGCCGGGTGCATGAACAAGAACACGGTATCCGAAGGACGATCCAGCGGACGGAGCTGCTGGCCTTCGAGCACCGTGCGGCCCTGGCTGCCATTGAAGCCGTAGGTCTCGACCATTTCCAGGTTTTCCGCGAAGCTGAGCACGACCGGGATGCGGGTCCACTCCACGCGCGGTTGCTGGCTGTGCATGGGCCTCCAATGCTGCGGTCACGCCGCCGCTCTGCCGAGGACTGGACCGGCACGGTGCGAATCGCAGGTGCGCCTGGCGGCGTCTGTCCCTTATGATGGAGGACAGAGAGATTCGTAGCGCCGGGCCAGCTCGAATTGGCTGGAAACGCCTAACTTCAGGAACGCCCTCTTGCGATAGGTCACGACGCTGCTGGGCTCGATCCCAAGCGATGTCGCGGTCTCCTTTGCCGATTGGCCGCATAGCAAGGCCGCACAGACGGCTGTTTCACGCAGGCTCAGACGAGGGTCGAGGCGCGCGAGGTGCTGGGCGACGGCGGTCCTGTCGGGGGCCAGCCTGGGCGGCTGCGTGTGCCGGGTCAACGACCCGTGCTTGGCGGCAATCGCAGTCAGCAGGTCGGCAGTGCGCGCCAGCCGGCCGAGTTCGTCAGGCGAGAAATAGCCCTGAACTCGTGTGCGGTAGAGGCCGACGAGCGTGAGGCCGGCATCGCCGTTGCCGCGGATCCAGACGCGCTCCACAACCCCGGGGTTTTCGTAGCAGACGGTCCGGTACTCGCCGAGGGGAATCGTGTCCCAGCGCTGGCAGACGAGACCAGCCGCACGGCAGCCCGATCCGCGGGGCAGCCCGGCCATGGCTGGGTCGGCCCGCCAGTAGCCTTGAGCGTAGACCGTCGAAGCCGCCTGGGCGAACCTGCTATTCTCGGGTATCCGTGCGGCGGCGAACAGGAAGCTCGGCGCACCAGACCGGTCGAGGGCGAATGCCGAGCATAGGTCCACGGCCACGTCGTCCGCAACGCAGGCGAGGAAGGTTTCGGCAAACCCAGGCTGACCCAGAGCGCCGATCGTCTTGGCATAGCCGGAAACCGCCGCCACGCAATCGGAGATTGGTTTGCCGGACATTGGCGTCGCTCCCCCCCGCCTCATCGTCCCTTCTGATTGGGGACAGTCAACCCGTTGCGCCTAGTCTAAGGCCGTTGCTTCACGCTTGCCAACGGAGAGCGATCATGGTCGAGGCGCCGAGGATCAAGGGACTCTATCACTTTGCCTATCCCTGCCGCGACGCACAGGAGACCACGGCTTTCTACGAGGGGCTGCTTGGCCTACCGCTGGTCCATTGCATGCAGGTCGACTCGGTTCCAAGCTCCGGCGAGAGCCGGCCGTACGCGCACTTGTTCTACGAAATGGGGGACGGCTCCTACGTGGCGTTCTTCGACCTTGGGCAGAACGAGATGCCGCTCCCGTCGCCGAACACCCCCAACTGGGTCCAGCATCTGGCGCTGGAGGTGGGCAGCGTGGAGGAGGTGGACGCGATGCGCGGACGGCTCGAGGCGGCGGGCGTCGAGGTTCGCGGCGTGATCGACCACGAGTTCATCCAGTCGATCTACTTCTTTGATCCGAATGGGCTGCGCCTGGAGATCACCGCGCGGACGGAACAGCCTGGGTTCATCGAGGCCGCCGCAGGCGAGGCGCATGGGCAGTTGCAACGCTGGATGCGGATCAAACAGGATCTCCAGCAAGCCACGGCCCGCACGGGGGCGTAACGCCCCGATCAGCCCACGACCGCGTCGGCGGCCAGTAGCGGAAAACGCGCGGCGAAGGCCGCCAGGCCGGGCTCGGTCCCGAAGGTCAGGATGACCATGGCCTGGCGCGCCGGCACATCGGCGCTGCTTGCCTGCTCGGCGCCGATGCGGCCCACCGCGTTCCGTATCTGGATGGAACATGTCCCGTCCAGGCTGGCTTGACAGAACTCGATCACCTCTTGCAGGTCGAAACGCGCGGAGTCATCCCTCAGCCAGTCGATCCAGCACAGGCGGACAGATGGACCGCTCGGCTGCGTTGGGGCGGCCGCGGCTGGAGCAGCCGCAATCACTCGGCGGCGACCGGGGCGTTTTGCGGCAGTGCGGCCCTCGCTGCCGCCTGATTTTCCGAGAGGACCCGCAGGTGGCGCCGCATCGCCACGGCAGGGGCGTCGCTTGCGACCGATATCTCGTAGAAGTCGTCGCCCCGGTCGGCAAGCACGTCCTCCAGCCGCCCGAGCGCGTCCACGTCTTCGCGGAATGCGACCATCAGTTGTTCGTGCATGAACGGCCCGATCGTCTCGTCGGCCAGCGCGAAATCCCTGCCGTCGACGACGAAGTAGTGGGTCGTGCCGTGCGTCTCGGGTGTAGGGAAATGCGCGGCGCGGGCATGGTATTCCCGCCTCTGGTCAGGCGGCAGCGTGGTTTCATAGAAGGCCGTGCTCGTCAGATGCAGCCCGGGCGAGATGTACTCGGACCGGGCGATGCGTGCAGCCGTTTCGCTGTCGCCCAGCCCGGTGGATTTCGCCCAAATGGGCGGCAGCTTCGTCGGGATCACGCGCCGGGTCACCGCGAAACTCTGCCCTTGGATGTCCACCGTATAGGGGGCACGAGCGTAGTCGGGCGTGCCAAAGCTTTTTGCATGGATATAGCTGAGGTGAGTCAGGTCAAGCAGGTTCTCATGCAGGCTTACATAGTTTCCGGGCAGGTGCAGGTAGCCGGACTTCACCGACCATGCGGCGCTCGTGATCCACTCCTGCACGGGGAGCCTTGCCGGGTCCACCGCTGCCGCATCACCCATCCAGATCCAAACCAGCGGGCCTTGCTCGATCAGCGGATAGGCTCGCACGCCGATGTTCCTGGGGCATTTCGGCTGGGATGGCACTTCGATCCAGTTGCCGAGCGCGTCGTAGCGGAATCCGTGATAGCCGCAAACGATCGTGTCGCCGGACAGCGTGCCCGCCGAGAGCGGGTAGGAGCGGTGGGCGCAGCGATCCGCCATGGCCACGGGCGCGCCATCCTCTTTCCGATAGAAGACGATGCGCTGCCCAAGGATCGTTCGGGGCGTTAATGACCGGCAGATCTCCTCGGCGAGGGCCGCGACGTACCATTCATTCTCGATGAACGGCGTGTCCCGGTCGGCCATGCGGCTGCCGGCTTTCCGGCCGGCCTGGATGGCAGCGGGCGATGGAAGCGTCATGAGCATCCCTCCGTGCGACGGCATGGCTTTGCGCTCCGCTTCCTGACATACCTTTGGCCAGGGCCGAACGGATACATCCCAACTCCTTCGTCGCCTGTTTCCTCGGCCCGCAGCCCGGCCCCGCGGCACACCTCGGCCAGTTCCGTGCAGGT
>CAXSDH010000032.1:35619-36921 GCA_964235765.1 uncultured Acetobacteraceae bacterium
TCGGCCAGTTCCGTGCAGGTATCATGGTAGGGTGCGCGATGCCAAAGGACTGTCCCCAATCGGAAGGGACAGCGGGCAAGCCGGTCCTCTTTCACGAGGGACCGGGCAAGCCGGTCCTCTTTCACGAGGGACAGACAGGTCCGCCCTTAGCGGCTATCACCGCGCGCCGCAGCCGGACTCCCCCGCCCGGGACTTCTCAATCCGAGGTTCAAATGCCCTATCCAACGCACCTTATTCCGACGACCGTGGTGGGCAGCTACCCGCAACCGGACTGGCTAGTGCACCGTGAGCGGCTGCAGCACAGGGTTCCGCGCATCCGCGCCCCTGAAATCTGGCGCTTCGAGGGGCCGCTCCTGGAACAGGCGCAGGACGACGCCACCCGGCTGGCCATCCGCGACATGGAGTGGGCGGGGATCGACATTGTCACCGATGGGGAGATGCGCCGGGAAAGCTATTCCAACCGCTTCGCGCTAGAGCTAGAGGGCGTCGACTCCGACAACCCGGCGCAGACCGTCGGCCGGACCGGCGCCCCCTCAATCGTGCCGCGCGTTGTTGGGCGCATCCGCCGCCGCGGCCCGGTCGAGGTGCGCGATGCGGAGTTCCTGCGGGCCAACACGGATCGGCCCGCCAAGATCACCTTGCCCGGCCCCTTCACCATGTCGGTGCAAGTCAAGGACGAGTTCTATCGCGACGAGGAGGCTCTCGCGATGGACTACGCTGCTGCCGTGAACGCGGAACTGCTCGATCTCAAGGCGACCGGGATCGAGGTGGTTCAGCTCGATGAGCCCTGGATGCAGGCCCGGCCGGAACAGGCGGCACGCTACGGCGTGCGGGCGCTGAACCGCGCCCTGGAAGGCGTCGCGGGCCCGATCACCATCCACCTATGCTTCGGCTACGCCCAGGTCGTGCATGACAAGCCGAGCGGCTATTCGTTCCTGCCGCAGCTTGCCGACACCATCGCCGGCCAGATTTCGATCGAGGCCGCGCAGCCGCGGCTCGACCTGGGGGTGCTTCGGGAACTGGCCGGCAAGACGATCCTGCTCGGTGTGCTCGACCTCGGGCGCAAGGACGCCGAAACCGCCGAGGAGGTTGCAGCCCTTGCCAGGCGTGCCCTGGAGTTCGTCAGCCCGGAGCGGCTGGTGCTGGCGCCCGATTGCGGCATGAAGTACCTGCCCCGCACGCTGGCCTTGGCCAAGCTGAAGGCCATGGCGGATGGCGCCGCCACGGTCCGGCACGAGTTGGCCGGATGAGCGCATCGCGTCCGGACGGCTGTCCGCAGCGGCCGAGTCAACCGCAGCCATG
>CAXSDH010000033.1:0-35799 GCA_964235765.1 uncultured Acetobacteraceae bacterium
GCTGTCATGCCCAATGGCCTTCATGGCGCTGATCCCTTAACTTCAATGCGGTGTTCGGCCGGTACTGCGGCTTAACTATTAAGACGCTGGACGAGGGCCTGGGTGAAGTCACGTGTCGAAGACTTCCCGCCCAGGTCGCCGGTGCGGACCTTATCGGCATTGAGCACCTGGTCGATGCCCTTCTCGAGCCGCTGGCGCAGGTTCTGCAAGCCGGAATGCTCGAGCATCAGCCCGGCCGCCATCAGCAGCGAGGTCGGGTTGGCGATGCCCTTGCCGGCGATGTCCGGCGCCGATCCGTGCACGGCCTCGAAGATGGCGGCATGCAAGCCTATGTTGGCGCCCGGCGCCATGCCCAAGCCCCCGACCAGCCCGGCGGCCTGGTCCGACAAAATGTCCCCGAACAGGTTCGTCGTGACGATCACGTCGAATTGCCAAGGGTTCAGCACGAGTTGCATGGCGCAGGCGTCCACGATCCGGTCGTCGACCGCGACCCGGCCTTCGTAGGCCTTCGCCACGTCGCGCGCCGTGTCGAGGAACACCCCCGTCAGCGCCTTGAGCACGTTCGCCTTGTGGACGATGGTGACCTTCTTGCGCCCGTTGCGGACCGCGTAGTCGAAGGCGAACTCGGCGATCCGGCGCGACCCCTCGCGGGTGTTCACGCCGGAGGAGATGGCGACCGCGTGCGGGTCGTCGCCGATCGGGATGTAGTGCTCGAAGGCGACGTACAAGCCTTCGAGGTTCTCGCGCACGATGACCAGGTCGATGTCGTCGTACCGGCCCCCGGGCACCATGGTGCGGGCGGGGCGGAGGTTGGCGTAGAGGTGGAATTCCTCGCGCAGCCGCACGTTCACCGACCGGAACCCGCCGCCAACCGGCGTCGTCAGCGGCCCCTTCAGCGCCAGGTGGGTCTTTCGGATGCTTTCGAGCGTGGCCGCCGGCAGCGGGTCGCCGGACGTGTCGATCGCGGCTAATCCGCCCTGCTGCGTGTCCCACGCGAACGGGCTGCCCAGCGCGTCGAGCACCTGGATTACGGATTCCGTCACTTCCGGGCCGATCCCGTCGCCGGGGATCAGCGTGGCAGGGATCTTGCCTTCTGCGTTGCGCTCCATGTGCGAGACTCTCCGATTGCGGTCAGTTGAGATGGGCCAGGAGGATCAGCACGACGGTGACGGTGATGCCGCCGCCGATTCGGGTGGCGATCTGAGCGAAGGGCATCAGCGCCATGCGGTTCGCGGCGGTGAGGATGGCCACGTCGCCGGTGCCGCCCTGGCCGCTGTGGCAGGCGTTCACGACCGCGGCCTCGATCGGATACATGCCGAGCCACCGTCCCACGACGAACCCGGTCCCGATCAGCGTCACTACGGTCGAGACGATGGTGACCACGTTGGCGACGTTGAACGCCGCGATCAGCTTGTCCCAGGGCGTCAGGGCGACGCCGATCGCGAACAGCAGCGGGTAGGTCACCACGGTCGAGAAGAACCGGTAGATCTGGTAGGCGCCCTGCTGCAGGGCAGGCGAGACGGCCTGGGTCAGCTTCAGGACCACGGCCAGGAACAGCATCGTGACCGGTGCAGGAAACTCGAACAGGCGCTGTCCCAGCACGCCGATCAGGTAAAGCGTCACGGCAGTGACCAGCGCCGCGCCGATCGTATACATGTCCACCAGGCGCACGACGTTCTCGTCGCGCTCCCCGAGCACCACCTCGCCCTCCGTGGGTGGCTGCAGCCGGCCTTCGCCGGTCAGGTTCGGGTAACGCTTGCCGACGTAGTTCAAGACTCCCGCCAGCACGATGGCGGTGAGGCTGCCCATCATCACCGCCGGCAGGATCTCGGCGAACAGGTCGCCCTGCGCTTGGCCGAGGATGGTGGAATAGCCGATCGACAGCGGGATGGCGCCCTCCCCCACTCCGCCTGCCATGATCGGCACGACCACGAAGAAGAAGGTATGCGAGGCGCTCATCCCCATCGCGACCCCGACCGTCGTGCCCACGGCACCGGCCAGGATCGACCCGGCGGCAAGCGGGATGAAGATCTTGACGAAGCCCTGCATCAACACCCGCCGGTCCATGCCGAGGATGCTGCCCACGATGATTGCGGCAATGAACAAGTATAGGAAGTTGCTGGCCTTGGTGAAGTCGGTCACCGCGCCCAGGATCGAGGCGGGCAGCACTTTGTAGTAGGCGAGCGCCGACGGAATGAACGTGGCCAGGATCGCTGCGGCGCCGATGTTGCGCAGCACCGGAAGCCGCTTGCCGATCTCCGCGCAGGTGAACCCGCCCATCGCCAACAGCACGATCGCCATCAGGATGTCGGACGGCACCTTCCCGGTCAGCGTGAAGCCGGTGATCAGGGCCAGCAGCAGCACATAGACCGGGAGCGGGATGATGCCGATCTTGTAGTCTATGACCTTCCACCAGCCATACGGCCAGTATCCGCCCCGGGAGGCCTCGTCGGTCACGGCAGGGTTGGGCTTCAGCATCGGGTTTGCAGACATTTTCATCTCCTGGCCGCTAGCGGGTGAACACGCCTCCGCCCGAACAACTCTCGACCACGAACTCCGAGCAGAGCTCGGCCGTGAGCAGGTCTTCGTAGATCTTCCCGTCCGCCTTTATGAAGTCGGCGAATTGGGCCGCTGAGAGGATCGTCACCTTGCCGCCGTCCTGCGCGATCCTGGACGCCACCTCCGGCCTGCCGAGGATCTGGCCGATGTCGCGGTTGAGCTGGCCAACGATGTCGGCCGCCGTGCCACGCGGGACGAACACGCCCGCCCATTGCACGACGGAGAAGTCGCGGATGCCGCTTTCCTGGACGGTTGGGATGTCTGGCACGGCCGGGGACCGCTGGGCGGACGTCACGGCGAGGATCTTGATCTTGCCGGAGCGCAGGTAGGGCATCGCCGACGCCAGCGTGGAGAAGTAGAAGTCGATCACCCCGCCGGCCACCGCGTCCAGTGCCGGGCCACCCCCGTCGAACGGGACCGAGGCGAGCCGTCCGCCAGTCTTGTTCCGGAACAGCTCGATGGCGAGGTCGCCCGGGGTCAGCCGTCCCGGTGACGCCACGGACACGCCGCGTGGGGCGGAGCGGGAGGCGTTGACTAGGTCGCCGAGCTTGGCATACGGCGCCGTGCTCGAGACGACGACGGCGAGCGGGATTTGCGCGACCAGCGCCACGGGCGTGGGCCGGGGTCCCGATTGCTTCAGGAAGAACGGCTGGACCACGATTTCGCCGGTTTGGCCGAGCAGGAGCGTCCGTCCGTCCGTCCGCGCCTTGGCGACGCTCTGCAGTCCGACGCCGCCGCCGCCGCCGGGCCGGTTCTCGACGGAGACGGGCTGGCCGAGTTTCGTGGCAAGTTCCCCGGCGAGCATGCGGGCGAAGATGTCGGCCGATCCTTCCCTGGCGTATGGGACGACGATCACCACCGGGCCGGCCGGGTAGGGTTGGGCGCTTGCGTGCGAAGCGGGAATGGCAAGCACGCTCGAGACGAGAGCGGCGAGCGCGACCCTTCTCAGGCCAACCCGGGTCGCCATGGCTGTCACTCGCGCGATCGCGCAGACGACGGTCGTCATCTCACGTCCCTCCTTGTCCGGCTCCGCTTGGTGCGAAACTTCTTCAGGCCCGGAGCACAGGCCCCGATCCTGTCATAAACCTGCCGCGGCCGCATGCCAATTCGTGCTTGACAGGCGGCCGCCTGATGGCAGGGGCGTCGGCCGCGGCCTAGTCCGCGGCGAGCAGGCACTCGACCAGGCGGCCACGTGCCGTGATGCCGTCCGGGCTGGTCGTGCTGCATGGCCCGATCGCGATGGGGCAGCGGGGGTGGAACCGGCAGCCCGGCGGGATATCGGCCGGGTCGGGGTAGCCCTCGCCCAGGCCGGAATCGGGGATGCCCAGCCCGGGTTCGGGGGTGAGCACGCTGGCCAGCAACGCGCGGGTGTAGGGGTGCTTGGGCTCGGTGAACAGCGCGTCCACCTCGGCGTGCTCCACGATGCGGCCGAGATACATCACCGCCACCTCGGTCGCGATGTGCTCGACCACGGCCAGGTTGTGGCTGATGAACACCAGCGTCAGGCCCAGTTCGCGGCGCAGTTCGGCCAGCAGGTTCAGGATTTGCGCCTGCACGGACACGTCGAGCGCGCTGGTCGGCTCGTCGCAGACCACGATGCGGGGGCGCAGCACCAGGGCGCGGGCGATGGCCACGCGCTGCCGTTGGCCGCCGCTGAGCTGGCCGGGCAGGCGGTCCGCCATGGCGCCGGGCAGGCCGACCCGGGCCAGCATGTCCCGCACGGGACCGTCCACGTCCCGCTGGCCTTGCGCGCGCAGCGGCAGGGCCACGATGTCCCGCACCCGATGGCGCGGGTTGAGCGAGGAATACGGGTCCTGGAACACCGGCTGGATCAGCCGGGCGCGGGCGCGGCGGTCGAGGGCGGCCAGGCGCTGCCCTTCGACCAGCACGTTGCCGCCGCTGGGCGGCAGCAGGCCGAGAATGATCCGCGCCAGCGTGCTCTTGCCGCAGCCGCTCTCGCCCACGATGCCCATGACGCCGCCGGCCGGCACGGAAAGGCTGACGCCGTCCACGGCCCGGACCGCGCCGAACCGCCGCGCCACGTCCCGCACCTCGATCGCTGGCGTCATGCGAGCTGGCACAGATAGGCGTGGTCCGGCGCCCGGTGCCGCAGCGGCGCCGCGATGGCGCATTCCGGCATGGCGTGGGCGCAGCGGTCCCGGAAGCCGCAGCCCCGGAAGCCCGGCGGGATGCGCGGCACCACGCCGGGGATGCTCCCCAGCGGCTGGTCGCGGCGCACCTTGCCAGGCACGGGCACGCTGGCCAGCAGGCCCTGCGTGTAAGGGTGGGTCGGCTGCGCGAACAGGCTGGCGGCGGGCGCACTCTCCACCACCTGGCCCGCGTACATGACGCTGACCCGGTCGGCGATCCGCGCCACCACGCCCAGGTCATGCGTGATCAGCAGCAGCGCTAGCCCCATCTCGGCCTGCAAGGCGGCCAGCAGGCGCAGGATTCCGGCCTGCACCGTCACGTCGAGCGCCGTGGTCGGCTCGTCGGCGATCAGCAGTTCCGGCCCGCACATCAGCGCCATGGCGATCATCACCCGCTGGCGCAGCCCGCCCGAGAGCTGGTGCGGGAACTGGCCGAGCCGCAGCCCCGGCGCCGAGATGCCGACCCGGCCCAGCAGCTCCGCCGCGCGAGCCGCCGCCGCCGCCCTCGTGCCGCCGCGGTGCCGGCGAAACACCTCCGTCATCTGCGAGCCGACGGTGTAGGCCGGGTTGAGGCTGGTCATCGGCTCCTGGAAGATCATGCCGATCCGGTCGCCGCGCAGCCGGCCCATGCCGCGGTCGGAGAGGGCCAGCAGGTCCGTTCCCTGGAAGCGGAGATGCTCCGCCTGCCGCTGGGCGCCGCGGGCCAGCAGGCCCATCACGGCAAGCGCGGTCACGGACTTGCCGCAGCCGCTCTCGCCGACGAGGCAGTGCGTCTCGCCCCGTTCGACCTGGAAGGCGACGCCGCGCACCGCCTCGGTGGCGCCGAAACCGACCCGCAGGCCGGCCACGTCCAGAACGGTTTCAGGCATCCCGGCTGGCGCCCAACAGGTCCCGCAGGCCGTCGCCGAGCAGGTTGATGCCCAGCACCAGCGCGAACAGGCTGAGGCCGGGGACCATGATCACCCAGGGGTCGAAGAACATGTAATCCTTGCCCTCGGCGATCATCAGCCCCCAGCTCGGCAGGGGCGCGGGCACGCCCAGGCCGAGGAAGGAGAGCACGGCCTCGAGCAGGATCGCCAGCGCGGCCTCGAGCGTGGCGACGACGACGAGGTGGTGCGCGATGTTGGGCAGCACCTCGCGCAGCAGGATGTGCGCGCGGGAAGCTCCGGCGGCCTGCGCGGCGGCCACGTAATCGAGCGTGCGGATTTGCATCGTCGTGGTCCGCGCCACCACCGCGAACCGAACCCACAGCAGCAGGCCGAGGGTCAGCACGACCACGGTGAGCGAGCTGCCGACGGCCGAGACCACGGCCAGCGCCACCAGGATCAGCGGGATGCTGAGCTGGCAGGTGATGGCGAACATGACCAGGTCGTCGAGCCGGCCGCCGAAGAAGCCGCCGAGCACGCCCAGGGTGATGCCGATCAGGCCGCTGGTCGCGGCGGCGACCACGCCGATCAGCAAGGAGATGCGGGCGCCGTACACCAGCCGGGCCAGGTAGTCGCGGCCCAACTGGTCCGTGCCGAAGGGGTGCGCCGCCTCGCCGCCCAGCCACGCGGGCGGAATTAGCCGGTGCATGAGGTCCTGCGCGAAGGGATCGGCGCGCACCAGGAACGGGCCGAACACGGCCACCAGGAAGGCGCCGCCGACGATGCAGGCGCCGAGCGCGGTCGCGAGGTGGCGCAGCGGCATCAGGCCGTGCGCAGCCGCGGGTCGAGCAAGGCGTTCAGCATGTCGGCCGATAGGGTCAGCCCGATATAGATCAGCGCCAGCAGCAGCACGACCGCTTGCACCACCGGGAAGTCGTTCTTGCTGATGCTTTCCCAGGCGAGGTAGCCGACGCCGGGCAGGTTGAAGATGCTTTCGATCACGATCGAGCCCCCCAGCATGAAGCCGAGCTGCACCGCGGCGATCGCCACCACCGGCATCGCCGCGTTCCGCATGGCGTGCTTCAGCACGATGCTGGCGCGGGACAGGCCCTTGGCCCGGGCGGTGCGGACGTAGTCGGACCGCAGCGCATCGACCATGCCGGAGCGGGTCAGCCGCATCAGCGCCGGGATGCCGGAGAACGAGAGCACGAGCCCGGGCAGGATGTAGCCCGTCCAATCGTCCAGCCCGGCGATCGGCAGCCATTGCAGCCGCAGCCCCAACCCGATGATCAGCAGCAGCGCCAGCCAGAAGCTGGGCATGGCCTGGCCCACCAGCGCCACCAGCATGACGGCACGATCGACCAGCGTGCCCTCGTGCATCGCGGCCAGGATGCCGAGCGGCAGGGCGATGGCGATGGCAAACAGGATGCCGACCAGGCCCAGCGTGGCGGTGATCGGCAGCCGCGCGCGGATCAGGTTGGCCACGGGCTCGCGGAAGAGGTAGGAGCGTCCGAGGTCGCCCCGGGCGGCGGCGCCGACCCAGGTGAGGAATTGTTCCGGCAAGGGCCGGTCGAGCCCATAGGCCCGCCTGATGATGGCGACGTCCTCGGAGCTGGCTTGCGGGCCGGCGACGGCGAGCGCGGGGTCGCCGGAGACGCGGGTGAGGGCGAAGCTGATGACCAGCACCGTCATGCAGACCAGGATAGCCAGGATGGCCCGGCGGAGGAGGAACATGCCCACCCTTGCAGCCTATGGACCGTGCTGCGTTGCGGCAAGCCTCATGCTGGCGCCGGGCGCGGGCGCGCAGGCCTTGCGGCCGCCGGTGAGCCCCGCCTGCATCTCGTCGCCGTTCGGCTTCCGCCATGCGGTGGGGCCGCACGCGCCCGCCGCGTTCCACAATGGCGTGGACCTGCCGGCCCCGGCGGGGGCGCTGGTACGCGCGGCGGCCGACGGCGTCGTGTTGCGGATCAAGCGCCAGGGCCTGGGCGGCGTCACGGTGCATCTTGGCCACCCCGGCGGGCTGACGACGCTCTATGCCCATCTCGGCAACCTCGTTCCGGCGATCGCGGAGGGCAAGCGTGCCGTCGTCGCCGGGGAAGCCCTGGGCCATGTGGCGCGCACCGGCGTGACCTATGGCACGCACGTGTTCTTTGCCGTGCTCCGGGGCACGGAGGCGGTGGACCCGGAGCCCTTGCTGGGCGTGCCGCGGTGCCGATGAGCTAGGTTAGGCCCTCGATCGCCTGCGGGGCGGAGAGCCGGGGCGGGTGCAAGGCGCTGGGATCGCCCGGCAATGCCCAGTTGATCGTGCCGGTGGCGTCGCAGGCGTCGCACACCGGCCGCCAGTTGGCGTGCACCGTCCCGCAGTTGGCGCAACGCCAGACCGGGTCGGCGTCGGCCGCCGGCGCCTGCCGCAATGCATCCTGCGCCTCCTCGGGGTGGCCCTCCATTACGGCGATGTCGGCCGCCAGCACCCAGAGGCGGCGCTGGTTCATTCCGGCCGCGCGAGCGCCTTCCATCTGGCGGCGGGCGTCGGTCGTCAGTCCGGCCTCCAGCGCGGTGCGGGCCAGCAACAGGAAGCTCTCGGGGTGCCCGGGGTTCGACTTCGCCAACTGGACCGCCTCCTGTGCGCGGGCCAGCTTGTCGGCGGCCGGCCGCATGAACTCCTCCGCCACGTCGGGGTGCGGGCTGATCGTCCATGTCCGGCGCAATACGTCGAGCGCCGCCCGCTCCCGTCCGCCCGCGCGCAGCCGGCTCGCATAGGCGACGGCGGCCGGCGCCAAGGCGGGCTCTGCCTCCCAGGCCTGGCGTGCCAGGCGGGTCGCGGTGGCCGGATCCTGCTCCTCGGCCGCCGCGGCGACGGCGAGCGCCGCGCGCCCGTCCCGGCCGGAGAGGCGCAGCGCCTCGCGCCAGTGGCCGGTCCGCGACGCCATTTGCCGCCGCTCGTCGCGCAGCCAGGCCGCGCCGGGGTGGGCCGCCTCGGCCTGTGCGGCGAGCGCGGCGGCGGCGGCCCAGTCCTGCTTCTGCATGGCCTGGCGCAGCAGCCCGCGCAGGCCGAGCAGGCGTCCCTCCTTATGCTCGGCCAGCAGCCGGAAGGCACCCTCGGCCTCCACGTCGCGCCCGGCCTGCCTTCCGGCTTGCGCCGCCAGCAGCAAGGTCAGCGGCGTGTCGCCCAGCATGCGGCGGCTGCGCTCGGCCTCGCGCCGGGCGGCTCCGGCGTCGTTGGCCGCCAGCGCCACCAGGGTGCGGGTGACCGCCGCGTCGCCCTGCGCCCGGCGCCGCCGCGCCCGCCACCGCCGATTGGCGCGCGGCATCCTGATCAATCCCACCAGCAGGCGTATCAGCGCGTAGAGGGCAAGGAACAGCAAGGCGATGAGGGTGAGCGCCACGGGCGTCGCGGCTTCGATCGTGGTGCCGGCGATGCTGGCGCTGATCATGCCGGGCAGGCCGGACAGCCACCACGCGCCGGCGACGCAGAGAACGACCAGGACGGTCAGCAGAAGGACGGCGCGCATCAGCCGGCGGCCATGCCTGAGAGCGCGGCCCGCGCATCGAGCAGCGAGCGGGCCTGGCTGGTCCAGCCCGACATGGCGGCGGCGGCCGGCCCGGCCAGCCCATCGAGGGCATCGACGGCGCCGCGCAGGTCTCCGGCGTCCAGCGCCTCGCGGGCATGGGCCAGCACGCCGGCCACGGGGTCGCCGAGCAGCACGCGGTCCCCCTGGCGGACGGTGACGACCTGCTGGGCGCGGTTCCACAGCCGGGTCGCGAACGGCTTGTCCTCCATGATGGCCGGCTGGCTCGCGCGCTGGGCGGCCTCGGCGGCGCGGCCGAACGACAGGCGCAGCGCCGCGTCGGTCGGCGGCGCTTCCTGGGCGAACCGAGCGAGGGCCGGCGGGGCGCCAGGGATGTCGCCCAGCTTCTGCCCCGCTTCGAGCGCGGCGCCCGCGGCCTGCAGGCGCGAGACCCGTTGCGACCGCTCGGCGATGGCGCCGAGCGCGCCGGCCGTCTGCTTGGCCTGGCTTTCGGCGGCGGCGATGCGCGGTTCCAGGCTGTCGAGCCGTCGGGTCAAGGCCTCGGCGGCGGCGCGGCCACGGCTTTCCAAGGCGTCGAGCCGCGCGGTGAGCGGGCCGAGATCGACCGGCGGCGGCGGGGGCGGCGCCACGGGCCGGCGTTCGACCTCGGCCAGGCGTGCCGTGAGCGGCGCCAGCAGCGGCGCCAGGTCCGCTGCCGTGCCCGGCGCACCGGTGGGCCGCTTCTCCAGGTCGGCAACGCGCGCCTCCAAGGGCGCGAGATTGGCGGCGGGCGCGGTGGCGCGGCTTTCCAGCCGGCCGATGCGGCCCCCGAGCGCCTCCATTTGCTGCTGCAGCGTCTCGACGAGGGCCGTCTCCTGGGCGGGCACGGCGGGCACGGCGGGATGGCGATAAAGGTAGATCAGCGCGCCGGACAGCACGACGAACCCGAGCAGGTACAGCACGGGCAAGGCATCGAACCGGCGGCGCGCGCGCGGGCCCTCCACGCGGGCGCGCTGCGACGGGGATGGGTCGTGGGTCGGCGGGATTGCGGGTACGGGTTCGTCGGTCATAGCAATGCCAGTACGTGATCCAGAGTTGGCCTAACTGACACACGGACTTGGCGCCAGGGCAAGGGGGACAGCGAATCGGCGGCAGACTGGCCGATGGTGATGGCAACGACACCGGCCAGCCGCGGCTGGAGAGCCTCGGGCAGCAAGCGCGCGAAGGCGTGCGCGGTTTCGGCCGACAGGAACAGGGCCGCGTGCAGGCCGGACTGAAGCGCCGCCGTGGCGGCCGGCGGCAGCCTGGCAGCCGGATGGGCGGCATAGACGGCGCGGCGGTGCACACGGAAACCGGCGTTGCGCAGCGTAGCGGCGAGCGCCAACCCTTGGCCGGCGCCGGACGCCAGCAGCAGCGTCGCGCCACTCGGCAACAGCAGCCGGGCGAGCCCGGCCAGGGCACCAGCGTCGCCACCGGCGCTTCGCACCTGCGTGAACCCGGCCTCGGTCGCCCGCCGCGCCGTCCCGTCGCCGACTACGAGCAGCGGGGTATCGCGCAGCGCCCCGGGAAGGGCGGGGAGGGCGTTGCTGCTGGTGACCAGAACGGCATCGGCGCTCGTTGGCAGCCCGGCTGGCAGCTTGGCCGGCAGCCGGCGGATGCGCAGGAGCGGTGCGCTCACCGGGCGATACCCCAAGCCGGCCACCTGTCGGGCGGTCTCGGCGGCAGCGGGCTCGGGGCGGGTGATCAGGACCAGGCGGGGTTCAGCCAAAGATGTCCCGCGGGCTGTCCGCCCGCAGCCCGGCGCCAAGCTCGGCGCCAAGCCGTGCCGCGTCGCTCGCCGGGCCATGCAGGCTGCGCTTGAGCAGGAAGCTGCCGTCCGGCCGCGCGACCAGCCCGGTCAGATGCAGCCGCCCATCGGGCAGCAGCCGGGCATAGCCGCCGATCGGCGTGCGGCAGGAGCCGTCCAGCAAGGCCAGCAGCGCGCGTTCGGCCGTGGATACCGCCCGCGCCTCCGGGTCCTCGATGCCGGACAGCAGCTCGCGCAGCACCGTGTCCTCCGCGCGGATGGTGATGCCGACGATGCCTTGCCCGGCGGAGGGCACCATGGCGTCCGGGTCGAGCGCCACGGTGGCCGCGCTCTCCAGCCCGAGACGGCGCAGCCCTGCCAGCGCCAACAGGCTCGCCGTGCAATCGCCCCGCATCACCTTGTCGATCCGCGGCTGCACGTTGCCGCGCATCATCGTGATCTGCAGGTCGGGCCGGGCATGCAGCAACTGCGCCTGGCGGCGGAGCGAGTTGGTGCCCACGCTGGCGCCGGCCGGCAGCACGGAGAGCGCATCGCCCGCGATGCCCGGCAGGCAGTGCGGCCCCAGGATCAGCGCGTCCCGCGCATCCTCCCGCCGCAGGGTGCAGGCCAGCACGATGCCGGGCGGCAGCTCGGTCTCGAGGTCCTTCAGGCTGTGCACGGCGAAGTCGATGCGCCGGTCCAGCAGGGCCTCGTGGATCTCCTTGCTGAACAGGCCCTTGCCGCCGATGTCGGCCAGCCGCCGGTCCTGCACCTGGTCGCCGGTGGTGCGGATGATGTGTTCCTCGAACACGTCATGGTCGCTGAAGCCGGGCGCCAGCACCGGGCAGAACTGCGCCAGCAGGCCGAGGAACATCCGCGTTTGCACCCTCGCCAGCGGCGAGCCGCGGGTGCCGACGCGCAGCGGCAACTGGCGGCGCGCGTGGGTCGCCACGCGTGCAAGCAGGGCAGGGTTGGGCTGGGCGTCAGGCATGGGGATGCTCTATTGGATCGGCTCGCGCAGGGAAAGAGAGCACGATGCAGTCCGGCCATCCCCAATTGGGGCCCATCCTGGGGTTGGAATCCTCGTGCGACGAGACAGCGGCGGCCGTGCTGGGCGGGGATGGAACGATCCTGGCCGAGGCGGTGCTGAGCCAGCAGGACCATGCGGCCTTCGGCGGCGTGGTGCCCGAGATCGCCGCGCGGGCGCATCTGGCGCACATGCCGGGCCTGGTGCGGCAGGTGTTGCGCACGGCCGGGCTCGAGGCCGGGGCGCTGGGCGGCGTCGCGGCGAGCTGCGGCCCCGGGCTGATCGGCGGGCTGATCGTGGGCGCCGGCTTGGCGAAGGGCATCGCGCTGGCGGCCGGGCTGCCGTTCGTGGCGGTGAACCACCTGGAGGCGCATGCGCTCACGGCGCGGCTGCCGGGCCTGGCGCCGGGCGGGGCCGCGTTCCCCTATCTGCTGCTGCTGCTGTCGGGCGGGCACTGCCAGTGCGTGGCCGTGGACGGCGTCGGCCGCTACCGCCTCCTGGGCGGCACGATCGACGATGCGGTGGGCGAGGCGTTCGATAAGGTCGGCAAGCTGCTCGGCCTGCCCTGGCCCGGCGGCCCCGCGCTGGAGCGGCTGGCGGCCCAAGGCGACCCGGCGCGCATCGCGTTTCCCCGCCCGTTGCTCGGCCGGGCCGGGTGCGATTTCAGCTTTTCCGGGCTAAAAACGGCGGTGGCGCAGCGCGTGGCGCCCTACCCGGACGGGGCGCTGCCCGTGCAGGATGCGGCCGACATCGCGGCAGGGTTCCAGGCCGCGGTGGCCGCGGTGCTCGCGGACCGGGCGGGGCACGCGCTGGCGATGATGCCGGAGGCGGGGCTGATGGTGGTGGCGGGGGGCGTCGCGGCCAACGGCGCCATCCGGGCGGCGCTGGCCGCGGTGGCGGCGCAGCGGGGGGTCGAGCTGGTCGCGCCGCCCATCCGGCTGTGCACGGACAACGCCGTCATGGTCGCCTGGGCCGGGCTGGAGCGGCTGCGGCTCGGGCTGACGGACAGCCTGGACACCGCGCCGCGCCCCCGCTGGCCCCTCGCCGAGCTGGCGCGCCCGGCCGCATGAACTACCGCCACGCGTTCCACGCCGGCAACGCAGCCGATTGCATGAAGCACGCTTTGCTGGCCTGGCTGATGGGCGCCCTGGCGCGCAAGCCGGCGCCAGTGTTCGCGCTCGATACCCATGCCGGGGTTGGCCGCTATGCCCTGCTGGAGGGCCCCGCCGAGCGCACCGGCGAGTGGCGCGGGGGCATCGCCCGGCTGCTGCACCAGCCGCCACCCGCGCTCGCCGGCTACGTCGCCTTGGTCGAGCGGCTCGGCCTCTATCCCGGCTCGCCCGCCATCCTCCGGGCGCTGCTGCGGCCCGGCGACCGCCTGGCCTGCTGCGAGCTGCACCCGGAGGACCACGCCGAATTGCGCCGGCTGTTCCGCCGCGACGCCCAGGTGGGCGTGCACCTGCGCGACGGCTGGGAGGCCCTGCGCGCGCTGCTGCCGCCGCGGGAGACGCGCGGCCTGGTGCTGATCGACCCGCCCTACGAACAGCCAGGTGAGTTCGACCGCGTCTTGGCCGGGCTGGTGGCTGGGCGGGAGCGCTTTGCCCACGGCGTGTATGCCGCCTGGTATCCCATCAAGCACCGCAGCCCCGTGCGCACCTTCCACGAGGGCGTGCGGCTCGCGGGCTTGCAGGACGTCGTCGCCGCCGAGATCTGCTGGCGGGAGCCGACCGATCCGGCGCGCCTGAACGGGTGCGGCCTGCTGGTGCGGAACCCGCCTTTCGGGTTCGAGGCGGCGGCGGCGGCCATTTTGGCCGCGCTGCTGGCACGGCTCGGCAATCGCGAGGCGGGGGAGGGCACCCAGGTGCTGCGGCTGGCCGATGAGTAGGGTCGCCGTGGTCGGCGCCGGCGCGTGGGGTACCGCGCTGGCGGTGCAGGCGTTGCGGGCCGGGTCGGACGTGGTGATGTGGGCGCGCGATCCGGCGCGGCGGCGCGCGGCAGGGCTGCCGGCGGGGATTGAGCTTACGGGCGACCTGCCCGGGATGTGCGACGCGGTGCTGATCGCCGTGCCGGTGCAGCATCTGCGGTCCGTGGCGGCGCAGTTGCGGCCGGATGCGCCGCTGGTTGCCTGCGCCAAGGGGATCGAGACCGGCTCGCTCGCCCTGCCGCTGGAAATCCTGGCCGAGTTGCACCCGGGCACACCCTGCGCGGTGCTGACCGGCCCCAACTTCGCCCACGAGGTGGCGGCCGGGCTGCCCGCCGCGGCCGTGGTTGCCGCAGCCGAGACAGGCCTGCGGGCGGACCTGACCCTGCTGCTCTCCAGCCCCACGTTCCGGCTGTACGGCAACGACGACCCGGTGGGCGCGCAGCTTGGCGGGGCCGCGAAGAACGTGATCGCCATCGCCGCCGGCGCGGTCATCGGCGCCGGCTTGGGGGAGAACGCGCGCGCCGCGCTGATCACCCGCGGCGTGGCCGAGCTGGGCCGGCTCGTCGTGGCGCTCGGCGGCCGGGCGGAAACCGTGGCCGGCCTGTCCGGCCTGGGCGACCTGTTGCTGACCTGCACCGGCGCGTCCAGCCGCAACTTTCGTTGCGGCCTGGCGCTTGGGCGCGGGGAGCCGCTCGCCCACGCGGTCCAAGGCGGCGGCGGGGTCGTCGAAGGCGTGCCGACCGCGCCGGCGCTGGTGGCGCGCGCGGCGGGGCTCGATTTGCCGATCTGCACGGCGGTGGCCGAACTGCTGGCCGGGCGGATCGCCCTTCGGCAGGCCATCGCCGCTCTGCTCGCCCGGCCCATGCGGGACGAATAGGCATGCTCCGCGGCGTCCTCACCGTCGGCGGCTGGACCATGGCGAGCCGGGCTCTCGGCTTCGTCCGTGACGTGATGATCGCCGCCCTGGTCGGCGCCGGCCCGGTCGCCGACGCCTTCTTCATCGCGCTGCGCGTGCCGAACCTGTTCCGCCGGCTGTTCGGGGAGGGGGCGTTCAATGCCGCCTTCGTGCCGGAGTTCTCGGGCGTGCTGGCGTCCGAGGGGCCAGGCCCGGCCAAGACCTTCGCGCAGGAGGCCATCGCCGTGCTGGCGTTCTGGCTGCTGCTGCTGACCGTGGTGGGCGAGGTGTTCATGCCGCAGATGATGCGCGTGCTGGCGCCGGGCTTCATGGCGGTGCCGGGCAAGGAGGAGCTGACCGTGGCACTGGCGCGGATCACCTTCCCCTACGTGCTGCTGATCTGCCTCGCGGCACTGTTGTCCGGCGTGCTGAACGGGCTCGACCGGTTCGCCGCCGCCGCCGCCGCGCCGCTGGTGTTCAACGGCGTGTCCATCGCGGCCATGCTGCTGCTGACGCCCTACGTGCCGACGGTCGGGCACGCCTTGGCCTGGGCCGTCACCCTCTCCGGCGTGCTGCAACTCGCCTTGCTGGCCTGGGCGGTGCGGCGTGCCGGCATGGCGCTGCACATCCCCCGCCCGCGGCTGACGCCCCGGATGCGCGTGCTGTTGGCGCGAATGGGGCCGGGCCTGCTGGGCGCCGGGGTGACGCAGCTCAACCTGGCGGTCGACGTGGTGATCGTGAGTTTGCTGCCGCCGGGCTCCGCGAGCCTGCTGTATTACGCCGACCGCGTGAATCAACTGCCGCTGGGCGTGATCGGTACCGCGGTCGGCACGGCGCTGCTGCCGCTGCTGTCCCGCCAGGCGCGGGCGGGCGAGCGTCTGGCGGCGATCTCGACGCTGAACCGGGCGCTGGAGGTGAGCCTGGTGCTGACCCTGCCCGCCGCGCTCGCCTTGGCGGCGTCGGGCGGCCCGATCATGCTGGTGCTGTTCGGCCGCGGCGCCTTCGACGCGGCGAGCGCCGCCCTCAGCGCGCAGGCTTTGGCCGCTTACGCCTTCGGCTTGCCGGCCTTCGTCGTGCTGAAGGTGCTGGTGCCTGCGTTCTTCGCCCACGGCGACACGCGGACGCCCGTGTGGGTGGGCTTCGCCGCCATCGCGCTGAACCTCGCGCTTAACCTTTTGTTCATGGTTCCGCTGCAACATATGGGGCCCGCGCTGGCCACCAGCCTGTCGGCGTTGTTCAACGTCCTGGTGCTGGCGGTGCTGCTCGGCCGCCGTGGGCAGCTTGCGCTGGACGCCCGGCTGCGGCGGCGGCTGGTGCGCATGGCGCTGGCGGCCTTCGCCATGGCGGTGGTGCTGGTGCTGGTGCAGCGCTGGGTGTTCATTCCGGTCGAGGCGACGGCCGGGCTTCGATGGGCTGGCTTGGCAGCCCTGGTCGGGCTCGGGCTGGGCGCCTACGGCGTGGCTGGCCAACTGCTCGGCGCGTTCGACGTTCGGGAGTTGGTGCGCATGATGCGGCGGCGGCCTTGACCCAGCCCGGCGCGGCGGGGAAAACGCCCGCCATGCAACGCATCTTTTCCGGCATCCAGCCCTCGGGCGTTCCCACGCTCGGCAACTATCTTGGCGCCGTCCGCAACTGGGTCTCGCTGCAACAGGGCCACGAATGCCTGTATTGCGTGGTTGACCTGCACGCGATCACGCAATTCCAGGATCCCAAGACGCTCGCCACCGCGACGCGCGAGCTGGCCGCCTCGCTGATCGCCTGCGGCATCGACCCGCAGGCCCACATTCTGTTCCACCAATCGGCCGTGCCGGCGCATGTGCGCCTGGGCTGGATATTCACCTGCGTCGCGCGGCTGGGCTGGCTGAACCGGATGACGCAGTTCAAGGACAAGGCCGGCAAGGATCGGGAACAGGTCTCGGCCGGGCTGTACATCTACCCGAACCTGATGGCCGCCGACATCCTGGCCTATCACGCCACGCGCGTGCCGGTGGGCGACGACCAGCGCCAGCACCTGGAACTGGCCAACGACATCGCCCAGAAGTTCAACCACGATTACGGCGTCGATTTCTTTCCCGCCATCGAGCCGCTCATCCTCGGCCCGGCCGCCCGGGTGATGAGCCTGCGCGACGGCAGCAAGAAGATGAGCAAGTCCGACCCGTCGGACCAGAGCCGCATCAACCTTACCGACGACGCCGACACCATCGCGCTGAAAATCCGGCGCGCCCGCACCGATGCCGAGCCGCTGCCCCACACCGCGGAAGGCCTCGAACATCGCCCGGAGGCGCGCAACCTTGTCGGCATCATGGCCGCCCTGCTGAACCAGGATCCCGCGACGGTGCTGCGCGACCACGGCGGCAAGGGGTTCGGGGCGTTCAAGGAGGCGCTGGCTGCCCTGGTCATCGAGAAGCTCGCGCCGATTGCGGGCGAGACCCGGCGGCTCCTGGCCGATCCCGGCAGCGTGGACCGGGTTTTGCGGGAAGGCGCCCAGCGTGCCGCGGCTTTGGCCGACCCCATCGTGGCGGAAGCGGAGCGCCTGGTAGGCTTCCTAAAGGCTTAAGGGGCTGGGAACAACAGCGTCCCAGCCCCTTAGCGGCTCTACCGGCGGCGGTACACGACCTGCGGCGCCGGCTTGGACGCCAGCGCGAGCAGGAAGCCAACGCCCGCGGCGATCAGCAGCGCCGTGATCGGCCGCTGGTCGACTTGCTCGGCAATGTAGTCGCCCGCCTCTTCGATCTGGTCGAGCAACTGCGACCCGTAGTCACCGGCCTGGCCCGCGACGTTGCGGACCGTGTCGGCCGCTTGGCCGTAGGCGTTCTGGGCGGCCCCGGTCCCCTTGTCGATCAGCCCCTCCGCCTGCATCTTGGTGTCGCCCGTCAGGTCGCCCACGGCGCCCTCGACCTTGCCGCCGACCTTGCGAGCCGCACCCTCAAACCTGTTCTCGTCCATGATTGTAGCCTCCAAAAGGTTGTGCGGCTAAAACCCGGCCGGCCCCCAACGGTTCCCTTGCATGATAGTGTCGAGCGATCCGGAGCGCCTCGGCATGTACATGCAAGTCGCGGGGCTTCGGCTCGACCTGGCGAGTGGCCACGACCAGGCCTGGCCGGGCGAGTTCGGCATCACGTTTGGTAATAACCGCTGCATCCAAATGGGCCTGGCCTCGTAGAGGGCGGTAGCGTGCTGTAAGTGCGTTTTCGTAATGCCGATCGGAGACTACGGATGAAATTCAGGACCTTGCTGTTGGCGTCGGCCTGCGCCGCCATTTCGGCTACCGCTGCCACCGCGCAAACGGTAAGCGGCGTCTACCTTGGCGGCGCAGCCGGCTATAACTGGTCGAAGGCGCGCGGCTTGGAGGGCCGGCAGGGCAACGCCTACTACTTTGACAGCATTCGAACGGGCCGCGACGGCACGATCCGTCTCGATGACGGCTTCGTGGGCTTGGCCAGCGTTGGCTACGGCTTCGGCAATGGCCTGCGGGTCGAACTGGAAGGCAACTATCGCGAGAACGACGTCGCCCGGCTGGGCGGCTTCTCGGGGCCGGGGCGCACCGGCGCCGGCGTGACCAGCGCCTTCGGCGCCGTCGATGGCAAGCAGCGCCAGTATGGCGCCATGGTGAACGCGTTTTACGATCTGGACCTGCTGAAGCTCGGCGTGCTCGGCTATGCGCTGACACCCTATGTTGGCGCCGGCGCCGGTTTCTCCATCAACCAGTTCGACGACGTCCGCGGCACCCGCAACACCCCGACCGGCAACACCGTGCAAATCGACGGCCAGAGCGGACGCTTCGCCTACCAGGGCATCGTCGGCGTCGCGGTGCCGATCGACGCCGTGCCAGGCCTCAGCCTGACCGCCGAATATCGCTACATGGGTTCGCTGAAGCCTGACGTGCGCGGCAGCGTGGTCAGCCCGACGGGCGCCTTGGTCAGCGAGGGCAAGTATCGCTTCGCCGAGGCGCAGAACCACAGCGGGCTGATCGGCGTGCGCTACGCCTTCAACGCCGCACCGCCGCCGGTGATGGCACCCGTGCCGGTCTCCCCGCAGCGTGAGGCCTCCCGCAGCTACCTGGTGTTCTTCGACTGGGATCGTGCCGACCTCACCGACCGGGCCCGGCAAATCGTCGCCGAGGCCGCGCAGGCCACGACCCGGGTGCAGGTTACCCGGATCGAGGTGTCCGGCAATACCGACAGCTCGGGCACGGCCCGCTACAACCAGGGCCTGTCGGTGCGTCGGGCACAGAACGTGGCGGCCGAACTGGTCCGTCTTGGCGTGCCGCGCAACGCGATTACGACGCAGGGGTACGGTGACCGGCGGCCGCTGGTGCCGACCGCCGCGGGCGTCCGCGAGCCGCAGAACCGCCGGGTCGAGATCGTCCTTCGCTAGAGGCCGAAGCGCTCCCTCCCCAGCGTGGGAGGGGGCTGCTGCTTGACACGCAAGCTACGTTGGCAGCCAGACGCTCGCCGTGGTCCCGACCCCTTCCGTGCTTTCGATGGCCAACTGCCCACGATGGCGGTTGACGATGTGCTTGACGATGGCCAGCCCCAGCCCGGTGCCGCCTACGGCGCGAGAGCGGTGGGTGTCGGCGCGGTAGAATCGCTCGGTCAGGCGTGGAATATGGGCGCGGGCGATCCCCTGGCCGTCATCCTCCACCGCGATGCAGACACCGGGCTGCGGCGGCCGTGGCGGCGCAGGGGGGGCAGGACGCGCCGTGATCCGGACGGTGCCGGCGGGCTTGCCGTATTTCACGGCGTTATCGAGCAGGTTCTGCAGCACTTGCTCCAGTTGGTCCGCGTCGCCGGGCAAGTCGGGCATGCCGGGCGCAACCTCGATGGCGAGCGTGATGCCGCGTGACGCGAGCTGTGGGGCGAAGGCCGCGGCCATTCGCTCGGTGAGGGCGGCGACGCAGACCCGGCCCGAGGGCGCCTGGTGCTCCGTCAATTCGATGCGGGACAGGCTCAGCAGGTCGTCGATCAGCCGGTTCATGCGTTGCGCCTGCTCGGCCATGATGGCGAGGAAGCGGGTCTGAGCCGCCGGGTCGTCGGCGGCGGGTCCGCGAAGGGTCTCGATGAAGCCGATCAGGCTGGCCAACGGCGTGCGCAACTCATGGCTGGCATTTGCAACGAAATCGGCCCGCATGCGCTCCACCGCACGATCCCTGGTGCGGTCTGACAGCACCGCCACCAGGCTGCTGGCTGGTGGCTGCATGGCCAGCACGGTCGCATGCAGCTCGCGCGCGATCGGGACGGGAAGGTTCAGGTCGGCGAACTGGTCCTGCCGCTCGGCCTGGGCACGCTCCAGCGCCGTGCGGAACCCGGGGTGGCGCAGCACGGCGGACATGCCGGGGCCAAAGGCGGACGCCGCGGCGGCGTTGGCGCGCTGCACCACACGGTCGCTGCCCAGGATGATCATCGGGTCCGGCAGGCGGTGAATGATCGCCTGCTCCACGGCGAGCTGCTCTTCGAGCGACGCGATGTGCTCCCGCAATTGGCGGTCACCGCGTGCGGCCTGGCTCGCTCGCACGTTCGAGCGCACGTCCCGGCGCATGGCGGCGTAGCTGCTCGCCGCCCAGCCGAGCGCCGCCAGCGCAAACAGCAACCACGGCAGGATTCCGGGCATTTACACCCCGGGTGCGGACAGGCTCTGTGGCGCGGGCTGCACGATATGCGAGCCGGTGCGGTCGATCTCGAAGATTGCCAGTCCACGGCGCACGTGCCCGTCCGGCTGCAGCGCCAGAACGCCGTCCGCGCCGGCAAAGCCGTCGGGGCGGGTCAGAGCCCCGGCGGTGAAACCGCTCGGCGACGCCACGGCCCGCGCAATCCCGGCGGCGTCGTACGCCAGGCTGACCAGCTCGCGCGGCGGCATATTGTAGCGGGTGGCGAATAGCTGCTCGAAGGGCGTCCGCAGCGCCGGGTCGGGTGCGGCGTACCAGGCGCCGGCGAGGCCGCCCGAGCGCGCCACATCCCTTGCCCAAAGGGCGGTGCCGAGAATGCGAACTTGTTGCGGCCCGATATTGTAGCCTGCAAGCAGCGGAATGGCTTGGGACAGCGTCTCGCCGGACGCGCCGAGCAGCAAGGCGTCCATCGAAGCTGGGGCCGGCGGGCGGTTGTTGACGCCCGAGACATCCTTCAAGGCTTCGTTCAAGGCGTTGAACCCTGCGCCATATCGGACGACGCGAGGCTCCGGGATGCCGGCGGCGGCGGTCGCCTCCAGCAATCCCTTCGCGAGCGCGTCGCCGAACGGGTTTTGCGGCAGCACGGCCGCGAGCCGGGTCTTGTTCTCCGCCTGCACCGCCAGCACGAGCCGGCGGGCCTGCTGGGCCGGAGTGATCCCGAGGGTCCAAACCCCTGATTGGCCCAATGCGGCATCGGAGGTGAAGGCCAGCACGGGCACCCCGGCCGCCCGGGCGATCGGGGCGACGAAGGCCGTCTCTCCGGCCGTCAGGGGGCCGAGGATGAGGCCGGCCCCGGCGTCGAGCGCCATCCTGGCGGCCGTCGCAGCGCCGTCCGGCGTGCCGCCGGTGTCCTGGCTGTCCAGGACGGGGCTGCCCGGCTGATCGAGCGCGAGCTGCGCGGCGCGCAGCATGGCCTGCCCGACCTCGGCGTTGGGGCCCGTGAGCGGCAGCAGGATCGCGACCCGGCGGCCAGACGCCGCTGGGCTTACGGGCACCGCGGGCGATTGCGGCGGCAGCGGCGCCATGCCGAGCTGCACGGGCCGGCCATAGCCTACCGCGCCCGGCTCCGCTACGCAGGCAGCCAACCCCGCCATGGCGCCCAGGAGGGTGAATGCCCGACACAGACGACCCAACGCAGCACGCATGGCAAGCTCCTCCGGCGGATGCGGGCACAGGCCGCAGCACACCTATACCACCAGGACTCGCCCTGATTGCCACCCCCATCGGCAACTTGGCGGATATCTCGGCTCGCGCCCTGGCGGCGTTGCAACAGGCGGACCTCGTGCTGTGCGAGGACACGCGGACCACGGCGCGCCTGCTCGGCCATTACGGCATCGCTGCGAGCACCTCCCCGCTGCACGACCATAACGAAGAGGGCCGGATCCCGGCGTTGCTGGCGCGCCTGAAGGCGGGCGCGCGCATCGCCCTGGTGTCCGACGCGGGCACGCCGCTGGTGTCGGACCCTGGCTACCGGCTGGTGCGCGCGGCGCTGGCGGAGGGTGTGGCGGTGTCGGGCGTGCCGGGGCCGAATGCGGCGGTCATGGCGCTGACCCTGTCGGGCCTGCCGCCGCAGCCGTTCCTGTTTCTGGGCTTCCCGCCGCCGCGCGAGGCTGCGCGCCGGGCCGCCTTCAGCCAGCTCCGCGCCGCCGAGCGGGCGGGGCTGACGGCGACGCTGATCTGGCACGAGGCGCCGCACCGGCTGGCGGACATGCTGGCCGACCTGTACCACGTATTCGGCGACCGCCCGGCCGCTGTCGCTCGTGAACTGACGAAACGCTTCGAGGAGGTGCGCCGGGGCGGGCTCGCGGCGCTGGCGGCGTTCTGTGCGGCCGACCCGGCGCGCGGCGAGATCACCGTGTTGGTTGGCCCGGCCCCGGAAGAGGCGGACGAGGAGGACCTGGACGGCCAACTCCGCCGGGCGCTCGAGACGCATAGCGTGAAGGACGCGGCGGCGCTCGTGGCGACGGCGACCGGCCTGCCGCGGCGCACCGTGTACGCCCGCGCCCTCGCCCTCTCCAGCGAAGGCAGCCCGCCGCACGCCGGATAGGCGCCCCGCGTCAGCGGCCGGAGAGGATGCGCTCCATGAGCTGCTTCACCGAAGGGATGAAGCCATTCGAGTAGAACGGATCGGTCGCAAAACGGAAGGCGTTGTGGCCGCTGAACATCAGCTGATGCTCGATCTCCTCCGGCGTCTGGTCATCCCGGCGCACTTCCTGCAAGGTCTTCTGGATGCAGAAGCTGCGCGGGTCGGCCTTCTTCCCGTTGTCGAAGTCGGGTTCGTGCTGGCTCCAGTTGCTGAAACGGCACACGCTCAGGCAGCCCATGCAGGACACCTGGTCCGCGGTGATCTTGGCGGCCCGCTCGGGGGTGACGAAGATCAGCGTGCTGTCGGGCGTGCGCAGCGCCTCGGTGAACCCGGCAACGATCCAGCCCTCGACGTTGAACAGGTCGTGCGGCGTGAGATAGACGGCCCGCTTGCGAGGTCCGATGCCGAGCATCGCCGTATGATCGCCGACCACCTCCGTCGAATAGGCGACCTGATGCTCGCCGCGCTGGCGCAACTCGCCGATGAAGCCGTTGTTGACCGCGCTCGAGTAGAACCCGGTCGGACTGAACTTGTTGAGGAAGACGTCGCCTTCCTTCAGGGTCAGCAGGCGCCGCTTCCAGGCGTCGCTGATCGGGCTTTCCTTGGTCAGCAAGGGGCGGGTGCCGAACTGGAAGGCAATGGGGCCGAGATCGGGGTTGTCGATCCAATCCTCCCACTCCTCCAGCCACCAGACCCCGCCGGCCATGATGATGGGCGTCTGGTCGAGCCCGAACGTGCGCATGAGCTTGCGCAGCGCGAGCACGCGGGGAAAGGGGTCCTCCGGCTTGGTCGGGTCTTCGCCATTGGACAGCCCGTTATGGCCGCCCGCGAGCCACGGGTCCTCATAGACGACGCCGCCGAGCAGTGACGCCGCCTTCGAATAGGCCCGCTTCCAAAGGGCGCTGAACGCCCGGGACGACGAAACGATCGGGTAGTAGTGCACGCCGAACCTGGCCGCGATGTCGGAAAGCCGGTACGGCATGCCGGCGCCGCAGGTCAGGCCGTTGATCAGCCCTTTCGCGCCTTCGAGCACGCCGGTGATCACGCGCTCGGCGCCGCCCATCTCCCACAGCAGGTTGGCGTGGATGCGGCCCTTGCCGCCGGAGATGTCGTAGGCGCGGCGGGCTTGGGCGATGCCGCCCTCGATGCCGTACTGGATCAGCTCCTCATGCCGCTCGCGCCGGGTGCGGCCGTGGTACACCTGGTCGATCGGGTTGCCGGTCTCGTCGTAGTAGTCGGCGTTCACCGCGCTGAACGTGCCGGCGCCGCCCGCTGCCGCCCAATGGCCGGACGACACGCCCGTGGAGACGCCGATGCCCTTGCCGCCCTCGATCAAAGGCAGCACGTCCACCCCACCCATGCGGATTTCGTTGACTGCCTTCATGTCCGTCTGCATCCCGAAGTCACAGGCCTGAAACATTGGACCGCCGGACCCAGGTTTTTAGGTCCGGCGGTTCGGATTTAAGCGGCTGCGGACCTACTCCGCAGCGTCGGACCGCTCGCGCCGGCCCCCATCGCGGCTCCCTTCGCGCCCGGCCTCGCGGCTGCCGCCTTCACGGCCGGGCTTGGCGCCGACCTGCTCGGTGATGTCCGCGCCGGTCGCCTGGTCCACGACCCGCATCGACAGCTTGACCTTGCCGCGGTCGTCGAACCCGATGACCTTGACCTTGACGGCGTCGCCTTGGTTCACGACGTCGGTGGTCTTGCTCACCCGGGCCTGCTGCAACTCGCTGATGTGCACCAGCCCGTCCTTGGCGCCGAGGAAGTTGACGAAGGCGCCGAACTCCGCGGTTTTCACCACCTTGCCGTTGTAGATGACGCCGATCTCCGGCTCCGCCACGATCCCGCGGATCATGTCGATCGCCTTCTGGCTCGCCTCTTCGGTGGTCGCCGCGATCTTGATGGTGCCGTCGTCCTCGATGTCGATCTTGGCGCCGGACTGCTCCACGATGTCACGGATCACCTTGCCGCCGGTGCCGATCACTTCGCGGATCTTCTCCTTGGGCACGTTGATGACCGTGATGCGCGGCGCCGTCGCCGCCACGTCGGAGCGGGCGCCCTGGATGGCCTTGGCCATCTCGCCCAGGATGTGCAGCCGCCCGTCGCGCGCTTGCTCGAGGGCGATCTTCATGATGTCGGCGGTGATGGACGTGATCTTGATGTCCATCTGCAGGCTCGTGATGCCCTGCTCGGTGCCGGCCACCTTGAAGTCCATGTCGCCCAGGTGGTCTTCGTCGCCCAGGATGTCGGACAGCACGGCGAAACCGCGGTCTTCCTTGATGAGGCCCATGGCGATACCCGCGACCGGCCGGGCCAGGGTGACGCCGGCGTCCATCAGCGCCAGGCTGGTGCCGCAAACGGTCGCCATGCTGCTGCTGCCGTTGCTCTCGGTGATCTCCGAAACCACGCGCATCGTGTAGGGGAAGGCGTCCTTGCCCGGCAGCACCGGGCGGATGGCGCGATATGCCAGCTTGCCATGGCCGATCTCGCGGCGGCCCGGGCTGCCCATGCGGCCAGCTTCGCCCACCGAGTAGGGAGGGAAGTTGTAGTGCAGCATGAAGTGTTCGCGGCGCTCGCCCTCGAGCGCGTCGATGATCTGCTCGTCCTGCCCGGTGCCGAGCGTCGCCACGCACAGGGCCTGGGTCTCGCCGCGGGTGAACAGGGCCGACCCATGGGCGCGGGGCAGCACGCCGACCTCGGCCACGATCTGGCGCACGGTCTTGGTGTCGCGGCCGTCGATACGCAGCCCGGTGTTCAGGATGGCGTTGCGGACGACGTCGGCTTCCAGCTCCTTGAAGAGCGGCTTGGCCTTGTCGGGGTCGAGCCCCTCCGCCGCCAGCGCTCCGGAAGCGGCCTTCTTGGCGGCGCTCACCCGCTCCTGGCGGTCGAGCTTCAGCACTTCCTTGTACGCTTCGACGAGCGCCCCGCGGGCGAGCGCGTCGATGCGCGCCTTCAGGGTCGCCTGCTCCGGCGCCGGCTCGGCGATGGTCCAGGGCTCCTTGGCGGCATGCTCGGCGAGCTCGATGATCGCCTGGATGACGGGCTTCATGTGGTCGTGCCCGAAGGTCACGGCACCGAGCATGACCTCCTCGGTCAGCTCCTGCGCCTCCGATTCCACCATCAGCACGCCTTCGGTGGTGCCGGCGAGCACCAGGTCGAGCTTGCTTGCCGCAAGCTGGTCGGAGGTCGGGTTCAGCACATAGGCGCCAGCGACATAGCCGACGCGGGCGGCGGCGACCGGGCCGAAGAACGGAATGCCGGACAGGGTCAGCGCGGCGGAGCAGCCGATCATGGCGACCACATCGGGGTCGTTCTCCATGTCATGGCTCAGCACCGTGGCGACGACCTGGACCTCATTGCGGAAGCCGTGCGGGAACAGCGGGCGGATTGGGCGGTCGATCAGGCGGCTGGTCAGCACCTCCTTTTCGGAGGGCCGGCCTTCGCGCTTGAAGAAACCGCCAGGGATTTTGCCTGCCGCGAACGCCTTTTCCTGGTAATTCACGGTCAGTGGGAAGAAGTCTTGGCCCGGCTTGGCGTTGCGCACGCCGACCGCGGTGCAAAGCACGATGGTGTCGCCGTAACGGGCCAGCACGGCGCCGTCGGCCTGGCGGGCGATCTTGCCGGTTTCCAGGATCAACTTGCGGCCGCCCCAGTCGAGTTCCTTGCGGAAGTGATTGAACATCAAATTCGTCCTTAGACTTGCGCCGGGACGGGCCGAAGCAGGCTGCGGGCGCGGCGTCTCGGACAACCCCAGCGCGGACTGCTGGCGAATGCAGCCGCAAAGTGGGGTTGCCGGAGGCGCCGTCGCTTGCCCTGCCACTGGCACGATCGCGGCGGTATTCGCCTGGCGCCCCATGGCGCCCGGCGTCTCGGCCGCCCGGCGCCCATCGAGCGCCGGGTGGCAGTGGTTAGCGGCGGAGGCCGAGCCGGGCGATCAGCGCCTGGTAGCGCTCGCGATCCTTCCTGCTGAGATAGTCCAGCAGGCGGCGGCGGCGGCCGACGAGCATCAGCAGGCCGCGGCGGCTATGGAAGTCCTTGGCATGCGTCTTGAGATGCTCGGTCAGGTTCACGATGCGCTCGGTGGCGAGAGCGACCTGAACCTCGGGGCTGCCGGTATCGGCTTCGGCCTGGGCGTATTCGGCAACGAGCGCCGTGCGGCGCTCCGCGGTAATCGACATCGGATCACTCCGTGAAAGGGGTTACAGGAGGCGCTCGGGCTTGAGCCAGCCGTCCGACAGACGGCAGAGCCCGATGACGCGCCCCCCCGCCATGGCACGGGCCAGCCCGCCATCGGGGTTGGCCGTCGGTGGAATGCGGCCCATCAAGTCGACGAGGTTGATTGCCTGGCCGTTCGACAAGCCGAAGGCCTCCGCCTGGGTCAGGGCCAGCGCCGGGATGTCGGCCAGCGCGGTCTCGACCGGAAGCAGGAGGTCCGGGGAAGCGGGCGGCTTATCCGCCGCGGGCGCGCAAATGTCCAGCAAAATCGCCTGCGCTTCCGTGAACGGCCCCACGCGCAGGCGCCGCAGGGCGGCGACATGGCCCAGCGCCCCGCAGGCTTGCGCCAGGTCGCGCGCCAGGCTCCGCATGTAGACGCCCTTGCCGGATTGCACTTCGAACACCGCCGAGTGCTGGTCGGGGCGGCTTATGAGGGCGAACCGGTCCACCCGGGCGGGGCGCGCCGGCAACTCCGGCGCCCTGCCGTCCCGCGCCATGTCGTAGGCACGCTCGCCGGCGACCTTGATGGCGGAGTAGGCGGGTGGCACCTGCATGATGTCCCCGGTCAGCGCGGGAAGGGCGGCCGCCAATTCCGCGTCGCTCGGCCGCACGTCCGAACTGGCCACGACCTGCCCATCCGCGTCGTCGGTGTCGCGCGCTTCGCCGAGGCGCAACGTGAAGTGGTAGAGCTTGGTGCCGTCCATGACGTAGGGCACCGTCTTGGTCGCATGGCCGAACGCGATCGGCAGCACGCCGGTGGCCAGCGGGTCGAGCGTGCCGCCATGGCCCGCCTTCTGCGCATCGAAGCCGCGCCGCACGCGGTTGACGACGTCCGTGCTGGTCAGCCCGGCCGGCTTATCAATGACCAGCCACCCGTCGAGCGGGCGGCCGCGCTTCTTTCGCATCGTGGTTTTCCAGGGAGTGATGCCGTCCTATAGAGCGCAAGCCCGGCCAGGGCTATCGCCCGGCGGCCAGCACCGTCCCGAGCAATCCTGAAACATGACGGCTGACCGCGGCCTGCTCCGCGGCCGGCAGAAATCCCGTCGGTTCCACGCCGGGCTGCAGGCCCAGGGCCTTCCGAACGGCTTGCGGGATCGTGGTTTGGGCTTTGCTGGTAAGACGGCTCGTGATCATGGGCCTATCGTAAGGAAATCCTCTTTCACAATCACCTGCCTGCGTCATGCCGCCGCCGCGAATCGCTCCTTCATCACCCGGAGTACGTCGTCCGCATCCCGCCGCCACCAGCCGCGGGCCGACATGATCTCCACCTCGATCATGCCGGCGTAGCCCGCACCGTCCACCATCGCCCGGATGCCGGGCACGTCGATCGCGCCGTCGCCCATCATGCCGCGGTCCAGCACCAGGTCCTGCGTCGGCACCAGCCAGTCGCAGACGTGGAAGGCCGCGATGCGGCGCCCGGCCCGGGCCACGCTCCCGGCAAGCTGCGGGTCCCACCATATATGATAGACGTCGAGCGCCAGGCCCACGCCATCGCCCAGGCGCTCGGCCAGCGCGAGCGCTTGCGCCGTGGTGCTCAGCACCGAGCGGTCGGCGCAGGTCATCGGGTGCAGCGGCTCCAGCGCCAGCACGACTCCGGCCGCACGGGCCTGCGGCAGGATGGCGGCCAAGCCGTCCTCCACCCGCTGGCGCGCGCCCGCGAGGTCCTTCGAGCCCGGGGCCAGGCCGCCGCACACCATGACCAGGCAGTCCGCGCCCAAGGCCGCCGCCTCGTCGATGGCGCGGCGGTTGTCCTCGATGGCGCCCTCGGTGGTGAACATGCCGCCCCGGCACAGGCCGGAGACGCGCAGCCCGGCGTCGCGGATGTGGCGGGCCGCCGCCGCCACGCCCATCTCCGCCAGCTTGTCCCGCCAGGGCGAGATGCCGGGGATGCCGTGCCGGGCGCAGCCCTCGATGCATTGCGCGAGGGTCCATTGCTCGCGCACCGTGATGGTGTTCAGCGACAGCCGGGCGGGGTCGGCCACCTAATGCACCCCGTGCACCGCCAGCACGCGGCCCATGCGCCGGCAGGCGTCGTCCGGATCGCGCAGTAGCCCGGCCGCGTCGGCCAGGCGGAACAGCTCGGCCAGGTGCGGCAGCGAGCGGGCGGACTGCTGGCCGGACACCATGGTGAAATGGTCCTGGTGGCCGTTGAGATAGGCCATGAACACCACGCCCGTCTTGTAGAAGCGCGTGGGCGCCTGGAAGATGTGGCGGGACAGCGGCACGGTCGGCGCAAGGATTTCGTGGAAGGTCGCGAGGTCGTTGCGATGCAGGCTGCCCAAAGCCGCTGACGCCGCTGGCGCGATGCTGTCGAAGATGCCGAGCAAGGCATGCGAATACCCCTCGTCGTCGCCCGCGATCAACTCGGCGTAATTAAAGTCGTCGCCGGTGTACATGCGCACGCCGCGGGGCAGGCGGCGGCGCATCGCCACCTCGCGCTCCCTGTCGAGCAGGCTGATCTTGATGCCGTCCACGCGGGCGGCGTTGGCGGTGATCACGTCGAGGCAGGTGGCCATGGCCGATGGGATGTCCTGGTGGCCCCAATAGCCGGCGAGCGCCGGGTCGAACATGTCGCCGAGCCAGTGCAGGATCACCGGGTGGGCGACGCCGCCCAGGATGCGCCCATAGACGCGCAGGTAGTCGTCGGGGCTGGCGGCGCAGGCGGCCAGGGCGCGGGACGCCATCAGGATGACGCGGCCGCCGAGCTTCTCGATGGCTTCGCACTGCGTTTCGTAGCCGCGGATCACGTCGTCGATGGTGGCGCCGGCGGGCAGGTGGTCCGTGCCGGCGCCGCAGGCGATGGCGGCGCCGGGCGGCGCCGCGGCCAGGCTGCGGCGGATCAGCTCGAGGCTGGTCGGCCAATCCAGGCCCATGCCGCGCTGCGCGGTGTCCATGCTCTCGGCCACGCCCAGGCCGAGCGACCAGAGATAGGCCCGGTAATCGATGGTGCGGTCCCAATCGATCGCGGCCGTGACCCAGGGGTCGCCCTCGGCCAGCGGGTCGGCGACGACGTGGGCCGCGGCCAGCGCCACCCGGTTGAACGGCGGCCGGGCGGCGGGAAACACCCGCGGCGGCCGGGTCGTGTAGCGGTGCAGGGCGCGGTCGGCGCCGGGCAGGGTCAGGGTCGGCATGGCTAGAACTCCAGGGCCGGAAGATCGATCCAGCGGCGTTCGCGCCAGCTTTGCAGCCCGGCCTCCGCCAACTGCACGCCGCGCGCCCCGGCCTCGAGGTCCCACGGGAAGCTGGGGGCTTCGCCGACCAGGTAGCGCAGGAACAGCTCCCATTGCGCGCGGAAGCCGTTCGGGTAGGCCTGGTTGTCCGGCACCTCGTCCCAGGCGTGGAAGAAGTCGATCGGCTGCGCAATGTCGGGGTTCCAGACCGGCTTCGGCGTGTTCACCCGGGCCTGGGTCCAGCATTTTTGCAGCCCGGCCACTGCGGAGCCATGCGTGCCATCCACATGGAACGTCACCAAGTCGTCGCGCCGCACCCGCGTGGTCCAGGAGGAGTTGATGTGCGCGATCACGCCGCCCGCGAGCTGGAACGTGGCGTAGGCCGCGTCGTCGGTGTCCGCTTGGTAGGTGCGGCCGGCCTCATCGACCCGCTCCGGGATGTGCGTCGCGCCGAGGCAGGAGACGCTTTCGACGTTGCCGAACAGGTTGTCGAGCACGTATCGCCAATGGCACAGCATATCGAGGATGATGCCGCCGCCCTCGGCCGCCTTGTAATTCCAGCTTGGGCGCTGGGCGGGCTGCCAGTCGCCCTCGAACACCCAGTAGCCGAACTCGCCGCGCACGCTGAGCAGGCGGCCGAAGAAGCCGCTGTCGATGCACATCTTGAGCTTCTGCAGGCCGGGCAGGAACAGCTTGTCCTGCACCACGCCATGCTTGATGCCGCGCGCCCGGGCGAGCTTGGCGACGGCCACGGCATCCGCCAGCGTGTCGGCGGTCGGCTTCTCGGTATAGACGTGCTTGCCGGCCTCGATGGCCCGGCGGATCAGCCCGGCGCGCAGTTGCGTGGTGGCGGCGTCGAAGAACAGCTCGTCGGCCGGGTCGGCGAGGGCGGCCTCGAGGTCGATGGTCCAGCGCGGGATGCCGTGCGCCTGGGCCAGCGCGGCGAGCTTGCCCGCGTTGCGGCCGACCAGGATGGGGTCCGGCATCACGACATCGCCGCCCACGAGCCGCACCCCGCCATCGCCGCGGATGGCGGCGATGCTGCGGATGAGGTGCTGGTTCATCCCCATGCGCCCGGTGACGCCATTCATCACGATGCCGACGCGGCGCTCTGCCATCGTTGATTCCCTTTCAGTCCAGGTGCCCTTGGGCGTGGAAGTGCTGGCGGATGCCGCGGGCCAAGGCGCCGAACTCGGGGCTGCCCATAACGTCGAGCGAGCGGGGCCGGGGCAGGGCGACGTCGTACACGGCAGCGATGGCGCCGGGCCGCTCGGTCATCACCACGACGCGGTCGCTCAAGAAAACCGCTTCCGGGATGGAGTGGGTGATCAGCAGCACGGTCTTGCCCGTGTCCATCTGGATGCGTTGCAGCTCCAGGTTCATCGTCTCCCGGGTCAGCGCGTCGAGCGCGCCGAAGGGCTCGTCCATCAGCAGGATGTCGGGGTCGTGCACCAGGGCCCGGCAGATCGCGGCGCGCTGCTGCATGCCGCCGCTGAGCTGCCACGGATACTTGTCGGCGAACGCCTCGAGCCCGGTCATGCGCAGCAGGCCGCGCGCCCGCTCCAGGTGCGGCGCCCGCGGCAGGCGCTTGACCTCCACCGGCATCATCACGTTGCCCAGCACGCTGCGCCACGGCAGCAGCAATGGGCTTTGGAAGACGATGCCGACGTCGCGGTGTGGCCGGGTCACGGGATGGCCGGAGACCTGGATGCCGCCGGCGGTGGGCGGCAGCAGGCCCGCGACCATCTTCAGCAAGGTGCTCTTGCCGCAGCCGGAGGGGCCGACCACGGAGACGACCTCGCCGCGGCCGATCAGCAGGTCCACCGGGCGGAGCGAGGGCACGTCGCCCTCCCGGGTCCGGTAGGTTTTGCTGACGCCGGAGAGCGCGATGGCCGCGATTGGCCCCTTGAGCATCAGGGCAGCATCAGGGCAGGAAGGCGTTCGTGTAAAAGCTGCCCACCTTGTCGCGCGCGCCGGCGTCGAGACCGCCGAACTCCACCATCAGATCCACGCTGTCCTTCATCAACTGGTCGCTGACACGGAACGGCGCATTGGCTTGGCCCGGCAGCCGATACAGCGGGATTGTCAGCTCGAACCCCTGTTGCAAGGTGCCGGGCTGGCCGCCCTTGGGCAGGGCGGCCAGGATAGCGGCGGCGGCGGCCTTGGGGTCCTTTTCCGCGGCCTCCACGGCCCGGGTGCTGGCGCGCATGAAGCGGCGCACCAGGTCGGGGTTCTCGGTCAGCAACGGCGTGCGGGCGATGATGCCGGAGCTGACCAGGTTGATGCCGTAATCGGCGAACTTGATGGGATAGACGTCCTTCCCGGTCGCGTCCTTGATCTTCATGCTCTGGTCCATGACGTAGCCCAGCAGCAGGTCGGCACGGCCGTTGATCACCGCGTTCAGCTTGGTTTGCCCGTCGCCGGAAACCACCTGGAAGTCGCCCTCCTTCAGCCCGGTGCGGCGCAGGAACAGCGGCCAGATCTGCGACATGCTGTCGCCAGGCGAGACGGCGACGATGCGGCCGCGGATGTCGTCCGGCTTGCGGATGTTCTTCTCTTCCAGGCCCATGACGGACATCGGGTTCACCTGGACCAGCACGCCCGTCGCCGTCACCGGCGCGCCGCGGATGGCGGCGCGCATCATGGTGGGCACGTCCACGTAGCCGAACGTCGCCGACCCGGCGGCCACCGCCTGCGTCGTCACCGCGCTGCCGCGGCCTTCCTGGATGTCGAGGTCGATGCCCTCGGCCGCATACAGGCCGCGCTCCTTGCCGTAATAGAAGGGCGCGTGCTCGCCATAGACGTACCAGTTGAGCATCAGGACGACCTTGTCGGCCGCGCGGGCCTGGCCGGCGAGCAGCAGCACGAAGCACAGCGTGAGCAGGCGAGGCATGGTGTTTCCCCTTGTGTTCGTTAGGCGGTGGCCAGGATGGCCCCGCGCTGGCTGGCGTGCCAGGGGACCATGAGGCGCTCGGCGGCCTCGACCAGCGCGAACAGGATCATGCCGATGGCCGCCAGCACCACCAGCGCGGCGAACATGGTCGGCAGCTCGAAATTGCCGATCGAGCGCTGCAGCACGAAGCCGATGCCGGAATTGGCGCCGACGAACTCGCCCACCACGGCGCCGACCACGGTCAGCGTGATGCTCACCTTCAGCCCGGCGAAGATCGCCGGCATGGCGTGCGGCAGGCTGATCATGCGGAAGGTTTGCAGCCGGTCCGCCTCCATGCTCCGGGCGAGGTCGATCATGTCGGGCTCCACCGACTTGAAGCCCTGCACGGCGGAAACCACCACGGGGAAGAAGCCCAGCAGGAACGCCGAGATGACCTTTGGCACCATGCCAAACCCGAACCACACGACGAACAGCGGCGCGATGGCCACCTTGGGGATGGATTGCGAGAAGACGAGCAGGGGATAGACGTAATCCTCCACCGTCTTGCTCGACGCGATCAGCATGGCGGCCGGGATGCCGAAGGCGGCGGAGAGCGCGAAGCCCGCGAGCGTGGCCTCGGTGGTGGGCACCGCCTCGCGCAACAGCATCGGCCACTCCGCCCAGAGCGTGCGCACGACTTCGAGCGGAGCGGGCACCTGGTAGGGCGGCACATGGAATACGCGGATGGCCACGTCCCACAGCACGAGCAGCGATAGCAGGAAGACGACGGGCTTGAGCCCAGCGGCCACGCGGCGGTTCATGCCTTCTCCCACGCCGGTTATAACCGATTGGTTAAAACTCTACGGCGCAGTCTTGGCGGCAGTCAATCCCGCCAGCACGAGGCCCTGCATATGCGCGAGCCGCGCCTGCCGAGCGGCGCTGGCCAGCAGGTCGCGGCCGAAGATCACGCCCAGCGTGGCGCTGTTCGAGAGGTAGAAGTAGGACAGCCCGGCGACCGAAATGTATAGCTGCACCGCGTCCACCCCCGGGCGGAACGCGCCGCTTGCCTCGCCGCGGCGCAGCACTTCGGCAACCATGCCCACGAAGGGCGAGTGCATCTTCTCGACCCTGGCGGAGCGTCGCAGGTGCCGGGCCCGCTGCTGGTTCTCCGTGTTCAGCAGGGCCAGGAACTCGGGGTTGTCGAGATAATATTGCCAGGTGAACTGCACCAGCCGGGCGATGGCCGCGGCGGGCTCCAGCGCTTCCAGCTCCAGCGTGCGTTCGGCGGCGCGGATGTGCTCGTACGTCTCCTCCAGAACCGCCAGGTAAAGCGCTTCCTTGTCGCCGTAGTAGTAATACAGCATCGCCTTGTTGATCTCGGCCTGGGCGGCGATGCGGTCCACCCGGGCGCCCTCGAACCCGTGGCCGGCGAACTCCTGCTTCGCCGCGGCCAGGATGCGGCGGCGGGCGCCGTCCGGGTCGCGCCGGACCCTCGGGAGTGTTTCGGTCGCTTCCATGGCGCGATGTTGGTGCCTTGCCCTTCCGCCCGCAAGCGGCCAGCCTGCGCCGGGCAGCGGGGGCTTCGGCATGGACGGCAGCAGAGCGGCGGCGATCGAGCGGGCATTGGCCTTTTTCGATGGCGGCGGGTTCGAGCGGCGCCTGGCCAAGCTGGTCGCCATCCGCAGCACCAGCCAGGACCCCGGCCACGGCCCCGACCTCGTCGCCTACCTCGATGAGGGCATGGTTCCCTGGCTGGAGACCCTGGGTTTCGTCTGCGCCGTCCACCCCAATCCGGTGGCGGGCAGCGGCCCCATCCTGCTCGCCGAGCGCATCGAGGGGCCCGGCCCGACCGTGATCACCTACGGCCACGGCGACACCGTGCGCGGCCTCGAGGATCAGTGGCGGCCTGGCCTCGACCCCTGGACGCTGACCCGGGAGGACGACCGCTGGTACGGCCGCGGCAGCGCGGACAACAAGGGCCAGCACGTCATCAACCTCTCCGCCCTCGAGGCGGTGCTGGCCGAACGTGGCGGCAAGCTCGGCTTCAACGTCAAGCTGATCATCGAGACGGGCGAGGAAAGCGGCTCCAAGGGCCTTTCCGAGATCGTTGCGGCCAACAAGGAGCATCTGCGCGCCGACGTGCTGCTGGCCAGCGACGGGCCGCGGGTCAATTCCGGGGTGCCCACGCTCAGCACCGGCACCCGCGGCAGCTTCCACTTCGACCTCAAGCTCGATATCCGGCCGGGCGGCGTCCACTCCGGCAATTGGGGCGGCATGACCACCGACCCGGCCATCGTGCTCGCCCACGCCATCGCCAGCATCGCCGACCGGCATGGCCGCATCCTGGTGCGGGACTGGGTGCCCAAGGCCGTCGGCAACTCGGTGCGCGACGTGCTGCACGGCTGCACCCTGGTGGCCGAGGGGGAGGCCGCCACCATCGATGCCGATTGGGGCGAGCCCGGCCTGAGCCCGGCCGAGAAGATTTACGCCTGGACCAGCTTCATCGTGCTGTCGATGCTGTCGGGCCGGCCGGAGAACCCGGTCAACGCCGTCGCCCCCAACGCCATCGCACACTGCCAGATCCGTTATACGGTGGACGTCGATCCCTACACGTTCGAGGCGTCGTTGCGCCGCCACCTGGACGCGGCGGGGTTCCCCGAGGTGCAGATCGTCCCCTATGGCATCCGCATGCCCGCCCGGCGGTCCGACCCCGGCCACCCCTGGGTGCGGTGGGCCACCGCCAGCATGGAAGCGACGCTCGGCAAGCGGGTGCAGGTCATCCCGAACAGCGGCGGCGGCTTGCCCAACGACGTGTTCATGGACCATCTCGGCGTGCAACTGATGTGGGTGCCGCACAGCTACAACGGCTGCAAGCAGCACGGCCCGGACGAGCACCTGCTGATCGCGCCGGCGCGGGAGGGCATCGCCGCATTCGCCGGGCTGTGGTGGGATATGGGGGAGAACGCTGGGAGGCCGATCTGAGGCCCCGCCCGGCAGGGGTGGTGGGCGCGACAGGGATTGAACCTGTGACCCTTCGCGTGTGAAGCGAATGCTCTACCGCTGAGCTACGCGCCC
>CAXSDH010000034.1:0-29803 GCA_964235765.1 uncultured Acetobacteraceae bacterium
TCAGGGGCATGTCGCCCATGTAGACCGGCTGCTCCTTGATGTCGCGGATGGAGCGGGCGCCGGTGTCCTCGTCGAGGTCCCACACAATCAGGCGGAGGATCACCTTGAGCGGCGCGGCAAAAGTCATGCCGCGCTGGATGCACTCCTCGACGTCGTATTTCGGCTCCTCCAACTCGTAATACACGAACTCGAGCCGGCCGCGCCCGGCGAAGTCGTCGATCGGGAACACCGACTTGAACACTTCCTGCAGCCCGGTCGGCGTCCGGCTGTCCGGCTGCACGTTCATCTGCAGGAAGGCTTCGTAGCTGGAGCGCTGTACGTCGATCAGATTAGGCATGGGCGCGACTTCGGGGATGCGCCCGAAGCTCTTGCGAATGCGCTTCTGTCCCGTGAACGACTTGCTGATAGCGTTCATGCGTGTCCCTAACCTTCGTCCGACGTCCACGGCCCCGAAACCCCCGGCCGCCCAGGTCGTTCAACAACGGAGGGCATCAAAGGCCCGCCGCATCCGTCCAGCAACGGGTTTGCGGGCGGAAACCAGGCTTGGTTCCCACCCGCGCGCCGCCTCGAAGGCCCGGCGGCACCCTTGCGGGCAACACCGGAGCCAGCGCGCTACTTGATCTCGACAGCGGCGCCCTGCTCTTCGAGCTGCTTCTTCAGCTTCTCGGCCTCATCCTTGTTCACGCCTTCCTTCACCGTCTTCGGCGCGGCCTCGACCAAGTCCTTGGCTTCCTTCAGCCCGAGGCCCGTGATCGTGCGGATTTCCTTAATGACGTTGATCTTCTTCTCGCCGATCTTGGCGAGGATCACCGTAAACTCGGTCTGCTCCTCGACCGGCGCCGCTGCGGCAGCGGCCGGCGCGGCGGCGGCGGCGGCAGGCGCCGCGGCGGAAACGCCCCACTTCTCTTCCAGCATCTTGGAAAGCTCGGCGGCTTCCAAAACCGTGAGCTTCGACAGCTCTTCTACAAGACTCGCCAAATCGGCCATGTCGTATCTTCCTAATTTAGTCCCTGGGTGGTTCCATGCAAGACCGGTGCCCGATCGGCCCCGGCCCCGCGCTCATCTTGGCTGGGCGGCGGTTAGGCCGCTTCCGCCTCGTCCTTCTTGGAATAGGCCCCGAAAACCCGCGCGAGTTGTCCGGCCGGCGCTGCCAGCACGCCTGCGATCCGGGTGGCGGGGGTTTGCAGCATCCCCACCAGCCTGGCGCGCAACGCATCGAGCGACGGCAATTCGGCCAGCGCCTTGATCCCGTCCGCATTGAGCATCTGGGTACCGAGGGCGCCGCCGACGACGACGAACTTCTCGTTGGTTTTGGCGAAATCGACGGCGGCTTTGGCCACGGCCACCGGGTCACGCGACCACGCAAGCGCGGTCGGCCCCTTCAGCATTGGCTTGATGCCGTCGAATGGGGTCCCATCCAGGGCGAGTGCGGCCAGCCGGTTCTTCGCGACCTTGAAGGTCGATCCCGAGGCTCGCATCTTGCGCCGCAGATCAGACACCTCGGCCACGGTCAAACCCTTGTTCTGGGTGACCACGACCATGGACGTCTCTGCGAACACTTGACCGAGCGCGGCAACGAACTCCCGCTTCTCCGTACGGTCCACGTCCCGTCTCCTGTTGACCCTCGTGCGTATGGACCGCACGCGGGCCGGTTTGCCCCTGCGCACCCTCATGGATACGCAAATCGCCTGTCCGGAGCCCAGGCCTGGCGCGAACCGAAGGTTCGACCGGGACAAGGGACCCTTTAGCCGGAACAGCCAGGCCCCGGGTGGCGGAACCACCCGGAAACGCTTGCTCCCCGTCTCCTGCGCGCGGACCTGGCGGTCCTTTAAGGCCTCCTGGGAGGCGACGTGCAGTCTCGGACAGGTGCGGGAACGCCGAAGCGCCCCCTAGGCGCCAGCCCTTGCGGGCCGGCGAATTCTCTAGGCCGTCAGGCTCGACACATCGACCCGCACGCCGGGCCCCATGGTGGAGCTGAGCGACGCCTTCTGGACGTAGGTGCCTTTGGCGCCGGTGGGCTTCGCCTTCTGGATCGCGTCCACGAAGGCGCGGATGTTCTCGAGCAGCTTGTCGCTCTCGAAGCTCGCCTTGCCGATGCCGGCGTGCACGATGCCCGCCTTTTCGGCCCGGAACTCGACCTGGCCGGACTTGGCGGCCGTCACGGCGCCCTTCACGTCCATCGTCACCGTGCCGAGCTTGGGGTTGGGCATCAGGCCGCGCGGGCCCAGGATTTTACCCAGGCGGCCCACCAGGGCCATCATGTCGGGCGTGGCGATGCAGCGGTCGAAGCCGAACTCGCCAGCCTGCACCTTCTCGGCCAGGTCCTCGGCGCCGACGATGTCGGCCCCGGCGGCCAGCGCCTCCTCGGCCTTGGCGCCGCGCGCGAACACGCCGACCCGCAAGGTCTTGCCGGTGCCGTTCGGCAGGCTGAGCAGCCCGCGCACCATCTGGTCGGCGTGGCGCGGGTCGATGCCGAGGTTCATGCTGAACTCGACCGTCTCGTCGAACTTGGCCTTCGCATTGGCCCGCACCAACTGGATCGCCTCCGGCAAGCTGTAGGACTTGGTGCGGTCGAACGCGGCGTAGCCAGCCGCCAGGCGCTTGTCGTGTGCCACTGGATCAGCCCTCCACCACGGTCAAACCCATCGATCGCGCGCTGCCGGCCAGCATGCTGACAGCGGCGTCCACCTCGTTGGCGTTCATGTCCTTCATCTTGGTCTCGGCGATCTCGCGCAGTTGCGCGGTCGTGACCCGGCCCACCGCGGCGCCCTTGCCCGGCGTGGTCGTGCCCTTGGTGATACCCGCCGCCTTCTTCAGGAAGTAGGTGTTCGGCGGCGTCTTCATCACGAAGGTGAAGCTGCGGTCGCCGAACGCGGTGATCACGACCGGGATCGGCATTCCGGGCTCCATGCCCTGGGTGGCCGCGTTGAACTCCTTGACGAACGCCATGATGTTCAGGCCACGCTGGCCGAGCGCCGGGCCGACCGGCGGCGACGGGTTCGCCTTCCCGGCCGGGATTTGCAACTTTATGTAGCCAACGATCTTCTTCGCCAAGTGCCTGGCCCCCTTTGTGGCGCAGGAACCGCGGTCATACCGATGGAAGCAGCCGTTCGGCCACACCAATCTCCCGCGTTCCAGATAGGGGCGGGCGTATAGCCGAGCATCCCAGCCCCGTCCAGCGCTTTCTCGCGCATGGCTGGGCAGAGCTGCTCCGCCCCACTATAAGAGTGCGGTCTCCTCCGAAGCAAAGGTTACCTCGATGGCCTCCAAACCCATTGTCACCCAGCCCGCCCGCACCCCTCGCTTCAACGAGACGGCGCTCGCGATCGGCGGCTCGCTGGTCATCGCGCTGGTGCTCGCGACCCTGGTGACCGGCAATCCGTTCCGTGCGCTCGTGCTGGCCTATACCGATTACAGCCACACCCCAGCCGCCGGCGCCCCGAAGGCCGACACCGTGAACGCGCCCAATCCGCAGCCCGCCAAGCAATAACGGGGGTTCGTGCCAGCCCCGGGGCTGGCTAGATCACCAGCTCGATCACGAACGGCCCCGGCCGGGCATTGGCCTGCGCGAACACGTCGGCGAACCCCTCCATCGTTTCCACCCGTGCGCCCTCCACCCCCATGCCGCCGGCCAGCCGGACCCAGTCCAGGTCCGGGTTGCCCAGGTCCATCATGTCCATCGCCGTCCGGCCAGGGTTGGCGCCCACGCCGCGATACTCGCCCAGCAGGATCGCGTATTTCCGGTTCGACAGGATCACCGTCGTCACATCCAGCCGTTCCCGCGCCTGCGTCCAGAACCCCTGCAGCGTGTACATGGCCGAGCCATCCGCCTGTAGCGCCACGACCCGGCGGCCGGGCGCGCCGATCGCCGCCCCGGTGGCGAGCGGCACGCCGCAGCCGATGGCGCCGCCGGTGATCTGCAGCCAGTCATGCGGCGGCGCCCCATGCGTGTCGGGGTAGAACGCCCGGCCGAAGCTGACGCTTTCGTCCACCACCACGGCGTTCTCCGGCAACAGCGCCGCGAGGGTCTGCGCCACCGCCTCCGACGTCACCGCGCCGCGGGCCGGGCTGGAGGCCGCCGCCTGCGCCGGGGTCGGCGGAGCCGCGCCAAGCTCCTCCGCCACACGGGCGAGGGCGTCGGCGGCGTCCTGTTCCGGCCGGGCGAGCACGTGCACCTGGCAGTCGGCGGGATACATGGCGCCGGGCTTGCCCGGGTAGGCGAAGAAGCCCACCGGCGGCGGGGCGCCCACCAGGATCAAGTGCCGCAGCCCGGCCAGCGCCGCCAAGGCCTGGTCCACCGGATACGGCACCCGGCCGATCGGCGTGCGGCCCCGCCCGCGCTCGATCCGCCCATTGCTGGTCTGCGCCAGCATGCGCGCGCCAGACGCGGCGACGATCCCCGCGGCGGCATCCAGCGGCCCCGCCCGCAACGCCCCATTGCCCAGGATCAGCATGGCCGGCTCGCCCGAGCGCAGGGCCCGCACCGCGCCGCGCACCGCGTCCGGCGAGGCCTGCGGGGTGGCCGGGCGCGGCAGCTTCGTGCCGACCACGCCCCCGTCGTCCCAGCACGTGTCCGAGGGCAGGATCAGCGTGGCGATGCCGCCGTCGGCCGCCTGCACCGCCGAGGCGCAATCCGCGCCCACCGTCGCGGCCCGCGTCGCCGTGCGCGTCCAGGCCGACACCGGCCGGGCCCAGCCCTCGGTATCGGCCGTGAGCGGCGCGTCCAGCTTGCGGTGATAGGTCGCCTGGTCGCCCACCAGGTTCACGATCGGCGACCGGGCCCGGCGTGCGTTGTGCAGGTTGGACAGGCCGTTCGCCAAGCCGGGCCCGCAATGCAGCAGGGTCGCCGCCGGCCGGCCCTGCATGCGCGCATACCCATCGGCGGCGCCCGTCACCACGTTCTCCTGCAGTCCGAGCACGCAGCGCATGCCGGGAATGCGGTCCAGCGCCGCCACGAAGTGCATCTCGGACGTGCCAGGGTTGGAAAAGCAGGTGTCGACCCCGCAGGCCAGCAAGGTATGCACAAGGCTTTCGGCGCCGTTCATCCCGGTTCTCTCCCTGGTTTGGCGGCAGACTGCGCGCGGCCCCAGCCGAAGGCAACGCCTTGCCGACCCCTGCGCCGAGGCCTACGCAGGAGCCAAGCAACGAGGGGCGGCCGGCCGCGATGACCACCATCATGTATCCCGAACGCATGTACGCCAACGACGCCGAGGAGCAGCGCATCTTCGGCCCGAGCGCCACCATCCTCATGCGGGACAGCGCCGTGCTGGCCGACCTATCGGACGCCGACTGCGCCCAGGTGGACGGCCTGATGATCTTCCGCCAGTTCGTGCGCGCCGCCGACATGGCCCGCTTCACCCGGCTCCGCGCCGTCGTCCGCATGGGCGTGGGCTACGACCGCATCGACCGCGCCGCCGCCGCGGCACGCGGCATCGTCGTGTGCAACGTGCCGGATTACGGCACCACGGAGGTCGCCGACCACGCCATCTCCCTCGCCATGGCGCTCCGCCGCGGGTTGCTGCTGCACCACGACGCGCAGCGCGGCCCGACGCCCGCGCCGTGGGTCGCTACCCCAAGCCCGCTGCTGCGCCGCACCAGCGCGCAAACCTTCGGCATCGTCGGCCTCGGCCGCATCGGCACGGCGGTGGCGCTGCGGGCCAAGGCGCTCGGCTTCAAGGTCGCCTTCTACGACCCGGCCAGGCCCAACGGCTCCGAACTCGCCCTCGGCATCCACCGCGCCGCCACGTTGCCCGACCTGCTGCGCCAAGCCGACGTGCTCAGCCTGCACGTGCCGCAAACGCCGGACACCATCGGCATGATCGGGCGCGCCGAGCTCGCGCTGCTGCCCGCCAACGCCGTGGTGGTGAACACCGCGCGGGGGACCGTGCTGGATATAGAGGCGCTGGCCGAGGCGCTGCGCGACGACCGCATCGCCGGCGCCGGGCTGGACGTGGTGCCGGTGGAGCCGCCGGTGGAGCCGATCCCCGACCTGCTGCGCGCCTACCGCGCCCACGAGCCGTGGCTGCGGGGCCGCCTGATCGTCACCCCCCACTCCGCCTACCTGACGCCCGAGGCGCATTTCGACATCCGCATCAAGTCCGCCGAGACCATGCGGGCCGCGCTGATGACCAACAGCCCGCAGAACGTGATCACGCCCGATATGTACTAGGTGCCCAGCGACTGGCTGCCAGACGCGCCCTCGCTGCTGATCCTGTTCGGCGCGGTTGCCGCCGGTTTCGTGCAGGGCCTGTCGGGGTTCGCGGTCGGCCTGGTCGCGACCGCCTTCTGGTCCTATGGGCTGGCGCCGCAGGAAATCGCGCCGCTGATCGCGCTCGCCTCCATCGCCGGCCAACTGCTCACCATCCGCTCGGTGCTGCCCAGCCTCGATCTCCGGCTCGCCATGCCGATGCTGCTGGGCGGCGTCGCCGGCGTGCCGGTCGGCGTCGCCCTGCTGCCGCATGTGGACGCCGTGCTGTTCCAGTTCGGCGTCGGCCTGCTGCTCGCGGTCTATTGCCCGGCCATGCTGCTGGCCGGCGCCCTGCCCCGGGTCCGCTTCGGCGGGCGCTGGGCGGATGCGGCGGCCGGGCTGGCCGGCGGCGTCATGGGCGGCATCGCCGGGCTCGGCGGCCCCGCGCCTACGTTATGGTGCTCGCTGCGCGGCTGGGACCGGGACGTGCAGCGGGCCGTGTTCCAGAGCTTCCTCGTCATCGCCCAGAGCGCGGTGCTGCTGGGCTACATCGCCACCGGCGTCATCACGCCGCACGTGCTGCGGCTCAGCCTATGGATCCTGCCCTGCATCCTGCTGCCCGCGCTGCTGGGCGCCCGCCTCTATTCGCGCTTCAGCGCCGAGGCGTTCCGCCGCCTGGTCCTGGGGCTGCTGTTCCTGAGCGGCCTGGCCCTGCTGGCCCATTCCATTCCCTTGCTGCCGCACCGTTGACACCCCGGGACCGCCCGCCCACCCTGCCTTCAACGCCACCCAGGGAACGCCATGCCCGATACCTCCGCGCCCCGCCGGCTCCGCAGCCGCGGCTGGTTCGACGATCCATCCAATCCCAGCATGACCGCGCTCTACCTCGAGCGTTACATGAACTTCGGCCTGACCCGCGGCGAGTTGCAATCCGGCCGCCCCATCATCGGCATCGCCCAGACCGGCTCCGACCTCTCGCCCTGCAACCGCCACCATGTCGCACTGGCCAGCCGCGTCCGCGACGGCATCCGCGACGCTGGCGGCGTGCCGCTCGAGTTTCCGATCCACCCCATCCAGGAGACCGGCAAGCGCCCGACCGCGGCGCTCGACCGCAACCTCGCCTATCTCAGCCTGGTCGAGGTGCTGCACGGCTACCCGATCGACGGCGTCGTGCTGACCGCGGGCTGCGACAAGACCGTGCCCGCCGTGCTGATGGGCGCGGCCACGGTCAATATCCCGAGCATCCTGCTCTCCGGCGGCCCGATGCTGGATGGCTGGTACGGCGGCCGGCTCGCCGGGTCGGGAACCATCGTGTGGGAGGCCCGCAAGCTGCTGGCCGAGGATAAGATCGATTACGCCCAGTTCATCGACATGGTCGCCGCCTCCGCCTCCTCCGTCGGCCACTGCAACACCATGGGCACCGCGCTCAGCATGAACAGCCTGGCCGAAGCGCTCGGCATGTCGTTGCCGGGCTGCGCCGCCATTCCCGGCCCGCACAAGGAGCGCGGCTGGATGGCATACGAGACGGGACGCCGCATCGTCGGCATGGTGGCCGAGAACCTGCGCCCCTCCGACATCATGACCAAGGCCGCGTTCGAGAATGCCGTGGTCGCCGCCACCGCGCTCGGCGCCAGCAGCAACTGCCCGATCAGCATGATCGCCATCGCCCGCCACATGGGCGTGGACCACACGCTCGATGACTGGCAGCGCCTGGGCGCCGACATCCCGCTGCTGACCGACGTGCAGCCGGCCGGGCGCTTCCTGGGCGAGGGCTTCTTCCGCGCCGGCGGCGTCCCGGCCGTGATGCGCGAGCTGATGGACGCGGGCAAGCTGCAGACGGGCGCCATGACCTGCACCGGCCAGACGCTGGCCGAGAACCTGGCCCATCCGCCCGCCGTGGACCGGGAGGTGATCCGCGCCTACAGCAGCCCGATGAAGGAGCACGCGGGGTTCGCGGTGCTGTCCGGCAACCTGTTCGACGCGGCGGTGATGAAGATCAGCGTGATCGACCCGGAGTTCCGCGCCCGCTTCCTCTCCGACCCCGACAAGCCCAACGTGTTCGAGGGCAAGGCGATCGTGTTCGAGGGGCCGGAGGACTACCACGACCGGCTCGACGACCCCCGGCTCGGCGTCGACGACCACAGCATCCTCGTCGTCCGCAATTGCGGCCCGGTCGGCTACCCCGGCGGCGCCGAGGTGGTGAACATGCAGCCCCCGGCCGCGCTGCTGAAGGCCGGCGTCAACGCGCTGCCCACCATGGGCGACGGCCGGCAGTCCGGCACCTCCGGCAGCCCCAGCATCCTGAACGTCTCGCCCGAGGCGGTGGTCGGCGGCGGCCTGGCCTTGCTGCAAACCGGCGACCGCGTCCGCATCGACCTCAACACCCGCAAGGTGGACGTGCTGATCTCGGAGGCCGAGCTGGCCGCCCGCCGCAAGGCCTGGAGCGCCCCGGTTTTGCAGAACAAGACGCCCTGGGAGGCGATCTACCGCAGCATGGTCGGCCAGCACGCGACCGGCGCCTGCCTGGAGCCCGCGACGCTGTACCTCAACATCCTCGAAACCCAAGGCGAAAGCCGCCACAGCCACTAGCTCCAAGGAGCCCGCGATGCCCGGCCGCCTCTCCGGCAAGACCGCCTTCATCACCGCCGCCGCCCAGGGCATCGGCCGCGCCACCGCGCTCGCCTACGCCGCCGAGGGTGCCCGGGTGATCGCCACCGACCTCAACGACGCCAAGCTCGCCGAATTGGGCAGCGGCATCACCACGCGGAAGCTCGATGTGACCGATCCGGCCGACATCGCCCGCGCGCTGGGCGAGGCCGGGCCGCTCGACATCCTGTTCAACTGCGCCGGGTTCGTGCACCAGGGCACCATCCTGGAGGCCACCGAGGCCGAGTGGGACTTCGCTTTCGCGCTCAACGTGCGGAGCATGTTCCACACCATCCGCGCCGTCCTGCCCGGCATGATCGAGCGCAAGCGTGGCAGCATCATCAACATGTCCAGCGCTGCCGGCAGCATCAAGGGCGCCCCAGCCCGCTGCGTCTACGGCACCAGCAAGGCCGCCGTGGTCGGCCTGACCAAGTCCGTCGCCGCCGATTTCGTCAAGCAGGGCATCCGCTGCAACGCCATCTGCCCCGGCACCGTGCAGACGCCGAGCCTCGACGACCGCATCGCCGCCAACGCCGCCGCGGCCGGCAGCGTCGAGGCTGCCCGCACCGGCTTCATCGCCCGCCAGGCCATGGGACGCCTGGGTACGCCGGAGGAGATCGCGGCGCTTGCCGTCTACCTTGGCTCGGACGAAACCCAATTCATCACCGGCCAGACGATCGTCATCGATGGCGGCTGGACCCTTTAGGAGACCGCGATGAAACTGCTCCGCCTGGGCGCCCCCGGCGCCGAGAAGCCCGCCTTGCTCGGCCGCGACGGCAAGCTGCGCGACCTCTCGGGCGCCGTGCACGACTTCGACGCCGCCGCCCTGTCCACCGCAGGCCTGGCCAAGCTCGCCGCCCTCGACCCCGCGAGCCTGCCCGAGCTCGCCGCCGGCGGCCGTATCGGCCCCTGCGTGCCCCGCCCGATGAACTTCGTCTGCATCGGCCTCAACTACGCCGACCACGCGGCCGAGACGGGTGCTGCCATCCCCAAGGAGCCGATCGTCTTTCTCAAGTCGCTCGGCGCGTTCCAGGGCCCGAACGACGACGTGCACATCCCGCGCGGCGCCAAGAAGACCGACTGGGAAGTCGAGCTCGCCGTCATCATCGGCGAGCGCGCCAGCTACGTGCCGGAGCACCAGGCGATGGACCACGTCGCCGGCTACTGCATCGTCAACGACGTCAGCGAGCGGGAGTATCAGACGGAACGCGGAGGCACCTGGGACAAGGGCAAGGGCTGCGACACGTTCGGCCCCACCGGCCCCTGGCTGGTCACCAAGGACGACGTGCCGGACGTGCACAACCTTGCCATGTGGTGCGAGATCGACGGCAAGCGGATGCAGAACGGCAACACCCGCACCATGATCTTCAACGTCCCCAAGCTGGTCAGCTACGTCAGCCACTTCATGACGCTCTATCCCGGGGACATCATCAGCACCGGCACACCGCCCGGGGTCGGCATGGGCGTGAAGCCCAGCCCGGTGTTCCTCAAGGGCGGCGAGACCATGCGGCTCGGCATCGAGGGGCTCGGCGAACAGAGGCAGCACGTTTTGGCCGCGTAAGCCGGGTTGCGGACCATCGCCGCGGAGAGGTAAGCTCCGCGCTAACAACAGACGCGAGCAAGCCACTTCATGCGCAGCCCTCGTGACCACGACGAAAACTACGAAGCCCTCCGCGGCGAACCGGTGGCGACGATCGACAACCTGCTGCGGTGGGAGCGCATCAAGTTGCGCGAAGCCGCGCAGAGCGCGATCAAGGTGCTGGAGACCGGCTCGCTGCCGACCCGCGAGTACCTGGATTACATGTGGTCGACGGATGTCGGCATGAAGGAACTGCGCTCGCGCATGGCCAAGCTGCGCGACCGCATCGCCGAGCTCGAAGCGATGAAGGCCGACTCTGCCATGGAGATCAAGTAGCGCCGGGAGATCAAGTCGCGCCGGAGATCAACCTGCCCCGGCTAGGGCCCGACCGGAACCACGCTGACGCTGTTGTACGGGCTTCCCCCGGTGCTCAACGCCTGCGTGGACCAGACGAGGTAGACCAGCGTCCGCTTCTCCTGGTCCCACATGCGGCTGATGCGGATTTCCTTGAACAGCCAATTGGCCGAGGCGCCGAACGCCACCTCGTTCTGCGGCAGCCGCTCGGGCACGCCGACCGGTCCCGTCGCGCGGCACGCGATGCTGAACCGGCTCGGGTCGGTGGCCAGACCGATCGACCCCTTGATGCCCCCTGTTTCCGCCCGCGACACGTAGCAGCTGACGCCCGACACCCTCGGGTCGTCGTAGCGGTCCACCACGATCTTGTCGTTGCGCCCCATCACCCGGAACGTGGTGCTGACATCGCCCACCCGCGTCGGATCGTCGCCGGCCAGCGCCGGCGTGGCGCTCAGGGCAAGTATCGCGGCAACGGCAAGGCGCATGGCGGTTTCTCCGAGGGGCATGGCATGTAACGCGCCCGCCCCCGTCCGTCGCAACACGGCCGCGTGATCGGCCGATGGCCGCCGGTGAAGGCCCTCCCCATCCGTCCGATGGTGCGATGCCGCCCATCGCTGCCCATATGCCTGCCTCAAGGAGGCCCGAATGCCCGACGCCCCGACCCACTTCTCCGGCAGGCTCGCCGCCCTTGCGGCGGCCGCCGTGCCCTCGCTGGTGACCCTGTATCCCGGCGCCCGGGTGCCGCTCCGCCTGTTGCGCGCGGGCGCCCCGTTGCACCCGCGGGCGACCGTCGCCTTGCGGCCCGCGGCGTAGCCGGGATGCTCGCGAGCCAAACCCTCCTGCGGCCGGGCCTGCTGGTCGCGGTCGCGGCGAACGACCCGGTGCGCCGCGCGGATATGGCCGCCCGGATCGCCTTGGCCGGGCACCGCCTCGCAGCCAATGAAGGCGACGCCGACATCCTCTTGGCCGACGCAGACGCGCCATCCCTGGCTGAACAGCCGGTGCTTCGGCTGGCCGAGGGCGTGGACGACGCGGGCAGCCTGTTGCCGCCCACCCTCTCTCCCCTCCAGTTGGATGCAGCCCTGCGCGCGGTGGCGGCCGGGCTGCGCGTCAGCTTGCCCGCCGTTCCAGGCTTTGCCGAAGCGGAACCGGCGCGGCCGCCGCTGACCCCGCGCGAACTGGAAATCCTGCGCTGCCTGGGCGAAGGGATGAGCAACAAGGCCGTCGCCCGCCGGCTCGGCATCTCGGCCCATACGGTGAAATTCCACCTCGAGGCCGTGTTCGCCAAGCTGCCGGCCTCCAGCCGCGCCGAGGCGGTCGCCAAGGGGCTGCGCCGGGGCTTGATCCTGGTCTAGTGAAGGGTTCCGGCCGAACTGCCTTGGCTCGCTTCCGTTAAGCCCTGGTCAACGTCAACGGAGTTGCCACATGGGCCTGTTTTCGAAGCCGATCAAGACGCTCGACGACCTGTTCGTCCACACGCTGCAGGACATCTATTACGCCGAGAACCAGATCGTTAAGAACCTTCCGACCATGGTCGAGAAGGCGTCGAGTCCCGAGTTGAAGGCTGCCTTCGCCAAGCACCTGACCGAGACGCAGGGTCACGTCAAACGCCTGGAACAGGTGTTCAGTATGCACGATCAACCGGTCAAGGGGGTGACCTGCGCCGCTATGGACGGGATCCTCGCTGAAGCCAAGGAGGTCATCTCGGATTGCGGCGATCCGGAAGTGTGCGATGCCGCGATGCTGTCCTCGGCCCAGGCGGTGGAGCACTACGAGATCACCCGGTACGGCTCGCTGATCGCCTACGCCAAGCAACTCGGCCGCAACGATTGCGCCCAGGTGCTGCAGCAGACCCTGGGCGAGGAGAAGGATACCGACCAGGCCTTGTCGCGCATTGCCGAGTCGCGCGTCAACAAGCTGGCGGCCTGAACAGGCGCCGGCCGGGCTGATGCCCGGCCGGTCCGTTTCGAAACCCCATCGTTGCGATTCTAGCGGCTGAACTTGCCCTCGAACACCTGGGCGGCCAACGGGTTGCGCCCGCTTGGCATTTCCCGCGCGCGCAAGCCTTCCGGGAGCAACCCGGGATCGCCCTTGCGGCCGATGGCGATCGCCGCCTCCACCCGGTATCCCTCTGGGAAGTCCAGTTCCGCGAACGCCCGCGCCTGGTCGAATCCGACCATGCCATGTGCATACCAGCCGGAGCGGGTCGCCTGCAGCGCCAACTGCGCCCAAGCCGAGCCGGCGTCGAGCGAGTGGCTGTGCGAGGGCACCGGCTTCTCCGCGCCCAGCGGCAGCATCAGAGAATTGGAGGCGAGGACCATGACCACCGCCGCATCCTTCGCCCACGAGCGGTTGAAGTCGTTGAGCAAGCTCAGCATCGGTTCCCAATGCGGCGTATCCCGCCGTGCGTACACGAACCGCCAAGGCTGCGAATTGTATGACGATGGCGCCCACCGCGCCGCTTCGAACATCGTCATCAGCTCGGCTTCGGGCATCGCCTCGCCGGTGAAGGCCCGGGGCGACCACCGCTCCAGGAAAATCGGGTCGATCGGATGGTCTGCCGTGCGGTTGCCAATTGTCGTCATCTTAGAGCCTCCTGAACCAAACCCCGGCCTTGTGCCCTGCGACAACGGCCGTTGCAACCGGAGGCGCCGCAAGGTGGAATCCCATTCATGACGAGCAACGAGGCCTATTGGTGGCAAGCCTCGCCGCTCGCCACGGCGCCGCCACGCCCGATTGACCCGACCTGCGACGTTGCCATCGTGGGCGCCGGCTACACCGGCCTCAGCGCCGCCATCACCCTCGCCCGCGCCGGCCGCAGCGTGCAGGTGTTCGACAAGCAACGGCCGGGCGAGGGCGCTTCCACCCGCAACGGCGGCATCACCAGCGGCAATCTCCGCCCCAGCACGCAACAGCTCGCGTCCCGCTTCGGCGAGCCCCGCGCCGCCGCCATCCTGGAGGAAGGCAAAGCCGCCCGCGAGGACCTCTATCGCTTCATCGCCGACGAGGGCATCGAATGCGACTTCGCGCTCACCGGCCGCTTCGCCGGCGCCTCCGCACCCACCGATTACGACCGCCTCGCCCGCGACGCGGAACACCTGCACCGCACCCTCGGCATCGAAGCGCACGCCGTGCCCCGCGCCGAACAAACCGCCTATCTCGGCACGCAATACTACCATGGCGGCGCGGTCCGCATGGACATCGGCGGCATCCACCCGGCCAAGCTGCACGCCGGCATGCTCCGCGTGGCGGAGCATGCCGGCGCGGTCATCCACGGCGAAACCCCGGTCGAGATCATCGAGCAGAACGGCAAGCTGCATCGCATCGCCACCCCGCGCGGCACCACCCTCGCCCGCGACGTCATCACCGCCACCAACGGCTACACCGACCGCAGCGACCGTTGGCTCCGCCGCCGCCTGGTCCCGGTCCGCAGCCGCATGATCGCCACCGGCCCCATCTCCCCCAACCTCATGGGCGAGCTGATGCCGCGCCGCATGATGATCAGCGAAACCCGCGCGCTGCATTACTATTACCGGCCGAGTCCGGACGGGACCCGCATCCTGTTCGGCGGCCGCGACGGCACCATAGCCGGCGACCCGGACTGGCCGACCGAGAGCCTGCGCCAGGCGATGCTCGACATCTTCCCGGTGCTGATCGACACGCCGATCGAGCATAGCTGGTTCGGCAACGTGGCGATGAACCGCGACATGATCCCGCGCATCTTCGCCCATGGCGGCAAGCGCTACGCCGCCGGCTATTGCGGCAGCGGCACGGTCTGGGCCCGCTGGGCCGGCCAGAAGGCCGCGCTGCAAATCCTGGGCGACGACGCCGGCGCCTCGGCGCTCGATATGCGCCCGCCGGCGGCGGTGCCCCTGTTCAACGGGACGCCCTGGTTCATGCCGGCGGTGTTCGCCTGGATGACGGCGCAGGACCGGCTGGCGCAACGTCGGAAGCTGGCCCATGGCAAACGGGCCCACGGATCGGCGCAGCATTAGCTTCGATCGGCTGCAACCGCTGGCATCACCCTATCTGCTGCAGGCCGGTACCGTCTCGCCTCATATGTTCGCCGGAAGGTCAGCCTCGATCCCCAACGCGCGGGCGGCGTTCAAGGAGGTCATCTTGCGGATGTCCTGGTCCGCGTAGCCCAGCCGCATGCAGAGCGCGATGCCGCGCCGGAAGCCCTCGAGCGGGGTGAACACGCCGGTCTGGCCGAGGTCGGAGGCGAGGATCGTCCGGTCCACCCCGGCGGCGTCGATATGCTTCTTCAGGTCTTCCTCGGGCTGCGTCTTGAACTTCGAACCCTCGATGAACATGCACAACGAATGCTCGACATAGGCGCCCATGGCGGCCATCCCGCTCACGTCGTTCATCGACGCGCCGGCGATGTCTTCGGGGTGCGTCAACACCAGGCGACGCACGCCGCGGCGCTGCGCCTCCTCGAACACCAGCCAGGTCTCGCTGACATGCAGGTGGCCGCTGGCGAGCACGATGTCGCTGCGGGCGATGACGTCCAGCACCTCCTTCACGTCGTCGCGGACGGTCTTGTCCGGGTTCAGCACGGGGATGCCGGTGGCGGGCCTGATCTTCGACGTGGAGGCCGGATGCACCCAGCCGGCCGTCTTTTCCCACTTCAGGTGGTTCTCGGCGGCCAGCGTCGGCATCCAGACGACCTTGCCGCCCATCGCGGCGCAGTGCTCGACCGCATAGGGATTGAAGCCGCCGATGACGTTGTTCAGCACGATGCTGGAGTAAATCTTGGTCCGCAGCTCCGAATGATGCTTGGTGATCAGCGCCGCCGTCATGACCCCGCTGTAGTCGTGGTCCTTCGTCACCACGGCCGCGAAGCCGGCGCGGGACGCCTCCTGCACCAGTTCGAGGTGGTCCACGCCCCGCTCGGCGATCGACGGGCCGCTATGCACGTGCGGGTCGATCGCGCCGACCAGGAGGGCGTCGATGCGCGTATCGAGGGTGGGGTCCCAGGGGCCGGTCACCTCATTTCTCCGCGGTCTGGAGGCGGAGGCCGGCGGCGGGCGCGGGCGCGAGGTGGTCGCGCAGCGTGAAGGCGATCGCGGCGCTGATGGCCATCATGGCCGCGGTGATCAGGAACCCCGTCGTGAAGCTGCCCGTCATGTCCCGCGTCCGGCCGACGATGATGGGGGTCAGCACGCCGCCGATATTGCCCAACACGCCGATCGCCGCGATCGCCACCGCGCGGTCCGCCCGCGCGATGTAGGTCTGCGAGATCGAGAACGACAGCGCGTAGGTGGAATACACGCCCATGGCCGCCAGGACGAACCCCACGACCACCAGCACGGGAGACGGCGCCAGGGCCGCGAGCGTCCATCCGCCAGCCCCCAGCAGGAGCGCCAGGGTGGTGTTCACCACCCGCTCCCCGCTGCGGTCCGAGGACCGGCTCCACAGCAGCATGACGGCGGCGCCGAGAAGCGGCGCGATCATGCTCACCATGCCCACCTCGTGGTTCGTGAGGCCGAACGTCTTGATCACGGTCGGCGTCCAGGTGGTGAGCGTGACCAGGCCGAAGTTGAGCGCCCAATAGACCGCGCCGCAGGTCAGCACGACCCGGCTGGTCACGATGCTCCAGAAGCCCGGGCGCACGCTGCCCGCCTGCCGGGCCGCCTGCTCGGCCTCCGCCGCCATGGTGTCGGTGAGCCAGCGCCGTTGATCATCAGCCAGCCAGCGCGCGTCCTTCGGGTAGTCGGTCAGGTAGCGCAGGCAGACGATACCGGTCAGCACCGCCGGCGCGCCCTCCAGCAGGAACAGCCACTGCCACCCGGCCACGCCGAATGTGCCGTCGAGGCTCAGGATAGAGCCCGCGAGAGCGGAGGAGACGGTGAACCCGAGCGGCAGCGCCAGCATGAACAACGCGTTGATGCGCGCGCGGTAGGCGCGGGGGAACCAGAAGCTGAGGAACAGCACGATGCCGGGCAGGTAACCGGCCTCGGCGACGCCCAGCAGGAAGCGCAGCACGTAAAAGCCGATCGGCCCCTGCACGAAGGCCGTGACCATGGTGACCAGGCCGGACGCGATCGCCATCCGCGCCAGGGACCGGCGGGCGCCGAACTTCTGGAACATGAGGTTGCTCGGTATCTCGCACAGCAGATAGCCCAGATAGAACACGCCGACGGCGGTGCCGAACGTCTGGGCGGTGAGGCCGAGCGCCTTGCTCATGGTCAGCGTGGCGAAGCCCACGTTGGTCCGGTCGATGTTGTTCAGCAGATACAGCAGGATCAGAAACCAGATCAGCCGGACGCCCGCTTTCCGGACCGTCGCGGACTCGACGGTGGACGGGTGGTGCAGTGCCGCGTCGCTCATGACAGGAACTCCTTGAGGTTGACGCTCCCGTAATTGGGCGGCATGGCCCGGTCGAAGCGCTTGCGCTGCCCCGGGGCGGTCACCGGCGGCTTCGTCGCGTCGATCATCCACTTGGTGCCGACGCGCTGGAACGATTCGACGCCGGGCACGACCGGAGAAACGTTGTCCAGCCCGAACACCTTCATGCCGGGCATCAGGATAACGTCGCGTTCGGCGTGCACCCGGGTCGTCATCGACCAGATGATCTGCCGGAGGTCGTCGGCATCGATGTCGTCATCGACGGCAATCGCCATCTTCGGCTGCTGATACGGGCCGGACAGGGCGGCCATGAGGGCGACCTTGGCCTGGCCCTCCACGCGCGGCCGCATTTTGATGACGAGCATCATGAGGCCGGACGCGGTCAGGCAGCGGACGTCTAGCAGGTCGAGCCCGCCATCCACCTTCTTCAGGTGCTCCATCGTCGCGATCTCGATCCCGAGGCAGGTCGTGGACTGCGTGTCGGTCACCGGGAAGCCGCAGTGCAGCGCATAGTAGATGGCGTCGCGCCGCCGGGTGATCGCCTTCAGGCGGAACACGTGCGCCTCGCCCGCATCCGGATAAGTCCCGGTGACCTCGCCGAAGGGGCCCTCCGGCTCGAGGTGGTTGTGCGGCGCCAGCTCGCCCTCGAGAACGATCTCCGCCTCGGCGGGCACCTCGATGTCGACGGTCTCGCAGCGCGTGGTGCGGACGCCCTCGCCCAGCAGCGCGCCGGCCAGCTGCAGCTCGTCAAGCCCGAAGCTCGTCGTGAACCCGGCGGCGAACCAGATGGCCGGATGCACGCCGATCACGACCGCGACGGGGGTCGGGCGGCCGAGGGCGGAGTACTTGTCGTAGATGCGCCTGGCGTGCCGGGGCAACATGACGAAGCCGGTCTTGTCCGGCCCCATGATCTGCATGCGGTGCAGCGACATGTTGTTGATGCCGGTCTCGGGGTCGCGGACGAAGGTGATGCCGGAGGGGATGAACCGGCCCGCGTCGTTCTCGGAGACCTTGGCGGCCGGGATGTCGTAGAGGCTCGCGCCCTCGCCGACGAGCTTCAGCTCCTTCACCGGCGCCTTGCTCGCCTCGACCGGGACGGCCGCGATCGGGCGGGCGATCCGGTCGCTGATGTCCTGCAGGAAGGTCGCCTCCGAGATGCCGAGGCCGATGGCCCACTTGCGCCGGTCGGCGACGATCTGGCTGCAGGCGGTCCAGCCGGGGTGGCCCTCGATGTTGGTGAACAGGGTCGACTTGCCGAGCTCGTTGAAGGCCCGCCACTCGACGGCGGCCATGTTGCGCTCGGGGTGGACCGGCTTGTCGATGCGGATCAGCTCGCCGGCCCGCTCCAGCTCGGCCAGGAAGCTCCGATACGACTGGTCCTTCATAGGGGCGACCGGCTCGAGCGGTATGCCTGATGTCAAGTCTCTCTCCCAAGCTCTTGTCGTTCTGTCCTGTTGTGCGAGACAGTGTTCCGATTTAAGCTTGGGTTGAAGGTTGTGTCAACAAGGCTTCGGCCGGCATCGGGTAGTCGGCGGCGTTCAGCACCCAGCCGGGCTTCTGCGAAAAGTCGGTCCGCGGCGGGCTGAACAAATCGACGAGCAGGTTCACGCCCTTGCCGATCGCCTGGGTCGTGTGGATCGAGGGCGGCGGGATGACGGCGAGCGAGGGCGAGCCGCACAGCTCGTGGTCGTCGTTCCGCCACCGGTTCATGTCCGTGGTCCACGGCCAGCGCAGGTGGTGGACGAACTCGCCTTCCAGCGCCAACGACCCCTGCTGGAAGTCGTCGTGGTGGTGCGGAGAGAGCTTGGTGGTCTCGCGCGGCCCCACCCAGGGGTCGAGGTAGTTCACCATCAGCGTGGTGCAGCGGAAAATCCGCCCGAACCGACCCGGCGCCGGCGGGACATCCAGGCTGTAGCTGCGAATCTTGAACCCTCCTGCCGGCTCCGGCCAGGGCTCCAGCAGGGCGGTATTCGGCTGCGGCGCCGCGTAGGCGGCGGCGTTGGCGCAGAGGGCGGCGATGTCCCCGGCGCGCCCGCTGAACAGCCGGACCACCTGGCCACCCCTCACCACCTCGATCCGGCTGTCGCCGGGGGGCACGAACACGATCCGGTAGCCCGAGACCGTTTCCGTCTGTCCGCCTGCCTTGACGATCACCTCGGTCGCGGCGTCCGGCAGCAGGATGCAGTATTCGTCGGGCTGGGCGGTCCGGGCCAGCACGGCGCCGGGCTCGGCGCGCGTGTAGGCCACCAGGAAATTCTGCCCGCGGCCGTACCAGGACTTCGCCGACGGATCGTGCCCCACGGGCGGCATTTGGTAGAACTTCAGGTAGTCCGCGGCGGCGAACTCCGTCGCCGGCGGAGCGCTGGATGCTGCCTTCGCCGGGGCCGCCAGGGCAGCGCGCGCATCAGTCGAGTCGTACATGGCGATCCTTAATTGGGTCAGGGGTTGGCGTCGATGGAGGTTGCGGGCCGATGAAGCCGAGTGCCCGCGAGATGCGCCCGGCCGCGGCCAGCACCTGGCGCACCTGCTCGTCGGACGGCGTGGCCTCGACGTATTGAATGGAATCCACGATCGCGACCGCGCCCACGCAGGCGCCCGAGCCATCGAACAGCGGGGCAGCGAGCGCGTTCACGCCGGCAAGCGTCTCGTTGGGCGACACGGCCCAGCCCCGCTCGCGCACCCGCTCGATCTCCGATCGAAGCGCCGACGGGCTGACGATCGTGCTTGGGGTGTACATGTCGAGCCGGCTTCCGAGCACGCGCTGGCGGACCTCCTCGTCTCCCCACGCCAGCGCGACCTTCCCTTGCGAACTGCCGTGGAAGGCCAGCACGGAGCCCTCGCGCACGCTGATCTCGATCGGGGCGGTGCCCATGACGGTGGCCAGCACGCGCGCGCCCGCCGGGTCGATTTGCGAGATGACGACGGGGTGGCCGAGCAGGTCGCGCAGCTCCCGCATGACCGGCCGGCCGACGCCCACCAGGTCGAAGTGCTCGGCGACCGCACGGCCCAGCGTCACCAGCCTGGGGCCGACACGGTATTTGTCGCTGCCTGCCGCCTGGACCACGTAGTCCTGCTCGAGGAGCGTGCGAAGGTGCCGGTGCGCCCGGCTTTTGGACATGCCCAGCGCCATTGCGATCGCGGTTACGCCCACCTCGGTGCGCTGGACCGCCAAGTGCTCCAGGATTTGCAAGGCGGTCGTGACCGCCTGGATGCTGTCGCCCGACTCGTTGCCCTCCCCTTTCGGCATCCGCCCTCCTTGGGCCACCTATCCAGCGTTGACAGGTCTGACCAGAGACTCCTATTCAGCAGGACGTTGTGCCGCATAGCAGAATGGAGCGCAATCGGGTAGGGGAGCGAGGACGTGCGGAGCCGGCTGTGACGACCGATGCCTTTTGGCGATTTTCCCTCGACGTCTACCGTCGGGGCGGCGTCGCCGGCGCCTGCATCGCTTTGCAGGACGAGCATGGCGCCGACGTCGACGTTCTCCTGTTCGTGCTGTGGTGCGCCGCCCGCGGCAGCGTCCTGGACGCGGCCGGGTTGCGCGCCATCGACACCGCGGTCGCACCCTGGCGCTCCACCGTCGTGCAGCCTTTGCGCCAGGCACGCCGCGCCCTGAAGCCGCCGCCGCCGCCGCCGTTCGACGCGGCGGCCGCGACCGCGCTCCGGGAGCGGCTGCTGGCGGCCGAGATCGAGGCCGAACGCCTGCAGCAGTTTGCGATGCAGGCCATCGCCCCGCCGGCCGGCGACGCCGAACCCAGCGACGCCGCGCGCAGGAACCTGTCCCTCTACGCCGAGCACGCAGGCGTCCCGCCAGGCGCCCCGCAACTGGCGGTGCTGCTGCGGGCCGTGGCATGACGCCCCGGCGCATCGTCGTCGGCATCAGCGGCGCCTCGGGCGTGATCTACGGCGTGCGCGCGCTGCAGATGCTGCGGGAGGCGGGGATCGAGACGCACCTGGTGATGAGCCGGTCTGCGCAGGTCACGCTCGCCTATGAGACGGACCTGAAAGTGTCCGAGGTGGCCGCGCTGGCGCATGCCACCTACCCCCAAACCGATATCGGTGCGGCGATCTCCAGCGGGTCGTTCCGCACGATGGGCATGATCGTGGCGCCCTGCTCGATGCGCAGCCTCGGCGAGATCGCGACCTCTATCAGTTCGTCCCTGCTCACGCGCGCGGCCGACGTGGCGCTCAAGGAGCGGCGCCGCCTGGTGCTGATGGTGCGCGAAACGCCGCTCCACCTCGGGCACCTGCGCGCCATGGCCACGGTGACGGAGATGGGCGCGGTGGTGTACCCGCCCGTGCCGGCCTTCTACGCGAAGCCGAAGACGCTGGAGGAAATGGTGGACCAGTCCGTCGGCCGCGCGCTCGACCTGTTCGACATCGAGGTCGGGTCCGTCCACCGCTGGCGAGACGAGGCGCCGAGCCAGTCCTGAAGCAGGACTGCCCCTCGCGGCGAGGGGGAGCGAGCCACCCCGGTCCGCCACGGCGATGCTGTTGCCGAAGCGTTCCGCGACGGCCGCCCAGGACCCGCCCCGATGGTACGACTCTGGCATCGCTTCCCCTCCGCGCCGGTGCGCCGCCGGCTTTCGCGCCCCGCCAATTGCATTGATCTGGCACGGGCGCCTGCACATTATGCGTCCGGGGGCACGTGGCAACAGACGCCGCTCCGGAGAATAAGCCGGCATGACGGGATTGCAGGACAGCTACGAGACCCTTCTGGTGGAACGGCCGCGCGCCGGCGTGCTGCTGGTGACGATGAACCGGCCCGACGTCCTGAACGCGATGAACACGCAGATGGGCGCGGAGATGCTGTCCCTGTTCGACGCGCTGGCGGCGGAGCCCGGCACCTGCCGCGCCGTGGTGCTGACCGGCGCCGGCACGCGTGCCTTCTGCTCGGGCGGCGACCTCAAGCAGCGCCGGGGCATGACGGACGCGCAATGGCAGGCGCAGCACCACGTGTTCGAGCGCAAGGTGCGGGCGATGATCGGCTGCCCGGTCCCGCTGATCGCCGCGGTGAACGGCGCGGCCTATGGGGGCGGCTGCGAGATGGCCCTTTCCTGCGACTTCATCTATGCCGCGGCCACCGCGCGTTTCGCCCTGCCGGAAGTCACGCTCGGCATCATGCCCGGCGCCGGCGGCACCCAGACCCTGCCGCGCGCGGTCGGCGAACGGCGGGCCAAGGAGCTGCTGCTGTCCGGGCGGCCCTGGTCGGCGGCGGATGCGGAGCGCTGGGGCATGGTCAACCGCGTGTGCGAACCGCAGGCCCTGGTGGCCGAGGCGGTGGAGACCGCGTCGGTGATCGCCGGCAATGCGCCGATCTCGATCCGCCAGGCCAAGCGCTCGATCCATCACGGCATGAGCATGAGCCTCGCGGACGGCATGCTGTTCGAGATCGAGGCCTATAACCGGATGGTGCCGACCGAGGACCGCCGCGAGGGCGTCCTCGCGTTCAACGAGAAGCGCAGGCCGGCGTTCAAGGGCCGCTGAAGGGGCCGCAGCCCTCAAGGCCCCGCCGCCAGGGTGCGGGCGGCGCCGTGCTCCATGCCCGTAGGCCGCGGCCGGCGAACATCACGCCGATGCAGTCGATGAAGCCGGTCCGGGCGATCCGCGCCGCCTCCTCCGGCACGCGGTCGGAGGAGAGGCCGGCGACGAACTGGCCGAGGTCGAGGGTCAGGGCATGCGCTTCCTACGCTGTCGTCGGCGGGACGAAGGGATAGGGCAAAGCCGGGCCGCCGCGGAACGGCAGCGCCACGGTGGCGGACCCGGGCGTCGATTCCACGCCGGCCTCGTTGCGGATGCCGAGCTCGAGCTCCACCAGGCCGAAATCGGCGGCGCGCGCGGCGCCGGTGATCCTGGACCAGATTTCGAGGCGTTCGCCGGCCAGGTTCATGGCGCGGAACTGGAACCGCAGTTTCCAAACCCAGCCGGTCGGCCCGGCCCAGTCCTTGAGAAGCTGGGCGATGAGCTGCTGCTTCAGCGAGCCGTTCACCAGAAGGCCCGGCAGCTTGTCGTGGCCTGTCGCGAAGGGCAGGTCGTAATGGATCTTGTGCCAGTTCTCCATGGCCGCCGACCAGCGCATCAGGTGCGCCGTGGTGAACGGGCCCTTTCGCACGACCCCGGCTTCCTGCCCGACCTCGACGTCCTCGAACGCGAGCGTGGGGCGCGCCCCTGCGCCGATGTCAGGCGTGTTCATCCGGGGTGTGCTCCTTCGCGTCGAGGGTGAGCGCGGAGCGCAGCGCGGCCGCGAAGGCGTCGGGCGCCTCGTAGGCGACCCAGTGGCCGGCGCCGGCCACGACGTGGAACGATGCGCCGGGGCGGATCGACCGCAGCACGGCGCGGGGCCTTTCGGTGTCGCCTTCGACCGCGTGGTCGTGGGCGCCCCAGATGCCGGCGAGGCGGCAGGTCGTCCGCGGCAGGACATGCAGAAGGGCGTCGCTGCCGCCGAACGGGCGGCTGTCGAGGCGGGCGTGCCGGCTATTCCAATCCTGGATCGCGACGGCGGCCGGGTCGATCCGCGCGGGGTCGGCGATCATCCAGCGGTGCAGGTTGGTGCGGTGCGCCGCCTCCCGCTCCGCCCCCTGCTTGTCGCGCACGCGTTCGAGCCGGGCGGTCCGCCGGATGACGCCGAGGCCGCCGGAGCCGACCAACGTAAGCGAGCGCACGGGACGCATCGACGCGACCAGCCCGCCGATGAAGCCGCCGAACGAGAAGCCCACCAGATCGGCCGGAATCCGCGTGCCCAGCACGGCATCGAGCACCGCATCGAGCCCGGCGGCGACGATCGAGGCGCCCCCATCGGCTTGCCCCGCGGGCGGGTCGGCCGAGCCGCCGAGGCCCGGCAGATCGGGCGCCACCACCATCCGCTCCCCCCGGAACGCCGCGACCGTGGGCAGCCAGTGCAGCCACGATCCCGCCCCGCCATGCAGCAGCACCAGCGGCTCGCCCCTTCCCCACACGCGCCAGACCATCTGCCCGGCGCCGCACGGCGTATGCACGAGCCGCGCGTCCCGATCGAGCGGGGACCACGGCGCCTCGTCGTCCCGCCGCATCTGGTCGCCGTACGTCATCCCGACCTCAGCGCCGGATGACGGTCTTGCGGACGCGCAACAGCACGTCATCGCCGGCGCGGTACTCGGTCTCGATGATCACGAACAGCATCGGGCCGTTCTTGGATTGCCGTTCGTAGATGTCGGCATAGCGGGAGCGCTGCGCCACTTGCTCGCCATGGCGGGCATAGCGGAGGAACTCGATCTCCGACCCGCCATTCAGCAGGGCGCGCCCCGGCAGCGGCAGTTCGGGCAGCCCGTCGGTGGCGGCCGAGACCAGGCCGTCGAAGTCCGGGTCCTCGGCCCGCTCGGTCAGGGCATCGGGGGCGCCGAGCGGGCGGCGGAACATGAACGCCGGATAGATCGGGGGCGCAACGGGCGCGCCATAGCGTGGCGGACGCGCCCCGGGCGCATAGTCGGGGTCCCCGTCGGCCATGATCGCCTGGGCGTAGCGGCGCACGGCGCCGGGCTCGACGGCGTCGCAGGCGGTGACGCTCTCGCTCTGTCGTCCGATGAAGGCGCGGATCTCGTCGGTGAGGATGGTCGCCATCGCATTGGTCCCGTTCAGGCCGCCGTCGGCCGCGGCGCGGGCTGTTTCCGCGGCTCGGCAGCCGCGCCCACGACACCCCGGGCCTCCAGCCCCTCCACCTCGGTATCGCCGTAGCCGAGCGAGCGCAGCACCGCTCGCGGGTCCCGCTCCCATTCCGGATGGCCGACCGCGCCGCAGAAGCCGCGCCACATGCGCTGGTTGAAGGCAGCGACGACGTTCCAGTCGTCTTCGGCCGGGAACGCCTGGTACGGCACTTGGGTCAGGCTGCCGCTGCCGCTCGGGCCGGGAACGGCGTCCGTCGAGAAATAGCGGCCGAGGTGGTGGCTGAGCGGACTTGGCATCGGTCGATGTGGCGCCGTTTCGGTTGAGGCGAACAGACACGCCTCGGGGCTGGTTTTCAAGCCGCGAACGGCCTATTCGCATGCCGAGGGCGAACGTCCCCGGCCGGCGAAATGGCCGATTTCGAAGGGAGCAGCCCTGTCCGACCTGCCAAAGCACGTGGAGATGATCGAGGTCGGGCCGCGCGACGGCCAGCAGATCGAACCGCGCATCCTGACCATTCAGGATAAGGTCCGGATGGTGGACGCGCTGGCGGATAGCGGCCTGAAGGAAATCGAGGTCGGGTCGTTCGTCAATCCGAAGTCCGTGCCGCAGATGACTGACACGAGCGAGCTGTTCCAGCAGATCGATAAGCGGCCGGGCATCCGCTACCGCGCGCTGTGGCTGAACCCGAAGGGTCTGGAGCGGGCGCTGGCCAATGGGCGCGTCGACATGGACGGCAAGCTGACGCTGACCGCCAGTGAGACGTTCGTGCAGCGCAACACCAACCGCAGCATCGAAGACACGTTCGAGCAGATGCCGGCCTGGATCCAGACCTACCGCGAGGCCGGGATCGAGGCGGATACGCTGGGCGTCATGGCGGCGTTCGGCTGCAACTTCGAGGGTTACATCCCGGAAGGGAAGGTGATCGGCCTGATCGCCCGCACCATGCAGGTCATGGCGGATAACGGCTGCTCGCTGAAGGACCTGTCGCTTGCCGACACGATGGGCTGGGGCAGCCCGGGCCAGATGAAAACCATGGTGGGCAAGGTGCGGGACAAGTGGCCGGAGCTGCACCTCAAGCTGCACCTGCACGACACGCGGGGGTGCGCCGTCGCCAACGCGGTCGCCGCGATGGAGATGGGGGTGGCCGAGTTCGATTCCTCGGTCGGCGGGCTGGGCGGCTGTCCCTTCGCCGGTCACAAGGGTGCGGCCGGCAACCTGTGCACCGGGGACCTGGTGTTCGCCTGCGGCGAGATGGGCGTGGACACCGGGATCGACCTGGACGCGCTGGTCGAGGCCGCGAAGTTGACCGAGGAGCTGGTCGGGCACGTGTTGCCCGGCAAGGTGATGAGGGGCGGCACGCTGACGCGCTGGAAAGAGCACCGGGCCTGATACCGGGCCGGAGTGCTGGGGAAGGAGGCCATCATGGATTTTGACTTCACGCCGAAGCAGAAGCAGCTCCGCCGCGAGGTTCAGGCCTTCATCGCGAAGCACATGACCGAGGCGCTGAAGGCCGAGCTGAAGGATGACGCCCGCGGGTCGGGACCTGAGGGGGAGGCGTTCTTCGAGAAGATCATGGCACGCGGCTGGACGGCGGTGAGCTGGCCCAAGGAGTACGGCGGACAGGGCGGCAGCCCCATGGACCAGTTCCTGATCGAGGAGGAGTTCCAGCGCGTCGGCTACAAGCGCATCGGCGGCGGCGGGACCGGCGCGCCGGCGATCCTGGCCTCGGGCACCGAGGAGCAGAAGCGCACCTTCGTCCCGGCGACCATCCGGGGCGAGATTTCGTTCTCGCAGGGCTATAGCGAGCCGGGCTGCGGCACGGACCTAGCCGGCATCCAATGCCGCGCCCTCCGCCGCGGCGACATCTACGTCATCAACGGCCAGAAGATCTACACGACCTCGGCCCATGCCTGCACGCACATCTTCCTCATGGTGCGCACCGACCCGGAATCGAAGCGGCAGGCCGGGTTGTCGATCCTGCTGGTGCCGATCGACACGCTGGGGATCACCGTGCGGCCACTTTGGACCATTCAAAACGAACCGCGCGCGCCCTCGCTGACGACCTATGGGGAGGCGCGCACCAACGAAGTGTTCTTCGACGACGTCGAGGTTCCGGCATCCTGCCTGCTCGGCCAAGAGGGCGACGGCTGGGCCGTGGCCCGGCGCGGCCTGAACCTCGATCGGGTCGGCGCCTGGCGATACCTGATCTCGGTAATGCGCGACGAGGATATCGTGAACTGGCTGAAGGCCGACGAGCCGCGCAACGTTACCCTGCGCGCCGACCCGCGGGTACGCGACAAGGTGGCGGAGCTGTGGATCGAGGGCCAGGTAGCCCGGCTGATGACGATGCGCAGCATGTCGATCGTGCAGCGGGGCGGCGCCTTCTCCTATGAAGGGTCGGCCGAGAAGGTCTGGGCGCCGGAGCATGGCGTCCGGGCCACGGAGGCGATCAGCCAAATCCTGGGCCCGTCGGCGCAACTGCTGAACGGCTCGCCCGACGCGCTGGAGGACGGGGTGTTCGCCCACAACCTGCTGGGTGCCTTCCAGTCCACCGTCAACCACGGCAGCGTCCAAGTCATGCGCGACCAGATCGCCCGCAACGGGCTCGGCATGCCGCGCTCGCGGCGCCGACAGAGCCAAACCGGGAAGGCCCAGAGATGGACGTATTGCTGACCGATGACGAGCTGATGGTGCAACGGGCCGCTGCCGAGTTCCTGGCCAGGGAGTCGACCCCGGCGCTGGTGCGCGAGGCCGAGCGCGGCACGGACCGGATCTCGCGCGCGCTGTGGGCTCAGGTGGCGAAACTGGGCTGGCTGGGGATCAGCCTGCCGGAGGAGTGCGGCGGCCAAGACCTGCCCCTGTCCTATCTCTGCCTGCTGTTCGAGGAACTGGGCCGGCACATCGCGCCGGCGCCGATGCTGGGCACCATGGTGTCCGCCTTGATCCTTGCCCGGCATGGCTCCGCGGCGCAGCGCGCTTTGCTGCACCGGGTCGTCGCTGGCGAGTTGCTGCTGACCTATGCCGTGGAGGAGCCAAACTGCCGATGGTCCCCCGACGCGGTGGCCTTGGCCGGACGGATCGACGGCGACCACATTGTGCTGTCCGGGCAGAAAGCGTTCGTGGACAATTTCCGCACCGCCGGGAAATACCTCGTGGTGTTCCGCATGCTGGACGGCAGCGGGATGTCGCTCGCGCTGGTCGACCCGGCGGCGCCCGGCATCGGGGTCGTGGACCTGGTGACCACCGTGGGGGACGCGCAGGCGATGGTCCGCTTCGATGCCGTGCGCGCGCCGCTCGCCGACATGGTCGGCACGCCGGGCACGGGGCGGCCCATCGCCCTCGAGTTGATGGACCTGGCCGTGGCCTTCACGACGGCGCTCATGGTGGGCGCTGCCGGCGAGGCGACGCACCGGGCCGTGGAATACGCCAAGCAGCGCCATGCCTTCGGCCAGCCGATCGGCTCGTTCCAGGCGATCCAGCACATGTCGGCCGACATGACCATCGGCGTGGACGGCGCGCAGTTGCTGGTGCGGGAAGCGATTTCCCGCATCGCGCTAGGCTTGCCGGCCAGCGTCGAGGTCTCGCAAGCCAAGGCCTTCGCCAACGAGAAATGCCTGGCGGCGGTGCGCTCGGCGCAGCAAATCCATGGCGGGATCGGCTTCATCGCGGAGTTCGACCAGCAACTCTGGTATCGGCGGGTCGCGTCCTGGAGCCTGCGGTGCGGCACCGCGCTCGAACACCGGGCGCGGGTGGCCGAAGCGCTGCTGGACCATCCTGGGCAAGTCCGCCTGGGGTGCGACCTGCGTCTGGAGGAAGAGGCGGCAGCGTGTTTTCCGGTTGGCCACGGCGCCTGACGCCAGGGCGCCGGAACCCCTCCACCCCTGTGTCACCAATGGACCATCGGCAGCCCGGCGACCGGCGCGCGAAACGACGGAATCCGATCGCCCCTGAGGCTCCCGATATACATGGTCCGGAGATCCGCCGCGCCAAAGGTCACGCTGGCGAACCAAGGGGCAATCCCTCCCCCGCACGCGAGCATCAGGTCCGGCGTCGCCTCGTCACGCGCAAACGCCGCCATCAGCGCCTGACCGGCCGCGCTGTCCCGGTCGTCGTCGAGTATGATGCGGAGGTCGCCCTCGGGCGTGATCGCGAATATCCGGTCCATCATGACATGGGTGCCCCAGAGATTGCCGTAGGCGTCGAAGGCGATACCGTCGATGAAGGCGCCATGGTCGGCCGGGCCGAACGTTTCGCGAGAACCGAGTTCCCCGTCATGGCCGACCCGCAGACGCGTGATGCGGCGGCCGCAGGTTTCCACGACATAGAGCCACTCCTCGCGGTGATCGAGACGGATTTCATTCGTGAAGTGGAAGTTGTCGGCGACCACGCGCAGGCGGCCCGCATCGTAAAGCGCGACGTAGCCGTCGCGGATGTGAGGGCTCATCGCCCGCATCCAGTTCTTGGTCCGCGTGGAGATTGTCAGCCAAATGCGGTCGCGTCTGTCCCGCAGAACGAAGTTGACCTTGCCGATCGGCTCGCCGTCGATCGTGTCGACCAGCACGCGGGTCTCGCCGTCACGGGTCATCACCTCGAGCCGGTCCGTGCCGAAATTGGAGATGAGGATGTCGCCGTTCCGCGCGAAGGCGAGGCCGTTCGGCAGGGTTCCGGAGACGAAGCGCGCCTGCTCGTCCCGGATTTCTGCGAAGGCCCGGCTCGCCGCCTGCGTGATGAGGCGCTGCGTTCCATCCGGTCGGATGTGCATCACGCCGCCCCGGGCATCCGCGGACCAGAGCGAGCCGTCGCGCTCGGCCAGGATGCACTCGGGCCGTTGCAGGCCTTCGCCGACATAGGCGAGCGATGCGGGATCGACAGTGAAGCCGTCGATCGGATTGGGCGTTTGGGGCATTGGCTTGTCCTAGCATCGGGAGGTTCGTGGGCCGGTTGCGCGCTGTCAGGGCATAATGCGGCCGCCACTGACATGCAGCACCTGCCCGGTGATGAAACGCGCTGCCGGCCCGGCGAGGAACAGAATCGCCGCCGCCGCC
>CAXSDH010000034.1:29903-35482 GCA_964235765.1 uncultured Acetobacteraceae bacterium
TAGTGCGCCGGGTCGAACCAGCTCAGGTCCGCATCGTCTCCGCCCCGGCCGGTGCCGCCGCCCAGAAACGGCGTCGTCATGCCGGAGGGGGCCACGCCGTTGGCGCGGATCACGGGCGCGTTCTCCAAGGCAAGCCCCATTGTTAGATTGACCAATCCCGCTTTCGCGGCGTGCAGGGAAGACACGGTGACGATGTTCGGATCGGTCCCGCGGCGCAAGACGGGCGCCAGGTTCACGCTCTTCGCCACGGCCATTTAACCGGGTACAGCAAACGCAGTACATCTGTTGCCGCCGGGAGGCGCAATGTAATTCTGGACATCAATTCCGAGCTTCGACAAACGCGGCGATATAGCGCAACGCGTCCCATGCGGGGACGGCTCGACGACGCTTCTGCCGGGCCCGCAACTGCGCATCCGAACACTTCACGATTTTAAGTTCTTCCATGAAATCCCAGCGTTGATTGCTTTTGACGACGTCTTTACTTGGAAGCGCGAGCGTGAGCAATGATCATGATGGAATGCGGTCGGCGCGCATCCATCCCTCATCCGTGCCGGCACCCGGCGGGTCGGGTGGCGCGGCGGAAAACTTCACAATTCTTTTACCAGCTCCTGCTACGATCTTCGAGACTGATGAGGCCAAACAATGAGATCATTTTCCGTAGTCCTGAGAGTGCCTTCCAGCACCCCGTGTCGGACAAACATGTGCGACCTCGCGCTTATGTCCTTGGCAACCGGCCAGCCGACAATGCCCGTTACGAAACGCAGGCGCGTGAGCGACGGCTAATGTGTCTTCGGGCCGGGCAGACGAGAAATCATCCGATCGAACGAGCCGGTTCGATCGGACAAAGCTGCTTGTCAGGGCAACGCGATCTCGGCCAGGTCTGCGCAAGTCGTAATTTCTTCAATCAACGCTGAGGGCTCACAATGAGTGCATCGAATGTCCACCTGCTCCGTAACGCGCGACTGGCGAACCAAGGCGTGTCCATCCCACTCGATCTCACCGAGCGGGCTGCGATGATCGGGGCAGCGACCGCAAAGGTTGCCGAGCTGTTCGACATACTCCAGATCGATCACCGCAACGACCACAACACTCGGGATACGCCCAAGCGCGTGTCAAAGATGTTCGTCGAAGAGATCATGCGAGGCCGCTACTGCAGCCCGCCCGAAATAACAGACTTCGAGAACGCGGAGCACTACGACCAATTGATCGTCACCGGTCCCATCGAGGTACGGTCGACATGCGCCCACCATCTGATGCCATTTTACGGCAAGGCCTACGTCGGCATCCTGCCTTCGCCGAACGGCCGGATTATCGGTCTCTCCAAATACGACCGAGTGGTCGACTTCTTCGCGTCACGCCTTCAGATCCAAGAGGAATTGGTCAAGCAGATCGGCGGATTCCTGGTCGAGAAGACGGCTCCGAGTGGGCTCGCCGTCCGCATCAGCGCCGTCCATATGTGCAAGACGCAGCGTGGTGTGCGGGCCAGTCATCGAGGCCGCATGGTCAGCAGTGCTTACTGGGGCGCGCTGGCGGACGATCCGGCTCTCAAGTCCGAGTTCTTGCAGGAGTGCATCGGACTCGAGCGAGGAGGGGAGACCTGACGTGGATGGAATGACATCTGTCGCGGCATCGTCGGCCGTGTGGCGCTCGACGAAGACCTATGGGCATGAAGAGGGCCTATCTTGCTGCTTTCGGCAGTGGCGGGCGACGCACTCGCATTGTCGCCTGCTACATGGGTATGCGCTCTCCTTTCGTTTCACCTTCGTTTCGTCGGCGCTGGATGAGCGCAACTGGTGCTTCGACTTCGGCGGGCTGAAACCCATCAGAACGTGGCTGCACGAGATGTTCGATCACACCACTCTCGTCGCTGCCGACGACCCCGAGCTTGCCACCTTCCAGCACCTTGCCGCCCGAGGACTTGCAAACATCCGCATATTCCCGGCGGTAGGCTGCGAGGCCATTGCTCGTCACGCGTTCGAACATGTAAGTTGCTTCGTCGGAGAGGCCAGCGGGAACCGTGTCCGTCTCGAGGAGGTGGAAGTGCGGGAGCACAGCGGTAACTCGGCCTGCTTCAGGCCACTGTAGACCGTGCTGGACCAATCATTAAAGGCTGGGTTGTGGTAACGGTCACCGAGGCCTATTCGTAGGGACAACTGATCGGGTGGACCTCCAACTGCCGACCGACTAGGCGCGATGTGGCGGGCCTGCCAAGGCCAACCACATCGGCTGGGGCCTCAGGCTCGCAGACGCCTTAGAGGATGCGGGCGGCCGGAGGGCTGGCCGGACGGTCACGGGATTCGGCTTCGCCTCGGGAGGATCCGAGCCCGCGTTAACACCTCGGTAACCAGATGGCTCTACAATCGGAATGCACCTCGAATCGGGAGCACATTTATGGCCTGCGTCACTCGCAGAACTCTTGCAAACCTGCTGCTCGGCTGTGCTGCTGCGTCTGCCGCTCGGGCAACGGAGTCTCTGCCAGCCCCGGTTGAGAAGCGGATATTAACCGTTTCCGGGCTAATCACTCGGACGAATGGAGACAACAGCGCGAGCTTTGATCGCCCAATGTTGGAGGGCCTGGGGCAGGTCGGCTTTCAGACCACGACGCCCTGGTACAATGGGCCGGTCAGGTTCGATGGCGTCAGGATGACGCGACTGATGGAGGCAGTGGGTGCGACTGGCAGCAACGTCATGGCAGTGGCGCTCAATGACTACACGACCGATCTTCCGGTTGCGGATTTTGAGAAGTATGGGGTCCTCCTCGCGATCAGGCGTGACGGCGCATACATGCCCGTCCGCGACAAGGGTCCGCTGTTCATCGTCTACCCGTTCGACAGCATGCTAGAACTGAAATCACAGCAGTTCTACAGCCGCTCTGCCTGGCAAGTGGCTAAGCTCGTGGTCAAATAATGTCCGATGCTCCCATCCGGCGGGGTGGGTCCCGGGTGGCCAAGGTCGGCCTTCTGGGAGTGATGGCGTTCTTGCTCGCTGCCGCACTCTACACCTCGGCGCTTATCGTGCAGCGTCAGGCCGCCCTTCGCGAAGTGTCCCGCTACAACCTGACCTGGCTCGTGAGCCAGGCGACGCTGGAGGTCTCGCGGCTGCATGGAACCATTGGGGCTGCGCTGGTCCCGGGAAGCGGGATCGACCTAGATGAAGTAGAGTTGCGGCTTGCTATCGTCGAAAACCGTGTGCAACTGTTCGAAGGGGGAGAGATCGCCGAGTTCGTCTCAACCTCGCCGGAACTGTCCGCTCTCGCGGCGAAGTTCCGCTCCGTTATCGCCATTGTGAGGACCGAGTTAGACGGGTCCGAGTTGGACGGGACTGCCTCTCCGGACAGAATGCCGCGCATCCTCAAATTGGTAGACGGCCTGCAACCCGATCTGGCCCGCTTAGCTGCGACCGCCAACACACATGGCGGCGACCTTGTCGCCGAAGACCAGCGGCAGCTTAGCGGTCTGCACTGGACCTTTGCGGCCATACTGGGGGCGATCACTTTCTGCGGTTTCGGCCTGGTCGGAGCAATGACCTGGCACAATCACCTGCTTATTCAAGCGCAGAACGAAGCCGAGCAGAAGAACGCCGCGTTGCGCGCCCGAGACGTCGAACTCAATACTCAAAACTCTCGATTCGACGCCGCACTGAACAACATGTCACACGCCCTTTGCATGGTGAATGACGAACATCGGCTCATCGTATGTAACGTGCGCTTCTACGAGATGTTTGGCCTTGGGCTAAATCAGGCCCTTCCCGGCGCTCTCGCGAAGGAGGTGTTCAAGGCGATCGCTGACGTCGGTCGTTATGGGCGGGGTATGCTCGATCGAATCTCGATGAAGCAGCTTGTTCAAGCCCAATGTGGAACTTCCTGCAATTTCGTTGAGGAAGATAGTGTGGGGCGAGCGCTCGCGATTGCGCAGGAGCCCCTGGCAGGAGGTGGCTGGGTCGCTACCTTCGAGGACATTACCGAGCGGCGGCGGACCGAAGCACGAATAAACTACATGGCTCACAATGATGCCCTCACGGGGCTTCCAAACCGGGTTTCGTTCCACAGCCGCCTCGAAAACGCTCTGGATCAATACGCCTGTGGCTCGGCCACGGTGGCTATTCTCTGTCTGGATCTGGATCAGTTCAAGCAAGTGAACGACACCCTCGGACACCCAGCCGGAGACACCTTGCTGAAGGCAGTGGCTGGACGTCTTCAGAGTTGCGTGCGCGATAAGGACCTTGTCGTCCGGCTTGGCGGCGATGAGTTCGCCATACTGCAAGTTGGAGCCCAGCAGCCCGTAAGTGCGGAAGTACTGGCGGAGCGCGTCGTCGAAGAACTCGGGCACCCCCACGATATCGACGGACACCGTGTCGTGGTGGGCACGAGTATCGGGATTGCCATGGCGAGTGCAAGTCTGAGCGCCGCCGACATGCTTATCAAAAGCGCGGACATCGCTCTATATCGGGCCAAGGCAGAAGGACGCGGCAGATTCCGAGTGTTCGAGAGTGTAATGGACACGGAGGTGCAAGCCCGACACGCAATAGAGGCTGATCTTCGAGAAGCGCTTGGCCGAAGCGAGCTGGAAGTATTTTACCAACCTTTGATCAATCTCGCGCAAAATAGGATTTGTGGGTTCGAGGCGCTGCTTCGGTGGCGCCATCCGGACCGGGGCATGATTTCTCCCGCGATCTTCATACCGATAGCTGAAGAGCTCGGGCTCATCGTCTCAATCGGGGAATGGGCATTGAGCCAGGCATGCGCAGATGCGGCAGCCTGGCCGAACGGGTTGAAAGTCGCCGTGAACCTTTCCCCGGTGCAGTTCCAACACGCGGGTCTCGTCGCCGCCGTTCAACGGGCGCTGGTACTATCTGGGCTACCTGCCTCCCGTCTTGAACTCGAAATTACGGAGTCCGCCCTCCTTCAGGATAGCCAGACCGTTCTGGCGATGCTCCACGAGCTCGACGCGTTAGGGCTTCGCATCGCCTTGGACGACTTCGGCACCGGCTACTCATCTCTGAGCTATCTGCGCAGCTTTCCGTTTAGCAAGCTGAAAATAGATCAGTCATTCATCAAGGAAATCGCTTTCCGGACGGATTGCGAGGCCATTGTTCGATCCGTCAACGGCCTGGCGGGCACGCTTGGAATGACCACCACGGCGGAGGGCGTAGAGACGGAGGAGCAGTTGGACCGGCTCCGTGAGGTCGGCTGCACCGAGGTCCAGGGCTTCCTGTTTGATCGGCCACGCCCCCTGGCTGAGATCGGCAGGTGGTTTCAATCCACCCCAGTCGTGCCAATCCTGTCCGGCCGTCCTCAGCCTGAAAGCTGGCCTGTGCCCCATTGTCTGCCGTGCCCGGAGGGAACCCGGAGATCTGCGATCCACGGGCTGGTCTGACCGAGTCATGCCGCGACATCCTGGCGCCCGCCGTCTTCACCTGAGTTTGCCGCCAGGGTGGTCGGTCTGGTCCGTGCCGGTCCCGACCGGTTGTAAGCGGAGCGGGGTAGCCACATTCCCTTTGCTTTGCTGACCGTACTGCAATGGGCGATGGATGATGTGCGGCTGCCCGAGTTCGAGATCTATGTGTAGATCGGCATGGAA
>CAXSDH010000035.1:0-35129 GCA_964235765.1 uncultured Acetobacteraceae bacterium
CCGCCAAGCCGAACAAGGCGCTACTTCACCGACGAAAAGGCGGTCGGCTGCAGGAACGCGTTGACGATGTTGGCGACGATCTGGCCGTCCTTCTCCGTCTCCGCGCGCTTGGCGATCCAGTCGGGGTCCGCTTGGAACGCCGTCCACTTCGTCTCCCGCTCGGCCATGCTCTCCCAGGCCAGCAGATAGGTCAGCTCCTGGTTGGAGTCCCCCACCAGCGTGGTCCAGAAACCGGCCTGGCGAATGCCATGCCGCTCCCAGATCTTGAGCGTGACCGTCTCGAACCGCCGCAGCAGGTTCGGTAGCCGGCCGGGCAGGCAGCGGTAGATGCGCATCTCGTGGAACATGGGCCCTCCTATACAGCCCAGAGTGGCCGCCCCGCCAAACGAGGGCAAGACGGAACCGCACCCCGGGGCGCGCCGTTGAGGGCGGATGGCAGAGACAAAGCGCCGGCGCTGGCCTTACATCCTGGGCGGATTCGTCCTGCTTCTGGTCGCCGCGGTGGCCCTGTTCCAATGGGATTGGTTGATCCCCCTCGTCAACAGCCGCGCCAGCGCCGCCCTCGGCCGCCCTGTCACCATCACCCACCTGCACGTCAAGCTTGGTCGCGTGCCGCATATCGTCGCCGACGGCATCACCATCGCCAACCCCGCCGACTGGCCCGGCGGCGGCAACTTCGCCACCATCGAGCACCTGGCGCTCGATGTCGACGCCATGGCTTACATCCGCAGCCGCGAGCTGGTGATCCCCGCCATCACCGTGGACAAGCCCGAGGTGGACGCGCAGCAACTTGCCGACGGCAAGGCGAACTGGATTTTCGCCAGCAGCGACCAGCCCAGCACGCCCGCCGGCAGCAGCCCCGGGGCGAAGCTGGGCACGCTCACCATCAACGACGGCCACGCGCATGTCCGTTCCGCCAAGCTCGCCGCCGACCTGAACATCGACATCGCGACCAAAGATGGCGAGGGCGGCAAGGGCCAGATCGTCGCCAGCGCCAAGGGCACCTACGCCAAGCAGCCCATCACCGCGCAGTTCACCGGCGGCGCCCTGCTGTCGCTGCGCGACGAGAGCCAGCCCTACCCTGTGAACCTGCAGGTGGCGAACGGCCCCACCAAAATCTCGCTCGTCGGCACCGTCAAAGATCCGCTCAGCTTCGCCGGCACCGACCTCAAGCTCGACCTTTCCGGCCCCGACATGGCGCTCCTCCTGCCGCTGACCGGCATCGCCATTCCGAAGACGCCGCCCTACCGCGTGGCCGGCAACCTTGGATATGCCGACGGGGTTTACAAGTTCCAGAAGTTCACCGGCCGGGTCGGCAGCAGCGACCTGAACGGCGAAATCGATGTGGACTCGAGGCCGCAGCGCCCGGTGGTGACAGCGGACCTCAACTCCAAGTTGGTGGACTTGAAAGACCTCGGCGGCTTCATCGGCGCGGAGCCGGGCGACGCGGACAAGGGCACCAAGCGTCCGGTGCGGCAGACCGGCCGCGTCCTGCCCGATGTGCCGATCGATCTGCCCAAGCTGAACGCCGCGGACGTTCACCTGAAATATCGGGCCGCCCGCATCCAGGGCCGGGCCCAGCCGCTGGACAACATGCGGACCGATCTCGACATCGTAAACGGCCAGGTGGACGTGCATCCTCTCAGCTTCGGGATCGGACGCGGGCAGATCTCGGCCAACATCAACCTAGCCGAGAACGGCAAGGCGTTGCACGCCAAGGTAGCGATCGACTTCCAGCGAGTCGACGTCGACAAGCTGCTGAACGCCACGGGCGTCGCGCGTGGCGCCGGGGCCATCGGCGGCCGCGCGGTGATCGACGGCAGCGGCAACTCGTTGGCCGAAATCATGGCCAACGGCAACGGCGAGCTTAAGCTCTACATGGGGTCCGGCGGCAACGTCAGTGCGCTCCTGGTTGACCTCTCAGGGCTGCAATTCGGCAATGCGGTGCTGTCCCTGCTGGGCATCCCCGACCGCGCCCGAATCCAGTGCCTGGTGACCGACTTCGTGCTGCAGCAGGGACTCGCCACCTCGCGGCTGACGGTGCTCGACACCGACGAGGCGCGGGTCGGCGCAACCGGCACGATCAACATGCGCAGCGAGGCGATCGGGCTCGTCCTGAAGACCGAGTCGAAGCACTTCACCGTGGGCTCGCTGCCGGCGCCGATCAACGTGACCGGCACGCTCGGGGCGCCTCGGGCCAGCCCCGACCTCGCGGTGATTGCGGCGCGCGCTGGGGCAGCGGTGGGCCTGGGCATCCTGCTGACGCCGCTGGCCGCTCTGCTGCCAACGATCGAGCTGGGCACCGGGGAAGACGGCGCCTGCGCCGGGCTGGTGCGCAACGCGCAAGTTCCTCCGCGCACGCCCACGCCAGCACCGCGCGCGGTCAACCGCAACCGGCGTTGAAGCCGCGCCAGGCAGCCGCCAGAGCCGGCAGAACGACCTGCGTCAGCTCGAGCCAGCGCCCCACGAGACGCCGCTGATTCTCACCTTGTCCCTCGATCCCGAAGCCCAGCTTGGGTTCGAACGAATGCGCACCGCCCACTTCCCCCCCGGTCGTAACCTTGTCCCTGCGCATCTAACGTTGTTCCATCAGCTTCCGGGCACACAGCTTGCCGCAATACAGGCGACCGTGGCCGCGCAGTGCGTAAGCCAGCATGCGTTTCCCGTGCAGGTGGCCGGCCTGCGCTCGGTCGGCCGCGGCGTCGCTTTCGGCCTGAGTTCACCCGCGCTCACCCAGCTTCGCCGCACCCTGGCAGAAACCTGGTCGGCCTGGCTGACGCCGCAAGACCGCCAGGGCTACCGGCCCCACATCACGATCCAGAACAAGGCCGACCCGGCCGAGGCGCGAGCCCTGCTGCAACGCCTGCAAGCAGACTTCGTACCCTACGCCGTGCAAGCGCATGGGCTGCTGCTCTGGTGGTATCGGGGCGGCCCGTGGGAGGCGGCGGGCCAATACCCATTCCAGCCTCAATCGTCCGACGCCGGCGCTCCGGCCAGCACGCCGCCATCGATCACCACGGTCTGACCGGTCATGAACCGCCCCGCCGCCCCGGCCAGGAATACCGCCGCGCCGGCAATCTCGTCCGGCTCGCCGATGCGGCGCAGCGGCGTATCGCGAGTGCGGCGGCGCAGGTTCGCCGCGTCCTCCCACAGGGCGCGGGCGAAATCCGTCCGCACCAGGCCGGGCGCGATGCAGTTCGCCCGCACGCCGCGCGGCCCCCACTCCACTGCCAGGTTCCGCACGAGCTGCATGTCGGCCGCCTTCGAAATTCCATAGGCGCCCAAGTTCGTCGAGCCCCTCAACCCGGCGATCGACGACACGACCACGATCGAACCGCCGCCCCGCTCGGCCATGCCCGGCAGCACCATGTTGCAAAGCCAGTGGTTGCTTCGGATGTTGCTGGCCATGATGCGGTCCCAGGCATCGTCCGGTATGCCGATCGATGGCCCGAAATGCGGGTTCACCGCCGCATTGCACACCAACACGTCGATCCGCCCCCAGGCCGCGTAGGCCTGGTCCACCAACCCCTGCAGCTCGTCCTTACGCCCGATATTGCAGGGAATCGTCAGCGCCTCGCCGCCCCGATCGCGGATGCCCGTCGCGACGATCTCGCACGCCTCCGCCCTGCGGCTGCTGACCACCACGCGCGCGCCATGCTCGGCCATGCGCTCGGCAATCGCACGCCCGATGCCCTTGCTGGAGCCGGTGATGACAGCCACTTGACCGCTTAGGTCGAACAGGGAGGCCATGTGTTTCCCTCGTTGCGCGCCGCAGCATCGGCCGTGCAACCTCGCTTGCCAAGACGCGGCCGTTCCGTCAGTCAGTCGCCATGAGCACGCTGCAAGCCATCCTGATCGCCATTCTGCAAGGCGCGACAGAGCTGTTCCCGATCAGCAGCCTGGGCCATGCCGTGGTGCTGCCGGCACTCCTGAACTGGAGCTTGAACCAGCGCTCGCCGGAGTTCCTGCCCTTCCTCGTCCTCCTGCACACCGGCACCGCCGTCGCCCTGCTGGCCTATTTTTGGCGGGACTGGCTGGGGCTGGGGCTGGGGCTTGTCGGCGTGGGTGGGGCGCAGCGGGTCGTGGAGGCGCGGCGCATGGCGATGCTGATCGTGGTTGCCACGATCCCGGCCGTGATCCTGGGCTTCGCCCTGAACGCATTTTTTCGCAGCCTCTTCGCGAGCCCGGTGGTGGCGGCCGGGTTCCTGGCGCTGAACGGCCTCGTCCTGCTGTTTGGCGAACGCCTGCGCGGCCGGGCACGCGGACCGGCGAAGCCGCTCACGGCGCTGACGATCCCGGACGCGCTCGCCATCGGCGTCTGGCAATGCGGCGCATTGTTCCCCGGCATCTCGCGCGCAGGCTCCACCATCGTGGGCGGACTGTTGCGCGGGCTGGACCATGAGGGCGCCGCGCACTTCTCGTTCCTGATCGCAGCACCAATCATCATCGGCGCGACCGTGCTGGAAGTGCCCCACCTCTTGCACGCCAGCGTGCCACCCGGCGTATTTCGGCAGGCGTTCATCGCGGCAGTGGCGGCCGGCATCACCGCCTGGCTCGCGACGGCGTTCCTTATGCGCTATTTCCGCCGGCACGACGATTGGGCACTTAACCCGTTCGCCTATTACTGCCTGGTCGCCGGCCTCGGCAGCGTCGCCTATCTCGTGGTCCGCTAATGCCGCTATCCCGCCGCCTGCTGCTGCTCGGCCCGGCCGCTCTGCTGGGCGCCGCCGACCGAGTGCCCGTCGCCGCGACGCCGATGCCCCGCATGGATACGCCCTGGTGGCGCGCTCGCCACCAGGAGAAACTGGCGGAAATCAAGCGCGGCCGGGTCGACCTGGTCTGGCTGGGCGACAGCATCACCCAGGATTGGGAACAGCAGGGCCCACCGGACTGGCGTGACTTCGCCCCGGTTTGGCAGCGCTTCTACGGGGACCGCAACGCCGTCAATCTCGGCTTCAAGGGCGATACGACGGCGCACTTGTTGTGGCGTATGCAGAATGGCGAGCTGGATGGCATTCGGCCCAAAGCGGCCGTCGTGCTGATCGGCGCCAACAACATGGGCCGTGTCCATTGGGATGCACCGCAGACCGTCGCCGGCATCGCCGCGGTGCTGGACGAGTTGCAGCGCCGCCTGCCCGGCACTCGCATCCTGCTGCTAAGCGTGCTGCCCAGCATCCGCAGCAAGTGGGTGACCCGGACTACGAACGCCATCAATCATGAGCTTGCCACCCGTTATGCCCCGGGGGGGACGATCACGTTCATGGACCTGAGCCGGCTTTTCCTGCGGGATGGCGAGGTGGACCGCTCCCAATTCTTCGACGATAACCTGGTGCCGCCGGACCCGCCCCTGCACCCCACCGCGCAAGCGCAGCAGCGTATCGCGGAAGCGATCGAACCAGCGCTCTCGTCTCTGCTCGGCGACCGCAACCGGCTTCGCCGATGAAGGCTCCGGCTATCGGCGCGTGACGCGATCGACAAGGCTGCGGAGTGCCGCCACAGCCGACTCCGCATTATCCGCGCACATCCGAATTGCGCGCATGCTGTCGAGGTGGGCCGAAACGGCATCGCTGTTCCAACGCCCCGCCCGAGTGCAACGGTCGATCAGCTCACGCAAGCTGTAAGCGGCGCCTGCCAGTGCCGGCAGGTCGCAAAGCCCTGCCAGACCGGCCACCTCGTCCACCCTGACGGAGAGCGGCCCGGCATGCGCACGCTCTGAACCAGAAATCTGCATCTGCTGCAGCAATTCGTCGACTCTCGCGAGGCTCTCGTGCCCTGCAACGGCGAGTTGCGCCTGCGCTGCCGCCACAGCCTGCGCTGCGGAAAGGCCGCCGGGCTGGCGCAGCAGCCGGCCGATCCTGCTCGCCCCTGTCATGGCAGCGCTGAGGCATAGCGGGCCTGCGAAGGTCTGTCCTCGCCTGCCATCCACGAGAGGCGTTCGAACAATATGGCGGGCGTGATCGGCTTGACAACGACCACGCTGACGCCGCTCTCCCGCGCTTGTCGGATGAAAGCTTGGTCGGGATACCCTGCTGCCAGGATTACCGGCGCATCCCGGCACGCCAGCCGCGATTGCCGCAACCACTTTACGAGGTCCAGACCAGTGATGTCGCCCAGTTCCGTCCCGGCAATCAGCAGGTCGGCCGGAGCTTGCGCCAAGAGCGCGCGCGCCTCGGCGGCGGTGGCGCAGCGTGACGCGCGCCGCACTCCGAAACCGCGTAGGATGTGGCCTACCATGTCCTGCTCGAGGCGGCTCCGCTCGACATGCATCACCACCACGTTGCCGAGGAACAGCCTCTCGGCCGCGGCCGGGCCTGCGACAATTGTCACGATTCCGCCCCGAACAATTCCAGCTCGCAGTCGAAGCAGTCGACCCGGCTTCCATCCATGCCGCCGAGCCGGTCGGCAAGGCTCGAGAGGCGGACAGTGCGCAGCGCCCGCGCCAAATCCGGCCGGTAATCGGCTGGCAGGTCGGATGCCAACACTGTCAAGAACTCGGCAACGCCCGAAACGCCCTGGGCGATGGCATCAAGCGATTGCATGGCGACGATGCCCTCGTTGTCCGGAGCCATGCCGCACAACCGGTCTTGCAACAGGGCCGCGAGTTCACCCAGGCGCTTCAGTTCCTGCCCAACATCACGCACGACGCACGGCAGGTTCCGCATCAGAATAGCTCCACCGCGCCCTGCTCCGCCGGCGGCGTATACCGCTCGGACGCGAACACCGGCGCATTGCCACCCACCCAGAGCTGCCGTGTGCGGCCGCTACAGGGCCAGAACTCGACCCGCCTTCCCCGGTCGCCGCGAAGGCTGCCGCCTGTGAAGGCGATACTCTCCCGTTTGACATAGTGTTCGGCAAATTCAGCGTTCCGCGCACCAAGATCGGTCAAGCCGGCCAGCATGCGTGCCCCGCCGAACAGTTTGGCTTCCAGCCGCGCCCGGCGCGCTCCCTGCGCAAGCAAGCCGTTCACCAGCAGCTCCATTGCATGAGCCCCGTAGCGCACGGATCCGGTGCCGTCGTCCTCGCAGTCGGCGCCAGGCAGCAAAAAGTGGTTCATCCCACCAACTCCGGCCACGGGGTCACGCAGGCAAACGGACACGCAAGACCCTAGCAGCGTGCTCAGGACCACATCGGGCCGGGTGCTGATGTGATACTCGCCTTGCACCACGAGGATCTTACGTTCCGGCGCGGCCAGAACCGATAGACTCATGTTAAAGGGCCCAGCACAGCCTCGATCTTGCCCCGCAGCGTCTGGATCGTGAACGGCTTGATGAGGAAGTTGTTGACGCCGAACTGTATCGCCTTCTGCACCAACTCCTTATCGCCCTGGCCCGTCAGCATGATGAAGGCGGCCTTGGATGTGGGCGGGTAGGCGCGGATGGCCCGCAGGAGCCCCAACCCGTCCAACTTGGGCATGTTGAAGTCGCTGATGACCAAATCAGGCGGCGTATTTGCGGCAACTTGCAAGGCGTTCTCGCCGTCCGCTGCGTCCTGCAGCTCACGAAAACCGAGTTGCTGCAGGCCGCTGCGCACCAGCATGCGCATCGTCTGCTGGTCATCGACGATCAGTGTCTTGAGCGACGCGGCACTGGGCATCAGCCTATCCCCACCGAGATGGAGGCAGCTGCGGCCATCGCCCTCGCCGCAACGGACCCCAGGGACACCTGCATTTCGACCGCCCCGATTTCATACGCCGCTCGCGGCATTCCATAGATCACGCAACTCTCCTGATCCTGCCCGAAGGTTCGTCCGCCCCGCTCGCGCAAGGCGAGCAATCCTTGCGCCCCGTCCCGGCCCATGCCGGTCAAGATGACGCCCACGCCCCGCGCCCCCGCTACGCGCGCCACCGAGCCGAACATCGCATCGATGGAAGGGCAATGGCCGTTGATGGCCGGGCCTGGCTGCAGCGAGCAGCGCCACGGCCCGGCGCCGGTGATTGCCAAATGCTGGTCTCCGCCCGGCGCCAGGTATACGCGGCCAGGAAGGAGCGGGGCGCCCTCTGTGGCCTCGGCTACCTTCGCCGCGCAACCCCGATCAAGACGGTCGGCCAGGCTGCGGGTAAAGGTCGGGCGGATATGCTGAGTAACCAGGGTAGGCGGGCAATTTGCCGGAAAGCCACCCAGCACTGCCAGCAATGCCTCGACCCCGCCGGTCGAAGCACCGATTGCCACCAGCGCGCCGTCGCCGTGGAACGGTGCGCTCGGCAATGACGGGCGCGGCACGCCCAACGGCCGCACCCGGGCCGCGGCAGCAACCCGGACGGCGCTGGCCAAGTCGTCGAAACCCTCGCCCGGGCGGGGCTTGACGACGCATTCCACGGCGCCCAACGCCAGCGCGCGGAGCGTCGCATCGGCCCCGCTTGCGGTGAGGGTCGAAACCATGACCACCGGCGTGGGCCGAAGCCGCATGATGCGCTCGAGGAACTCGAGGCCGTTCATGCCAGGCATGTCGATATCAAGCGTGACCACATCAGGATTCAGCGTCTTGATCGCTGTCCGAGCCGCCTCCGGATCACAGGCTTGACCGACGACGGTAATCCCGGGGTCGCGGCGCAAAGTTGCAGCGATCAGCGCCCGCATCGTGGCGCTGTCGTCCACGATCAACGTCCGGATCATGCCGAGGCTCCGCGGCGCCGGTAGGCCGTGATGCCGATGCTCTCGAACAGCGCTGAGGCGGGGCCGCTCATCCGTTCGGAGTGGCCGATATAAAGCATCCCGCCTGGGGCAACGACACCCGCGAATTGCTGCCAGACCGCCGACTGCACCTCCGCATCGAAGTAGATCGCGACGTTGCGGCACATGACCGCGTCGAATTGCCCCTGCATGGGCCAGCGGCCGACAAGGTTGAGCTGCCGCACGGTCACCAGCTGCCGGAGCGCCGGCAGGACGCACCAGAGGTCTCCGTCTCGCTCGAACCAGCAACGCAGACCCGCTGGCGTGCCCTCGATCGTTTCGTAGCGCCCGTCGCGGGCCCCCTCCAACACGACCGGATCGATATCGGTGGCAAGAACCCGGATGTCCAACCCGGGAGCTTCTGGAAGCATATCCAGTATCGTTGCGGCAAGGGAATACGGCTCTTGCCCGGTGGAGCAGGCAGCAGACCAAAGCCGCACCCGGCTCCCCCGCCGCGCGGCCTGCAGAAGCGGCGGCAGCACCGTCTGGCGCAGGTGATCGAAGTGGTGCGGCTCCCGGAAGAACCTGGTGACGTTAGTGGTGAGCGCGGTCAACATGTGCTGACGCTCGTCGGCACCATTGGTTCCGGATACCACGGCGCAATACTCGCCGAAGTCTCGAAGGCCGAGCGCCCGTACTCGCTTGGCCAGCCTCGCATAAACCAGGGTGGCCTTTTCCTCCGGCAAGGCGATCCCCGCATCGGCGCGCAGCATAGCGGCGATGTTCCGGAAGTCGCTTTGCGTAAAGCGGAACTCTCCTTGCACCATCACGCGGCCTCCAGGTCCTGGCGGGGCAGGATATGGTCCAAGGAGATCAGGCTCACCATGCGCCCCTCGATCGCCAGTAAGCTGCGGACGTAATTGCGCACGAGGTCCGACGCGATGTCAGGCGGTGGTTGCAGCCGATCGTCGGTCACCGTCAGGATGTCGGAGACAGCGTCGACCAAAAGTCCGACGGCCTGCGTGCCGATTTGAGTCACGATGATGACGTGCCGCTGGGTCGGCTCGGCCGGCGCGTAACCAAGGCGGGCGGCCAAATCCACGATCGGCAGCACCGCCCCGCGCAGGTTGATGACGCCACGCATGAAGGCTGGCGAGCGAGGCAGCGGCGTGGCCGGAGTCCAGCCGCGGATCTCGCGCACGGACATGATGTCAACGCAAAACTCCTGAGCACCCACCCGGAATAGGATCAGCTCGCGCCGTGAATTCGCATCAAGCATAGGCAGCCTCCAAGTCTCGCAGCGGGGTTAATGATTGTTTGACGACCGCATCTACATCGAGGATCAGCGCGACCCGCCCATCCCCAAGGATCGTGGCTGCAGCAACCCCTGGGACATGCCGGTAGTTGGCTTCGAGACTTTTGATGACGACTTGGCGTTGGCCATGGATGGCGTCCACAAGCAGCGCCGCCTGGCCTCCGTCCTCAACCTCGATGAGCAAGGCGACCGATCCGGCCAAGTCCGGCCGCACCGCGCGAAAGCCGAGCGCCACGCCTACGTCCACGAGCGGTACGTAGCTGCCGCGGATGGCAATGACCTGAGCGCCCTCGCCAAGCCCATGTACGTTGGCCGCGCCGGGCTGCAGCGTTTCGAGGATGGAAGTCAGCGGAACCACCAGCCGATGCCCTTCCACACCCACGACCATTCCGTCCAGCACCGCCAAGGTCAGGGGTAGACTCAAGGAGAAGGTGCTGCCGCGGCCCGGATGCGAGGTAATAGCGATCCGCCCGCCCAGAGCTTGGATGCTGCGCCTGACAACATCCATTCCCACGCCCCGACCGGAGATGTCGGAGAGCGACTCGGCCGTCGAGAAGCCTGGCATGAAGATGATGTTGTCCACCTCTTCGTCGCTGAGCACCATGTCGGCCGGCACCAGCCCCTTCCCGACAGCGCTCGCCAACACGCGCGGGCGGTCGATCCCAGCGCCGTCATCGGCCACCTCGATCACGATCCGGCCCGAGCGGTGCAAGGCCGTCACGCGCACGGTGCCTTCCGGCGGCTTGCCCGCGGCTGCGCGCGCCGCCGGTGTCTCGATCCCATGATCGATCGCGTTGCGGATCATATGGGTGAGCGGATCGGCCAGACGTTCGATAACCGTCTTGTCCACCTCGGTGTTTTCGCCCTCGGTGACCAGCCGCACGTCCTTGCCGGTGAGCGCGGCCACCTCTCGCGCGAGCCGGGGCAAGCGCTGAAACACCGCCTTTACCGGCTGTGCACGGATCGCCATGACGCTGTCTTGGATTTCTCGGGTGAGATGCTCCAAGTCCTCCAGCCCGACAGCCACGCCAGACGACCGGGTCAGCCCGGACTCGGCTACACGCTGTGCAAGCATTGCCTGATTGATCACCAGTTCACCGACCAGGTCGATCAAGCGATCCAGCCGATCCAGGTCCACCCGGATGGTGGGCCGGGCATTGGCCTGCGGGATCGCAGTCGGTTCCGGCCGTCTTGGCGGGTCCGGCCTCGAGGCAGCGGCGGGCCCGACATCCTGCAGAGCCGCACCCGGCCCCATCTCGACCGGCCCCATCTCGACCGGCCCCATCTCGACCGGCCCCGTCTCGACCGGCCGCTCCACCATCGCCGCTGAGATTTCCAGCACACAGTCGCCATCCACGAACTCGAATAGGTCTCGGATCGTCGATACCGGCTGGTCGGTGACCAGGACAGTCGTCCAAGTCAGGTAGCTGCCTTCCGGGTCCAACTCATCCAGCGCGGGCAAGCTCGATACATCGAGCGTCGTGGTTGCCGCGCCTAGCCGTCCAAGCTCCCGCAACAGGACAGCGCTGTCGTTGCCGTTCGCGTAAAGCGTCGGCTGTGGGCGGAACAGGACGGTCCATGTTGAGAGGGCGGGAGCACCCGCGAATACCGGCTCGAATGCCAACAAGGCGTCCCATTCGCCAGGCTCGTCGATAGGTGTTGCCGTCAATGCGCTAAGCTCGGCTTCCAACGCCTGACTGCGGTCCTGCGCGAGTTCATCGCCGCCCCGAGCCGCCCGGACTAAGTCCGCCAGCAGGTCCGCCGCACGCAGCATCACCCGCAGCACCACGGCATCCGGCGCAAGCCGGTCCGAGCGCAATGCGTCCAGCGCCGTCTCGAACACGTGCGAGAAGCGTACCAGCGCCTCCAGCCCGAAAGCCCCGGCGCCGCCCTTGATGGAATGGACTGCCCGGAACACGGCGTTCACGACGTCAGGGCCTTGCTCGCCGCCCTCTATCGACAGCAGACCGGCTTCCAGTTCCGCGAGTTGCTCGTCGCACTCCTGGAAGAACGTTTCCTTGATGGCGATCATCGGGTCCATGCGGCTACGGAGCCACGCGGCGCAGGGCGTCGACCAGCTTGACGGGGCTGAACGGCTTGACGATCCATCCAGTCGCTCCCGCTTGCCGCGCGCGGGCTTTTTTCCCGGCGTCCCCCTCGGTGGTCAGCACCAGGATCGGCGTCGTACGATGGGCCGCTTGCCGGCGAACGCCTTCGATAAAGCCGAATCCGTCCATCACGGGCATGTTGATGTCGGTCACGATCAAGTCTGGCTGCTCGGACTCCAGGACCTCGAGCCCATGCATGCCATCGACGGCTTGCACGACCCGGTAGCCTGCGTTGGTCAGCGCCAGCCGGAGCATGTCCCGCATCGTCCGGCTGTCGTCGACAGTCAGCACAAGATTGCGCATGTTACCCCTCCATGCCGAGCAGCGGCCCGGCCCCCATGACCGCCACCACGTCCGCGAACGCGCCCGAGGGCTCCCGAACTTGCAGCATCCGCCCGTCCGCCTGCCACGCCAGCCGCGCCGCGAGCAGAACTTGCAGGCACGGCCCCCCCAGGCGCTGCACTGCCGAAGCATCGACTTCGAGATCTTGGCCCCGGGCGGCAAGTAAATCGGCCTGCAAGGGTGCTGCTGCCGCCAGATCCAGCGCGGCCGCAAGTTTCATCACCGGCATGCCTAGAACTCCTCCCAGCCGTCCTTTTCAGGCTTGGCCCGCGCTGCCGGGGCAGCGTTGCCACGTCCGGGAGCCCGGATCGACACCACGGGCGCAGACCGGCGGCCAGAGCCCGGCTGGGCAGGGCGGCGCATCGGCTCCACGTTGCTCCGCTCCGCCGGGCCCGACCCAGCTGCTTCACCGATTTGGAAGCGGGCAGTCAGCCGCAACAACTCGTCCGTTTCCCGCGCAAGAGCGTGGCTTGCGGCGGTGGACTGTTCCACCATCGCGGCGTTCTGCTGCGTGACCTGGTCCATTTGGTTGATCGCCGTATTCACCTCGACCAGACCCGTCGCCTGCTCCTGCGCAGAAGCTGCAATCTCCGCCACCACGCCATTGATCTCGGTGACCTGCGCGACGATGCGGGACAGCGACTTGCCCGTTTCATCGACCAGGCTGACGCCTCGACCGACTTGCTGGGTGGAGGTCAGGATAAGCGCTTTGATCTCCTTGGCCGCCTCAGCCGAGCGTTGAGCCAAGGCTCGCACCTCGGAGGCGACGACGGCGAAGCCTCGACCAGCATCGCCGGCCCGGGCCGCTTCCACACCAGCATTCAAAGCAAGCAGGTTGGTCTGGAATGCGATCTCGTCGATCACTCCGATGATTTGGCTGATCTGCTGGGCGGAGCGCTCGATTTCGCTCATCGCGGAAACGGCGTCCCTCACCACTTGCCCGGACCGTTCGGCGTCCGTCCGTGCCGTGGAGACGGAATCCCGGGCATGCTGCGCCCCTTCGGCAGTGCGCCGGACAGTGGTGGTGATTTCGTCGAGGGCTGCCGCCGTCTGCTCGAGGCTGGCGGCTTGCTGCTCGGTGCGACGGGCCAAGTCGTCCGCCGCTTGGGTGATCTCACCGGTGCCGGAGCGTAAGCCGTCGGTGTTGGAGACGATCACGCGCATTGCGGACTGCAACTCATCGAGCGCCGCGTTGAAGTCTGTTCGCAACTTCTCGTAGTCGGATGCGAATGGCTGCGTCAGCCGCGCCGTCAGGTCGCCGGCCGCCAGCCGCTCGAGGCCGCTGCCGAGCTGCAGGACGACCTCCGCCTGCAGGTCGGCGACCTTCGCCCGCTGCGCCTCGGCAGCGCGTCGTTCGTCGTCGGCGTGCTGGCGGCCGTCAGCCGCCTCGGCCTCCATGCGAAGCTTGTCCAAAGCGGCAGCCTTAAAGACCTGCAAAGCTGCTGCCATCTGGCCCAATTCGTCGCGGCGGCCCTGCTCCGGCACGATGATGCTGTTGTCGCCGGCCGCGAGGCGTTGCATGGCAGCGGTCACTGCCACAACGGGGACGGCAATGGCGCGGTTGAGAAGCCAGCACAGGACCAAGGCGATCGCGACGATCGCGATCCCGGACACGAGCAGCCCGTTTTCGACCGTTCTCGCCGCCCGGTCCTGGAGGGCAACAAAGCGTGCTGTCTGGCCCTCCGCGAGTGTTTCGATCTCACCCAGACCGGCCTGTATTTTCGGGATATATTGGCCGTTCACGAGTTTGCCGGCTTCGCTCCGGGTCTGCGGATCGCGCGCCAGCGCAACCTGACGTTCGGCGGAGTTCGTCCGCCATTCGCGCTGCAGAACGTCCACGGCATCGATCCGGCTGACCTGGGCCGGGTCCGCCTCAGTAGCACGGAGCTGCCTCAATAGCGCCGCATAGTCCTGGCGATGCTTCTCGACACCGGCCAGCAAACTCTCGTTGCCGGTGATGATGAAGCCCCTTACGTCATTCTGCTCACCGACGATGGCAGCAAACATGCCGTGCACTGCGGCAGTCGACAGCCTGCTCTGCCTGGCGGCCGCGGTCGCGCGGTCGGCCTCCGCCAGGCTGACGACAATGAAGGCGCCAGTCAGCGCAAACGCAAGTATTATGGTGGCAATCGCTGCAAGCAGCTTGCGGGAGATTTTGAGGTTGGGCAGCATCGTACTCTCCGTCACACAGGCGGCGAGTATCGCGCGAATAGCTGAATCGAAAGTTAATCCGACGAGACTTTTGCGCGTGGCTTGATCGGTGGCCGACTTGCGCGGACCGGGCTGTTCAGATTGATCCGGCTACCTCAAGACCCGGCCACCTCAAGCCAGGGTGCAACGCCTTGAAATCCCCAGCTCGCCCGGTCGCAGACGCAGCAACGAACCGGCGTGAGGCTCGTCCCGACGCTGCGCCGCGGTCAGCTTGTCGGTCGCGCTGGTCACGTACAGCTCGTCCAGGGCCGGGCCGCCAAAGCTGCACATGGTCGGTTGGCTGACGGGCAAGGCGATGTCGCGATCGATCGTGCCATCGCCATGGTAGCGCCGTAAGCGTCCGCCGCCGTGCAGCGCACACCAATAGCCGCCATCGGTGTCGAGCGCGGCGCCATCCGGGATGCCGTCGTCTTTTTCTATGATGGCGAACGTCGACCGGGAACCGAGCCGCCCATCGTGCAGGAGGAATCGGTAGATCGCCCGCTCCTGGCTGTGGGACAACAGCATATGCCGGCCATCGGCGCTCCAGGCCATTCCGTTGTGCAGTTCGGCTGCATCCGGTTCCGGCCGCATTCCTTCGGCGCAAGTATAGCTGTGCAGGGCGCCGGGCCGGGCCGGGCTGGCGGGGTTAGCCGGGTCGAACATCACGCCGACCCAGAACCGCCCGGTCGGATCGCAGCCGCCCTCATTGAAGCGGTGCATGGCCGGGTCGAAGGGTGGAGGCACAAGGAGGGTCAGGCCGCCCGTCGCGAACTCAAGACGGTGCAGGCCCGTTCGCAGTGCCACCAGTGCCGCCGAGAAGTCTGGGTAAAGCGTGAAAGCGCCGATATCGGCGGTAACAGGCCAGCGCTGGCGATGACCCGTCGCCGGCTGGTAGCGGTAGATGGCCGGTTCCTTGACGTCGATCCAATACAGAGCGGCCTCGGTCGGCGACCACGTCGGTGATTCGCCGATGGTTAGCTTCGTATCCAACACCACTTCAACGTCGATCATTGAACCCCCCGTTCCACACAGCAACTCGCCTGCGGGGATGCGGTTCGGAAAACAAAATCGGCGCGCTCGCAACGTGGGCTGCAACGCGGGCGCCTGCCGGACGTAAGGACGGCGGCGGCCGGGGGTCGTACGCGTCTGTACAGCACCAGTGTCGCGGGAGACGGACCATGAGCATGAACGTCAGCGACTTCGTATGGCACCGGCTGAGTGAATGGGGCCTCAAGCGGGTATATGGCTATCCGGGCGACGGCGTCGGCGGGCTGGACATAGCGCTGGAACGCGCCAAGGACTCGATGGAGTACATCCAGGTCCGGCACGAGGAGATGGCCGCGTTCATGGCGTCCGCCCACGCCAAGTTCACCGGCGAAGTCGGGCTATGCTACGCTACCTCCGGCCCCGGCGCGATCCATCTGCTGACCGGGCTGTACGACGCGAAGATGGACCACGTGCCGGTGGTGGCGATCGTGGGCCAGCAGGCGCGGACGGCGATCGGCGCGCACTACCAGCAGGAGGTGGACCTTCAGACGCTGTTCAAGGACGTCGCCAGCGAGTTCGTCGCGACGGCTATGGTGCCGGAGCAGATCCGCCACTTGATCGACCGCGCGGTGCGGATCGCCTCCGCCACCCGCAGCGTCACCTGCGTCATCATACCGAACGATTTGCAGTTGCTGGCCTACGTCGATCCGCCAATGATTCACGGCACCACCCACACCGGCGTCGGCTTCGCCGGCCCGGCGCTGATGCCGGACGAAGGGCTGCTGCGGCAGGCCGCCGCCGTGCTCAACGCCGGCAAGAAAGTGGCGATGCTGGTCGGCTCCGGGGCGCTAAGCGCCACCGATGAGTTGATTGCCGTGGCCGACCGCTTGCAGGCCGGCTGCGCCAAGGCGTTGCTCGGCAAAGGGGCGCTGCCCGACGATCTGCCTTGGGTCACCGGCGGCATTGGCTTGCTAGGCACCTCGCCGTCCTGGAACCTGATGCAGGACTGCGACACGCTGCTCGTCGTGGGCTCGTCGTTTCCGTACAGCGAGTTCCTGCCCAAGCCCGGCAGTGCGCGCGCCGTGCAGATCGACCTCGACCCGACCCGGCTCAGCCTGCGATACCCGATGGAGGTCAACATCGCGGGCGACAGCGCCACGGCGTTGCGCGCGTTGCTGCCGATGCTGGAGCAGAAAGAGCCGGGAAGCTGGCGCAACGAGATTGCGGCCGACGTGGCCAAGTGGTGGAGCCTGCTTGAGGACCGCGCCATGGTCGCCGCCGAGCCGATCAATCCACAGCGCATTTTCTGGGAGCTGAACAAGCGCCTGCCCGAGAACTGCATCATGACCGGCGACAGCGGCTCGGTCGCGAACTGGTATGGCCGCGACATCAAGATGCGCCGGGGCATGAAGGGCTCGCTGTCCGGCAGCCTCGCCTCGCTCGGTGCGGCCACGCCGTACGCAATGGCGGCCAAGATGGCGTTCCCCGACCGTGTGGTGATCGCCTTCATCGGCGACGGCGCGATGCAGATGAACGGCCTGAACGTGATGATCACGATCTCGAAATACTGGAAGCGATGGTCCAACCCACGGCTGGTCGTGATGGTGCTGAACAACCAGGACCTGAACCAGGTGACGTGGGAGGAGCGGGTGCAGCTCGGCGAGGGTAAGACCGAGTCGACCCAGGCGATCCCCGACTTCGCTTACCACACCTACGCAGAACTGCTCGGCCTAAAGGGCATCCTCGTGCGGGACCCTGAGAAGATCGGCGCCGCCTGGGACGAGGCGCTCGCCGCCGACCGCCCGGTGATCATGAACATCTACGCCGACCCGAACGTCCCGCCGCTGCCGCCGCACATCACGTTCAAGGACGCGCGGAACTTCCTCACCATGATGCGGACCGAGCCCGAACTGGGCAGCGTGTTGAAGAACAGCGTCAAGCAGGTGCTGGCAAGCGTGTTGCCAGGGACGCACTGAGAGGTGACGTCGGAGTTGGCCATAGCGGCGGTTCGGGCGCGCGCCTACACGGTTCCTACCGACGCGCCCGAGGCGGACGGCACCGCGTCGTGGGACAAGACCACGATCGTGGTCGCATGGGCCGAGGCAGGCGGCACGCAGGGTGTCGGCTACACCTACGCCAGCCCGGCCGTCGCAGGCATCATTGCTGACACGCTGGCCGGCGTAATCCTCGGCATCGACGCCATGGACCCGCCCAAGGCTTGGCACGCCATGCGGCGGGCCGTGCGCAACCTTGGCCGGGAAGGGCTGTGCGCGACGGCGGTCTCGGCCGTCGACACGGCGCTGTGGGATCTGAAGGCCAAGCTGCTGGGCCTGCCACTCGCAGCACTACTCGGCCGGATGCGCGACGAGGTCGAGATTTACGGCAGCGGCGGCTTCACCAGCTACGACGACGCCCAACTCACGGCCCAGCTCTCGGGCTGGGTGGAACGGGACGGCTGCCGCGCCGTCAAGATGAAGATCGGCACGCATCCGGAGCGCGATCCCGCCCGGGTGGCAGTGGCGAAGGAGGCGATCGGCGACGCCGCGCTGTTCGTCGACGCCAACGGCGCCTATGCGGTGAAGCAGGCGATCGCGTTGGCGCGAGGCTTCGCCGCCGGGCAGGACGTGCGGTGGTTCGAGGAGCCGGTGTCGTCCGACGACCTGGACGGGCTGCGCCGGGTGCGTGACCACGTGCCGGCGCCGATGGAGGTGGCCGCGGGCGAGTACGGCTACGAGCCCGGCTATTTCCGCCGCATGCTGGCGGGCGGCGCCGTGGACGTGCTGCAAGCCGACGCGACCCGCTGCGGCGGGGTGACCGGCTTCCTCCACGCGGCATCGCTGTCCCAGGCGTTCCACACCGACCTGTCTGCCCACTGCGCGCCATCGCTGCATTGCCATCTCGGCTGCGCTGCGCCGCGGTTCAGGCACCTTGAGTGGTTCCACGACCATGTTCGGATCGAGCAGATGCTGTTCGACGGCGCACCGGCACCGCGCCGCGGGCATATCGCGCCCGACCCGGCTCGCCCCGGCCTGGGGCTCGAATTCAAGCAGGCGGACGCGGAGCGTTTCGCCGTCAGCAGTAGGAATTGATCGTGGAACGCGACAGGACCGCCCTCGCCGCCTCCGGCGTGGCATTGCTTGGCTTGGCTGCATTGGCGCTCACGCGGCGGACTGCGCGGGCCAATCATCTGCCCGCCGTGCTGACGGACATGCCGCGCAGCCTGGAACCCCGTGCCGCCGTGCACGCGGCGCAGCGGCTGAACCGCGCCGCGGGCGTGCTCGCCGCGTCCGTGCTGGCGGATAGCGCCGTCGAGCACTACCGGGGATCGTTCGCGAACAAGGCTATGTTCACGCCCCTGGTGGCGGCGAGCCTGTCGCTCGCGGTCAGCGCGCATGGCAACGTGGACGCTCGGCCGGTGGCGCACCGGGCGCGGGACGGTGTTTATGCGTTGGCTGGGCTGACCGGAGTGGTGGGCACGGTCTTCCACATCTACAACATCAGCAAGCAGGCCGGCGGGTTCACCTGGCAGAACCTGTTCTACTCCGCGCCGCTCGGTGCGCCCGCGGCGCTTGGCCTGTCGGGGGCAATGGGCTTCCTTGCCGAGCGGGTGCGAGATACACGGCCGGGCCGCTCGCCCACCATCATCGGCTTGTCCGCGGGGCGGGTCGTGGCCGCCGCGACCGGTGCGGGCCTGCTGGGCACGTTGGCCGAGGTAGGGCTGCTGCATTTCCGCGGCGCGTTCAACAACCCGTTCATGTACGTGCCCATCGCCGTCCCGCCGGTCGCGGCGGGCCTGCTCGGCAATGCCGCGCTGGGCCGGTCCGGGCAGCGCCGCCACGTGTTGCGCTGGTGGCTGCGGCTAACGGCGGTGATGGGCTACGTGGGCGCCGCGTTCCACGTGCGCGGGGTCGCGCGGCAGATGGGCGGCTGGCGCAACTGGAGCCAAAATGTCCTGAACGGCCCGCCCATCCCGGCGCCGCCCAGCTTCACCGGCCTAGCTATGGCAGGCCTCGCCGCACTCGGCCTGTTGGAGGATCATCCCGATGACTGAGGCGAACGGAACCATGGAGAACGCGCGCTACCCCGGCTACGACGTGATGTCCAAGCAGGACTCGCCATCGTGGGACGGGATCACGCGGGAGGTGATCGCGCGCCGCCTGGCCGTGCCGCGTGAGCCGCGCTTCTTCACCCCTGCCGAATGGACGACGTTGTCCGCCCTGTGCGACCGCATCATGCCGCAGCCGGCCGACCGCTCCCCCGTGCCGCTGCCGGCCTATGTCGACGCCAAAATCACGGAGAAGCACCTTGACGGCTACCGCTACGCCCCCCTGCCGCCGCAGGGCGAGGCCTGGCAGCGCGGGCTGGCGGCGCTGGATGCCGAGGCGCAGGACGCCCATGGCGGGAGATTCCACACCCTGCCGCCCCGCACGCAGGACGCACTCATCAAGCGCATGCAGGACGGCGAGCTGAAGGGCGACGCTTGGGGCGGAATGCCATGCAAACCGTTCTTCGAGCACCGGGTGATCGCCGATATCACCCACGCCTATTACGCCCACCCCGTGTCCTGGAACGAGATCGGCTTCGGCGGACCGGCCAGCCCGCGCGGCTATGTCCGCATGAAGCTGGACCGGCGTGACCCCTGGGAGCCGGCGGAAGCCAAACCTGGCGAGGAAGCAGCGGCGCTGCGGAAGAACCTTCGTGTCGGCTAACCCCTCCACCGACCCGATGGCCGCGCCCCGCGCCGCCGGCGGACGCGCGCCCGACGTCTTCAAGGTCGGCGGCTGGGTGCCGATGGCGCAATTCAGCGACGACGAGGTGGTCGACTTCGCCGTCGTTGGCACCGGAGCCGGCGGTGGCCCGGTGATCGCGGGACTGGCCGAGGGCGGCTTCTCGGTCGTGGGCTTCGACGCCGGGCCGTATTTCCGGCCGTTGGAGGATTTCGCCTCCGACGAAACCGAGCAGAACAAGCTGTACTGGACCGACGAGCGGGTGGTGGACGGCGCCAACCCCATGGTCATGGGCGGCAAGAACAGCGGCAAGGCTGTCGGCGGCAGCACCGTTCACTTCGCCATGGTGTCGCTGCGGTTCCGCCCGGAATGGTTCAAGTCGCGCACCACGCTGGGCTACGGCGCGGACTGGCCGCTCGATTGGCGCGAGATGTGGGACTATTACGGCCGGGCCGAACAGGCGCTCAGCATCTCCGGCCCGGTGAACTACCCATGGGGGCCGAAACGCCCGCGCTATCCCTACCGGGCACACGAGCTGAACGGCGCCGCCGAGTTGCTGGGCCGCGGGGCGGAGGCGATGGGGTACGCATGGACGCCCACGCCGCTGGCGACGGTGTCGGCGCCGCACGGCCACTCCCACCCGTGCGTGTACCGCGGGTTTTGCCGCTTCGGCTGCTCCACCAACGCCAAGCAAAGCCAATTGGTGACGTTCATCCCGCGGGCGGTCAAGGCAGGAGCGGAGATCCGCGACTTGGCGATGGTGGCCCGGATCGAGGTGGGGCCGGACGGGCGCGCCACCGGGGTGCACTACATTCGCGAGGGCAAGTGGCGGTTCCAGCGGGCCCGCAACGTGATGGTGTCGGGCTACGCGATCGAAACGCCGCGGCTGCTGCTGGCCTCCGCCACCGGCCGCTACCCCGATGGGCTGGCCAACAGCTCCGGCCTGGTCGGCAAGAACCTCATGACACAGTCCAACCAAGCCGTGTTCGGGACGATGGCGAACGAGGTGCGGTGGAACAAGGGGCCGCCCTCACTCTCGATCACCGAGCACTGGAACTACGACGATCGCAAAGACTTCTCCGGCGGCTATTGCTGGATGGCGCAGGGCCCGTTGCCGATCGAGTGGGTTACCGTCCAGACCGGGTCGCGCGGGATCTGGGGCCAGGCGCTGCGCGACGAAATGGAGAAATACAACCACAGCGTCGGCCTCAAGATGGTCGGCGAGATGCTGCCCGACGAGCGCAACCGGGTGACCCTGCACGAGGACACGGACCAGTATGGCCTGCGCGTTGCCCGCGTCACCTATAGCTGGGGCGACAACGACAAGGCGCTGATCCAGCACGCGCTGGGCCAGATGCAGACCAGCCTGGAGGCGGTCGGCGCGACGGATGTATTCCGTCAGGAGAACGACACCAACCACTTGGCCGGCACGGCGCGCATGGGGTTCGACCGCGAGACGAGCGTCGTGAATGCCGATTGCCGCAGTTGGGACATCCCGAACCTCTGGGTATGCGACGGCTCGGTGTTTCCCACGACAGGCGGCGTGAACCCGCATTTGACCATCAGCGCCATCGCGATGCGCACGGCGGACCGCATCAAGAAGTTGGCGGCGGCGGGCGAGCTTTAGCTGCCCGCCGGGCCGTGCCGGTCCGCGCGGTCCCGAGTTGCCTTAGCTCAGCAGTTCATCCAGATAATAGGGAAAGGGATGGGAGGAACGCCTTGCCCGTGAACGTCACCGTACCGGTCGGCGCCGCGTCGGAGCGCCTCGTTCGGGAACGATCGCCTCGATGGCGTCGAATCCGGCCTTCCGCCGCCTGCTTCGGCAGCGGTCCCGGTTCGTTGCCGTGACAGCCGGTTCGCGGCTGGTGTTCAACCTGCTGCAGCCCGTCCTGTCCGTGTTTACCGGCGTGCTCGACGGCCCGGTGATGACGAAGTCTCTCACCCTGACCTTCCTGGCCCGTTCGACGACCGGTTCAATTCGGCGGAGGCGGCGGGATTGGAGGCGGCCGGGATCGGCGTGGTCCACACCGTGGGATTGGCGATCGCCGATCCGCGTCGCTGCGCCGACCTTTCGCCTGAGCACATCGTTGCCCAGGCGCTTACGGCGGACCATCCGGATGCGGACGCGGTGTTCCTCAGCTGCGCCAACCTCCGCGGCCTGGAAGCCGCAGCCCGGCTCGAAAGCGCGCTCGGCAAGCCAGTGGCCACCAGCAATCAAGCCGTCCTCTGGGCCATGCTGCGCCTCGTAGGGATCGAGAACGGAGTGCCCGGGGGAGGACGTCTCTTCCAGTTGCAATGAGAGAAGGTGACAGCATGGCCGAGCATCTGGATTTGGGTATCGTAGTTCCCGCGTTCTTCTATGTCCCATATTGGGCAGCGGTGGAACGAGGCTTCTACGCCGATGTTGGCCTGGACGTAGAAATAACCGTGTTCGGCGGCATCGATGCGGTCACGAAGGCCTTGCGCGATGGCCGCGTTCAGGTCGGCATCGGTTCGCCCGAGCACGTTATCCCTGACGTGGAGGCGACGGCGATGGACATGATCCGCAAGGACCGCACCGCCAGCTTTTCCATTCCGGACGGCGCCGAGCCCGACCGGTATGTGGCGCTCGAGTTCCTTGCCGCCGCGCAGGCGCTTGTGGGCATCCCCGTCCGAGCGATCGTGTAAGTCTCATCCACGAATATGAACCCGATCCAGCTCAGCCGCTCCACCCTCGCCCTCCTGCGCCCGCCCGTGCGCAGGCCCGGCTTCGATCCTGCCGCGGTCACGCCGGGCATGGTGCACCTGGGGCTCGGCGGCTTCCATCGCGCCCACATGGCGCGCTACACGCACGAGCTGATGGAGCGGCGGCCGGAGGCGCTGCAATGGGGCATCATCGGCGGCGGGCTGATGCCGGGCGACCGGCGGATGCAGGAGAGCCTGGCGCCGCAGGATGGGCTTTACACGCTCGTCGAACGCAGCTTCGCCGACGAGACCGCCACGGTGATCGCCTCCTTGGCGGGAGTCGTGTTCGCCGGCGAAAGCAGCGCAGCCCTGCTGGACGCCATCGGCCAGCCCGCGATCCGCATCGTCAGCCTGACCGTCACCGAACACGGCTATTGCCTGAACCGGGCCACCAAGCGCCTCGATCCCGAGCACCCGCTGATCCGCCGCGACCTGGCGCACCCCGACTGTCCGAGCAGCGCGATCGGCATCATCGTCGAGAGCTACCGTCGCCGCATGGCCGCCGGCACGCCGGCGTTCACGGCCCTCAGTTGCGACAACATCCAGCACAATGGCGACGTTCTGAAAGGGGCGGTGCTGGCCCTCGCGGCGCTCCGCGACCCGGCGCTCGCCGAATGGATCGCGGCGCGAGCCAGCTTTCCCAGCACGATGGTCGACCGGATCACCCCGCTCACGGCCGAAGCCGACGTGGCCGCGCTCGCGAAGCGCTACGGGGTGGCAGACCGCTGGCCGGTGTTCTCGGAAACGTTCACGCAGTGGGTGATCGAGGACCGGTTCGTCAATGGGCGCCCGGCCTGGGAGGAGGTGGGCGCCCAGTTCGTGGACGATGTCGCGCCCTATGAGTTCATGAAGCTCCGCCTGCTGAACGCGAGCCATCTGGCGGTGGCCGGGATGGGGCGGCTCGCCGGCTGCGTGACGATCGACGAGGCGATGGCCGAACCCTTGATGACCCGCTACATGTCGGCCCTGATGGACCGGGAAACCGGTCCGACGCTCGGCCCGGTGCCCGGCATCGATCTGCCCGCCTACAAGGCCAAGCTGATCGAGCGGTTCGCCAACCCCGCCATCAAGGACACGGTCGAGCGCGTGAGCACCGACGCGCCGCTCAACGTGCTCGTCGACCCGATCCGGGACCGGTTGGCCGCGGATGCGGGCGTGGACTTGCTGGCGCTGGCGCTCGCCGCCTGGCTGCGCCGGGTTCGAGGGGAGGACGAGCAAGGCAAGCCGATCGCGGTGCGGCACCCATTGGCCGCGCTGCTGCGTGAAAAGGCGATCGCCGGCGGAGAGGACCCGGCGCCGCTGCTGGGCATCGGCCAACTGTTCGGAGCGACGGGGGCCGATCCGCGCCTCATCGATCCGGTGCGGCGTTGGCTTTCGTCCCTATACCGGACCGGCAGCCGGGCGACGCTCGCGGAAGCTGCGCGCACGCTGCGCTTCTGACGTCGCAGCGCGGACGCTGCGCTTCTGACGTCCCAGCGCGCACGCTGCGCTTCTGACGTCGCAGGGCGGACCGGCGCGCCACCGGTGACCAGTGCGACCTTGCGTCGAGGGTCATGCGGGCTTCTCCGTGGCCACGCACCGGTAGAGGGCGCGGTATCGGCCGATGGCGCCGGCATAGGCCGCAGCCAGCTCCGGCTCCGGCTCGACCGGGTCACGCTCGTGCGGCGGGGTGCAGACGTCCTCCACCGCCTCATGGGTCAGGGCCAGGCGGGCCAGGCGGGCCGCCCCGAATGCGCCGCCGTGCTCGCCCTCGGGCATCCGATATAGCGGGATGCCCAGCACGGCGGCCAGGATGCCGGCCCATTCCGCCGAGCGCGACCCGCCGCCGATCAGGTCCGCCGCCGCGACGGCGGTGCCGGAGGCGGCGAGCGCGTCGAGGCAGTCGCGAAGCGAGAACGCGACGCCCTCCAGCACCGCCTGCGTCATCTCGGCCCGCGTCGTGGCCTGAGACAGTCCGGTGAACGCGCCACGCACCGCGCCATCGTTGTGGGGCGTGCGCTCGCCGGACAGATAGGGCAGGAACTGCACCGCGGCAGGCGCCCGCACGGCCGGCAGCTCCGCAAGCAGCGCAGCCTCCGGCCGCCCGGAGACGCCGGCCCACCACGCCAGCGAGGCGGCAGCGGACAGGGTGACGCCCATCTGGTGCCATGTTCCAGGCACCGCATGGCAGAAGGCGTGGACGGCCGATTGCGGGGCAGGCACGAAGCGGTCCGTCGTGGCCCAGAGCACGCCCGACGTGCCCAGCGAGACGAAGGCGCTGCCGGGCCGGATCGCGCCGAGGCCCACGGCGCCGGCCGCGTTGTCGCCCGCGCCGCCCGCCAGCAGCGGCGGTCGTGCGATCCCCCATCGCGCCGCGAGCTCCGGCCGCATCGTGCCCGCAGGCGCGGAGCCCTCCACCAGGCGCGGCATCTGGGCGCGGGACAGCCCGGTGGCGGCCAGCGCCGCATTCGACCAGTCCCGCCGTCCGACATCGAGCCACAACGTGCCGGACGCGTCCGACATGTCCTCGATGAACTCACCGGCCAGGCGATGGCGCAGCCATGCCTTCGGCAACAGGACCCGGGCGATGCGGCGGAACACATCGGGCTCGTGGCGCCGGACCCAGAGCAGCTTGGGTGCAGTGAACCCCGGCATGGCGAGGTTTCCCGCGACCTGGTGCAGCGCCGGGAACGCGCGGTCGAGCTCACGGCACTCGGCGGTTGCCCGCGTATCGTCCCATAGGATGCAAGGGCGCAGCACGTGGTCCGCGGCGTCCAGCAAGACCGCACCATGCATCTGTCCGGCCAAGCCGACCGACTGCACCGCCCCGAGTTCGCGCGGATGCGTCTGGCGGAGTGCCGCCATCACGCCTTCCAGCGCCTGCCACCATGCCTCGGGATGCTGTTCGCTGTGGCCGGGCGCCGGGCGCTGTACGGCCAGGGGCGCGGAGGCGGCGCCGACGGCGCGCTGTTCACCATCAACCAGCAACGCCTTCAGCGAAGACGTGCCGAGGTCTAGCCCAAGGAACATCCTACCGCGTCACGCGGATGGCGCCGGGCGGCCCAGGCTCAGCCCGGCGGCGTCGAACAGGTGGCAGGCCTCGGGGTCGAACCCCAGGCGGATCGGCTGGTGCGCGCGGGTCGCGTCCCCACCGTCGGTCTGCACCGTCACGGCCTCGCCGCCCTGAAGGCCGACATGCAGCAGCGTGAGGCCGCCCAGGCGCTCGACCAGCCGCACTTCGCCCGCCAGCAGGCCGTTCGGGTCCGGGCGCAGCGCCTCCGGCCGCAAGCCCAGGGTCACGGCCCGGCCGGGCTGGACCGGCCCCACCTCCGCGAGCCCCACCTTCCCGAGCCCCGCCTCCACTCGGGCGCCGGACGGCAGTTCCAGCGCAACGCCCGTCCCGCCCCCACCCACGACTCGGGCCGGCAGCAGGTTCATCCGCGGCGAGCCGATGAACCCGGCCACGAACAGGTTCGCCGGGTGATGGTAGAGTTCGAGCGGCGTGCCGACTTGCTCGACCCGGCCCGCCTGAAGCACGACGATCTTGTCGGCCATCGTCATCGCCTCGACCTGGTCGTGGGTCACGTAGATCATGGTGGCCGAGAGCTCCTCGTGCAGCCGGGCCAGCTCGATCCGCATCTGGCCGCGGAGCGCGGCGTCGAGGTTGCTGAGCGGCTCGTCGAACAGGAACACCCGGGGGTTGCGCACGATGGCGCGGCCGATCGCCACGCGCTGCCGCTGCCCACCCGAGAGATCCTTCGGCTTCCGCTCCAGATAGGGGCCGAGCTGCAGGATGCGGGCGGCGTCGGCCACCTTGCGGTCGCGCTCGGCCTTCGGCACCCGCGCCAGGCGAAGCGCGAAGCCCATGTTCTGCGCCACCGTCATATGCGGGTATAGCGCATAGGACTGGAACACCATCGCCAGGCCCCGGTCTGCGGGGCCGACGTCGTTCACCCGCTGTCCATCGATCAGCAGGTCGCCGGCGGTGATCTCCTCCAACCCTGCGATCATGCGCAGCAGGGTGGATTTGCCGCAGCCGGACGGGCCGACGAACACAGTGAACTCGCGGTCGGCGATATCGAGGTCCACGCCCTTGATGACGTCGGTCGTGCCATAGCTCTTGCTCAGGCCTCGGAGGGTGAGGGTGGCCATGGTGCGCCCCTTACTTGACGGCGCCGAAGGTGAGGCCGCGCACGAGTTGCCGCTGGCTCAGCCAGCCGAACACCAGGATCGGAGCGACGGCAACGGTGGATGCTGCCGAGAGCTTGGCGAAGAACAGGCCCTGCGGGCTCGAGAACGAGGCGATGAACGTGGTGAGCGGTGCGGCGCTGGCCGAGGTAAGATTGAGGCTCCAGAACGCCTCGTTCCAGCACAGGATCAAGGACAGCAGCCCCGTGGAGGCGATGCCGGGCAACGACAGCGGCAGCAGCAGGAACCAGAACTCCCCGGCGGTGCGGGCGCCGTCCATGCGCCCGGCTTCCAGGATCTCGCGCGGCACGTCCTTGAAGAAGGTGAACAGCATCCAAACCACGATCGGCAGGTTCATCAGGGCGTAGATCACGACCAGCCCGGTCCTTGTGTCGAGCAGGCCGAACGTGCGGAACAGCAGGTAGATCGGCACCAGCACGCCGACCGGGGGGAGCATCTTGGTCGACAGCATCCACAGCAGCGTGCCACGGGTGCGCCGGGTGGGGTGGAACGCCATGGCGTAGGCGGCGGGCACCGCGAACAACAGGGCCAGGACGGTGCCGCCGACGGAGATGACCAGGCTGTTCAGCGCGAACAGCAAGTAGTTCGCGCGGGCCTGCACCTCGGCATAGCTTTCGAACGTGGGGGCGAACACCAGTTGCGGCGGCGTGGCTATGGCGGCGACTTCGGTTTTGAAGCTGGTCAGCACCATCCAGAGGATCGGGAAGAACAGCAGCAAGGCGACGCCCCAGCCGAGGACGAAGATCAGCACGCGCTGGGCGAGGCTTTGCCGCATCCTACGCCTCCAGCCGCTGGGCGATGCTGCGCACCAGGAAGAAGGCGACGATGTTGGCCAGGATGATGGCCACGACGCCACCCGCCGAACCGCCGCCGACATCGAATTGCAGCAGCGCGCGGGCATAGATCAGGAAGGCGAGGTTGGTGGTGGCGTTGCCCGGCCCGCCGGACGTCGTGACGAAAATCTCGGCAAACACCGTCAGCAGGAAGATGGTTTCGATCATGATGACGACCGTGATCGCCCGGCGCATGTGCGGCAGCGTGATGAACGCGAACTGCGCGAGCAGCCCGGCCCCATCCATCCGGGCAGCCTCCTTCTGCTCGTGATCGAGCGACTGCACGGCGGTCAGCAGGATCAGCAACGCGAACGGCAGCCATTGCCAGGACACGATCACGATGACCGACAGCATGGGGTGGTCGGCGAACCAGTCGATCGGCTGCAGCCCCATGGCGCGGGCGACCGACCCGAGCACCCCGTAGATCGGGTGCATCATCAGGTTTTTCCACACGAGCGCGCTGACGGTCGGCATGACGAAGAATGGCGCGACCGCCAGCAGCCGGGCCACCGGCTGGCCGGGGAAGGGCTGGTCGTACAGCACCGCCAGCAAGGCGCCGAACCCCACGGTGATGACGAGCACCGATCCCACCAGCACGAACGTGTTGACCAGCGACGCCCAGAAGTCCGGGTCGGTGACCAGGAACTCGTAGTTGTCCAGCCCGGCGAACCCGCCCCCGGCCGGGTCGAGCAGGTTGTAGCGCTGGAACGAGAACCATAGCGTCATCGCCAGCGGCACGATCATCCACAGCAGCAGCACGCCGACCGACGGCCCAACCAGCGGCAGGGTGCCCCAGCGGCGGCGTGCCGCCGTGGCCATGCGGCTATTTCGGATAGCCCGCTTGCCGCATCGTGCGATCGGTCGCCGACTGCGCGGTCTTGAGCGCCTGCTCCACGGCGGTGCCCGTCAAGGTGGACGCCATCGTCTGTCCCACCTGGGTGCCGATGCCCTGGAATTCCGGAATGGCCACGAACTGCGCCCCGGTATAGGGCCGCGGCGCCTTCGTGCTTGCGTTGGGGTTGGCGTTGTCGATGGCCCGCAGCACGAAATCGGCGAATGGGGCGACGCGCTTGTAGTCCGCGCTGTCGTAGGTGCTCTGCCGGGTGCCCGGCGGCACCGCGACCCAGCCATTCGTCCCCGCCACCAGCTTCACGTAGTCCTTGGAGGTCGCCCAGGCGACGAAGGCCTTGGCGGCGTCCTTTTGCTTGGACGACTCCGGGATGCCCAGGTTCCAGCTCCAAAGCCAAGTGGGCCCGCCCTGGAAGGACCCGGTCGGCATCGGTGCGAAGCCCACCTTGTCCGCGACCTGGCTCTGCTTCGGGTCGAACAGCAGCCCGGCCGCGACCGTGCTGTCGATCCACATGCCGCAGCGGCCGCCGGCGAAAAGCGCGAGGTTCTCGTTGAAGCCGTTGCTGGTGGCGCCGGGAGGGCCGAACCTCCGCAGCATGTCGCTGTAGTAGGTGATCGCCTTGTTCCACTCCGGCGTGTCCAAGGTGGCTTTCCACTGCTGGTCGAACCATTGGCCGCCGAAGCTGGTCACCAGCGGCGTGATGAACGCGATGTTCTCGCCCCAGCCGGGCTTGCCGCGCAGGCAAATGCCGTAGACCTGGTTTGGCTTGTCCGTGATCTTCTCGGCGTATTCCATGATCTGCGCATAGGTCGGCGCGGCCGGCATGGTGATGCCGGCCTTCTGGAACAGGTCGGTGCGGTAATAGGTCATCGCACTTTCGGCATAGAACGGCACGGCATAGAGCTTGCCGTCGTAGCTGATGCCTTCGCGCACGGGCTTCAGCAGGTCCGCCACGTCGTAGGTCGCCGGCAGGCCCACCATAGGCTCCAGCCAGCCCTGCTTGGCCCAGATCGGCACCTCGTAGTTGCCGATCGTCATCACGTCGAACTGGCCCGCCTTGGTGGCGATATCGGTGGTGAGCCGCTGGCGCAGCACGTTCTCCTCCAGCACGACCCAGCGCAGCTTGATGTCGGGGCGCTGCCTCTCGAACTCGGCGGACAACTTCTGCATGACGACCATGTCGCCGTTGTTGACGGTGCCGATCGTGAGCGTCGCATCGGCGCGGGCGGGGGCGGGCATGGCCGCGGCGCAAAGCGCGGTGGTGAGCACGGCGATGGCGCGCAGATTGAGCACTGGATGTTCCCCCGGTTCACCGCTGCCGTTGGGGCAGCCTTATAATTGGCCCACCCTTTCAGGCGGTGCCGGAAGCGTCAAGCGCCGCAGGCATCCCGCGCGAGCTGGAGCGGCTGCGGCCATTGACCTTACGGCCGCCCGGAGCACATGGTGGCGGCCCCTTCGACAGCCCGCAACATTTGTCAGGGCCCGCAACAGGTGTCAGGGAACGTCACGATGAGGCATGTCCAGATCGCCGCCGCCCTTCTGCTGGGCTTGACCGTGACGCCCGCCGGAGCCGAGCCGCCCCGCGTGGTCAACCCGGGCACCCCAGCGCCCGACTGCGCGTTCCATGTGAATTACGACCGCAACGCCGACCTGCCCGGCTACCGCTCCGGCCCTCAGTGCCTCCCGTTCATGCCGACGAACCAACTGATCCCCGAGGGCGCCGGTCCGGAGTTCTACATCGAGCGGTTCGGCGACGCGGCGATCCGCCGGCGGTGGCCGGGCTGCCGGGCCGACCCGGCATGCCTCGCCGCCGCCCTGGCCGGCGCCAAGCCGTTCATCGCCTACGAGCCGCGGCTGACGGGCCGTGTCGACCCTGCGGGCAAGATCGACCCGGAAGCGGAGGTAGACCTGAAGGTGATCCGCCGCCCCGGCTACTTCGCGGCCCCCGCCTACGACGAGCCGATCGCCCGGGCCGAGGCGCGCGCCTACACGGTGGAGTTCACCGTTCCGCGCGACAGCTACGAACGCCTGCATCTGCAAAAGCAGGGGACGATCAAGCTGCGGGGATGGTACCTGGAAGGTGCAGGCGTGGAAGGTGCAGGCGTGGCAGGTGCCGGCGCGGCAGACGGGGCCGGGACGAAGCGCCGCGCCCTGGTCGTCATGAACAATGGCGGCGGCAGCGAGTTGACCGCCATCGACAACCCGCGATCCGTGCCTGTGCAGGCCGATGCTGCGGGCCGCTACGTCCTGAACAGGCAGCCGGACGAGCTGTCGGAGCAGTTCGGGATGCGCCACTGGCGCGGCTTCGCCAGCGCATTCAACGAGGCCGGGTTCGACGTGCTGGTGACAGACCGCCGGGGCAACGGCATTTCGGGCGGCGTGGCCGGCTTCAACACGGCCGAACAGGCCAACGACATGTTCCGCGAACTGGACCAGATGGCGAGCGGCGAAGGGCTGCGGCTGCTCACCCCGGCCGGCGACGTGCTGGCGGGCAAGGATGCGGCCGGCCGGTTGATGGCCGGCCTGAAGGCGACGGAAATCCCGGTCGTGCTCGCCGGTTACTCCCGCGGGTCGTATGCGACCGCCTGGGCGATGCACAAGAACTTCGTGGAGGACTGCAACCGGGACCTTCCGGACGGCGGTTGCCGCCCGCCGCTCCTGCGCCAGAATATCAAGGGAGCCATCCTGTATGGCCCGAACTCCGCCGGGCTGGGCTACCGTGTCGCCGGGCACGACATGGTCGAGGCGGCGCTGCGGCTGGAGTACAACACGACCTACTACGTCGATTCCGATGTGTTTGCCAATGTCGGCTCGTGGCCCGCATTGATGATCGCCAAGGGCGTCTGGGATTACGTGGAGGGGCTTGAGGGCTCGCTCGAAACCTACCGGCGTGCGCGCGAGCCGAAGGAGATTTTCGTGTTCCGCGGCCCGCACACGCTGCCGACGCAGCATCCAGAGAACATGCGCCTGGCCGGGGCGCACATGGCCACCTTCGCCCGGGCGGCGGTGCTTGGCCTGCCGAGGGTGCCCGGCGCCCATGCACCCACGGACCTGCGGGACCTGGTCGCGTCGAGCCCGGACTACTGGGAGCAGACGACGGACCCGGCGGCCCCGCCGCCCCGTTAGGGCCAGCAGCCACCCCCTGAACCGTTGTCCCGGAGTGACCAACCCCGACCAGTCCACTCGTGCGTTGGCAGCGAGAGCGGCAGCCCTGCTTGCCGATGTTCGGGCGCTCGTTCCCGCAATGCAGGCGCGCGCCGCAGCCTTGGATGCGGCGGCGATGTTCCCCGCTGCGGATATGGCCGACCTGAGGGCAGCCGGACTTCTCGCCGCTCCGGCGCCACAGGTTCTGGGCGGCCTCGGCGCGGGTACCGAGCCGTCCGGGCGAGACACGGCTCGTGAGCTTCTCCGGTCGTGCGGCGAAGGCAATCCGTCGATCGCCCGGCTCGTCGAGGCGCACATGAATGCGCTCCGGCTGCTCGTGCGGTATGGCGCCCCGACGCAGGTCCGGGCGGCAGGCGCCGACGCCTTGGCAGGGCATCTGTTCGCCCTGTGGGTGACGGACGCAAGCGATGACCGTGTTCGCATCGTGCGGGGGCGGCTGCGCGGACGGAAGCAGCCATGCAGCGGTGCCGGCCATTGCACCCGCGCGATCCTGACAGCCGAACATGATGGCGAGACGCGCCTTGTGCTCGCCCATCTTTCCGGCCGCGAGCTGGTCGCGCCGTTGCACGGCCTGCAGGGCATGCGAGCCGCGGCGAACGGCGCGGTCTGCCTGGACGACGTGCCCGCTCCGGACGAGTGCATCATCGGGGAACCCGGCGACTACCTCCGTGAGCCCGATTTTTCATGCGGAGCTTGGCGAACCAGCGCCGCCACGCTCGGTGTGCTGGATGCGCTGGTCCAAGCCACGGGCCTGCACCTGGTAGGCCGTAACCAGGCCGCTGCCCCGATGCAGCAAGCCCGCTTCGGCCGGATCCTGATCGCCCAGGAAACAGCCCGGCTATGGGTGGGGCGGGCAGCCGAGGTCGCCGAAGCCCCCGGGGAGGGCGACGCCGCCGCCAGGGTGGCCTACGTTAACCTGGCGCGGCTTGCGGTCGAGGCCGCGTGCCTGGACGCGCTGCGCGACATGCAGGCCTCCCTGGGCCTCACGGCCTTCCTCGCGCCGCACCCGGTGGAACGGCTCGCACGCGATCTCGGAACGTATCTTCGCCAGCCCGCGCGGGACGCCGTGCTGTTGGAGGCTGCCGCCTGGACGCTCAAGGGCCTGTCGTGAACGCGGGCGAAGCGCTGCTCCGCATGGCGACACTGCCGTTCGCAGGCCTCGATACGATCCTGGGCGGGCGGAACCCCCTCGTTCTGGCCCCCCATCCCGATGACGAAAGCCTGGGGTGCGGCGGGTTGCTCGCTGAATGCGTGGCAAACGGAGCCCATCCGCACGTGCTGGTGCTGACGGATGGCGCCGGCTCGCACCCGAACTCTCTGAAGTACCCGGCGGCCCGGCTCCGTGCCCTGCGTGAGCAGGAAACGCTTGCAGCCGTCCGCCGGCTTGGCTTGGCTCGGGACCAAGTGGGGTTTCTCGGCCTGCGTGATACGGCAGCGCCGCGCGAGGGGCCAGCGTTCGATGATGCCGTGGATGCGATTTTGCTCGCGATGCAGAACCGGCGCTGCGGCGTCCTTGCCGCTCCGTGGCGCCATGACCCGCACTGCGACCACTTGGCCGCACATCTGATGGCTGCAGCCGCCGCGCGCCGCGCTGGCGTCCCGCATCTCGCCTATCCGGTCTGGGGGTGGACCTTGCCGCCTCACGTGTCGCTGAATGGCCCGGAACCGGCCGGGTGGCGGCTCGACATCGCCCGGCACCTGCCCGCCAAGCATCTCGCGGTCGCGGCCCATGCGTCGCAATACTCGGACTTGATACAGGACGACCCCGCCGGATTCAGGCTGCCGGCAGCCCTGCTCTTGCGGTTCCAGCAGCCCTATGAGGTTTTCTTGACCGCGCCGTAGACGCCCGCTTCGCGCTAGCAACCCTCGGCATCTCGACAAACCTGCAAGCGGGCCCATCCTGATGCATGTCGGGCCTGATCCACCGCCGGGCGGGAACCTGGGATTCTATGCTGAACGAAATACGCGTATTCGGAAACGAGCTGGGACCGGCGCTTGTCGCTGTGCCCGTCAAAGACGAGGCCGAACGAATTGCCGACTGTCTCCGTGCGCTTGCTTTGCAGCACGACGTCCGTGCAGACGGCATCGTCCTGGTGGTCAACAACACTTCCGACGGCACGGCCGAGATCATCCGTCGCCTGCTACCGCTGCTGCCCGTGCCGGTCCATGTGCTCGAGCGGGATTTTCCGCCCGGCCAAGCCAGCGCGGGCCATGCCCGGCGCTTGGCGATGGAACACGCAGCCGCCCTGCTCGGCGACAGGGGCGTGCTGCTCTCCACCGATGCGGACGGGCGGGTGCCGCAGGACTGGGTGGCCGCGAACTTGTGGCACCTGCGCCGCGGCCTGGATGCCGTCGCCGGCCGCGCCGACCTGGACCCGCACGAGGCCGCCCTCATCCCTGCCCGGCTCCATGAGGACGATGCCGAGGAATGCGCCTACGCGGCGCTGCTGGACGAAACCGCGGCGTTGCTCGACCCCGACCCATGGGATCCCTGGCCGAGACACGTCCAGCATAGCGGGGCAAGCATGGCCGTCAGCTTGACCGCTTACCGGCGCGCGGGAGGCATGCCGGCGGTGCCGCTGGCGGAAGACCGGCGTTTCTTCGCTGCCCTGCGCCGGACGGATGCGCGCATTCGGCATGCGCCGGAGATTACGGTCACCGTGTCGGGACGGACGGCAGGCCGGGCCGAGGGTGGCATGGCCGACACCATCCACCGCCGCTTGTCGGCGCCCGATCCATATCTCGACAGCGCCTTGGAACCCGCTGCCGGCAACGCGCGGCGGGCGCAGTTGCGCCGACGGTTCCGCCACCTGTTCCAGTCACCGCACGACCCGGCAGTCATGCACGCCTTGTCGCAGGATATCGGCCTGCCGGTTGCAATGGTCGAGCAGGCCCGGTACGGCCGTTATTTCGGCGAGGCCTGGGCATACCTGGAAGAGGCGAGCCCAGCCCTCGTGCGCCGCCAGGTTTCCGCATCCGGCTTACCAGGCGAGATGCGGACGGCTACTTCTTTCCTTCGATCAGCAAGGGCGAGGGCGCTGACCGACGTGTTATGAATCCGTTCATCCCCGCGCCTGCGGGGAACACA
>CAXSDH010000036.1:0-34916 GCA_964235765.1 uncultured Acetobacteraceae bacterium
ACCGCCATACGGCGTCAAGCCGTATCGTGAGTTCGAATCTCATCCCCTCCGCCAATTCGTCTGAACCCACGACTTTGTTATGTGTGGCTGCCGTTACACTCTCCTACCGCACCCCGAGTTGCCCTATACCAACCCCGAACGCAGTTACGTTTTGTGTTGATTCTGTAGCGAGAGGAGCGGGTCCTGTCCGCTAAACCGCATATGATTTTGCTTGTAGATGACGATAACGACGTGCGGGAGACTTCGGCAGACATGTTGGAGGAACTTGGTTACTGCGTCGTCCAGGCCTCAAGCGGCAGGGAGGCCTTGAACCTCCTCGACGACAATCCGGATTTGGACGTGATGGTGACGGATGTACGAATGCCGGGAATGTCAGGCATCGAATTGTCCGATTTGGCAGGCGACAGGCATCGTGACCTGAAGATCATCCTGATCTCGGGCTACTTCCTGCCGCAGCCGATCCAGCGGCGCTTTCTGCAGAAGCCATTCCGTACGAACGACCTCGACGCGGCGATCCGCGCGGAGTTAGGCCGGGAAGGCCACGTTTGAATTGGTCGCAAGCCCGGACTGTCCGCGTTCGCGACGGGGCCTCGACAGTCGCGTGGTAGCTGTCCACACCGCACCCTTCACGGCCCGCACCAACTTTGTTGCCCTGACTGGCATCGCAAGCGCGACTCCAGTCAGGGCGACGTTGGTCTAGGCTTCGAAGCTGACGATAGCGCGCTCGGCGATTAACGGGCGGAAGCGCAAGCTCACATGCTCCTCGTGCGAGGGGCTGTTCAAATACGCCTTCAAGGCTGCCTCGGTTTCGAATTCGACCGTGAAGCCATACTCGAACCGATCGTCGCGCTCGCTGATGTTTGGGCCGAACTGGAAGTTCCGCATCGACGGGTAACGTGAGGGAAACGTGCCGTATTCCGCCAGCAACGCGGTTTTGCGGTCCTCGGGCGCGTCAGGCTTGAACCGGAAGGCGACGAAATGTCGGATCATGTGGGAGTCCTTTCCGAAGTGGCCCAGTGCGCCTTGTTTGGTGGAGCGATCTCCCCGGGGCCTGCTCAGTCCGCGCGGCTTAGTCTCGCCATTCGGATCTCCACCGGCAGCACCATCAGCATGAGGATAAACACCATGACAATCGAGAGCGCCGCGGCCTTGGTCAGGTCGGGGTAATCCCAAATGATCTTGGTTGCCGAGGAGGCCAGGATACTGCTGCTCGTCATCAATACAAGCGGCACGGTCAGGTCTCTGGCGCTGTGAGCGGCGACCCACAGCCAACCGCCGACGATCTGGGGCCAAAGGAGAGGGACCATGACGTAACGGAGCGCCGACATGCGGCTTGCACCGCTCATCGCGGCGGCATCTTCCAGTTCCCGGTGGATTTGGATCAAGCCGCCCGAGATCGTCCGCGTGGCGAACGCCAGGAACATCCCGATGTGTCCCAGGGCGATGACGATTATTGTCCCATACAGTGGCGTTGTTAAGTACATGAACAGCAACGCGATCGCCAGGACGATCGGAGGAACCGCTAACGACAGAAATGCAAGCCCGTCCATGAACCGGCTGGAGCGACCCGGGAAGCGGATGGACACCCAACTCACCAAAAACGAGAAGATCATGACCAGGGTCGCAACCGAGATCATCAGAATAACGGAGTTCCCGACAGCTCGCATCGCAAAGGAGTCGTCCCAGAGCCGTTGAAAGTTCGTGAGAGACAGGAGAGGTAATTGCGAAAGCGTCGGGGCACGGTAGAAGGGAAGCAGCGAGGCCCAGGCAAGTACCAGAAGTGGGAGGACCATCAGGGCAAGATAAAGCGTAACCACCAGTGCTGCAGGGAGCCTGAGCCAGCCCAGCTTCATGCGCCGTGGGCGATATCCCTTTCCACCGACCACTCTGAACCTGTCGCCTGAACCAACGACCTTGAAATACAACAACATAAGCAGCATCGCCAGCACGCAAAGTACTGCCCCGAATGCCGCTGCAAGCCCGAAATTGGGCCGACCGCTCTCGGGAAAGGTGAGAACGTAGATACGCGTGCTGAGGACCGGAATCCGAGCACTCAGGCCGAGCACGAGCGGCAGATCGAACGCTTGGACCATCGCGACGAACAGAAAGATCGCAGCGGAAAGCAATCCGGGCATTAGCACCGGCAAGGTGATGACGCGCAGCGTGGTCATCGCCGACGCGCCGCTCATGTAAGCTGCGTCTTCGAGAGCCGGGCTCATGTTCTTCAATAGGCCGCTCACCATGATGAATGCCGTAGGGACCAGGCTGAATCCCCCGACGACTATCAGCGTGCTCCACGAGTATGGATTGAACACCGGTCCCTGAATACCTGTCACCCACTGAGCGGCGCTGTTCGCCACCCCATTGTTCGGGTTCAGGGTAAGGATCCAGCCATAACCAAATACGAGGGGAGGAACGGCCATCCACGAGAACATCATCACCCGCAGGGCCGTCCGCCCCGGCATGTCGGTCCGCTCCGAGAGCCACGCCAAGGCAAACGCGACGATCAGTCCGATACTGGTGCTGCCGAGCGCAAAATAGAGTGTGTTAAGCACGAGGCCGGGCGTCGAGGGCGAGCTGAACAGGTTTACGTAGTTATTGATTGAGAATGAGCGGATGCCGCCCAGCCCATAACCGTCAGTCTGAAAACTCATGTAGACAAGGAACAGTACTGGCACGCCGACCAGGAACAGAAGCGCACCGACGATGGCGACCCGCAGCGTCGTCACCGACGCTATTGCCGCGGCGAGCGTTCGCGGTGCCAGTGCCGCTTCCTTCCGGCCGGTCATTGGGCGTGGTCTTCAAGGGAGCGGTTGGAAGGCGCCGGGCCGGTTTGGGCGGAATGGTCCGGTAGGATGTCGACGGCGACGCATTGTCGCGTCTCGATCTCTAGAACCAGGGTTTCCCCGACCGAAAAGTCGAAGTACGGCCCGAAAGCCACCCTCAGCAGTTGTCCGCTTGCGGAAATCTCAATCTCGACCTGCTCACCGAGAAAGTTCAACTGCCGGACTGTTCCGCATATGACGTTGCACTCAGCCCGTCGCTCCTCACCACAGGCGGGTTGGAACGCGGCAGGACGCATCGCGACCTTGAGCCGATCACCTATTGCATGCTTGCGGGTCCCGACGCACCGCAACTCGCCCATCGCTGTGGTTACGGCGAAGTCCAAGCCCGTCGCGTGACTCACGACGCCGTCCACAAGGTTGCTCCGCCCCATGAAGTCGGCGGCGAAGTCCGTAGTCGGCCGAAGAAATATCTCCCTCGGCGAGCCTTGCTGGATAATTGCGCCATGACGCATGAGGACGACGTGATCGGACATCGACATCGCCTCGGACTGATCGTGAGTGACCAGTATCGCGGTAATGCCAAGCGTCTTTACCAGTTGCCGCAACTCCAGGCGCATGCTGTCCCGCAACTTGGCGTCTAGGTTGCTCAACGGCTCGTCAAGCAAAATCACTGGCGGCCGATGAACGATGGCGCGAGCTAGGGCGACACGCTGCTGCTGTCCACCGCTGAGGTATGGGGAAGGGCGATCGGCAAGGTGAGCAAGCTGCACCATCTCGAGCGCGTGATGGGCGAGTTTCCGGGCCTCCGCCGCACCGGTTCGCCGCTTCCCATGCAGCAGCGGGAACATCACGTTCTCAGCCACGGTCATGTGGGGCCAAATGGCGTAGGATTGGAAGATCATCCCGACGTTACGGTCGTTGGCCGGCACGGCGATGCCAGACCGCTTGGAGAAGACTGCGGTGTTGTCCAACAGGATCTCTCCGTCCGTTGGCTGCTCCAGCCCGGCAATGCACTGCAGGGTCGTCGTCTTGCCGCAGCCGCTGGGACCAAGCAAAGTAAAGAAACTGCCCTTTGCGACGAAGAAGCTGACGTCGTTTATCGCGACGACTCTGGACTTGCTGCCAGCGGTCGCAAACGATTTCACGATGTTCTTGACGCTAAGCATCTAGGGAGCCGATCAAGCAAGTTGGTGGCGCCGCTTCGGCTACGGCGCGTTCCGTCCGCAAGGGCTCACGGCTCGTGCTCCCGCCTTTGTTGCGGCGGGCATCCCCATCCGACTCGTGCCGGTACATTTCGATCGGATGCCCTAGCGAGCGCTATTGAGCAGATCGGCTATTTTCTCGCGCAGGACGACCGCGGCGTTTAGTTGCGCCACGGTCTGCACGCGCACGATTTCCGCACCGGCACTTTCCTGGGCCTTGATCGACGGGAAAATCGGGTTGTTCGGGTCCGATGCGCGCCACAACGGCTCTATTCCCAAAATCTCCGACAGGCCTTCGGACGCCAACCAGGCGGCGAAAAGGCGGGCGGTATTTGGATGGGGTGAGTTGTTCGGCAGGTATAGATGAAGCTGCGAAATCGGAATGAAGTCCGAAAAGATCCGCATCTTGACCGGTTCGCCGTTGCGCATGGCGGTGCCGGCCGATGTCGCGTTGGAAACCCCTATAGCGACGGTTCCCGAACTCACCGCACGGGTGACTGCTGGCGTTCCCGCCTCTAGGACTGGCCTGTTGTCAACGATCTTCTTCGCGAGTTCCAGCGTGAATTGTGGACCACGATTGTAGCTTATGAAATCCAGGGGCGTCAGGTTGAACGAGTTCCACGCCACCTTGCCTTTCCACTTGGGGTCGGCGAGATCGGTGAGGCGTGTGGGAAGTTGAGCGTCCTCGATCATCGTAGGATTGTAGATGAGGCAGTAGACGACGGCGGAGTACGCGAGCCCGTAGCCGCGCAATTCCGGGATGACGTCGTTGGCCCGGTCGCCCACGGCCGGCAGTTGGGCGGAAAACGTCTGGGCCCAGTCGAATTGCGTCAATAGCCCGCGCGACTTGAGGCTGTAGAGTTCGTCTGCCGCGGCGCCGCCGATGATGTCCACGCCAACCTTCCCGGAAGTGGATTCGGCGATCACCCTCGTGTTGGCTGGGACCCCGGCGATCGGTAGCCATTCGACCTTCGTCGTCAATCCGAAGCGCTTGTTGAAGGCCGTGTTGAGAGCTTGGATGGCCGGAGTGGAACTGGGGAACGCCGCCCACACCACGACGCGACCTTCCGTCCTTGCCCCGTCCAGAATGGACTGGAATGTCGGACTTGCCTTCTCTTCCGCTGCAATTCCCGCCGTTGGATAGGCGGCCGCAGAAGCGAGGATCCCTAGGGTCGACCTACGGCTGAGCTTGAGATGGTCCAAACTGTCCTCCTATGCGGGATCTTGCGATCCCTTTTTGGTTTCCCCCTCCACGAGGCGGTATCCGGCTGCACCCGAGCGGCCTACGGCGCAGGATTCACTCTGCGGCGACCCCGGAGAAGCGCGCCGCCGCGCTCGCGCTGACCTGGATGTCGTCGACGTTCGCGAGCTTTTGCCGATCCTTCACCAGCGCGCGGTAGAATTCACCCTTCGAGACCGGCGCGACGTCGGCGATGATCGTCCAGCGATCGCCTCCGTCAACGCTCTCGAACACCTGGCCGTCGGTGTCGGCCGCATAGACCGCGCGACCACCGGGATACGCCTCGATGCTCAACGCGCTGAAAAGCGCGCGCTGCCCGTCGGGGAGGCCGCCGAGCAGCCGTTCCCAGGACTGGCCGGCGTCGCGGCTGCGCACGATCTTGCCGCGCGCGCGTCCCCGGGCGTACCAATGTGGCGGCCAGCCGTCACCCGCGGCGAGGAAAAGCTCGTCTGGGTCGTGCGGGTTGAGCACGAAGGCGTCCGGGTAATTGGCAGCCGGGAGCATGGGGTTGCGCCGCCAGGAGGCGCCGTCGTCCGTGCTGGTCATCACGCCGACGATTCCGTTGGCGACGATGATGCGGCCGGGCCGGTCGGAGTGCACGAGGATGCGGTGGATGTCGCACTCGATCGGTTCGGGCTCTACGACGAATTCGGAGAAGGTCCTGCCGAAATCGGTCGAGACAAGCAGGCTGCCGATCTCGATGCCGATCATCAGCCGGTCGCCGTCGAACACGATGTCCTTTACGTGCCCGACATTCGGCGGCGGCGGAAAGCTCCAGCGTGGCGCGCTCGCCACCTCGTGCATGGCCGGCAGCGGGCGCCAGTTGTCGCCGTCGTCCTCGCTGAGATAGACGTGCGCGGGCAGCGAACCGACACAGACGACGTCGCGGCCCATCAGTTGCCCTCCGCGTGCCGCCCATAAGTCGTAATGGGCGAGGCCTGCGTTGCACCACTCCCAGGTCATGCCGCCGTCATGGCTTCGGGCGACGCCGACCCCGTGCGAGGCCGCGAACAGGGTTCCGCGCGGGCTCGCGGCGACGGCGCTGATATTGCAGCCCCGAAGTCCGCGATTGGCGACGTCCCAGCGGTCGTCTTCGCGCCGCAGGATCGCCACGCCGTCGACAGTGCCCACGGCGAGCGTGTCGGAGCGCGCCGGTGAGACACACGTATTGGCGCCGCCGTTCGACAACAGGATCATGGCCGACACGTCTCCTCGGGGAACTTCGCCCGGGGAGCTGCGAACGGCGAACCTCGCGCCGTCGTTGAACCTCGGCGCTTGTTTTGCGAAGTGTGAGAGGGGCGGATTTGAGTGTCAAGCAAGGCTGACGCTCCGCGGCCTGCCATACTGGCGTATCGTGCGGGGCGCTCGGGCCGGTCAGACTGCAAGGGCACTCGCACCAGCCTTCGAAACGGCCTCGTCCTGCTCGGGCGCCGCGCCGCTCACGCCGATGGCTCCTATCGTGTGGTCCTCGGCAATCAGGGGCGCCCCGCCCGCGAAAGGAACGACGCCTGGCAGGGCCGTCAAGCCGGTTGCGCCGGCGGCGAGGGCTTCGGCAAAGAAGCGCGTCGGCCGGTCGAACAGCACGGCACAACGAGCCTTTCCGAGTGCTACGTCCACCGTTCCGAGATGAGCGCCTTCCATACGCAGGAACAGCTTCAAGTGGCCGCCCCCGTCGACGATGGCGATGGACACCGGGGTTCCACTACGGATCGCCTCCGCTTCCGAGGCCTTGAGCACGTTACGCGCCGCTTCCAGCGTGAGCGGCGAGGCGGACCTGCCGTGCGCAGGGCGTCGGTCGCTCATCCCATCTGACTTTGCGGCAGAAGGCGCGGCGATTGGCCTTTGGCCGATGCCGGGCCGTCCTGACGCGCGGGCAGGCTTGGTGGGTGCAGCAGGAAGCGGGGTCCGAGTTCCCCGATGTCCGGGCAGCCGATCAGGGCCAGGCTCATGTCCACCTCTTGCTTCAAGATCTCGATCGTGCGTCCGATGCCCGCCGCTCCGCCTGCGACGGCGCCATAAAGGGCGGCCCTGCCGATGAAGGTGAAGCCGGCGCCCAGGCAGCGGGCGATGACGATATCGGAACCGCGCCTTATGCCGCTGTCCAGCATCACGGGCAGGCGCCCGCCCAAGGCCTGCGCCACCATCGGCAGGGTCTCGAGCGGGGAGGGAAGCGGGTCGAACGACTTGCCCCCGTGGTTGGAGACGATGATCCCGTCCACCCCCGCCTGCTCGCCCCGCAGCGCATCGTCCGGATGCTGGATCCCCTTCAGGATCAGCTTGCCCGGCCATGCCGACCGAAGCTGGTCCAAGTCGCGCCAGGTCTGCACGCAGGGGCTCTGCGAGCGGAAGAAGGTCGCCACATCGTCGCCGCTCGCACCTTCGGGCAGGAAGCGGGCCCAGTTCTCCATCCGGGGCATCCCGCCGTGGCGGAGATACTCCAGCAGCCATGCCGGATGCATGAGCGCGTCCACGACCATGCGCAGCGACAGGCGCATCGGATGCTTGAAGCCGTTGCGCGTGTCCCGTTCGCGCTTCGGATAGATCGGGTTGTCCACGGTCAGGACCAGAGTGCCGAACCCGGCCGCCTCCGCCCGCCGCAGCAGGTCCTTCGTCACCGCCCCGTCCCGCGCGGGGTAAAGGTGGTACCAGGCATGCTGGGGCGCCGCCGCCGCGACGGTCTCGAGCGCCGCGATGCTGGCTCCGGACAGGATCAGCGGGATGTCGCTGGCAGCGGCGGCCCGCGCCATGTCCACCTCGGAGCCGCGGCGGAGCAGCCCGGCGAACCCCGTGGGGGCGATCCCGAACGGCGCAGCGTAGCGGCGGCCCAGCAGCTCCGTCGTCTGGTCGCGCCGGGACACGTCGACCAGGTAGCGCGGTAGCAGACTGTGCCGGGCAAAGGCCGCTTCATTGCGAATAAGGCCCCGTTCGTCCTCGACGCCGGATTCGATCAGCTCGAACAGGAAGCGCGGCAGCCGGCGCTTTGCCAGCAAGCGGAGGTCCTTGACCGCGAGTGCCTTCGCCAGATCAGTCACTTGCGTTTCCCGCAAGGCCCTGCCGTTGCCGCGCGGACCCGATCAGCAAATCCACGAACGCGCTGACCGTCATGCCCGGCGTGGCGCCCGCGGCCTCTGCCGTCGCGTTGACGTGGGACAGCACCCCGTCCCGGTAGATCGCCCGGGCGTTGCCGATCGGCGCGCTGTCGGCCGAGGCCGCTGCGGCAGCGATCCCACGCTCGTCCAGCAGCCGAAGCCGGCTGATCCCAGCCTGGTCCTTGCCGACGCCGCCGTCGCTGAAGACGATGGCGGACACCGCCGGCCTGACCACGTCATCGGGCCGTCCGCGGAACAGGGCGGCGTGCGAGCCGGTGATCGCGATGGCGCCGGCGTCCCCGGCCTCGAGCATCGGGGCTGCGTCCAGGCAGACCACTCGGGGCTCCCCGGGCACGTCGCGCACCACGAAGCGCTTGCCGCCCGCGATCTCGGGCGGAGGCCTGTCGATCACGGGGCCGCGGAGCATCAGTTCCGCGCAGGCCCGCACGGATTGCCCGGCGGCGCAGCCCAGGCGGGCGGCGGCCTGGTTGACGAAGCTGATCGTGCCCTGGGCGAGCATGTCGTCGCCGTCGCCGATATGGCAGCTTCGGGCATCGGCCGCCGCGGCAGCCAGGCCGATCCGGTCGAGGTACGCGAGGCCGGAGATGCCCGCGCCATCCTTGCCCACCCCGGCATCGTTCAGGACCACCCCGCGCAACGGCCGCTTTGCCGCATGAAAGGCGTTGTACTCCCCCCCATACGACCCCGAGACCAGCACATTGTTGCGGCAATCCTCGGGGGCGGTGGCGCTGCTGCTGGCGGTGACGATCGTCACGTTGGCGGTGTCGTTCACCTGCTTCTCCTATGCGGCCGGAACGACCCTTGCGTGGTTGAAGAACCCCTTCCGGACACGGGTCAGGCACACGTCCCCGAACACGCCGGACTTCATGTAGGGGTCGGCTTCGATGAAGGCGCGTGCCGCCGGCCGGTCCTCGACATCGACCAGGTAGAAGCTGCCGAGCGCCGTGCCGCCATCATCGGACAGCTTGGCGCCTGCGGCCAATAGGAGCCCGACATTCTGCGCGAGGTAGCCGAGGTGCTGCGGCCGCACCTGCTGGCGCAGGGCTGCTTGGCCTTCGCCATCGGTTGCGTCGATCAGAAACGGCATGGGATCACCTTCGTTCGGATCACGGCTTCGGAAACATCGCGCCGAGCACGCCGATTTCGGCCTTCGGGCCGTTCACGTCCCGGGCGAGGTGCTCGTAGAAGGATGCGATCTGCTCGTAGATGCCGCTTTCACCCCGGTCGTGCCCCACGAAGGCCGCGATCTCCCGCAGTTCCGGCACCCAGCGCTCGACCTTGCCGAACATGTCCGGGATGCTGTGCTGAAAACCCTTCAGCATGTTTGGCTGGCTGGAAGCCAGCTCCTCCAGCAGTTCTTTGTCGCATCCTGCCCGCTTGGCGGCCAGGAACATGGCGGCGGCCAGCGCCATCAGCCCTTTCGTGAGCCCGGCGTAGCTCATCTTCAACGCGGACGCCGCCCCGATCGGCGCATCGAGTATCTTGAGCCGGACCCCGCGGCCGGATAGCGAAAGCAGGCCCTTGGCGTCGGGGCCGCTGGCGACCAGCAGCGGCCCCGGGTCCTGCGGGCGTCCGGGATAGCCGATGATCGAGCCGTCGGCGTAGCGGCCGCCGGCTCCGGTGATCGTGGCGCCGATCTCCGCGGCCTTGGCCGGGCTGACCGCGTTCCAATCGACGAACAGGGGCACGCGCGAGCCCTTCGGCAGCGCGCTGACCCGCAGGGCCGTTGCGGCGGCCTGGGCCGGCGGCACGATCGAGAACACGAAGTCCGCGTGCGCGACCTCGGCCTCCGGCACGATGGCGATCCCGGCCGCCTTCGCGCGCGCCTCGCTGGTTGCGCTTCGCCCGCCGGGGGTGATCACCCGCACCCCATGTGCGGCCAGCCTGGCTCCGAGCGAAGCGCCCATCTGGCCGGGCGAGATCAGGGCAACGATCGGTTCAGGCATGAGGGCGCACTTTCGACAGGTGGTTGGGCCGGCCACGTCCGTGGCCGGCGGAAGGAGCGGACTGCATCAAAGGTCCGACGCTGCGGGAAGCCGGGCCGCGGCGGTTCCGGGTTCGAACACGTCCCCCACCTGGCGCGCCTTGACCACCGTGAACAGGATCGCCGCGGCGATGAGCGGGAACACCGCCAGGACGTAGAGTGCGGCCGGGAAGCTGCCGGTCGTTTCCCTCAAGTAGCCGATCAGGTAGGGCCCGCCGAACCCGCCCAGGTTGCCGACCGAATTGATCAGGGCGATCCCGCAGGCCGCGGCCGCGCCCGAGAGCATGGCGCTCGGCAAGGTCCAGAAGATCGACAGCAGCCCGATGATCCCCATGGCGGCGACGGTGATCGCGGCAAAGGACAGCCACGGATTGCTGAAATAGGCGCTGGCCACCAGCCCGGCGCTGGCGACGACGCAGGGGATGGTCACGTGCCAGCGCCGTTCCTTCATGCGGTCCGAACTGCGCGCCCACAGCACCATCGCGACCGCGGTCAGCACATAGGGGATGGTGGTCAGCAGGCTGGTGACGAAGTTGCTGTAGCCTAGCGGCCTGATGATCTGCGGCAGCCAGAGCGTGATGCCGTAGATGCCCATGTTGATGCCGATATACGCTATGGCGAAGGCCCAGACGCCCGGGTCGCGGAAGGCAGCGGAGAAGGCGGCCGCGGTGTGCCGCCGCTGTGCGACGTCCTCGGCCCGGAGCGCGCCCACGATCCAGTCGCGTTCCGCCGGGTTGAGCCAGGTGGCCTGTTCGGGCCGGTCGCATAGGACGCGCAGGCAGAGGAACCCCAGCAGGATGGGCGGGAGCCCCTCCAGCAGGAACAGCCACCGCCAGCCCGCCATTCCGAGAAAGCCGTCCAAGCCGAGCAGCGCGCCCGACAAAGGCGCGCCCACGATGGACGAGAGCGGGATGCCGAGGAAGAAGGTGCTGATGATGACGCCGCGTTCGCGGGCGGGGAACCAGCGGCTGAGATAGAGGACGATGCCGGGCAGGAAGCCCGCCTCGCCGGCGCCGAGCAGGAACCGCACCCAATAGAAGCTGTTGGCGTCCCAGATCACCGCGGCGAGGCTGGCGATGATGCCCCAGGTGATCATGATCCGCGCGATCCAGACCCGGGCGCCGACCTTCTCCAGGAACCAGTTGCTCGGGACTTCGAACAGGAAGTAGCCGATGAAGAAGATGCCGCCGCCGAAAGCGAACATCGTGGGCGAGAGGCCGAGGTCCTTGTTCATCGTGAGCGCCGCGATGCCGACGTTCGTCCGGTCGAGATAGGCGAAGAGGTAGCACGTCAGCAGGAACGGCAGCAGCCGCCGCTTGATCTTCGACGTGGTTATCTTTTGCAACGACTCTGCTTGCAAGGACGCCGCCATCTCAGTCTCCCTCTGTATTTTTGTTCGCTTGGCCGCCCATCGCTCCGCACGAGGGCAGCCTTGCGGCGTTCATGGCCGTGGCTCGAAGGCTTCCGAGGCGATGCGCACCTGCTCGTCGTCATGGTCCCCATGAAACGACCCGGCGGGCGAGCCGGATTCCGGGCGGCCGACGTAATCCACCGCGGGCGACGCCGCACCTGCCTCGCGCCGGACGGTTTCCAAGCGGCGGTCGAGCCAGGACCAGGCGCCCATGTTGCGCGGCTCCTCCTGCACCCAGCGGCACGAGGCTTCCGGCCAACGCGCGAATACGCCATGCAGGGTGGCCGCCGGGAACGGGTACAGCTCCTCGAGGCGGATGATCGCGACATCGGCCGCGCCCCGGCGGGCGCGCTCGGCCGCGAGGTCGTAGGCGATCTTGCCGCTGCATAGCAGGATGCGCTGGATGGCGGGGCCCGGCGCATCGACCAGGACCGGCTCGAACGCACGGTCCGGCCCGAACGCCTCGAGCGGCGAAGTGGCGGCGGGCAGCCGCAGCAGGCGCTTCGCCCCCATGACGATCAGCGGCTTGCGCGCGCCGGCCAGCGCTTGGCGTCGCAGGAGATGAAAGTAGCTGGCGGGGGTGGAGGGATTGGCGATCCGCATGTTGCCGCCTGCCGCCATTTGCAGGAAACGCTCGAGCCGGGCCGATGAGTGTTCGGGCCCCTGTCCTTCGAGCCCGTGCGGCAGCAGGACCACGAGGCCGGAGGGCGCGCACCATTTCTCCTCGGCGGCGGAGATGAACTGGTCGATGATGATCTGCGCGCCGTTGGCGAAGTCGCCGAACTGCGCCTCCCAGACCGTCAGCGTGTCCGCGGCTTCCAGGCTGTAGCCGTACTCGAAGCCGAGCACCGCGTATTCCGACAGCGGGCTGTTATGGGCCGCGAAGGGCGCGCGGGCGCCGGGCAGGGAGGCCAGCGTGGTGTGGTGGCTGCCGCTCGCCACGTCCACGAGGCTGTAATGCCGGTGGGAGAAGGCGCCGCGCACCACGTCCTGCCCGGTCAGCCGCACGGCCACGCCGTCTTGCACCAGGGCGCCGAAGGCCAGCGCCTCCGCGACAGGCCAAGGAACGCCGCCCTCGCCCAGGCAGCGCTGCCGCAACAGGCGTTCCATCTTGGGATGCAGCGCCGCGCGGCCGGGGGGCTGTGCGAGGGCGGCGGCCAACACATGCAACCGATCGAGCGCGACCCCGGTAGGCGACCCCTCGGGCGCGCGACGAGCCTCGTGGGCGGGGTAGCCGCTGGCGTTGGCCCGGAACACCGCGCTGGCTTCGTACGCGGCCTCCAGCTCGGCGCGGTATGCCGCCCTGAACTCCAGCAGCGCCTGTTCGGACGTGGCGCCCGCCGCGACCATAAGCTGCGCCACCTGGTCGGGCGCGGGCGGATGATCGGCGATCCGCGCATAAAGCATCGGCTGGGTGAAGCTCGGCTCGTCGATTTCGTTGTGGCCATTGCGGCGGTAGCAGACCAGGTCAACCACGGCGTCCCGTGCATGGGCCTGGCGCCAGTCGACCGCCAGGGCGGCGGCGCGGCCGACGGCCTCGACGTCGTCGCCGTTGACGTGGAGGATGCAACTGTCCACCGCCTTCCAGGCGCCCGTGCAATGGGTGGATGTGCGCGCCTCGTGCGGCTCCGTCGTGAAGCCGAGCTGGTTGTTGATGACCAGGTGCACCGTTCCGCCCACGGCGAAGCCCGGAACGGCTGCGAGCTGGATCGTCTCCGCCACCACCCCCTGGCCGATCACGGCGGCATCGGTATGGATGATGATGGGAAGCACGCTTATCGGGCCGCCCGGCCCCTGCCGGTCCTGCAGCGCCCGCGCGCTGCCGAGCGCCACCGGGTCAACGGCCTCGAGGTGCGAGGGGTTGGCCAATAGCGTGACCGTCAGCAGGCCGGCCCCGGTATCGACCGTGCCGCGATGGCCGAGGTGATAGGGCACGTCGCCCGGCCGGGGCGGGTCGGCGGGGAAGGGGTGGGCGCCCTTGAACTCCGCCAGCAACTGCGGCAAGGCGCGGCCCAGCACGTTGGCGCAGAGGTTGAGCCGCCCGCGGTGCATCGTGCCGATCACGACCTGGGTGACCCCGCTCGCGGCGGCCCGGCGCAGCACTTGCCGGAGCAACGGCACCACGGCTTCGGCTCCCTCGGCGCCGAAGCGTTTCTTGGTCGGGAACTTGCGGCCCAGGAAGCGCTCGAACTCGTCGGCGCGGATCAGGTCGTGCAACGCTGCCGTCTGCTCGGCGATCGGGGCGGGGTCGTGCGGCGCTTCGAACGCCTCGATCAGCCAGTGGCGGAGCGCGGGATCGTCGATGTGCGCCGTCTCGACCGCGAGCGGGCCCAGGTAGCAGGCGGGCAACGCGTCCGTCGAGGCAGGCGGCGGCGAATGCGGCGCGAGCGCGACGGGGTCGGTCTTCGGTTCGCGCGCGGCCAGGGGGTCGAGCTTGGCCAGCAGATGGCCGCGGCTACGGAGCAGTTCCGCAAGCCGAGGGTCCCCGCCCGTTCCGGCCTCCTGCGCCCCGAGCCGGGCCAGCACGTCGATGCCATCGGTCTCGCCGATGCGGTCGAGCACGTCGAACAGGCACCGCCAGCTTTCCTCCAGCCGGCCGGGCTCGGCGCGAAAGACCCGGTAAAGGCTTTCCACATACCCTACGCTGACCGCGGAAAGCGGCGACGACCTCCTCGACATGGAACGTTTGCCCTCCGTCGCCACTGTAGGAAGCAGCGAGGAATGGCAGCTATCCGAGCGGGGCTATACCAGCTATTATGCAGGACGCGCTGGGTACGACGCCGAATGGAACTGCTGGAACTGCGCTACTTCGTCGAGATCGCTGCGGCCGGCAGCCTGTCCCGGGCGGCCGCCCGGCTATCCTTGAGCCAGCCGACGCTCAGCCGTCAGCTCGGCAAGCTGGAGGCGGAGATGCGAACCGGGCTGTTCTACCGGCACGGCCGCGGCGTACGCCTTACGGATGCCGGGCAGCGCCTGCTCGATGTGGCGCGCGCCGCCCTGCGGCAACTCGACGAGGTGAAGGACGAGCTGCATTCGCGGTCCCTCGACGATGTCGGCGAGGTGGTCGTCGGCGCCCCGCCCTCGATTGCCGCCACGGTCGCAGCCGAACTCGCGATGGTGTTTGCCGCGCGATACCCGCAAGCCCATCTGCGCATGCGCGAGAGCTTTAGCGGCATCTTGCTTGAATGGATCGAGGCCGGGCGGCTCGACTTGGCCGTGCTGTACGACGCGCGGCGCGGCAGCAACATCCTGTCCACGCCGTTGCTGCTGGAAGACCTGTTCCTGATCGAGGCGGCGGAAGGCCAGGTTTCCGGCCGGATCGGCGCGACGCAGACTGGCGGGATGCAAACCGGCGGGATGCAAACCGGCGCCGTGGAGATCGGCGAACTGGCGGACCGCCCCTGCCTGCTGACCGGCCCGGGAAACGGGCTGCGCCGGGTGGTGGACGCCGCGTGCTGGTCCGAGCGCATCCAGCCCCAGGTTTCGATGGAGATCGACTGCGTGGCCGCAATCAAGCAGTTGGTGGAGCGCGGGGCTGGCTGCACCGTGTTGCCGTACGGCGCGGTCCACCGCGAGGTTCAGGAGGGACGACTGAAGGCGCGGCCGTTCCAGACGCCCTCGATGCGGGCGATGCTGGTTATCGCAACCCCGCCGCACAAGCCGGTCACCGCGATGATCCGAGCCGTGATCCGCATGCTGCAAACCGAGGTGCGGCGGCTGGCTGCGTCAGGCGTGCTGCGGGGCGAGACGCGCGACCTTGGCGCCTGGAACCGCCCCGCGGCGGCTCAGCCCGTGGCCTGAACGGACAGGAACGCGGCGGGGATGACCTTTCCGGGGTTCATGATGTTGTCCGGGTCGAAGCTGCGCTTGATCCGCGCCATCATCTCGATCTCGAACGGAGGCTTGTAGCGCGCGATCTCGCCCACGCGCAGGCGCCCGATGCCGTGCTCGGCGGTGATGGAGCCGCCCAGCCGATGGACGATGTCGTGCACGATGCGGTTCACTTCCGCCAGGCGCCCCGCCCACGTCGCCGCCGGCTCTCCGCCTGCCTGCATCGGGTTGTAGTGGATGTTGCCGTCGCCGACATGCCCGAACGAGAACGGCCGGATGCCCGGGAAGCGCGCCTGCAACGCTGCATCGGCCTCGGCCAGGAACGCCGCGACCTTCGAGATCGGCACGGCGATGTCGTGCTTGAAGGAATAGCCTTCGCGCTTCTGGCCTTCGGGGATCCCCTCGCGGATGCGCCAGAGCGCGGCAGCCTGTTCGCCCGAGGAGGCGATGGCGCCATCGGCCAGTTCGCCCGATTCCAACCCGGCCTCGAACGCCGCTTCCAGACGCCTTGCCAGGTCGGCGTTGGTGTCCTGGTCCGACAACTCGACCAGCAGGTACCAAGGGTGTGCCGCCGCAAGCGGATCGGGGATGCCGGGATCATGACGCCGCGCGATCTCGAGGCAGCGGTGTTCCATCAGCTCCATCGCGGTGATGCGGTCGCCCAGCATCGCCTTGGCCCGGCGCAGCCAGGCGATCGCCGCGGCGGGCGAGGGCGTGGCCATGAACGCGGTCGCTGTTGCGCGCGGCAGCGGGAACAGCCGCAACGTTGCAGCCGTGACGACGCCCAAGGTGCCTTCCGCGCCGATGAACATCTGCTTCAGGTCGTAGCCCGCATTGTCCTTGCGCAGGCCGCGCAGCCCGTCCCAGATACGCCCGTCCGGCAATACCACCTCGAGGCCGGTGACCAGGCTGCGCATGTTGCCGTATCGCAGCACCTGGATCCCGCCCGCGTTGGTCGAGATGTTGCCGCCGATCTGGCAGCTTCCCTCGGCCCCCAGGCTGAGCGGGAACAGGCGCCCCGCCTGCCGGGCGGCTTCTTGGATGGTTGCCAGGATGCACCCGGCCTCCACCGTTACGGTGTCGTTGTCCAGGTCGAGCTCCCGGATGCGGTTCATCCGGCTGGTGGAGATGACGACCTCGGAGTCGCTCGCATGCGGCTGGCCGCTGCCGGTCAGCCCGGTGTTGCCCCCCTGCGGCACCACGGGCGTGCGCGTGGCGGCGCAAACGGCGATCACGGCCGCCATCTGTTCGGTGGTGGCCGGCTGCACCACCAGCGGCACGCGGCCGACCCAGTTGTCGCGCCACGACTCCATCAAGGGCTGCATCTCAGCCCGGTCGGTGATGACGCCCCTGTCGCCGACGATGGCGCGGATCGGACCGAGCACCCTGGCTTCAAAGCGGCCCGGATTGTGCAGGAGGGAAGGGTTCAGGTCGGTTTCGACGCCGGTGCGCGGCGCCGGCCGCTCCGCAGCCGGGCTCGTCAGGCTGGATGTGCCATCGCTCACTATGTTCCCCTTATCCCCGTTCCGCAGGACTTGCCGATGATCTGCGACGATTATGCGCGAAGGGCGCCCCCAGCCTGGCTATAGCTGCTATCCGGCCACAGGCTTTGATCCGTGTCAAAGCACCTTCGATAGTGGTGGGGGAGTCAGCGCCGCTGCCGCAATGCTGACCGAGGAGACGCCATTGCATTGCCCGAGCCGAGACATCACCGGCCGTACTCCAGCGTGCCGCGCCGAACCGGCCTGACGGCATGACCGTCGCCCCAGCCTACAACGTCGGCGACCTCGTCGCCGATTTCCTGTCGCAGATCGGCGTCGCGACCTGCTTCGGCATCGTGTCCGTGCACAACGTGCCGATGCTGGACGCGATCGGCCGGCGCAACGCAATCCGCTATGTCATGGTCCGCAACGAGATGGGCGGCGGCCACATGGCCGACGGCTACGCCCGGGCGACCGGGCAATTGGGCGTGATGTTCTCCTCCACCGGACCCGGCGCTGCCAACACGGTGCCCGGCCTGGTGGAGGCAGCGTTTGCCGCAAGCCCTGTGCTGCATATCACTGGACAGACCGCCACCCGCTTTCAGGGCCGCGACATGGGCACGGTGCATCACCTCCCCGGACAGGCCGCGATGCTCGGCGCGGTTTGCAAGGCGGTGTTCCGCATCCACACCCCGGCCGAGGCGCTCGGTGTGCTGACCCGCGCGGCATCGAAGGCGCTGACGCCGCCCGCCGGTCCGGTGACGGTCGAAATCCCGATCGACGTGCAGCGCATGGCGATCCCGCGGCCGGACAGCCTGGACACGCTGTCATTGCCGCTGCCCCCGCCATTGCCGCCGTCCGAGGCCGCGCTGGACGCTGCGGCATCGCTGTTGCTGAAGGCACGACGGCCCATGCTTTGGCTAGGCAACGGCGCCAAGGGCGCGGCGGCGGAGGCAGCCGGATTGATGGCGCTGGGCTTCGGGGCCGTCAGTTCCTGGAACGGCCGCGGGATCGTGCCGGAGGACGGGGCGATGACTTTTGCCGGGTTGCACGGCAACGGCTCTCCTTCGATCCAGGCGTTCTATGGCACCGTCGACGCGATGCTCGTCGTCGGTTCGCGGCTACGCGGGCATGAGACGCTCGACTTCAGCATGAAGCTCCCGGCGACGCGCATCCAGGTGGACATCGACCCGGCGGCCAACGGCCGGACATACGATTGCACGCAGTTCGTTTGCGGCGACGCCGGGCTGGTCATGGCCGAGCTGGCCAAGCGGCTTTCCGGACGCATCAGCATCGACCCGGGCTTCCCCGCCGATTTCGGCGCGACTCGGACGCGCGCGCTCGCCGAATACCGCGACACGCTCGGCCCCTATGCGGACTTCCCTGGGCTGCTGCGCGACGCCCTGCCGCGGGATACGCTGTGGGTGCGCGACATCACCATCAGCAACAGTTCGTGGGGCAACCGCATCTTCCCGGTCTATGGCCCGCGCGACGCGATGCACCCGGTCAGTGCAGCGATCGGGCCTGGCCTCCCGCTCGGCATCGGCGCCGCGCTGGGCGCCAACGCCGGGGGCAGCCGGCGCAAGGCGGTCGCCATGGTCGGCGATGGCGGCTTCGCCCTGAACCAGTCCGAGCTATGGACGGCCGCACAGGAGCGGGCGGAACTGGTCATCATGGTCATGAACGACCGCGGCTATGGGGTGATCCGCCACATCCAGGGCGCGTTGCAGGACGGCCGCATGTTCTTCGATGACCTGGCGGGGCCCGACTTCTGCAAGCTGGCGGAACTCGCCGGCATGCCGGCCTTCAAGGTGTCCGCCGTCCACCACCTAGGCGCAGCCGTGGCCGCGGCGCTGGCGGTCCGCGGCCCCGCGCTGATCGAAGTGGACATGGTTGCGATCGGTCCCTTCCCGCCCTTTGAGCCGTACCGCCACATGGGGATCTATGCGCGCACCTAAGGCCGGTACCACGGTCAACGACCCCGTCGAGAGGCGTGGGAACATGGAAAGGTCCGGTGATGACGTGACCCGGACGCTTGCGCATTTCCTGGTCTCGTCGGGTTTCGACGATATCCCCGAGCCCATCCGTCGTCTGGCGAAGCAAGCGCTGCTCAATTCCGTCGGCGCGGCACTGGGGGGCGCCGGCAACGAGGTGATTGCCGCGCTGGCAAAGGCCGTCATTGCACTCGACGGCCCCGGGCCGGTGGCCGTCCTCGGCCGCGCAGAACGTGCCAGCGTCTCAAACGCCGCATTCCTGAACGGGGCCGCAGCCTGCGTGTTGGACTACGACGATACGCATTTTCCAACGATCATGCACCCGAGCGCCACTGTTGCCGGACCCTTGTTCGCCATGGCGAGCTTCATGCCGGTCAGCGGGCGCGATTTCCTGCATGCGTTCATTATGGGATTCGAGGCGCAAGCCAGAATTGGCCGGGCCGTCTCGCCCCACCACTACGCGCACGGATTCCATATCACTTCGACATGCGGCGTTTTCGGTTCAGCCGTTGCGGTGAGCCGCTTGCTGCGCCTGGACCTCCAGCAGATGATTTGGGCAATCGGAATCGCCTCGACTCTGTCCGCCGGCATGGGAAAGGCCGGCGGCTTCTCCTCAAAAAGCATCAGCGTCGGAAATGCAGCGAAGAACGGCCTGCTCGCGGCCTTCTATGCGCGTGCCGGGCTGGATGCGCCGCCCGAGAGTCTCGACGGCCGCAACGGCTACTGCGAGGTGATGTCGGACGCCCCGGACTATGGCGCCTTGTCCGATGGCTTGGGGGAGACTTGGGAGCTGTCGAACAACGCCTACAAGGCCTATCCCGCCGGCATCGTGATTCACCCGGTCATCGACGCCTGCCTGGAGCTTTGTTCGACGCACCAGCTTCGGGCGGAGGACATCGCCGAGGTGACGGTCTATGGCAATCCGCTGATGGGGCGCCTCTGTGGCCGGCCGGCGGTGGCTACGACGCGGGAGGCCGTCGTGAGCATCCAGCACTCCGTCGCGGCGGCCATCGTGGATGGCGCGGTCGGGTTGCAGCAATACGCGCTGGACCGTGTGAACGACCCGCAAGTGCAAGCCCTGCGGGGCAAGGTGCGGGTGGTGGACGTGCCGGCGATGCCAGTCGGACCCATTCGCCTCGAAGTCCTGACCTGTGCTGGGACGCGCCTCGAAGCCGCCGTGGAGCATTGGCGCGGCAGCATCGAACGCCCGCTGGACGATGCCGCGCTCGGACAGAAGGTGCGAGAACTCGCCGCATCGGGGGCGCCGCATTGCGATATCCGGGCCGTCATGGCGCTGGTCCGGGACCTTGAAAACGTGGCGGACGTGTCGGCGCTCGTCGGAGCGACGCGGCCCTGATCCTCCGCGCGGCCGGGCGACAATCAAGAGAGCCGCTGCAACAACAAGCGACTGGGAGGTTCAGATGAATACAAAGGCGGCCCTCGCGCTATTCGTGATGATCGGAACGGCGCTGCCTGGCGCGCGGCCAGCATCAGCCCAGGAGTGGCCGGCGCGGCCGATCCACTGGATCGTCCCCGTCGGCCCAGGCGGCGGGATCGACGTGACCGCACGCATCCTGCAGGATCCGGTATCCCGCATCCTCGGAAAGCCGATCATCGTCGAGAACCGGCCCGGCGCGGGCAGCATCGTCGGCACCCAGGCAGTCATCCGCGCGAAGCCGGATGGATATACGTTCGGGCTGATCTATGCGGCGCACGCCATCAATCCATCGCTGCGTGAGAAGATGCCGTACGACTCCGAGAACGGCGTCACCCCCGTCGCGTTCATGTGGCGGGCATGGCTGGCGTTGTCCGTCCGCCAGGACTCGCCGATCACCTCGCTTGAGCGGCTCATCGCGCTGGCAAAGGAGAAGCCGGGAACCCTGGCGTTCGGAACGGGCGGCTTGGGGCAGACCTCCGACGTTGCGGCCGAGGACCTGGAACAAAAGGCTGGCGTGAAATTTTCGATCGTGCCTTACGAGGGCGCCGGCGCAGCGCTGAACGATATGCTGGCCGGGCATATCCCCGTCCTGGTCAGCACGCTGGTAGTCGTGCTGCCACACGTTAAAGCCGGCGCCGTACGGACTTTGGCAGTCACGGCGCCCGAGCGGACGTCGTTGATGCCCGATGCGCCCACTGTTGCGGAAAGTGGGATACCGGGGTTCCAGTTCAGCGAATGGACCGGCCTGATTGCACCGGCGAACCTGCCGCCGGCAATCACCGCCAAGATGAACGCGGCCATCAATCAGGCCTTGGAAGACCCGAAGGTGGCCGCCCAACTCAAAGGCCTGGGCTTCAACACAGCCGCGCAAACCCCGACTGAGTTCGCCCAGTTCCTGAAAGAGCAGACCGTGCTGATGACGAAGGTCATCAAGACTGGAGGCAGGACGCCTTGAGGGGCCGAGCGCGCCCCAGGCCCGATCCCGGCTCTTGCGATGGCCGGAACCCCGCCATGATCGGGTGCGACTATGTCATCGTAGGCGGCGGTGCTGCCGGCTCGGTGCTCGCCGCCCGGTTGTCGGAAGACCCAGGATTGAAGGTCGTGCTGATCGAGGCGGGCCGCGATGTCCACCCCAAGTCGGTGCCGGCGGACATCGCGAGCATCTTCCCCCTATCGAGCTTCAACCCAAGCTACACGTGGCCAGGCTTGAAGGTGCATTGGCGGGGCCGCAGCAACTCGCCCGCAGAACCGTTCGCGCAGGGCCGCATCATCGGTGGCGGATCGACCATCATGGGCATGTGGGCGCTTCGCGGCGTGCCCGGCGATTACGACGCTTGGGCACGGGATGGCGCCACAGGCTGGGCCTGGCAGGACGTGCTGCCGTTCTTCCGCAAGCTGGAAGCCGATCAGGACTTCGACGGCGACCTGCATGGTAAGGCGGGACCGCTGCCGATCCGCCGCCAGGCACGGCAGGACTGGTCGCCGCTCGCCCAGGCGATGCAGGCCGCCGCAGCCAAGCAGGGCTTTCCGGTGGTCGCCGACATGAACGCCGACTTCCGCGACGGCTACTGCGTCCTGCCGATTACGCGATACGCAAATCATCGCGCCTCGGCGGCAATCTGCTACTTGACCGCGGCAGTCCGATCCCGCCCCAACCTTCGGCTTCTGACCGACACCACAGCCCGGCGCCTGACCACCGAGGGCAAGCGCGTCACGGGCGTGGTTGCGGAACGGGACGACGGATCTGCGGTCAGCCTCCGCGCGCGCAGGACCATCGTGACGGCTGGCGCGATCTATTCGCCGGCATTGCTGATGCGATCGGGCATCGGCCCTGGCCAGCATCTACGCGCCGTTGGAGTGGAGGTGAAGCTGGAGCGGATGGGCGTCGGCCGGAACCTCCAGAACCACCCGCTGCTCCCGGCGGTCGCGTGGCTGAAGCGGGGCGGGCGGGATGCGGGACGCGGCCGCCCGCCGGCGTCCACGTATCTGCGGTGGTCCTCGAATACTCCAGGTACGCCGCCCGGCGACGTCGGCATGTACATCCGCAGCTACCTGGTGTGGCACGCCTTGGGACGGCACATGGCGATGGTCGGGCCTGTCTTGATGAAGCCGCAGTCGCGGGGCGATGTCAGGCTCGACGACATCGATCCCCTCAATGCCGTCTCCGTGGCCTTCAAGTTCTTCGACCATCCCGGTGACCTCGGCCGGATGATGGACGGGTTTCGGCGGACCGCTTCCATGCTGGCCGACCCAGCCCTGCGCCCCGTCTGTGGGGACGCCTTCGTCCTGCGCCACGCGGCTAGGCTGAACCGCTACAACAGCCTTTCGCGCATGAATGGGGTTCGAGGCTGGACCGCATCCGTGCTGATGGACCTGTCCCCTTCGCTCGGGGGTTGGATGTTCTCGAGGCTTGCCGAGATGCAGCCGCTCGCTTCCCTGGTCGATGATGAAGCTGGCCTGGCCGATTTCATCACGAACAACGCCTTCGGCACGAACCACGTGACCGGCACCTGCCGCATGGGGCGGGACGACGATCCCTTGGCGGTTGTCGATCCCGATGGCCGGGCAATCGGCATGGACGGGCTGTTCGTCGCTGACGCATCCATCATGCCAAGCGTTCCAAGCGGCAACACCCACCTTGCGACTGTCATGGTCGCGGAGAAAATTGCTGCGGGCCTGCAAACACGGTTTGCGGCCGCCGCAGAAGCCAGCGCGAGCCGCGTGCATTGATGCCGGCACCGGACCAACGCCTGCCGCATCAAAACGAGGGATCACGGGCAATGACGCCTTCCCAGTACGACGGCGAAGTGACGCAGAGCGCCTGGGCCCGGCACTTTCGTTGCCGGCGTGACGTATATGGCGGGCTGACGCTCGTGCTGGTCGGAACGGGCGTGGTTGCCGAAGGCGCACGGCACACCATCGGCACGCTCACGCGGATGGGATCGGGTTACTTCCCGGCCGTCCTCGGCGTTATCCTGGCGTTGCTTGGCGGATGCATCGCGATGTCCGGATCAATGGCGGCCCCGGGCCAGCCGGAGACGGCGCGGGGCGAGGAGGTCCACCCGCCGGACTTGCGCGGGTGCACTGCCATCGTTGCAGGCGTGCTCGCCTTCGCTGTCTTCGGCGCCTATTTCGGCTTTGCGGCAGGAACGTTCGGGCTGGTGTTCATCTCCGCGATCGGGGACCGGACGATGACGCTGAAGGGCGCCTTCGCGCTGGCGGCGGGAATGACCGCGGTGGCCGCCGGGGTATTCTGGTATTTGCTGGAGATTCCGTTCCAGCTCGTGACCTGGTGACACCGTGTTCGTGGCATCCCTGAACAACCTGTGGCAGGGCTTCGGCGTCGCGCTGGAACCGGCCAATCTCCTGTGGTGCTTCGTCGGTGTGCTGTTTGGCAACCTCGTCGGCGTGCTTCCCGGCATGGGCGTCATGGCAGCCATTTCGTTGCTGCTGCCCCTGACCTTTGCAATGAAGCCGGTGGCGGCGATCGTGATGCTCGCCGGGATCTATTACGGGGCCCAATATGGCGGCGCGATCTGCTCCATCCTGCTCAATCTGCCGGTGCATCCACCACATGCGGTGACATGCCTCGACGGCTACCCGCTCACGCAGCAGGGCAAAGGCGGGATGGCGCTCGGGATCACCATGCTGTCGTCCTTCGTCGGCGCCTCGTTCGGCATCGTGGAAATCATGTTCTTTGCGCCGCTGCTGGTGCAGGTCGCATTCAAGTTCGGCCCGGCGGATATCTGCTCGCTGATGCTCCTCGGCCTTCTCGCCGGCTCGACCCTCGCCAAAAGCTCGCCCCTTAAAGGGATCGCCATGACGGTGCTCGGCCTCGTTCTGGGCCTGTTCGGCACCGACCTGAACAGCGGCGAGGAGCGGTTCACGTTCGGCATGCCGCAGTTGTTCGACGGGATCGGCGTGGTTGCGCTGGCGCTCGGGGTGTTCGGCATTGCCGAGTTCCTCAAGAACGTGAACCGGGTCTCGATCATCAGCGCCGCACCTGGGAGCGTCCGCGTCCTGGATATGCGGCCGAGCCGGGCCGAGCTCAGGCGCGCGGTTCCCGCCATGATCCGCGGCACGCTGATCGGCAGCCTGTGCGCGTTGATCCCGGGTACAGGCCCCACCATCGCCTCGTTCGTGGCCTATGCCGCGGAAAAGAAGATTTCGAGAACGCCGCACCGGTTCGGCCACGGCGCGATCGAGGGCGTCGCCTGCCCCGAGGCGGCAACCCATTCCTCGGTCCAAGGCGACTTCATCCCGACGATGAGCCTCGGCATCCCGGGCGACTCCGTCATGGCGTTGATGCTAGGGGCCTTGCTGATCCAGGGTATCATGCCTGGCCCGCAGCTGATCTCCGAACACCCCGACATCTTCTGGGGGCTGATCGCGAGCTTTTGGATCGGCAATATCCTCCTGGTGATTCTAAATATCCCGTTGATCGGCCTCTGGGTGCGGCTGCTGAGTATTCCCTACCGGTATCTGTATCCGAGCGCGTTGTTCTTCATCTGCATCGGCGTCTTCAGCGCGAACAACGATCTTTTTTCGGTTGCGGAAACCTTGGTGATCGGCATAGGCGGTTACGTCCTGCTTCAGTTTGGTTTCCAGCCGGCGCCGATCATGCTGGGGTTCGTGCTGGGGCCGCGTTTTGAGGAGAACTTCCGCCGGGCCATGCTGATCTCGGGCGGCGATCTATGGGTTTTTGTTAACCGCCCCATCAGTGCAGCCTTTCTTGCCATCGCGCTGCTTCTGGTCTTGGCCCAATTCGCCTTCCGGTTGCGCGGAATGGTCGGCGACGTGCGGCGGAGGGGGATCTAAGGTCATGGCGCGTGGCGGGGGAATGTCGATCATGCCGGCGGTTGCAAGCTTCGTGGAAGGATGCATGGAGGACGCCGGGCACCTGGCTCCCGGGTCGATCGTCTGTGGGGAACCCGCGTGAGGGCCGCCAGCCAGCGATGCCTATTCTCCGCGCGAAGTGGCGCAATTCGTGCCGGCGGCCCCCGAGCGGGTGGTGGATACCCGCCCCGGCGCCGAGTTGGTGACACAATCGAGCGACGTATTTGCAGCCGCAGACGGAACGCTTTACGTCACCGACACCAACGGTGGCCTCTCGATCCTCGCCTACGAGGGCTGACCGAGTTTCCGCCGGGATTACCTCGCGACCCAGAGGAGTTCGTTACATGTCTGCAGCAATTCGATCGCAACTTGCGCCCACTGGGGTGCTCCGGGCGGGGATAAACCTGAGCAACACGTTGCTGGTGAGCGCCCGCGCCGCATCGGGCGATCCGGAGGGCGTTTCACCGAGCATAGCCCGCGCCATTGCCGATCGGCTTGGGGTAGAGGTGCGTTACGTCACATATCCGAGGCCGGTGGAATTGGCGGACGCGGTCGGGGCCGATGCTTGGGACATCGCGCTGATCGGCGCGGAGCCGCAACGCGCCGAGAAGATCGCTTTCACCGCCGCCTACGCCCAGATCGAGGCGACTTATCTCGTGCCCGCCGGCTCTCCCCTCACCGCTATCAAGGACGTCGATCAGCCCGGCATCCGCATATCCGTGACGCAAGGGTCGGCGTATGGATTGTGGCTCGACCGGAACATCCGCCACGCCACGCTGGTCCGATCGCAGACTTTGGACGAGGCACTGCAGCGCTTTCTGGTCGACGGACTGGACGCCTTGGCCGGGATCCGTCCGCGGCTTCTAGGTGACGCGGAAGCCCTTCCCGGCTCACGAATCCTGGACGGGACGTTTACGGCCGTGCAGCAAGCCGTCGGCGTCGCGCGCGACAACGAAGCCGGCGCGGCGTTCCTGTGCGAGTTCATCGAGGAGGCGAAATCCTCGGGGTTCGTCGCTGTCCTGATCGAGCGCCACAGGGTGCGCGGCCTCTCCGTCGCCCCGGCGTCTCGGCCGTAACTTGCCGCTGCGCTCGTTGGAGCGGTGTCGCTCCTAGCATCTCTGCGCTAGTCGGCAGCAGCCCCCAGCTTGCCCGCCAAGGTCGGCATGCGGGAGCGTCGGCTCGGCATCAGCCAGCGCTGCAGACGGTCGAGATAGAGGTACACGACTGGAGTCGTATACAGAGTCAGCACTTGACTAAGAATTAGCCCACCGACCATCGCGAAGCCGAGTGGCTTGCGTAGTTCCGAGCCTGCACCGTCGCCAAAGACGAGCGGCAATCCGCTGAGCAGAGCGGCCATCGTGGTCATTAGAATGGGGCGGAAGCGCAGTAAGCATGCCTGGCGAATGGCCGCGTGTGGGCTCATGCCGTCTCGCCGCTCGGCGCCGATCGCGAAATCGACCATCATGATGCCGTTCTTCTTGACGATACCGATCAGCAGGATGACGCCGATCAACGCGATGACCGAGAGGTCGTAACCAAAAATCATCAACATCAGCAGCGCACCAACGCCGGCGGAGGGCAACGTAGAGAGGATCGTAATCGGAAGGATGAAGCTCTCGTAGAGAATTCCAAGGATGATGTAGACCGCGATGAGCGCCGCCGCGATCAAGTAAGGCTGAGTGCTCAAGGATGACTGGAACGCTTGAGCCGTGCCCTGAAACGTCCCTCGCAGGGTTGCTGGGGTGCCGATCTCAGCCATGGCGGCGTTTATGACGTCGACCGCCTGCCCCAAAGCGGCGCCCGGGGCCAGGTTGAACGAAAGTGTCACTGAGGGAAACTGGCTTTGATGCGCGATGGCCAGTGGAACGACCGGCCTGGTGTCGGACTTAACGAACGTCGAAAGCGGGACAGCAACGCCGTCTCGCGACTTCACGTAGAGTCTGTCGAGGGTTGAAAGGTCGCCCTGCATCTCGGGCGGAACCTCTAGGATAACCTTGTAGGAATTGAGCTGGGTGAAGTACTGGGCGATCTGGCGCTGTCCGAAGGCATCGTAGAGAGTGTCGTCGATGACTTGCGGTTGAATGCCGAACCGGGCTGCGCGGTCGCGATCTATCGTCAGTGTCGCCGTGGTGCCAGCTACTTGCTGGTCGGTTGCGACATCTCGCAACAAGGGCAGCCCGCGCATCTTGGCCAGGATTTTGGGCGCCCATTCATACAATTCGGCCAGGTCGGCATCCTGAATGGTATATTGATATTGCGTTCGCGCTAGGCGGCCGCCGACGCTGATGTCCTGCGCGGGCTGGAAATAGACGTTCATGCCTTCGATCTTCGCCACCTGGGGCCGTAGCCGGGCGATCACCTGCTGCACCGTGACGTCCCGCTCGTTGAAGGGCTTCAGCGTTATCCAGAGGCGGCCATTGTTGCCGGTCTGCCCACCCAGGCCAGCACCGATGCTGGACGAGATTGCTGCGACGGCCGGGTCCCGGGCGACCAGCCCCGCTGCAAGCTGCTGACGACGGCCCATCTCCGCAAAGGAGACGTCCTGGCCGGCCTCGGTGATGCCCAGCAAGACGCCGGTATCCTGAGTGGGAAAGAAGCCCTTCGGGATATGCATGTAGAGGTAGGCGGTAAGACCCATCGTGGCAAAGAATACCATCAAGGTTATGAACTGAAAGCGAAGCGCAAGGTCCAGAGTGCGCCGGTATCCTGCCAGCAAACCATCGAAGAATCGTTCGATGATGCGGTATAGCAGGCCGTGGTTGCCGGAGTGATGCTTGAGGAAGCGCGAGCACATCATCGGCGTCAGCGTGAGTGAGACGAAGGCGGAGACAAGGACGGTGATGGCGACCGTCATCGCGAATTCGCGGAACAGGCGGCCAACGATGCCGCCCATCAGCAGCAAAGGAATGAACACCGCAATCAGGGAAAGGCTGATCGAAATGATGGTGAAGCCGATCTCGCCAGCGCCCTTCAATGCGGCTTCGTTCGGGCTCATGCCCTCTTCGATATGGCGGTAGATATTCTCGAGCATGACGATCGCATCATCGACTACGAAACCGACGGCGATGGTGAGAGCCATAAGGGTGAGATTATTCAGGCTATAGCTGCAAAGAAACATGACCGCGAAAGTGCCCACCAGGGCGAGAGGGACCGTGACGCTGGGGATGATCGTCGCCCAGACGTTTCGCAGGAACAAGAAAATGACCAAGACGACCAACGCGATCGAGAGCATCAGCGTGAATTGGACTTCGTGAACCGACGCGCGGATAGTGACCGTGCGGTCCACCACGGTCTCGACCGTGATCGACGGCGGGATAGCGGCTCGAAGCGCGGGCAAGGCCGCCTTCACATGCTCGACGGTGTCGATGACGTTGGCGCCGGGCTGTTTGAACACAAACAACTGAATCCCACGTTTGCCGTTCTGCCATCCTGCGAGCCGGGCGTTTTCGGGACCGTCCACCGCGCGCCCGATATCTTGCACGCGAACCGGCGCCCCGTTTCGCCACGCAACGACGACGTTGTCGAACTCGGAGGCTTTCGTCATTTGGTCGTTGGCGTAGATCGCCATGGCGCGGGTTGGTCCATCGATCACTCCTTTCGGAGCGTCCACGGTTGACGTGACCAGCAATTGGCGTACGTCCTCAAGCGTCATGTTCATGGCTGCAAGGCGCGATGGATCGACCTGGATGCGAATGGCGCGCTTCTGCTCGCCCCCGATCGAGACTTGTGACACACCGGTGATCTGCGAAATCTGCTGACTTAAAATATTGTCGGCGTAGTCGTTGACCTCGATCAAGGGGAGTGTTTCCGACTGCACAGCCAATATAAGGATAGGGCTGTCGGCCGGATTGACTTTACGGAATATCGGCGGGTTCGGCAGGTTCTTGGGCAGTTGCCCGCCAGCGTTGTTTATGCCGGCTTGAACATCGAGCGACGCCGCATCGATGTTTCGGTCGAGTTCGAACTGCACCACAACTTGGGTAGATCCGGCGACGCTCACCGACGTCATTTGGGCGACGCCGGAGATTTGCGAGAACTGTCGCTCCAGCGGCTGCGCCACGGTCGACGCCATTGTTTCAGGGCTCGCGCCGGGCAACTGCGCGGTCACCTGGATGGTCGGGAACTCTACGCGCGGTAGGGGGGCTACCGGAAGTAATGGATAGGCTGCAATGCCGACCAGCAGGATAGCGGCCATAAGCAGCGAGGTGGCGACCGGGCGTTTGATGAACGGGGTGGAGATGCTCATATCTTGTCCTAGCTGGCCGGCTTCGGATCGGTAACGGTCACCCGCGTCCCATTCGAAAGACGTGATTGTCCCGCGACCACCACCGTCTCACCGCCCGAAAGGCCTCGACCGATTACCGCCAACTGGCCATCGTCCTGCTCCACCTCGACCGCCTGCAGCGTCACGGTGTTATCTGGCTTGACAAGCCAAACATACAATCCGGCCGGGCCACGCTGGACTGCTGCGGTGGGTATCGTGGGGACGCCTTGCCTCGTATCTAGCCGCAAGCGGACGTTAACGAACTGACCCGGCCAAAGAGCATCGTCGGCATTGGCAAACACCGCCTTGAGCTTGATGGTGCCGGTCGCCGTGTCGATAGAGCTGTCGGTCGTCAAAAGCTCGCCTTGGCTCAACAGCGTCTTGTCGTCGGAACTGTAGGCGATGACGGTAAGCTTGCCGCGCCGCATTGCGGCCTGGACCCGGGGCAAACTATCTTGCGGAAGCGTGAATAACAGCGAGATTGGCTGGATCTGCGCGATGGTGACAATGCCAGGACCATTTGGATCGGCGACCCGGATGAAGTTGCCCGCGTCCACCTGGCGGAGACCGACCCGGCCCTCGATCGGCGAGACGATTCGCGTGAAGCCAAGGTTAAGCTGGGCGGCCGCGATCGCCGCCTCGTCGCCACGCACTGTAGCTTCCGCCTGCGCAACGTTGGCCCGCTGCAGTTCAAAACGCTGGCGAGAAGCAACTTGGCTGTTGGCCAACTCCGTATAGCGGACGAGGTCACCCCGTGCGTTGGCAAGCATGGCTTCGTCGGCGGATTTCTTCGCCGCAACCTGATCGAGCACGGCTTGGTAAGGCCGCGGGTCGAGCTGCGCCAGAAGGTCGCCGGGCTTCACCCGCTGCCCCTCTGTGAACAGGACCCGGTCCAACGTGCCGTCAACGCGCGCGCGAAGGGTAACAGACTGAAAGGCCTGAACGGTACCGATAGCCCGCGCCAGCACGGGCACGTCCTGCCGAGTGACTGTGGCGGCCGAGACTGGAACAGCGGATTGGGCTGCCGGCGGAGATGGGCTTTGAGCATGCACTGCCGAACCGGCGAGGATGCCAGTCACGCTCAAAAACAGAAGCGCAGCCAGCGAGCCTTGCAGTCGCGTCACGTTCACGAACCTCGAAGGTGGTGAGCGGCATTCTGATCAGACTTGACCGTAAATTCCAGCATTTAATATCTCCGAGACCCGGGTACCGAGGGTTTGTTGACGTTTGAATGACGCTCCCGTGGGCAGCAGGCTTAGGAATTGCCCTGTTTTGGCCCGGCGTGCTTACCTATCCGCTGGAGATCGCCCATGAAGAACTCGCTTAGCGTGCGTCACGGCTGCGAACGCTTCGTGGCCCGCCTGCCGTGCGGGCAGGCGAATGCGGCAAAGCTTTCGGCAGCAACCGCGGGCTGGGCGGCCGCGGACCCGTGCTTGCGGTCGAGCCACTGATCGTGTTGCCGCTCGAAAATTTGCTCGTGCTCTCGCTGGAGCAGGCCGTCGCGGCGCCGTATTGCAGTAGCCGATTGGCTGACGCCGGCGCCCGGGTGATCAAGATCGAGCGGGCAGAGGGTGACTTCGCCCGCGTTTACGATACGGCGGTGGGCGGGCTGTCGAGCTACTTTGTTTGGCTGAACCGAGGCAAGCAGAGCCTTGTGGCCGATATCAAGGCCCCCGATGACGCCGCGCTGCTCCACCGCATTCTCGCCCGGACCGACGTTTTCATCCAGAACCTGGCGCCAGGCGCGGCGGAGCGGGCCGGGTTCGGATCGAACACGCTGCGTCAGGCGCATCCACGGCTGATCACCATGGACATTTCGGGCTATGGAGACGCCCCAGCCTACTCCGGCATGAAGGCTTACGACTTGTTGGTGCAAGCCGAGACGGGGCTGGCCTCGATCACTGGGCATCCTGCGGGGCCGGGCCGGGTGGGCATTTCGGTCGCAGACGTGGGCTGCGGCATGTCCGCGCATGCTGCCGTGCTCGAGGCGTTGATCGAGCGAGGGATAACCGGGCGCGGCAAGGGGCTGAGAACGAGCTTGTTCGCGGCCATGGCGGACTGGATGACGGTGCCGTTGCTCTATACCGAGGGGACCGGCGCTCCACCCCAGCGCCTGGGGCTGGCTCATCCGTCGGTTTGCCCATACGGCGCCTTCCCTCTGGCGGAGGGAGCGCTGGTGCTGATCTCTGTCCAGAACGAGCGGGAGTGGACCTCTTTTTGTTCGGTGTTCCTGAACGAGCCCGATCTGCCGTCCCGGCCGGGGTTCCAGACCAACGTTGCTCGCGTAGGCAATCGAGCCGCGGTCGACGCACATATCGCCGCAGTGTTCCGCACGCTCGATCGGGCGACGGCGGCGAGCCGCTTGATGGCGTCCAATACTGCATTCGGCTTCGTCAATGACGTTGACGGATTCGCACGCCATCCAGCCCTGCAGCGTGTCGCCGTCGAGACGCCATTCGGCCCGGCGCGCATCGTCGCTCCACCTGTCGCGCTTGATGACGGAAGCCGGGAGCTAGGGCCGGTGCCGGCGGTGGGAGCCCACTCGGCGGCGATTCGGGCGGAGTTCATCTAGCGCCCACGTTCAGCCTCGGCGCAGGAACGTGCTGGTCGCGAGCCGCGTCGGTGCGGCGCGATAGGCGTCCAGGCCGCGGCCGGTCACGGTCGGACCTGCTCCTCCGGCCATCGGCAGCACGCGCGCCGGGCTGCTGCCCTGCGATGCTACCGGCGCAATCGTCTGGGCAAGGTGGGGGAGTGTTGCAGTGCTCGCCGTTATCAGCGGGAGTGCGGCAGAGCGCTCAAGAGTAGGCCTCGCCCAGACGGCCAGCACTTTGCGCGAGTATTCTGCGCCGACATCAGGCGTCAACGAGTGATAGCCGGCCGTGGCACGCGGCCACGAGCCGGTCTGCGCTAGCAGTCGTTGCAGGAATCCGGCAGCGTAGCGCGCGTTCGCCGCTGGGTCAAAAGCTTCTTCAAGCGACGCGAAAGCGTTTCCGTGGTGGAGCAGGTTCACCTGCATGCAGCCAACGTCGATGGATCGGGCGCCGCGGGCGCGATGAGCGGTGACGGCCGCGACAGCTTCTGCCTTGGTCTCGAATACCTCGCCCACGCCTTCCACGTTTATCGTCCAAGGCCAGGCCGTGACCCCCCCGAACTCATCGCGCCGACCGCTTTCCACCACGCCGATCGCTTGCATCAGCCGGTCCGGGATGCCCATGGCCCGCTCGGTCGCCGAAATTGCGCTGCGGCACAGGGCGGAGGGCGAGGGAACGGCACGCGCGGCGAAAGGGGCCGAAAGGGCCAGGAGGAGAAGCGGGGCGGCGAGGATCGGTCGCATGGACAACCAAATACCGCAGCAAGATGAACGAGACGTGAATCCGGAGCGGACCTTTTATGCTGCACCGCAAAAAAAGGCTTGCACGGGATGGCAGACGACCATAGCGTTGGGTTGCGGCTGGGTTTCGGCCCTGCCGCTTTGGACGTTTCCTCCCTAAACTTGGCGGTGCTGCAAGGCACCGCCATCTTTTTTCAGGGAGCGAGTAGGTCGGGCGCCAATTGCGCGAGCCGGGCCGCGAGCGTTGAGAGATGGAGTTGTATTGCCGAAAATCCGGTGCTTCGTTCGAAGCGGGCCTCATTCATATAGAGGGTACGCGCAACCTCGATCTGCAGCGCGTGGATCGATTCGCGCGGCCGCCCGTAGTGCCGGGTCACGTAGCCGCCGGCATAGGGGTCATTCCGGCGCACTTGATACCCCATGCCCGTCAGCAGGGCTTCGGCTGCCCGGGTGATCCGGGAGGAGCAGGCCGTGCCGTGCGCGTCCCCCAAGACGAAGTCGGGCGTGCCGCGCCCGGTGCCGCAACTTTGGGCGGGCATGGAGTGGCAATCGATCAGCAAGCATGCTCCAAACCGATGGCGCGTTTCGTCCAGCAGAGACCGCAGCGCGTCGTGATAGGGCTGCCAATAGGCCTCCACGCGAAACTCGGCCTCCCGGAACGGCAACTTGCGCCGGTAGATCGCCTCACCAGACGCGACGACGCGGGCCAGAGTGCCAAGGCCGGCGCCGACGCGGGCGCTGGTGGTATTCACCCAGGCTGGCAAGGGGCCATCGAACATGGCCGGGTCGAGTTCCCATGGCTCGCGGTTCGGGTCGCAGTAGGCTCGGGCGAATGTTGCGGCCAGCAACGGCGCCCCGGCGAGCGTCGCACCCGCAAATAGGTCGTCGACGAAACTGTCCTCGCTTCGTCGGAGAGAGAGAGCGTCGAGCCGGGTGGAGAGCAGGAAATCAGCGGGATACTCACGACCGGAATGGGGGGAGGCGAACACGAGTGGCACGGTTTGCTGGGCTGGTGCGTCAATACGGAATGGCCCTGGGCTGGCCGTCGAGCCGTTCGGCATGTCGGCTGATCGTGAAAGCATCGGGTGGTCCATAGCCTATACAAGCCGGGCTGACTGCATCTGTCACCTGCCTTGCCGCGCCTGTTGATAGCTAGCCAAGTTGTCCGGTGCATGTAGCACTCTATGTGTCCGCTCCGTTGCCGTCTTGCTGGCCGGGGCATGCCCCGGCCAGCAAGGCGGCGTCCGCGTCGAGCGGGTGCACGCGGTGATCTTCTGGTCGCTTCTGCGTCAAGCCGCTTGCTTCATGGGTGCCGCCACCTCTGTTCCAGACGCGTCGTCACGTCCGATGCAGCGCGGGCCGTGGAACACCGCGTGGCTGCCGTCGCCGTAGCGCCGCACCCGCACCGTCGCCCGCACGTAATGGGCGCGTAGCGGGCTAGGGCGTGTTGTCAACTGAGCCAAATCGCGGCTGCGGCCAGGTGAACCCCTGCCAGGAAGTTGCGTGCGGTCTTCTCGTACCGCGTGGCGATTGCCTGAAACTGCTTGAGTTTCGCGAAGAAGTGCTCGATGAGGTGGCGAGCTTTGTAGAGATCGCGATCGAAGGCGCGAAACGTGCGTCGGTGAACTCGGGGTGGAATGACCGCCGCCTTACCGGCGCGCGCGAGCGGATCGAGTACGCGGATGTCGGCGTCGAACGCCTTGTCGGCGATCAGTGTCGTTGCCGTCATGCCGGGGAGCAGGTGGTCTGCGCCGACCAGGTCGTGCGTCTCGCCCCCGGTGAGGAAGAACCCCACAGAATTGCCCAGCGCATCAACCATCGTGTGGATTTTGGTGCTCAGGCCGCCTCGGGACCGTCCAATCGCTTGGTCCTCGCCCGCTTTTTTGCGCCGGCGCTGTGCTGATGGGCGCGCACGATGGTGCTGTCGATCATGGCGTATTCGTTGTCAGCGTCGGACACTAAGCAGAGCTTCGCGAGTTGGCCAACGGAACGGTCATGCGCTCGCGGT
>CAXSDH010000037.1:0-21573 GCA_964235765.1 uncultured Acetobacteraceae bacterium
GCTTCGTGATCCGCTACATCCCTTACGGCATGCGTTACGCCTATAGCGGCGTGCTGCAGATCCATCGCGAGTTGGAGGAGGCGGCGGGCGTGGCCGGCGCGGGGCCGCTCGGCACGCTGCGCCGCGTGGTGGCGCCGCTGCTGTCGCCGGCGCTGGTGTCGGGCTGGCTGTTCATCTTCCTGATCGCTGCCAAGGAGCTGTCGATGGCGGTGCTGCTCGCCGGGCCGGGATCGCAGACCATGGCGGTGGCGATGTTCGACCTGTGGACCAACGGGCAAGGCGGCGAGCTGTCGGCGCTCGGCCTGCTCTGGGCGCTGCTGATGACCGCCTTCGCGGCGGCGCTGTACGTTCTGGGCCGCCGCGGCGCGGGCGGGGCGTTCGGCCGATGAGCGAAACGCTCCGCGTGGAGGCCGTCAGCAAGGTCTATCCCGCGGCAGACGGCCCGGCCGGCGGCGTGCGTGAGGCGAGCTTCACCCTGGAGCCTGGCGCCTTCTTCACCCTGCTGGGCCCGAGCGGCTGCGGCAAGACCACGACGCTGCGCTGCATCGCCGGGCTCGAGACGCCGGACAGCGGCCGCATCCAACTGGGCGCGCGCGTGTTCTTCGACGCGGCCCGGGGCGTGAACGTGCCGCTGAACCTCCGCGGCATCGGCATGGTGTTCCAATCCTACGCCATCTGGCCGCACATGACGGTAGCCGAGAACGTCGCCTTCCCGCTGCGCGTTTCGAAGCAGCAGCGGTACGGACGGCCCGAGATCCGGCGCATGGTGGACCAGGCGCTGGAGACGGTGAGCCTGGGTGGCTTCCAGGACCGTTCGGCCACGCGGCTTTCGGGCGGGCAGCAGCAGCGCGTCGCCCTGGCCCGCGCGATCGTCCGCCAGCCCCGCCTGCTGCTGCTGGACGAGCCGCTGAGCAACCTCGACGCCGCGCTGCGGGAAGAGATGCGGACCGAGCTGAAGCGCCTGCAGCAGCATATCGGCGTCACGACCATCTACGTCACGCACGATCAGGCGGAGGCGCTGGACATGTCGGACCGGGTGGCCGTTCTGAACGCCGGCCGCATCGTGCAGGTGGGCGCGCCACGGGAAATCTATTTCCGGCCGGGCAACAGCTTCGTCGCCGCCTTCGTCGGCGCCACCAACCTGGTGCACGGCGCCGTGCAAGGCGCCTGCGCCGCGGACGCCCAGGCGCCGGTGCTGCTGGATGGCGGCCAGATGCTGCATTGCGTGTTTCCACGGCCGGCCGCCCACGGCGCGCGCATCGCCGTGTCGATCCGGCCCGAGGCGGTGACCCTCGCCGGAGCCGACGCGCCCGGGCGTGACGGCTGGAACCACATGCAAGGCGTGGTCGCCAGCACCGGCTTCCTCGGCAACATGAACCGTTTCGGCGTCCGGGTCGGCGAGGCCGTCCTGCACGTCACCACCGGCCCGGCAGCCCTGTTTCCCGTGGGCGCCGCGGTCAGCCTGCATTTTCCCGGCGACAGCGCCGTCGCCCTTCCGGACTGAGGAGCGCCCGATGCACCGCATGACACTGCTGGCCGCGGTAGCGACCTTGTTCGGGGCGGCGGCACACGCCCAAACCCGCAGCGGAACGATCGTGCGCAATGGCGGCGTGGCGATCGAGACCTACGTGCAGGGTGCCGGGCCGGCCATCGTCATGCTGCCCTCGACCGGGCGGGACGGCGGCGAGGATTTCGACGAAGTGGCGGCCCGGCTCGAGGCGGCCGGCTTCCGGGTGCTGCGCCCGCAGCCGCGGGGCGCCGCCGGGTCCACCGGGCCGATGGAGGGCGTGAGCCTGCACAGGCTGGCCGATGACGTGGCCTTGGTGATCGAGCGGCTCGGGGCTGGGCGGGCTGTCGTCGTAGGCCATGCCTTCGGGCATTTCGTCGCGCGGATGCTGGCGGTGGACCACCCGGCCGCGGTGCGGGGCATCGTCCTGGCCGCCGCCGCCGCCAGCGTGTACCCGCCCGACATCATGGCCGCGCCCGGCCGCGCCGGGAACCTCGCCTTGCCCGAGGCCGAGCGGCTCGCCGCCTTGCAGTTGGCGTTCTTTGCGCCGGGCCACGATGCGCGGCCCTGGCTGCACGGCTGGTGGCCGGCGGCGCAAAAGGTGCAGGTGGACAGCCGGGAGACGAACGGCGTCAAGCAGTCGGACTGGTGGTCGGCCGGCGCCGCGCCGCTGCTGGAGCTGATCCCCGCCGCCGACCCGTTCAAGCCGCGCGACAAGTGGGCGGAGATGCGCGAGGCCTATGGCGGCCGGGTCGCTACCGTGGTGATCCCCGATGCGAGCCACGCGCTGTTCCCGGAGCAGCCGGCGGCGGTGGCGGACGCGATCATCGCCTGGGTCGCGACGTTGCCGCCCTAATTGCCGCCCTGGAGCAACGGCCCTAACGTGGATGGATCAAGGAGCGGCCATGCAGCGGGTAACGATCTGCGAGTGCTTTGCCCGCGACGGATTGCAGCACGAGGCCGCCCTCCTCGCCACCGCGGCGAAGATCGAGGCGATCGACCGCTTCACCCAGGCTGGCTTCCCGCGCATCGAGGCCACCAGCTACAGTCACCCGGACCGGGTGCCGGCCTTCCGCGACGCGGCCGCTGTCCTGGCCGGCATCACGCGGCGGCACGGCGTGTTCTACAAGGCGACCTGCCCGAACCCTCGCGCCGTGCGCCGGGCCGTGGCGGACCTCGACGCCGGGCACGGCGCGAACGAGATCAGCCTGCTGGTCTCGGCCACGCCGAGCCACACCGAGCGCAATCTGCGCACCACGCGGGCTGCGCAATGGGAGGCGGTGGCGGAGATGGTGCGGGAAGCGGCCGGGCGGTTTCGGCTGGTGGGCGTGATCAGCGTGGCGCTCGGTTGCCCCTTCGAGGGCGCGGTGGACCCCGGCGTGGTGGCGGCCGACGCCGCGCGCTTCGCCGGGCTCGGCGTGGACCTGGTCGCGATCGGCGACACCACGGGCCTGGCGACGCCCCGCGCCGTCCGCGCGCTGTTCCGCCGCGTGCGGGACGAGGCGCCCGGCGTGAGCCCGGTGGCGCACTTCCACAATACGCGCGGCGTCGGGCTGGCGAACTGCATGGCGGCGCTCGAAGCCGGATGCCGGCATTTCGACAGCGCGTTCGGCGGCGTGGGCGGCCATCCCGCGCAAATCAAATATGGCGGCGGCTACACCGGCAACGTGGCGACGGAGGACCTGGTGAACCTGCTGGAAGCCGAGGGCTGGGACACCGGCCTGGACCGCGGCGCGGTGCTGGACGCCGCGCTGTTCTGCGAGCGCCTGCTCGGGCGCGAATTGCACGGCATGGTCGCGCGAGCGGGCTACGGCCTGCTGCCGGAGCGTGCGCATGCCTGAGCTGTTGCAAGGCGAGGACCGCGGGCCCGTCCGCATCCTTTGGCTGAACCGGCCGGACAAGCTGAACGCGCTCGACACCGCGCTGACCCAGGCCTTGCTGGATGGGCTGCTGGCCGCCGACGCCGACCCAGCCGTGCGCGCCATCGTGCTGGCCGGCCGGGGCCGCAGCTTCTGCGCCGGGGCCGACCTTGCGGAGTTCAAGGACCTGACGCCCGGCCGGCAACACCGCGTGGCGGCCCGCGCGGACCTGACATGCCGGACGCAATCCATGCTGCAGAAGCTGGGCAAGCCGGTGGTCTCGGCGGTGCAGGGCGCCGCGGTCGGCGGCGGCGCCGGGCTCGCGATCGGCTGCGACATGATGGTGGCCGGCGCGGACCTGAAGTTCGGCTACCCCGAGCTGAAGCACCAGATCGTGCCGGCGCTGGTCATGACGGGGCTGCAGCGGCAGCTCGGGCGCAAGATGGCGTTCGAGCTGATCAGCCTGGGGCGGCTGCTGGGGGCGGAGGAGGTGCTGGCGTTGGGCCTCGCCAACCGCGTGACGCCCGCGGCGGACGTGCTGGGCACGGCGCTCGGCATCGCCGAGGCCTGGGCGGCGGCGAACCCGCTGGCGATGGCGGCGGCCAAGGGCCTGTTCTATCGCGTGGCGGACCTGCCCTACGACGCCGCGATGGCGGCCGGGCGGGACGTGAACGCGCTGATGCGCGGCTTCCGCGCATGAGGCCGCTCGAGGGCGTCCGCATCCTGGACTTCTCGCGCGTGCTGGCCGGGCCGATGGCGACGCAGATCCTGGCCGAGCTGGGCGCCGACGTCACCAAGGTGGAGCGCCCCCGCGGCGGCGACGAAGCCCGCGCCTTCGAGCCGATGCTGCCCGGCGGCGAAAGCGCCTACTTCCTCGCCCTGAACCGCGCCAAGCGGTCGGTCACCCTGAACCTGAAATCCCCCCAGGCGCAGGCGATCGCGCGGCAGATGGCGGCGCGGACGGACGTGGTGCTGGAGAACTTCCTGCCCGGCGACATGGATCGCCTCGGCCTCGGCTATGCGCAGCTCGCGGCGGAGAACCCCCGCCTGGTCTATGTCTCGAACACGGGCTTCGGCCAGACCGGGCCATACCGGGACCGCAAGGGCTACGACACCATCTTCCAGGCGCTGTCCGGCGTCATGGCGCTGACCGGCCATCTGGACGCGGCGCCGGCCAAGGTGGGGCTGCCGTTCGCCGACCTTACCTCGGGCCTGTGGATCGCCATCAGCATCCTGACCGGCCTGGTCGGGCGCGCCGCCAGCGGGCGGGGCTGCCACGTGGACCTCGGCATGATGGACGCGCAGGCCAGCTTGCTGACCGTCGCCGCCGCCCGGCTGTTCGCGCTCGACGAAGACCCCGCCCGCAGCGGCACCGAACACCCCGGCCGCGTGCCCAGCGCCGCCTTCGCCTGCCGCGACGGCGGCTGGCTGCACATCAGCGGCAGCGACCAGCATTGGGCCGCGACCTGCGCGATCCTTGGCCTGGACGCGCTGGCGGCCGACCCGGCGCTCGCGAGCAACGCCGGCCGGGTGGCCCAGCGGCCGCGTGTGATGGCGGCCATGCGGGAGGCGGCCGCGCAACGGGACCGCACGCCGCTCGCCGAGGCCTTGCGCGCCGCCGACGTGCCGGCCGGCGAGGTGAACACCATCCGCGAGTGGCTGGACGATCCGCACGCCCAGGCCCGCGGCATGGTGGGCGCGTTCGAGCACCCGACGGAAGGCCGCTTTCCCGCGTTGCGCAACCCGCTGCGCTTCGACGGGTTCGACCCGCCGAGCCTCGGCACGCCGCCCCTGCTGGGCGCCGACACCGACGCCGTGCTGCGCGAACTCGGCCTGGACGGGGCGGCCGTGGCCGGGCTGCGCGCCGATGGGGTGGTGTAGTGGAGCCGTCCGGCATCAGCCTCCGCCACGACGGCCCGGTGGCGCGCGTGACGCTCGACCGCCCGGCCGCGCGCAACGCGCTCGACCTGCCGATGTGCCTGGCGTTGCGCGCGGCGTTCGAGGCGCTGGATGGGGACGAGACCGTGCGCGTGGTGCTGCTGGACGCGGCCGGCCCGGTGTTTTGCGCCGGCGCCGACCTGAAGGAGCGGCAAGGGCGCGACGAGGCCTGGGTGCGCCACCGCCGCCGGGCCGCGTTCGCCGCCTATGAGGCGATCGAGCGCTGCGGCAAGCCTGTGGTGGCGCTGGTCGGAGGGCCGGTGGTCGGCTCCGGCGGCGAGATCGCCATGGCGTGCGACTTCATCGTCGCCGCGGAAACCGCCAGCTTCCGCTTCCCGGAGCCGCAATGGGGCACCGTGGGCGCCACGCAGCGGCTGCAGCGCGTGGTGGGCAAGCGGCGGGCGAAGGAGTTGCTGTTCACCGGCCGGGCGATGCCGGCGGCGGAGGCGCACGGGCTGGGCCTGGTCGCCCGCCTGGTGCGGCCGGACTCCCTGGCCGCGGAGGGCGAGGCCGTGGCGGCGGGCATCGCCGCCGCGCCGCCGCTCGCCATGGCGCTGACCAAGCAGGCGGTGGACCTGGGCGAGGAGGTGGCGCAGGCGACCGGGGTGCGGATCGAGCTGGCCGCAATCGAGCGCCTGCTGGCGGGCGGCGAATGGCGGCAAGGGATCGCCCGCTTCGCCGAACGCAAGCCCTGATGCAGCTCCCGTGATGCAGCTTGAGGGCATCTGTCCGCTGACCACGGCGGCCGCCCTGGCCCGGGCGGTCGCGATCGCGCCGGATGTCGAGGCGATCGTGGCCGGGGACGGGCGGCTGACCTATGCCGAGCTGGACCGGGAGGTGGCGGCGCTGCGTGCACGACTGGCCGCGCTCGGCATCCGGCGCGGGGACCATGTGGGCCTTTGCCTCGGCAACGGGGTGCGCTGGATGGTGCTGTTCCTGGCGCTGGCGTCGCTCGGCGCGGTCACGGTGCCGGTCAACACCCGGTTCCGCGCGGCCGAGATGGCCTACGCCCTGCGGCAGTCGCGGGTGACCACCCTGTTCACCGCCGACCGCTTCCTCAACGCCGACTTCATCGCCCTGCTGCGCGAGGCCTACCCCGCCATCGACACCCGCCTGCCGGACCCGGCGTTGCCCGACCTCAGGCGCATCGTGACGCTGGGCGATGACGTCCCAGCCGGGGCCATGCCGTTCGCGGCGCTGCCGGACGGCCCGCCCGTGGCGCCCGCCTGCGGCCCGGACGACATCCTGCTGATCCAGTACACCTCCGGCACCACGTCGTTCCCCAAGGGCGTCATGCTGCCGCATTGCGCCATGCTGGCGAACGGCTTCTTCTCCGGCGCGCGCATCGGGTTCCGCGTGGGCGACCGCTTCCACTCCGCACGGCCCTTCTTTCACGTGTCCGGCAGCTCGCTTTCCGTGCTGGCCGCGGTCCAGCACGCGATCACGCTGGTCACGATGGACCGGTTCGAGGCCGCCGCCGCGCTCCACCTCATGGAGCGGGAGCGGTGCACGCATTTCTCGGGCAACGACACGATGGCGCTCATGCTGCTGAACGAACCGGGGCGGGCGGCGCGCCGGCTGGTGCTGCGCGGCGGGTGGGTGGCGGCCTCGCCAGCCATCCTGCGGCGCATCGTGGACGAGCTTGGCGCGCGGGAGTGCGTGGCCGGGTATGGGCTGTCCGAGGCGTCTCCCAATGTCGCGCAGTCCGCATGGTGGGAGCCCGAAGCCGTGCGCGTCTCTGCCCGCATGCGCCCGCAGCCCGGCGTCGAGGTGCGGACCCAGGGGCCGGCAGGCGAAGCGGGCGAGATCCTGGTCCGGGGCTGGAACGTGATGCGCGGCTACTGGGACAAGCCGGACGAGACCCGGGCGGCGCTGGATGCCGAGGGCTGGCTTTCGACCGGGGACCTGGGCCGCTTGGATGACGAGGGCCGGCTGGAGTTCCTCGGCCGGGTCAAGGACATCGTGCGCGTGGGCGGCGAGAACGTCTCGCCGGCCGAGGTGGAGGATGCGCTGCACCGCCACCCCGCCATCCGCCAGGCCGCGGTGGTCGGCGTGCCGGATCCGCGCCTGGTTGAGGTGGTGGCGGCCTTCGTGATCCCCAATCCCGGCCAAGCGTGCGATCCCGCCGCCATCATGGCGTGGTGCCGGGCCGAGATGGCGGGGTTCAAGGCGCCGCGCCATGTCTGGGTGGTCGACGGCTTCGAGGCGATCGGCATGACGGCGAGCGCCAAGGTGCAGAAAGCCGCGCTCGCGGCGCATGCGCGGGGGCTGCTCGGGCTCCCGGCCACGCCGTCCTAGGGGTTCGCCCATGATGGATGCGGCCGGGTTGAGGGTTGGAGGCTACCCTCCGCAGGCCTCGCGGTTGGGGGGCAGGAAGGCCTCGGCGGCGGGGATGGTGCGGACGGGCGCGTAGTAGTCCCAGGGCTCCTTGCTCTCGCCGGGCGCCTTTACGCGCCACAACGTGACGTCGAACAGCACCCGGCCGTCGCCGCGGATGGTGGCGGGCTTGCCGAAGAAGTCGAAGGGGCGGTCGCGCATGGCGCGGTTGACGGCGACCGCGTCGTCGGTGCCGGCGGCCTCCACGGCGCGCAGGTATTGGGTCACGGCCGTGTAGATCAGCGCATGGTTCTTGCTGGGCATCATCCGCTGCTGGGCGAAGAACCGGCGGCCGAAGGCGCGTGAGGCGTCGTTCTGGTCCCAGTAGAAGCCGGCGGTGAAGGTGAAGCCCTGCACCGCCTCCAAGCCGAGGGCGTGGATGTCCTGGATGTAGATCAGGAACCCGGCGAGGGTCTGCTTGCCGGCGCGGGCCACACCGAACTCGCCGGCCTGTTTGAGCAGGTTCACCAAGTCGCCGCCAACGCTGGCCAGCGCGACCACCTTGGCGCCGCTGGTCTGCGCCTGCAGCAGCAGGGAGGAGTAGTCGTTTGCGCCGATCGGATGGCGCAGGGTGCCGAGCACGCGGCCTCCACCCTCGCGGACGATGCCCGTCGCGTCCCGCTCGAGCGCCAGCCCGAAGGCTTGGTCCACGGTGATGAAGAACCAGGTGTCGCCGCCTTGCGCCACCAGGGCGCGGGCCGCGCCCGCGGTCAGCGCGTGGGTGTCGTCGGCCCAATGGGTGGAGACCGGGGAGCAGAACTTCGAGGTGAACTCGCTGGCGGCCGACGCGGTGATCATGACGGTGCGGTTCTTCTGGCGGGCGATCTCCTGCACGGCGAGCGCGATCGGGGTGACAGGCAGGTCGATGACGGCGTCCACCCGCTCGGTGTCGAACCAGCGGCGGGCGACGGTGCTGGCGACGTCCGGCTTGTTCTGCGTGTCGGCGTGGACGATCTCGACCGGCTTGCCGCGCACCTTGCCCCCGAAATCTTCGACGGCCATGCGGGCCGCGAGCACGGAGCCGGCGCCCGCGCTGTCGGCATAGGGGCCGGTTTCATCCGTGAGCACGCCGATGCGCACGACGTCGTCCGAGATTTGGGCGCGAGCCGGAGTCGCGAGCAGCAGGGCCAGCAGCCCAGCGATGACGGCAGTCTTCACGGCGTGTCCTCCGGTTCGTTGCGGCCCTCAATACTCGAACTGGTAGGTCACACCAACTTGGTTGCCGCCCTCCCCGGTGCCGACGTCGGTTTGCAGCTTCAGGCCCTTGGTGATGTCGATCTGCACGGTGGCGCCGGTGCCGCCGCCCGTGGCGCCCTGCTTGGCGCCGACATAGACGCCGTTGGCGACGTAGCGCCCCGCCTCGACCGAGGGCGCGCTGCTGGTGCTGCTGCCGCCTCCGACCGAGAGCCGGTCGAGGCCCAAGCCGCGGCGGATGCTCTCCAGCGGGTTCGCGCCGCTGCCGCCCACGCCGGTCAGGCTGGCCAGGGCGGCGGCGATCTCGGCGATCTGGAAGGGGCCGAGTTCCTTGGCGCTGCGCTTGAACAGCAGGTAGGCCAGCACCTCGTCCTGCGGCAGGTCGGGCACGCTGCTGAGCTTGATCTTGGGCGCGCTGGCGTAGCCTTCGATGCTCAGCGTGGCGGTGACGCCGCCGGCGGTGCTGTCGGCGGCGAAGTCGAGCGTGGGATCGATCTTGCCGGTGACGCCGGTGCCATCGAAGCCGATTTTGCCGCGCGAGAAGGTCAGCGTGGTGCCGGCTAGGCTGATCAGGCCACGGCGCATCTCGAGGCCGCCAGTCACCTGCGGCTGGATGCTGCTGCCGCGGATGCGCAACTGGCCGCTGAGTTCCGCGTCCACGCCGCGGCCGCGGACGAACACGGCGCCCGGCGCCGCGACGGTGAGGTCGAGGCCGATGGCGGCGCCGGCCGCGGCAGGGGCGGGCGGGCGCTGGCCGGGGCGGCGGACGTCCAGCACGGCGATGGTGGCGGGCAGGCTTTCGGGGATGCGGATCTCGGCCCGGCGCACCACGACCCGGCCGGCCACCTGCAGGGCGCCGGTGGCCGAGCCGCGCAGGGTGAGGTCGGCGTCGAGATCGGCGGTTAGGCGGTCGGAGGCGAGCGGGCGGGCGTTGCGGAGCGTGATCGCCAGGTCGAGCGGCAGGCCGGGGAGCAGCACGCCGATGCTGCCGGCGGCGGCGACCGTGCCGGGGCCGGCGCGGCCCGTGAGGCTCACGATGCGCAGGGTGTCGCCCTCGGCGCGGAGGCTGGCGGCAATGGCGGTCACATGCACGCCCTGGGAGAAATCCTGCAGCTCGCCGCCGGTGAGTTGGGCGGCGCCGGCGATGCGCGGGGCGGCCGCGGTGCCGGCGACGGTGGCGTCCACCGCGACCCGGCCGCGGGCGCGGCGGCCGCCCGGGCTCAGGATGGGGTCGAGCAAGGCGAGGTCGAGCGACCCGGAGGCCCGGAGATTGAGCGGACCGGCCCCGAGCGGTGCGGTGCCGGCCAGGGTAAGCTGCGCCGAGCCGGCGGCAAGGCGCGCCTCGATCCGCGCGGCGGCACCGGCCAGTTGCGCGGTGGCGGTGAGGGCGGCGGGGGGCAGCGCGCGGCCGGGGCCGGTGCGCATGCGCAGGCCGGTGGCCGCGAGGCGGATGGCGCCGCCGGGCAGCGCGGGGGTTCCGGTGAGCTGGGCGTCGAGGGTGATGACACCGTCGAGCGCCAAGTCCGGGGCGGCGATCGCCAGCAGGTCGGCAGGCGCGCGCAGGGCGACCGTCGCGTTCAAGCGCGGCGAGAGCTGGCCCGCGACGTCCAGCACCGCCTGGCGGACGCCGACGCGAAGGCGGTCCACGGCGACGGCGCCAGCGTAGCGGATGGTGGCGGGAGCGAGCAGGCGGATGGTCTCCCCCCGGGCGACGACTTGCAGGCTGCCGACCACGACATGTTGGGCGGTGGCGTTGAGCAGCGCGGCGCCGCCGATCTGCATGTCGGTGCCGGCGACCTGCAAGGCGGCGTTGGTGCGCAAGGCAAGCGCGTCCTGCGGGCCGGCGACGTCGAGCTTGACCGATCCGGTGACGCCGCTTGCATCAAGTCCGTCGAGGGCCACCGTGGCGTTCACGACCGGCCGGGCCGCCGGGTCGGCGACGCGGGCGGCGATGACGGCGTGGGCTACGCGGCTGCCTGGGATGCCCGCGCCGCGCAGGTCGGCGTGCAGCCGGGCTTCGCGTGGGTCGAGGTCGAGGTCGGCGGTCAGGGCGCCGGAGAGGGACTGGCCGACGAAGGGGCTGAGGTCGGCGAGGCTGGCCAGGCGGAGGGCGACCCGGCCCTGCGGGACCGTGGCGCCGGCCGGCAGGGTCAAGGCGCCTTCCGCGTGCAGGCTGCGCCAGGCGGCGCGGTCGATGGTGGCATGCAGGGCGCCGTCGGGCGAGCGGCTTGCGTTCAGGGCGAGGCTTAGGGGGGCGCCGGCGAGGGCGCCCTCGCCGCTGATCGTGCCCTGCGGCGCACCGGGCAAGCCTCGCAGGGCGAGGCTGAGCTTCACCGGGCCGCGGGGCACGCCGGGCACGCCGACCTGGCCGGCCAGGGTCGCGGTGAGGGCGAGATCGTCCATCGTGCCCTGGATTTGCGCCTCGGCCTGCACGGCGCCGGATACGGTGGGCGCCAGCACGGCGAGGTCGGTCAGGCCGATGGTGGTTCGGCCCTCCAGACGGCCGGCGATGCGGCTGGCCTGGGCGGAGAGGCGCAGGGTGCGGCCGGCGAGCTCGAGGCGGGTGACCCGGATGTCGTCGTCGTGGAGCTGGGCGGAGAGGCCGATGGCGGCGGCGTCGCCGATCAGGCCGGGCAAGGGGGCGAGGCCGCCGGTAAGACCCAGGGTGCCGTCCGCGTCCAGCTTGGTCGCGCCGCCTTGCACCAGGGCATGGAGGCGGAGGGCGGTGCTGCCGCGCAGCTCGATGCCGCCCAGGGCCGCGAAGGGCGCGAGGTCCGGCAGGCGGAGGTCGGCTGTTATGTCGGGGTCGCCGGCCGTGCGGGCCTGGCCGGTGGCGGAGATCAGGGCGTGGGACAGGGTGAAGGTCGCGGGCCGGGCGGGGTCGTCGAGGCGGACGGCGCCGTCGAGGGTGAGCGGGGTTGCGGCCAGCAGGGCTGGGTCGGGGCCGGGCAGGCGCAGGCCTTCGGCCGTGGCGTGCAGCCCGACCCGGCCGGCATTGCCGTCGATGTCGGCAGCGAGCAGCCGCAGGCCGGCGCCCGCGGCGGCGAGGCCCTCCACGCGGAGCCGCCCGCTGGCGTCCGGGGCGGTGAACGGCCCGCGCACCCGGGCCTGCAACTGGATCGCCTGCCAGGACACGTTCGGGGCCGGCGTCATGGCCGGGGCGGCGCCGGTCACGTTCAAGTCGGCGGCCAACCGGACGAGGTCGAGGGTGCCGGTGGCGTCCGCGCGCAGCGGCCCGGCCGCGATGGCGAGCGTGGTGGCCAGCGCGTCGCGGGGGCCTTTCAGGGCCGCCTCGACCCGGAGCGGCCCAAGGTTGGGCAGGCTTGCGAGCTGGGCGACGAGGCCGCCCTCCGGTTCGGCGATGGCGAGCTTGGCGTCCATGCTGGCCGGGTCGAGGCGGGCTGTCAGCGTATAGACGCCCTCGCCGTCCAGCCGATGAAGGTCGAGGCTGGCGGCGCCGGCCTCCAGGGAGGGCAGGTCGGCCTGGCCGTCGATCGAGACCACGGCGGCGGCGCCCAGGACCGGCGCGCCGATTTCGGCGCGGGCGACGTGGATGCGGGCGGCTTCCACGCGGACGGGCAACCGATACGGCTGGGACGGGGCGGCCGGCGCCGCCGCGGATGGGTTCGCGGCGGGAAGCCGGGGAAGCTGCAGGCGCGCGGCCTCCAGGCGGTCGATGCGCGCCACGCGTTGCAGCAGCCGGGCGGGGCTCCAATCCAGCAGCACGTCGTCGGCCAGCAGCCAGGCGCCCTGGGCGTCGTGGATTTCGAGGTGGCGTAGGCGGAGCGCGTCGGGGAAGCGTCCGCTGATGCCTTGCGCCACGACCATGCCGCCGGTGAACTTGGCGAGGTTGCGTTCCGCGAGGGCGCGGCCGGGGCCGGTGTTCAGCCCGAGCCAAAGGGCGCCCACGGCCAACACGGGCAGCAGCACCACCACGCCCAGCAGCCAAAGCAGGAGCTTCCCGGCGCGGCGCATCAGAAGGCCTGGCCGATGCCGATATACAGCTCGAACGTGTCGTCGCCGCGTTGCTTGTTCAGCGGTACGGCGACATCCAGGCGGATCGGCCCGATCGGCGTGTAGTAGCGCGCGCCCACGCCGGCGCCGGCGCGCAAGGAGCCGCTGAAGGGCGTGCTGGCCGTGTCCACCTGGCCGGCGTCCACGAACACGGCCGCGCCGAAGCTCTCGCCGAAGCGCTGGCGGAACTCGACGGTGGCGGCGGCGAGCGAGGTGCCGCCGGTGGGCCGGCCGCTGGCGAACTTGGGGCCGACCGACTGGTACTTGTAGCCGCGCACGGTGCCGCTGCCGCCGGCATAGAGCCGCTGGTCGGGCGGCAGCTCGAAGGTCGTGGCGCCCTGCACGCTGCCCGCGGTCGCCCGCAAGGCCAGCACGCTGCGGCCGGGGGCGGCGAGGTTCAGGTAGGTGGAGCCGGTCAGTAGCAGGATGGTGAAGCTGCCGCCCGCGCCGGACAGGGCGGCGGTGGGCGTGGCGGTGAGGGCGGCCTTGACGCCGTGGGTGGGCTCCAACAGGCCCTCGATGCCCGTGCTGTCGTAGCGGACGCCGAGCGGCAGGCCGAGCAGGGTGTAGTCGCGGGATACGCTCTCCTGCTCGACGCGCGACTGCTGCGCGAGCAGCCCGGCGCTGACGGTCCAGCGTTCCGAGAGCTTGCGGGTCAGCGTGGCGCCGGCCAGCACGGCGGTGCGGTCATAGGCTTCGAGGCTCTCCTTGATGGCTTGCAGGCTGACGGTGAGCGACTGGTTGCGCGCCCAGAGGTCGGGCTTGGTGAGGGCGGCGGTAACGTTGTAGCCGGGCCGGCGGCTGGCTGAGCCCCCGAGTTGCGTGACGGCGGCGCCGAGGTCGAGCCGTTCCGCGGCGCCGAACAGGTTGCGGTGCTGGAAGGTGACGCCGGCCGAGGCGCCGAGGTCGGTCGAGAAGGCGGCGGTAACGCCGATGGCATGGCGGGGGCGTTCGGTGACGTCGAAGGCGAGCGGGAGTTGCCCGGCCGGGTCGAGCGCATCGGCGGCGCGGGCGCGGACGGTGGCGAATACGCCGAGTTGGGCGAGGTTCTGCCGGGCTTTCTCGATCGCCTCCGGGTTGAACGGCTCGCCCTGGGCCACCAGCAGGCGGCGGCGGACGAAGCCTTCGTCCACGCGGACGAGCCCGTCCACGGTGATCGGACCCAGGTTCACGCGCGGGCCCGCCTGCACGGCATAGCTGACGTCGAGCGCCTCGGCCCCGGGGTCGAGCGTGGCGACGGGGGTAGCGACCTTGGCCAGGGCGTGGCCGTTGGCGCGGAGGGCTTCCAGCATGCGGGCCTGGGCGGCGAGCACGTCGGCGGCGATGGCCGGGTCGCCGGGGGCGAGCTTGAGCGCCGCACGCGCCTCCCGGGCCGCCTCCCCGGTCGCCGCCTCACCGGTCAGGATGACGCGGCGGAGATGGAACACCGGGCCGGGCTCGATCGTGACGGCGACCGGGACGGAGGCGGCCGCGGCCTCGAACGCGGCGGGCAGCGCCGGATCGTCGAGCGCGCGGCCGGCGACCTCGATGCGCACGCGGGCGGCGTAGTGGCCGAAGCTGTTCAGCGCGGTCTCGAGCCGGGCCTTGTCGTCGCGGGCGCGGGTGACGAGGGCGAAGGGGCCGACCGGGGCGGTGTCGCGCAAGCCGATCAGGTTGGAGCTGTCGCGCAGGGCCTTGTCGAGGGCGGCGGGAGTGGTCGGCGTGAGGCTGACGGTATAGGGCTGCGGATCTGCCGCGCGCCCGCCGGCGGGCGCGACGCAGAGGGCGACGGCAAGGGCGCCCCGGAAGGGGTGCCGGAACGAGAAAGTCCGGGGCATGCCGGATTGTAACGTACGGGGCGGCGCTTGGATGTAGCCGTTCTCCCGGCGGGGCCCGTGGAGGGCTAGCGCCAACGCGGGATTGTCACGCGGGCTTCATTGTTCCGGCCGGTCCGGCTTGGTATGTGCGGCGGATGGAGATGACCGCCCGCCGCATGCCGCCGATGGATCTGGCCCTGTTCAGCGGGTACGACGCGCTGCCCGCGCCGGGCAAGCCCCGGCTGATGCAGGCCGCGCGGGCGGTCTGGCGCGGCGGCCTCGCGCTGTTGTGGACCGTGCCGGCGGCGGCGCTGCAAGCCTTGCTGATCCGGCTGCCGGGGCGGGGCAAGGTGGTGTTCGCGCGGGTATACTGGGCGACGGTGGCGCGGATCATCGGGGTGCGGGTGCGGGTGATCGGTACGCAAGCCCGGCGCCCAGGCGGGCGGGCGGTGGTGTTCGCCTCCAACCATTCGTCGTGGCTCGACGTCTTGGTGCTCGGCGGCACGCTCGAGGCGTGTTTCATCGCCAAGGCGGAGGTCGGGCGCTGGCCGGTGATCCGCACCATCGCGCGGCTGGGGCGGACGGTGTTCGTCAGCCGCCGCAAGGGCGACACCGGGCGCGAGCGGGACGGCATGCGCGCCCGGCTGGACGGAGGGGACAACCTGGTGCTGTTCCCCGAGGGAACCAGCTCGGACGGCTCGCGGGTGCTGCCGTTCCGGTCGGCGTTCTTCTCGATCGCGGAGGAGCGGGAGGGCAAGCAGCCGCTGATCCAGCCCGTCTCGGTGGTGTACGACATGCTGGCCGGGCTGCCGATGGGGCGGGCGAGCCGGCCGGTCTCGGCGTGGTACGGCGACATGGAACTCGGCAGCCACTTCTGGCGGCTGGCGCGCTATCGGGGGCTGCGCGCGACCATCCTGCTGCATGCGCCACTCGACCCAGCCGCCTTCCCGTCGCGCAAGGCGCTGTCGCAGGCGGTGTGGCGGACGGTGGCCGAGGGGGCGTCCACGCTGCGGCAGAACCGGCCGGCCACGCCGCTCCCGGCAGCCGTCGCTTGACCGGCAACTTTCACCGGCGGCGGCTTTCGCTTGACAGGATGACGGATGCTCCTGGCACACTCGCCGTTGCCATATCGGGCAGGTTTCATGGACCGTTCCGCGCGCTGCGCCGCTTGACCCCATCCCCCTGCCGCTCCATTCAGCCACGCGCCCGGCTTGGTCCGGGCGGGGGGACGACCGGATCGTGAGCGGGGCACCGAAGCGGCTGCATGTGATCACCTGGGGCTGCCAGATGAACGTGTACGATAGCGGACGGATGGCCGACGTGCTGGCGCCGCTGGGCTACGTGCCGGCGGCTGCGCCGGAGGACGCCGACATGGTCATCCTGAACACCTGCCATATCCGCGAGCGCGCCGAGGAGAAGGTGTTCAGCGAGCTGGGCCGGCTGCGGGTGATCAAGCAGGCGCGCGAGGCGGCGGGGCGGCCGACCATCCTGGCCGTCGCCGGCTGCGTGGCGCAGGCGGAGGGCGCCGAGATCCTGGCGCGGGCGCCGTATGTGGACATCGTGCTGGGGCCGCAGACCTATCACCGGCTGCCGGAGATGGTGGCGCGGGCGGCGCGGGCGGGCGGGGCGGTGATCGAGACGGACTTCCCGGCCGAGGATAAGTTCGACCACCTGCCCGATGCCGCGGCGGCGCCTGGGGTGACGGCGTTCCTTACCGTGCAGGAAGGCTGCGACAAGTTCTGCAGCTTCTGCGTGGTGCCCTACACCAGGGGCGCCGAGGCGAGCCGCCCCGCCTCGGCCGTGCTGGCGGAGGCAAGGCGGCTCGTGGCGGCGGGGGCGCGCGAGATCACCCTGCTCGGGCAGAACGTGAATGCCTGGCACGGGGCGGCGCCCGGAGGCGGCTCCTGGAGCTTTGCCCAGTTGCTGGAAGCCTTGTCGGGCCTGCCGGGCCTGCTGCGGCTGCGCTACACGACGTCGCACCCGCGCGATATGCGGGACGACCTGATCGCCGCGCATCGGGATTTGCCGAAGGTGATGCCGTTCCTGCATCTGCCGGTGCAGTCCGGCTCCGACCGGGTGCTCGCGGCGATGAACCGGCGGCATACGGCCGCGGATTACCTGGCGTTGGTGGACCGGCTGCGGGCCGCGCGGCCGGACATGGCCTTGTCCTCGGATTTCATCGTCGGCCATCCAGGCGAGACGGACAGGGACTTCGAGGCGACGCTCGACCTGGTGCGCCAGGTGCGGTTCGCGCAGGCGTTCAGCTTCAAGTATTCGCCGCGGCCGGGCACCCCGGCTGCGGGCGCGCCGGGCCAGGTGGCCGAGGCCGTGAAGGATCAGCGGTTGCAGGCGTTGCTGGCCGTGCTGCGCGCGCAGCAGGCAGAGTTCAACCTGGCGAGCCGCGACCTGGCGCTGCCGGTGCTGTTCACCGGGCCGGGGCGCCGGCCTGGGCAGTTGTCGGGCCGGACGCCGTATCTGCAGCCGGTGCACGTTCCCGGCCCAAATTCGCTGATCGGGACCGAAGCCCTGGTGCGAATCCTGCACGGCAACCCCAACTCCTTGTCTGGAACCCTAACGACGGAGCGAATATCCGCTTGAACATCATCGCCGCCACCCCGGCTGCACCCTCCCCCTCCGGCCGCCCCGGCAAGGCGGTCACCCTGCAATTCGGCGACAACGCCTTGCTGCCGCTGCTGTTCGGCGACCATGACCGCAACCTGGTGCGGCTCGAACAGGGCTTGAACGTCAAGATGTCGTCCCGCGGCAACCGCGTGGCGATCAGCGGCGAGCCGGCGCGGGTGCAGGCGGCGGAGCTGGCGCTGACCGGGCTGTATAAGCGGTTGGAGGGCGGCAAGGGACTGTCCCGCGCGGACGTGGACGCCGCGATCCGCATGGTGGACATGACGCGGACACCCGACGATGGCGACCCCCGGCTGCCCTTGTCGGACCTGCCGGCGATCCTGACCAAGCGCGGCGTGGTGGGGCCGCGCTCGCCGGGCCAGAGCACATATATGGAGATGCTGGCCCGCCACGAGATGGTGTTCGGCATCGGGCCCGCGGGCACCGGCAAGACCTATCTTGCGGTGGCCCAAGGCGTGGCGATGCTCCAGGCCGGCCGCGTGGACCGGATCGTGCTCTCCCGCCCGGCGGTGGAGGCGGGCGAGCGGCTGGGGTTCCTGCCGGGGGACCTGAAGGAAAAGGTCGACCCCTATTTGCGGCCGCTGTACGACGCGCTGCACGACATGATGCCGGGGGACCAGGTGATTCGGCGCATGGGGACCGGCGAGATCGAGGTCGCGCCGCTGGCCTTCATGCGAGGCCGCACGCTGGCCCATGCCTTCGTCATCCTCGACGAGGCGCAGAACACGACGCCGGTGCAGATGAAGATGTTCCTGACCCGGATGGGCGAAGGCACGCGGATGGTGGTGACGGGCGACCTGAGCCAGATCGACCTGCCGCCGGGCCAGCGCAGCGGGCTGCGGGACGCGCTGGACACCTTGGAAGGCCTGCCCGGAATCGGCGTGACGCGGTTCGGCGTGCGCGACGTGGTGCGGCATCCCTTGGTGGCGGCGATCGTGCAGGCGTACGAGCAACGGGCGCAAGCGCGGCGGGACGTGGTCGCGGACAGCAATGGATCCGGACAGTAAACCCGGCCCCGCAAAGGCGGGGTTTCCGGACATCATCGTCGACGACCCGGCGTGGCGCCGCTTCGTGCCGCGGGCGGAGCACGTGGCGCGGCGCGCGGCGGCGGTGGCCGGAGGCGCGGGCACCGTCATGCTGGCGTCGGACAGCACGGTCAAGCGGCTGAACGCGCGGCACCGCGGGCGCAACAAGCCCACCAACGTGCTGACCTTCGAGAGCGGCGACATCGTGCTGGCGCTCGGCGTGGTGCGGCGGGAGGCGCGGGCGCAGCGGCGGCGGCCGGCGCAGCATCTGGCGCACCTGGTGGTGCATGGCGCGCTGCACCTGCAGGGCCATGGCCACGACCAGCCCGGCGACGCACGGCGGATGGAGATGGCGGAGGCGCGGCTGCTGCGGCGAATGGGCGTGCCCAACCCGTGGCGGGCGTCGTGAGCGGGCAGGCGCCCCAGCGGGGCTTCCTGGGCCGGGTCCGCCAGGTGCTGCTTGGAAGGGCGGCCGAGCACAACGTGCGGGACAGCATCGCCGAGCTGGTGCAGCAATCCGAGGACGAAACGCCGGTGGAAGGCGTGGAGCCGGAGTTGGACCGGCAGGAGCGCGCGTTGCTCGCCAACGTCCTGCGGCTGCGCGGCACCACGGCCGACGACGTGATGGTACCGCGGGCGGATATCGTCGCCATCTCGGTGGACCTCACCTTGCAGCAGGCCCTGGACGGGATCCGCCTCGAGGGGCACTCCCGCTTGCCGGTTTTTCGTGAACAACTGGACGAGATCGTGGGCATGGTCCACATCAAGGACGTGTTCGGCTATATCGGCCGGCCCGAGCAGTTCAAGCTCGAGGCCATGCTGCGGCGGCCCTTGATGGTGGCGCCGCAAGTCCCGGTGCTGGACCTGCTGCTGCAGATGCGGCAGGCGCGGATGCACCTGGCGCTGGTTGTGGACGAATATGGCGGGATCGACGGGCTGGTGACGATCGAGGACCTGGTGGAGGAGATCGTGGGCGACATCGCCGACGAGCACGACGAGGTCGCGGTGCCGATGATCACCGAGCGGCCGGACGGGGCGCTCGACCTTGACGGCCGGCTGTCGATCGCGGCGTTCGAGACGCGGCTCGGCCCCGTGCTGACCGACGACGAGCGGTTGGCCGACATCGACACGGTGGGCGGGCTGGTGTTCACCCTGGCCGGCCGGGTGCCGACGCGGGGCGAGGTGATCAGCCACTCGAGCGGCCTGGAGTTCCGCATCCTGGAGGCCGATGCGCGGCAAATCCGCCGCATCCGCGCCCGGCAGGCCGTGCAGCAGGCGGCCGCATGATGCTGCGCTGGGGCGGGCTCGCCGCGCTGCTGGTGCTGCTGCTCGACCAGGCCAGCAAGTGGTGGGTGCTCGACGTGCTGCGGCTGCCGGAGCGGGGCCAGGTGCCCGTGCTGCCGGTGCTCAGCCTGACCATGGTGTGGAACCAGGGCGTCACCTTCGGCCTGTTCCATCAGGACGGCGCACTGGGCCCGTGGATATTGGCGGGGGTCGCGCTGGCGGTGGTGGCGGCGCTGACCGTGTGGATGCGCCGGGCGGAGACGCGGCTGGTGGCCGTGGCGTTGGGGGCCATCGCCGGGGGCGCGGTGGGCAATGTGGTGGATCGCGCGCGGTTCGGCGCGGTGGTCGATTTCCTGCACGCGCATGCCTGGGGCTGGTCGTGGTACGTGTTCAACGTGGCCGACGCGGCCATCGTCTGCGGGGTGGCGGTGCTGGTGCTGGACGGGCTATGGACGCCGCGATCCCGCTTGCAGGCGCCGGGGGTGCGGCGGTAGAAGCCCTGCCATGACAAGCTTTTTTCGACTGCTGGCGCCTGTTCGAGTCGTGGCGTTGGCCGGCGTGCTCGGCCTGGCTGCATGCAGCGGCGACGAGCTGACCCGCACCTTCGGTCTCAGCCGGGACGCGCCGGACGAGTTCCAGGTGACGACCCGGGCGCCGTTGTCGATGCCGCCCGACTTCACCTTGCGCCCGCCGCGGCCCGGCGCTTCCCGCCCGCAGGAGTTGACCCAGCGGCAGCAGGCGGAGGCGACGCTCGCGCCCGACACGGTGCTGAACCAGCAGCGCGTGGCGCCGACGGCTGGGCAGCAGGCCTTGGTGACCGCTGCCGGCCGGGCCGCGCCGGCCGACATCCGGGCGCGGGTGGATAGCGAGGCCGCGCTGGACACGCCGAGCCGCACCTTCAGCGACCGCCTGCTGTTCTGGCAGGCGCCGCCACCGCCGGGCACCCCGGTGGACCCGGTGCGGGAAAGCCAGCGGTTGCGCCAGAACGCCGCCCTGGGCCAGGCCGGCGACACCGGCGACACTCCGATCATCCAGCGCCGCCGCCAAGGGTTGTTCAGCGGGCTGTTCTGACGTCCCCCGCCGCGGCAGGAGCCACGCAATGAGATACGCCCGCGTTCTGGCCGCCTTGGCCTGCCTTGCCGCGCCCGCCGTGGCGCAGACCCGGCTGCCGACCATTCCGCCCGACCAGTATTCGGAGACGCAGAAGAAGGCGGCGGAGGACTTCGTCGCTGCCCGCAAGGTGCCGGTGTTCGGGCCGTTCGAGCCGCTGATGTATTCGCCGGAAGTCATGTCCCAGGCGCGGGCCATGGGCGACTACCTGCGTTACAAGTCGGGCATCGGCAACACCCTGTCCGAGCTGGTCATCCTGGTGACGGCGCGGGAGTGGACCCAGGATTACGAGTGGTACGTACACGCGCCGATCGCGCTCAAGATGGGCATCCGGCCGGAGATCGTGGAGGCGATCCGCGACGGGCGGCGCCCCGCCGGGATGAGCGACGACGAGGAGATCGTCTATGACTTCTCCTCCGAGCTGCACCGGAACAAGCGCGTGTCGAACCGCACCTACGCGCGGGCCGAGAAGCGCTTCGGCCGTCCGGCCGTGGTCGACCTGGTGGGGATCAACGCCTATTACACCTTGCTGGCCATGCAGTTGAATGCGGCCCGCTATGCGATGCCGAAGGACGGCACGCCGCTGCCCCGTCTGCCGGAGTAAGGGCCAGCAGCCCCGGCGATGAAGTGGGGCGCGATCGCCGGCACGCTGGCCGGCCTGGGCCTGGCTGCCTGGTTGCTGGCGAGCTTTGGCGTCGGCGAGATCATGGCGCTGCTGGGCCGGGCGGGCTGGGGCATCGCAGGCGTCATCTTGTTCCATGCCGTGCAGATCCTGTTCTCGGCCCTGGCCTGGCGCGCCGTGGCCCAGCCGACGCAGCCCCAGCCGACGC
>CAXSDH010000037.1:21673-34852 GCA_964235765.1 uncultured Acetobacteraceae bacterium
CCCAGCCGACGCAGCCCCAGCCGACGCTGGGCACGTTCATGGCCCTGCGCTGGATTCGCGAGGGCGTGAACAACCTGCTGCCGGTGGCGCAGATCGGCGGCGAGGTGGTGGCCGCGCGGCTGCTGCGGCGGTGGGGCGTGAACCTGGCCCAGGCGGTGGCGGGCTGCGTCGGCGACCTGACGATGGAGATGCTGACCCAAATCCTCTTCACGCTGCTCGGCCTCGGCCTGCTGGTGCTGCTGGTGGGCGAGAGCGGGGTGTCCGGCTACGTGCTCGGCGGCCTCGGGCTGGCGGCGTTCGGCGCTGCCGGCTTCATCGCGGCGCAGTGGTTCGGGCTGGCTGGCCTGATCGAGCGCGGCATCATGCGGTTGTCGCGCAGCTTCGGCTGGGCGCCGCTGGGCGAGATCGCCGGGCTCGACGGCGCCATCCGCGACATCTACCGCCGGCCCGGCCGCGCCGCGCTGGCGTGCTTCTACCACAGCGTCTCGTGGCTGCTGGGCGGGGTCGAGGTCTGCCTTGCATTGCACCTGCTCGGCACCGATGTGGGCCTGGCCGAGGGGATCGTCATCGAGGCGCTCGGGCAGGCGCTGAAGGCGGCCGGCTTCGCCATCCCTGGCGCGCTGGGCGTGGCGGAGGGCGGGTATGTCGTGGTTTGCCATCTGTTCGGACTGTCGCCCGAGCTGGCGATCGCGCTTGGCTTGGTGAAGCGGCTGCGTGAGATTGTGCTGGGGGTGCCGGCGCTGCTGGCCTGGCAGTGGCAGGAGGCGCGCGCTGCCGCAACAATGGAGCCGTCGGTTTGAGCCACGATAGCTGGACGCACCTGATTGCCCGGCGCGCCATCGGGCCGCTTCTGGGAACCGGGGTCACGCCCAACCACCTGACCACGGCGCGGCTGGTGACGGGGGTTGCCGCCTGCGCCGCCATCGGCTGGGGCTGGCTGGGCTGGGGCGGCGCATTATGGCTGGCGTCGGCGTTCCTCGACCGTGCGGATGGCGAGCTGGCGCGGGTGGGCGACATGATGAGCGCCGCCGGGCACCGCTACGACTTCCAGGTGGACAATTTGGTCAACGCCCTGTTCTTCGTGGCGGCCGGGTTTGCGGTGCGGGGCGGCTGGCTCGGGGCCTGGGCGGTGCCGCTCGGCCTGCTCGGCGGCGCCTCGATGTGGGTGTGCGGCTGGTGGTCCGAAGTGCTGGAGGCGCGCAGCCCTGCGGGAACCAAGGCCTATTCGGGCGTGGCCGGCTTCGATCCGGACGACGCGCTTTACTTGATGGGGCCGCTGGCCTGGCTGGGCTGGCTCTCGCCGGTCGTGCTGGGCGCCGCGGTCGGCGCCACCGGGATGATGCTGCTCACCGGGTTGCGGCTGCGCCGCCTCGTGCGGGCATGATCCTCGAACGCTGGGTGGGCGCCTGCGTGCGCCGGTCGGGGCTGGTGCTGCTGATGGCGCTGCTGCTGGCCGTGGCCGCGGCGTGGCTCGCCTATGCCCGGCTGGGCGTGACCACGGACACGTCGGGCCTGTTCGCGCAATCCCTGCCCTGGCGGCAGCGCTCGCTGGCGATGCAGCGTGCCTTTCCGCAGAACGAAGACCTGATGGTGGCGGTGGTGGACGGGGCGACCCCGGAGGAGTCGGAAGCCACCGCGGAGGCGCTGGCCGCGGCGCTCGCCGGGGACCGCGCGCATTTCCAGGAGGTACGGCGGCCCGACGCCTCGCCCTATCTGGAGCGGAACGGCCTGCTGTTCCTCGACCCGGCGCCGCTGGCCACGCTGCTCGACCAGACCGTGGACGCGCAGCCCTTCCTGGGCCAGCTCGCAGCCGACCCAAGCCTGCGCGGGTTGCTGGGCGCGCTGGGCCTGATCGCCGAGGGCGTGCAGGTCGGGCAGGCCAATCTCGGGCCGTTCGAGCCGGCGCTGCAGGGGTTCCACACGGCCCTGGCCGCCGCCGCCGCCGGCAAGCCGGAACCGCTGTCATGGCAGCGGCTGCTGGCCGGGTCGGTGGCGGACCTGGCCGGGCGGTATCGCTTCGTACTGACCAAGCCGGTGCTGGACTATGGCAGCCTCGAGCCCGGCGCCGCGGCGGCCCAGGCGATCCGCACGGCGGCGGGCGGGCTCGAGTTCGTCCGCAACGGGCGGGCCCATGTGCGCCTGACCGGCTCCGTCGCGTTGGACGACGAAGAGTTCTCGACCGTGGCGCAGGGCGCCGTCAAGGGTTTGCTGGGGAGCATGGCCCTGGTGGCGGTGCTGCTGTTCCTGGCGGTGCGGAGCTGGCGGCTGATCGTGCCGATCCTGCTGACGCTCGTGCTGGGCCTGCTGCTGACGACCGCGTTCGCCGCCCTTGCCGTGGGCACGCTCAACCTGGTTTCGGTCGCCTTCGCAGTGCTGTTCGTGGGGATCGCCGTCGATTTCGCCATCCAGCTCACGGTGCGGTTCCGGGAGGTGCGGCTGGAATATCCCAAGCTGGACGCGGCGCTCGCGCAGACGGGGCGGCGGGCCGGCAGCCAGGTGCTGGTGGCGGCGCTGGCCAGCATGGCGGGGTTCCTGGCCTTTACCCCCACCAACTTCGTGGGGGTGGCGCAGCTTGGGCTGATCGCCGGCAGCGGCATGCTGATCGCGTTCGCCTGCACCGTCACGTTCCTGCCGGCAATGCTGGCCTGGTTCCGGCCCGGGGCGGGGGCGGCCGAGGTGGGCCTGGCGTGGCTGCGGCCGCTCGACCCCGTGCTGGTGCGGCGCTGCCGGCCCGTGGTGCTGGCGTTCGCGGCCCTGGCCATGACCGGCGCCGCGCTGCTGCCACGCCTGGCCTTCGACGGTGACCCGCTGCACACCAAGGACCCCACCACGGAGGCCGTCCGCACGCTGTACGACCTGATGGATGACCCGATCGCCAACCCCTACACGATCGAGATCCTCGCGAAGTCCACGGCCGAGGCAGCCGCGCTGGGCGAGCGCTTGAAGACGCTTCCCCTGGTGGACGAGGTGATCACGCTTCGGAGCTTCGTGCCGGAGAAGCAGGCGGAGAAGCTGCCCCTGGTGGCCGACGCGGCCGGGCTGCTGCGCACGTCGCTGGCGGCCGGGCCGTTGCCGCCGCGCCCCGATGCAACGGCGCTGCGGGCCGCGGCGGGCCGGGTGGCGGCGACCCTGGCCGGCGTGCGCGGGAAGCTGCCGCCGGGGAGCACGATCGTCGCGATCACGGCGGACTTGCAGGCGCTGGCGGGGGCTGCCGATGGGGTGCTGCTGGGAGCCGATGCGGCGCTGACCCGGTTCCTGCCGCTGCAGCTCGACCGCTTGCGACGGGCCTTGGACGCGGCGGAGACCACCGAGGCGGACATCCCGGCCGACATAAGGCGGGACTGGGCGCTGCCGGACGGACGCGCCAAGCTGCAGGTGGTGCCGAAGCGCGAGGCGCGGGACAGCGCCGGACTGCACCGGTTCGTGGCGCAGGTGCAGACTGTCGTGCCGGAGGCGACCGGCTCCGCGCTGACGATCACCGCCGCCGCGGACACGGTTACGGCGGCATTCCGCACGGCGGCGCTGCTTGCTTTGGTGGCCATTGCGGTGCTGCTCGGCTTCGCGCTGCGGCGGGTCCGCGATGTCGCGCTGGTGCTGGCGCCGCTGCTGGTGTCGGCGTTGCTGACGGTGGTCGCGGCCGTGTTGCTGCCGCTGCCGCTCAACTTCGCCAACATCATCGCCCTGCCCTTGCTGCTGGGCGTCGGCGTTTCGTTCAACGTGTACTTCGTGATGAACTGGCGGGCGGGGCGGACGGGCCCGCTCGGCTCGGCGACGGCGCGCGCGGTGCTGTTCTCGGCGCTGACGACGGCCACGGCCTTCGGCTCGCTCGCGCTGTCCCGCCATCCCGGCACGGCCAGCATGGGCGACTTGCTGTTGCTGAGCCTGGGCTGCACGCTGCTGACGACGCTGCTGTTCGTGCCGGCGCTGCTGGCCTGGATCGGGCCGCCCCGCCCTTGATGGAGGACTGCCGATGGCCCTGAGCGGCGTGCGCGCCCTGGTGTTCGACGTGTTCGGCACCGTCGTGGATTGGCGGAGCGGGGTGGCGCGCGAGGCGGCGCCGTTCCTCGAGCGTTACGCGCCGGGGCACGACCCGGCCGCCTTCGCCGACGCGTGGCGGCAACGCTACTCGCCGGCGATGGAGGAGGTCCGCAGCGGCCGGCGGCCCTTTACCCGGCTGGATGTGCTGCACCGGGAGAACCTGGTGGCGGTGCTGCCGCAATTCGGCATCGAGGCGGCGCGGGTGGCGGCGGCCGAACTCGACAGGCTCAACCTGGCGTGGCACCGGCTCGACCCCTGGCCCGACGCGGCCGCCGGGCTGCTGCGGCTCAAGGCGGGCTTCATCATCGCGCCGCTGTCGAACGGCAACATCGCGCTGATGCTGGATATGGCCAAGCGCGCCGGGCTGCCGTGGGATGCGATCCTGGGGGCGGAGGTGGCGCAGGCCTACAAGCCGACGCCGGACGCCTATCTGCGCACCGCCGACATCCTGGCCCTGGCGCCAGCCGAGATTTGCATGGTGGCAGCCCATAACGGCGACCTCGCGGCGGCGCGGGCGTGCGGGCTGCGCACGGCCTTCGTGCCGCGGCCGGCGGAGCACGGGCCGGGGCAGAAAAGCGATCTCGTGCCGGAGCAGGATTGGGACGTGGTCGCCCCCGACTTCGGCGCGCTGGCGGCGGCGCTCGGGCTTTAGGCGTTACCGGGCGATCTCCGGACCGAGGACCATGCTGCTGATTGTGCCTTGGTTGCCCGGCAGCGCGGGCTATCCCGCAGCCAGCGCCACCTCGGGCCCGGCGATCAGGCGCCGGAGATCGACCAGCAACACGTCGTCGAACCGCGCCCGGGCGATCTCCCACGCGTCCGGCTCCTCCACGACGCCGTCGTAGAACGCCCGTGGCACGGTAAGGTTGGCGACGACCTGCTCGGTGAGCGTGACCACCCATGCGAACTCCAGGTTCTCCGGACCGCCGCCCACCAGCCGCAACTCGGTCTCGTCTGCCATGGGAGCTTGGTCGACGTCGCGCATGATGGCCATCTTCAGCAACTCGAGCGTAACGTCCTCGAGCCCCAGGTCGGTGCACAGCAGCTTCTCGCGAAATGCCGGCCAACCGAACACGAGGCGCGGATTGACCCCCTCCGCGAGATCCTGCGCCGCAGCCGGCGCTTGCGCCCCGAACGCCTGCGAATAAACCTCGGCGACCTCTTCCTCGACGTCGGGCCAGTCTTCCAGCAGGGTTGCGGGCTCGACCGCGATCCAGCTCTTTCTGCCGATTTCGATATAGGTCAGGTGCGGCGGCAACCGCAGCTTGGCGCCGCACTTGGCGCATTCCGTTGCCTGGAAGCTCCCATCCAGGATGGCGGCGCGCAGATCGGCCCGGCGATCGGCGTTCACGCTGGCGACGCGATCGACTTGCGCCACCGTGCCGCACTTGCCGCAAGTAAGGGTGGCGCTATGGAAGATGGACATCGCCTCAGCCCTTCCACATGTATTCGGCGACGGCCGCGTCCACGCCCGAGGGCGGCTTACGCTTCTTGAGCCAAGAGATGGCATAGACCTCGGCGAACCATTCGCCTGGCGACCGCCACTGGTAGTTGTTCACCTTGGTGGAGGTCCGCGCGGCGCTGGCATAGCTCCACCACTCGCCGGGCGCGGCCTCGGTGAACACGCGGTCGCCCGTCACGACCGGCGTGCTTTTGAAGTAGGGTTGGGCAGCGTCCCGGACCGGAAGGCATTTATGCACCAGGAACTTGACGATGTGCTTCCAATCGGCGTTGCCGATGGTGGCGGGTTGCGTCGTCGTGCCCGCGGACAGCGCCGTGTTGATTGCGGCGGTCAGCATATCGTCGGTCACCTTGTCGCTCAGCTTGGCCGAAGCCTTGAGATCGGCGAGGAAGCCGGTGGCGACCGATCCGACGGTTTCCGGCTTCCAGTTGCCGCAGCCCGCCTTGGTCCGGTTGCTGCCCATGATGTTGTGCTTCTGGTCGACCGAGTGCCCGATCTCGTGCAGCGCGGTGACGTTGAATGAGTTCGCGGGGAGCTTCTTGCCGTCGATCTCGTAATCCTCGGACCCCTCCGCCTTGCCGTAGTTGCCCATTTCTATGGTGCCGTCCGAGTAGAACACGCCGCCAGTGTCTGTTTTGACATAGGTCAGCTTCTTCAACTGGTCCTGCTTGGTGTCGCTCTTCGGCACTGTGCCGAACATGTCGAACATGCGGTCGAAATGGGTGTTCTTCATGCCGGCCGGCACCTCGATCGTCAGCCCGTAACACTCCTCCAGGGCCTTCTTGTAGATCGCCGATTTTTGGCTCTGACTTGGTTTGTCCGTGTCCCCGACAATATCCTTCAGCGATTTGGCGAGCGCCTTGGCGTGGACGACCTCGTCGTCCACGCGCTTGTACAGGCTCTCCAGGGCCTTCGTCCGCGCAGCCGGATCGGTCAGCGCCTCGGCCGTCGCGCCAGAGCTGGCGAAATCGGCGCCGTCCGCCTGCATCTGCCGAGTGTTGAAGCCGCGCTTTTTCAGCCCCGCGACTTCATCGGTCAGGGCCTTTAGCTTCTTGGCCAGCTCCACGTCCGTGACCGCAGCCGCGACCGGCGGCTTTGCAGGTTTCGCCTTGCCCATGCGGGCCTTCAATCCGCTGAACGGCCCCTTGCGCGAGGCCGCCGGCTCCCCCTGGCCCCTGCCCGTGGCGCCGGCGATGTCGAACCCCAGCGCATTCTTGACCCAGTCAACCTGCTCGGCGCTCATTTCCGGCATGTGACGCGTCCCTCCAATGTCGTTGCCACGTGTTTGTTGGCGAAACTAGGGATGCTTTGCTTGCCAGGCCTGCAGAAGGGCGAGTTCCTTCTCGGCGGAGGCGATGACTTGCTGGGCCAAGCGCCGCATCTCCGGGTCGGTACCATGTTGCAGTTCGATCCTGGCGGCGGCCGCCGCGCCTTTCTGGTAGGCCGCCGACAGGGCGGCGAAGTCCTTGTCGGGCTTGCCGCTGTAGGGGATCGCCATGTCGAGCTGCAACTGAGTGGCCGCGTCGCGGTAGGCGTCGGTGGAGGCGGTCGGCGGCCGCGCCTTCGCGCCCGCGGGCTGGTTTGTCATGCCGTCACTCCTGCTGGTGTTCCGGCCTGCCGCCGGAGGGCTTGGAGCAGGTCCGGGCGCTAGATTCTGGGCCAGAACCGGCATGCCCATCACGCAGGCCAAGACCATGGGCAAAAGCGGGCGAACGATTTGGCGCAACCGACAGCCTCCTGCTCCAGGTTTACGGCCCGTCGGAACCGGGCGCGCTTTCGATCCGCCATCATTCCTGAAGCCACAACAAATTTCAATTGCCGGACCCGGCCGGTCCCTGTTCAGCCGGGTCCGGGAGATGGTCAATTATGTTTGCAACCAGATATTAGGATGTTCACCTCACCGAGGAGAACAGGGCACCCGATCCAATACGCCAACGAACTCCCCGGGGCGGAGCTTGCCGCATGAAGGGGAGCAAGCCGTCTGCGAGGCATTCGGGCTGTGGGCGGTTGAGAAGCTTCCGGGCGTGGCCGCTGGCGAGGTGTTGGCCCTTTTTCCGCCGATCAAGTGTGCGACGTCGGCAGCCGCTGAGTTCTACTTAGAACCTGGCATCATACTTCCGAATGATCCGCGTTAGGACAGCCCCGTAATCCATTTCGGTCTGAAGCTGGTTGACCCACTCGAATTCGTAAGGAGGCTCATTCCATGCGCGGTGTCGCAAGACGACAAACTCATCGAACGCGGGAGCTGCTTTTGCAAGAAGGCGGCGCTCCGCTTCGGCAGCCTCCTGGATCGGATGCTTCTTGCCCTTCGAGCCAGTGTGCCACTCCACATCGCCCTCATAGGAGATGTAGCGGTCAGCCTGGTTTATCCCGACGATCCCAACCGTGATGGGATTGCCCCCGGCGGTCTTAAACTCTCTGACTTGGCTCTGTAGATCGTTCAGCACGCGGTCGATTTGCTTGATCATGGAGTTAGCCAAAACCTTGACTTCCGTCCCGATCTCGACTGTTGCAACCGGGCCGCGCGATACCACAAACCCCGGTATCTCGACCGCGATCGCATGCGGGATCAGCTCGCCGAAGGTGCCGTCGCCACGACGGGCATTGATGCCCGTCAGCTTGTTCTGAGCGTTCAGAACCGCTTCCTTCGCATCAACACGCGCGTTGAATTTCGCCGAGCGATTTAGAGCGTAGAGGTCCTCCGGCAAACACCATGCAACGGAGTCGCCAAGGCTGGAGTCTCGATGCCGGTAACGGACTCCTTCAAACAGGCTACGGAAGCGGTCCAGAAGCTGGTACGACAATGGTCTTGGCTTTCGTTGGGGCGCACTTGCCGCCCTTGTCGAGAATAAGCTTTGCAGTCACGGCGCCAGTGACCCGAACCTGTTTCGTGGCGTCCAGAATCCGCTTGTCAGCGATCTTGAGATAGCTGCCCTCGATCTCGTTGCCGATCGAGTTGCGTCCCGCCTGCATCGCGGCAAGGGACGTGCTTCCGGTTCCGGCGAATGGGTCAAGTACGGTGTCGCCAGCAAACGAGAACATGCGGATGAGACGGTCAGCGATCTCCACCGGGTAAGGCGCAGGATGGCCCGTGCGGGTGGATGCACCCTGGATGTCTGTCCAGATGGACCGCCACCATGCCTGCATTTCCTGCCTGGTCAGCATAGAGAGTGCCTTTTGCATCGGCTCGGGTGAGCGGTAACTCCCGCCTTTCCGCATGAAAAGGATGTATTCAATATCGTTCTTAACGACCGCACCGGGCTGAAACGGCTTGCCGTAGAAGCCTGCCCCGTTGCCTTCGGCTTCGGTGACGCCATTGGCGATCTTGTGCCAGAGAATGGGCGTGAGGCAGTCCAACCCGTTGTTTCGGGCACGAACCTGAATGTCAGCATGGAGCGGCATGACATGGTGCCGTCCGGCCCGTTTTCGGGGCACGCATATATCCCCGACGACACAGCAAATCCGGCCACCTGGTGCAAGCACCCGGAAGCATTCCAGCCAGACCCTATCAAGCTCGTCCAAGAAACGCCCGTAGTCGGCGATGCCGCCCATCTGGCCGTCGTGCTCGGCATACTCCTTGAGCGTCCAGTATGGCGGCGAGGTCACGACAAGGTGGACAGAACCGTCCGGGAGCCATGACAGGTCCCGGGCATCACCCTCATGCAGGCGATGGCTTGTCGCATCGTAAGGGGCGGGCCACGCCGTCTTGCGGTAGCTCGCATTGGCTTTGAGCAGGGCCGCAAGGCCTTCCGAGGTTGCGTCGTTGGGATTGTTCATTGGTCCAACTTCTCTGGGGCCTCGTGGGTCAACCCATCTTCAATGAGCTGCACAAGTCCACGGCGCACGATTCGGGACATGTCAAAGGCGACAAAGGCATTCGGGGGCAAGGCGGTCAAGAGACGTAAAGAGAGGGCAGGAAGGGCGGCCGGACAATTTGGCCACCCTCCGGTTACGAAAGGGTTCACTCGGGCTTGCGCGTTTCGTCCGGCGCATCCCCCGGCGCCGGAGGCGTCCCCGGGTTATTCTTAATCCACCGCTTATGAGCGGCCTGCCGGACGAAGCGGGAGGGGATGACGCCAGCCAGCGACTCTCATTCGGTGTCGCCGCCGTCCCGTGCAAACGAGGCCGCCACTTCGACGACCTTGTCGATCTTGAACGGCTTGCGCATGAACGCGACGTAGCCGGAGCACCGCTCCGCGACAGTGGCTTCCGACATCGAACTCATCAACACCACCGGGATGGCCCGCAGCGCCGGGTTCTCGGCCATGGCCTGCAGCAGCCCGGCCCCATCCATGACGGGCATCATGTAGTCGGTGATGACCAGGTCGGCCCGTTCTTTCGCCAGCACCTCGAGGCCGTGCCTTCCGTTCATCGCCGTCAGCACCCGGTAGCCCTCGTCGGTGAGGATCGCGTTGAATAGCTCGGCGATCCCGAATTCGTCGTCCACCACCAGCACGGTCGGCATCGTCAGCCCCCGGTCCCGGCAGGCGGGCCCGGCACGCGTCCCGCCGTCCAATCCTCAGCTTCGACCTCGGTCTCCATCGGCCCGACACTCCGGAACGTTCCCCCGATGCGAATGCCCTCCGCGCTCGTGACGTACTCGTGGATGGACGGATCGAAGTCGCTGTCGCGCACCTTCAGGATGGAGATGAGGCGAAGCAGCCGCGAGCGCTGCTCGATGCGACGCAGGAGGATGAGGTTGTCGGACAGGAGGGAGAGGTCGCCGAGCGGTGCCCGGACGTAGGCGCCCATCATGTCGGACGCCTCGAGCGTGTAGACGGTGGTGACGCCCAGCACTCGCAGCTCGTTCGTCAATGCGGTCAAGTAGTGGCTCATCCGCACGGGGTTGGCGGCTGCGCTCTGGAACGCGCCGATGCCGTCGATGAACAGCCGCCGCACACCGCGGCGGCGGACGTTTTCCAGCAGGCGGTCGCCGTAGGCGTCGAGGATGCCGCCGGTGGGCGGCTGCCAAAGCATCTCCACATGGCCGGACTCCAGCAGCTCCCGCGTGGGGCGGCAAACAGCCGAAGCCTTGGCCGCTATGCGCGCCGGGGTTTCGTAGAAACCCATGAACAGGCCGGGATTGCTGGCGTCGCACCGCGACAGGAACTGGAGGCCGAGCGTGGTCTTGCCTGAACCGGTGGGTCCCGTGACCATGGTGGTGGACGCCGCGGGCAGGCCGCCTCCTATCATCGCATCGAGCCGCTCAACGCCGCTCGGCACCGTTCCGATGGAACCCCGATCCGGATGCGACGGCTCAGACAGCAGCGCCTCGATCCGCGGATAGGCCACGAGGCCGTCGCCGGTGATCCGGAACGCATGCCTGCCGCGCAGGTAGCCCGTGCCGCGTAGTTTCATGACCTGCAGCGTGCTTTCGTTCGACCAGCCCGTGGTCCGGTCGCTCAGCTCCACGATGCCGTCCACGATCGTGTATTCCGGCGTCTCCTTCACGCGCTCGGCGCTGCTGAGCAGGAACATCGTGCAGTCCGTCGCGGCTGCGATGCCCTGCAGCTCATGGATGAATTCGTTGAAGTCCTGCTCCTCCGGAAGCTTCCGCTGCACGGTGGCGAAACCGTCCAGGATGAGGACCGTCGACTTCCGCGCGGTAATCTCCCGCCGCAGCAGGTCCCGCAGGGCCGGGTAGCCGTTTTCGCGGAGTGTTCCGAAGCCGTTGATGTAGGCCAGCTTGTCCGGGATTACCGACATGTCGAAGAACGACATGCGGCCGAGGTGCTGGATCATGCGGCCGTGATACTCGGCAAGCAGCGTCGCATAGAGGGCGCGGCCGCCATTCGCGACGTGATGGAAGCAGATTTGGTTGCCGAGCGTCGTCTTGCCAGTGCCCGGCGTCCCTTGGACGATGTAGAGGCCGCCTTTCAGGAAGCCACCGCAGAGAATGGTGTCGAGGCCCGCTATGCCGGACGTCACCCGCTCGAGATCGACGGTACTAGGCTTTCTCAAGAGGATTTCCCTTCACATGCCGCGGCAGGGTGACCGTGAACATTGCACCACCCCCCGCCGTGTCCCCGACCGCGATCCTGCCGCCCATCATCTCCGCCAGGCGGCGGACGAGCCAGAGGCCGACGCCGAAGCCGCTCCGCCGCTCGCCGCGGCCCACCACCCGTTCGAAGCGATCGAATATCCGCTCCCGGTGTTCCGGTGGAACTCCGGCGCCATGATCAAGCACGAGAATGCGAACCTCGTCTCCGTCAGCTTCTGCGGAGATTTCGACCGCCGTGCGATCGCCATACCTGAGCGCGTTCGAGAGGAGGTTGTCCACGATCTGCTCGACGGCCATGCGGTCCCATTCGCCCGGCAGGCTCTCAGCCACCTCCACCGTTATCGGCACGCCCGCGTGCAGGGCGGGCTCGGCGAACGCCTCGGCGACCTCGCGTAGCAGGACGGCCAAGTCGAATGCCTCCACCTCCACGAGGAAATTGCCGCTGGTGATCCGTGACACATCCAGCAGGACCCCGGCACGCTTCCAGAACCGTCGCACGCTCGACTGGATTCTCTCGATTCTTCGCTGCGCCTGCTCGGCCGAACACCTGCCGCCCTGGTACGCCGCAAGCAGGAGTTCAAGCTGGCCCATGATAGGGGTCATGGGGTTGCGCAACTCATGGGCGGCGACGGCGATGAACGTGTCCCGCGTTGCGACCGCCTCGTCGAGGGCACCGATGCGGGCGTCCCGCAGGATGACGGCGGCGGACAGTTCAGCGATGCGCCGCTTGAGCTCCGCGACGGAGGGAATAGTGGCTGCGGCGGTTACTTGCGTAGGTTCGTCGGCGCCCATGCGAGACTTAGACGTCCTCACGGGAACAAACTCAAGCTCCCGGGCGAATACGTCCACGGGTTGGGGCTCATCTCGCCCGTGAGTAATTCCTGGGCCTCCTCGGCGTTCTTTCGCTGCGTGACGTCCAGGAATATGCCAAACATCAACCGCCCGAGGATGTCGGCGCCGTCCCCCTGGCTGCGCGCGCCGAGATAGCACGTGGTTGCCTCAACGGCGACCCGGCTCGGCCGATGGGCGCCGGCAGATCGAGCGGCTAAGTCCGTTAGTTGCAACGCCGATCTCGTCCGCTGGAAGAGCGAGGCCGCCGCAACCTGGGAAGCGGAGCAAAACAACCCGCTGCAAGCATCTCTGGCGGAGAGGGTGGGATTCGAACCCACGGTAGGGGTTAACCTACAACGGTTTTCGAGACCGCCACCTTAAGCCGCTCGGCCACCTCTCCCGCGGCGCGGGTTATAGGGGTAAGCATATCCCCTCGCAACGGCCCAGCGGCCAACTGGCGATGAGAACGAGGAGGTCCGGCCCTGCGCCAAGTCCCTCTCCGCGGCTCGCCTGCTGCCGCTGGAGGGCTGCTCGCCCTAGTTGCGCGCCTTGTCCACCAGGGCATTCTTGGCGATCCAGGGCATCATCGCGCGCAGGCGCTCGCCCACCTGCTCGATCGGGTGCTCGGACAGGCGGCGCCGGGTCGCCTTGAAGCTGGACTGGTTGACCTTGTTCTCCAGCATCCAGTCGCGCGCGAACTTGCCCGTCTGGATGTCCGCCAGCACGCGCCGCATTTCCTGCTTGGTCGCTTCGGTGATGATGCGGGGGCCGGTGACGTATTCGCCATACTCGGCGGTGTTGCTGATCGAGTAGTTCATGTTGGCGATGCCGCCCTCGTAGATCAGGT